>NZ_JAQEKC010000001.1:0-59251 GCF_027679495.1 Collinsella aerofaciens
GCGGTCACGAGCGGGGGCTCCTGTCGTTTCCGTGCCCCTGGATTGGGTCATAGTGTCTGTCACGTCCAAAACATCGAGGTTAAGTGGCCTCCTGTTCGTGCGGAACTCGCGACAAACTTAATGCCCGGCCCGTCGGGGCCACACGGCACGTTGTAGAAGGCGGCTCGCTTTTCGGAATTGGGCTGATATTTCAAGATGTAAGACGCTCTTGGTCCTAATGGGCTTGGGGCGCCTTCGCGTTTCCTCAGCTCCGCACCCTTGCGGGTTCGAATCCCTCCGCTTGCCCACAAGAAAGCGCCCTGGGCCGTTATGGGCTCAGGGCGCTCAATTTTAATGGCTGGGCTGCGGAGACTTACGGCGAACACCTCCATGTACGCCCTGCCCTGCGGCTTCGCCGTCGTGGGGGAGTCACCGCGCCTCGCGCGCTAGGCCTTGTACAGCCCGCGCCTGATCGCCTCGGCCACCGCCACGTTCGTGTTAGTGCCGTGGTAGCCGTCGGCCCCGTCCGGGCCGCACGAGATGCCGTTGGCGATCAGCCAGCGCTGGTGCTGCACGATGGTGCCGGAGTTCATCTGGCGCGCCTGCACGCCGCAGAACTCGGGGTAGACCTTGCAGCCCACCTTCTTCTGCAGCGCCAGCACCATGTCCGAGCCGACGCCCTTGCCGGTCTTCGCCCACTCGATACCGCCGTCGGTCGCCCAGAAGTGGGTCTTGTTGGCGAGCCACTGGCCGGAGACCACGCCGTCCACGGTCGTGCCGAGCTGCTTCTGGATGGCGCGGGTGAACTTCGGGCCCCAGTATCTGGTGTCCCCCAGGTCGGTGTCGGTATTGTCGGCCACCTCCGTGTTCGAGCCGGATAGCGTCTTGCCGTCGTTCAGCCAGTACAGCGTGCCGTCCCACGGGTAGCTGTAGTACGGCTTGATGTTGCTCTCGCGCCCCGTCTGGTCGCCCTTGGTGCCGCTGATCGTGCCCTTCTCGCTGATGCTGAACTGCGCCAGCAGGTCGCCGCGGGCGGAGCCGTAGGGCGAGACGCACACGGCTGTGTGGCAGCGCTTGTTGACGTAGATGTCTCCGCGCTGCGCGGACTTGACGCCCATCTTGCGCCAGCCAAATAGTCCTGTTTTCAGAAGCTGCTCGACCATGTTGCCGGTGTAGCTGGCGCCGTACGTGTTGACGCCGACCGCGCGCAGGGCGGTGATCACCGCCGAGCTGCAGTCGCGGTCGCCGCCTGCGACGGTCACGGTGGTGCCGTCGGACAGCGTGACGGTCTCCGTGGTGCCGTCTCCCATGCGGGTGTACTGCGAGTATCCATGGCCGCTGCCGCCGTCATGGGTGACGAGGTGCTCCATGACCTGCGCGAACGCCTCACGCTGCGTGATGGCCATGGCTAGTCCCCCTTGACCTCGCCGAGCGCCAGGAGGGCGTCCAGCCACTTATCGGTCACGCCGACGGCCTTGAAGGAGGCGTAGGCCACCTGCACGCCTCCCACGCACGCGAAGATTGACGTAACCCACGCCGACGCGTCGGTCGGCATGCCGCCGGCCATGGCGGTGAGTGCGCCGCACAGCGCCGAGACGGCGATGGCGAGCCAGCGCGCCGTGTTGCCGCCCATGGCCTTGGATTTAATAGCCTGCACGATATAGGGCACGACCAGCACCGTGCACACCGTCAGGCCCGCCTGAATCTCTGTCATTCGATTGCTCCTATCTGTCTGATTCCTTGTCGTACAGCAGGTCGACGCGATCGCAGATGTGGTCCACCTTGGCGGCCATTCCCTGGCTGCGCGCCTGGCTGTGCGCGAGGTCCGAGTGCAGCACCTCGTTCGAGGCCACCACGGACTCCATCAGCGTCTTCATGGCCTCCATGAGGCTGTTGGACCTCTCCATCTGCGCCGCGATGCGGCCCTCCATTTGGGACCGTTCGCGGTCGCGCTGCGCCCGCTCGGCCACCTCCTCCTGCTTGCGCTCCTCGCGCTTCAGATCCAGGGCGCCCTTGCGCTCGTTCTGCTTCTTGTACTCGTCCAGAAACTGGCGGCCGAAGTAGAACGCTATGAGGCCGAGCAGGACGCCGCCGAGCCATTCCGGGCCGAACGGCGCGAACAGGCTCAGTACCTCCACGGCCTACTCCTCCTTGGACGCGATGATGGCGTCGCGCTCTCGCTTGGTGATCTTGCCGGCAGCCAGCAGCTGCTCCAGGCTCTCGTCGTTGTAGAAGCCCTTCAGGTACCACTTCTGCACGCGCTGCGCGAACTTGCTCAGCTTCATGGCCATCTACTCCACCTCCCCGGGTGCGGTCTCGTCCTCGTCGTCGATCGGCAGCTCCACGTCGGCGCAGGCGGCCACCAGCTCGGTCAGCGCCTCCTGGCGCTCGATGCGGCTGGCCAGGTTCTCCTGCTCGCGCGCGGCGGCCAGGTCGTCCGGGGCCTTCTTGATGTTCAGCATCGGCTACTCCTTCCATAGTCCCTTGTACCAGGCGTCGGAGCGCCTGATCAGCCCGAAGCTGTCACCCTTGGAAGCGTGGTCGCGCCAGCCCTGGTAGCTCCCGTCCACCTCGGAGCGGTACATCTTGCCCGTCTGCGCCAGCCGAGCCATGCGACGGATGCGGCGGCGCATGTCCTTGACGTTCGACGGCTTGACGAACATGAGGGCCTTCCCCGTGTCGGTCAGGTGGAAGTCGAAGCCCAGGAACTCGATGCCGTCGCGCAGCGGGTACACGCGCGACTTCTTGGGGTTCAGCTCGAAGCCTAGGGTATGCAGCGTGTCGCCGAAGGCCGCCATGGCGCGCTCGGCCTCCTCGCGGGTGGGCAGGATGGCCACGGCGTCGTCCATGTACCTGATGTAGTTCCTGATGCCCATGAGGTCCTTGGCCATGTGGTCCAGCGGGTCCAGCACGCTGATGCCGGCGATCTGTATCATCTGGCTGCCCGGGTTGTACCCGACCTCTCCCGGGTACTGGTTGCGCATGACGGCCCGGGCCATGGCCATGATCTCGGGCGGCAGCTTGCGTGAGAACGCGTCCTCGGCCACCTCGTGGCGCATGTTCGGGTAGTAGCCGGCCACGTCCATCTGGCACACCCAGCCGTTCGGACCGTGCCTGCGGTAGTGGCGCCGCATGAACCCCTTCAGCCTCTCGCGTGCGTAGTCGGTGCCCTTGTCCTCCTGGCAGGCGCAGTTGTCCTTGACGAAGCCGCGCACCATGCGGGGGTAGATGCTGTTGTCGTTGAGGCTGCGTTGGAACACGCGGTCGGCGAAGCCCACGCTCACGATGGTGCGGCGCTTCGGCCTCGTTATGTCGAACTCGCGCGTCTTGCCGCAGCGGAACGTGCCGTCCTGCAGCTTGCGGCTCATGGCCAGCGTGCGCTCGGACAGGTTGAGCATGTGGCTCGCCACGCTGTCCTTCCAGATCACCCCGCGCCGACACTTCCTGGCGCTCTCCCTCAAAGCGAGGAACCCGACGACGCCGTTAAGCTCGCCGGGTTCCAGTTGTGGTTGGGGTCCGGGGCGCACTGCAGCCGACCGCGTTCCAGCCGCGTCGGCGTCGCCCCGGCGTTGTTCGGCCCTCTCGGGCTCGGGGTCGCGGCTCCCCGCGCCGGTTTCGCCCCGCTCCGCGGCTGTGCCGCAGGCTTCGGTGGGGCTTGCGCCGGTTCGGTCGGGAGCGCAGCGATTACCGTTCTGTGCGTTGTTGTTGTTGACGTTGCCGGACGAGTTCACGATGAACGTGTTATTGCCGTTGTTGCGATTAGCGGAACGCGTCCAGACGTTCTGTTCAGCCGCGGCCCCAGCTATCACAGACGCCCGTATCTCTTGGCGTCGGATGCCCTCCATGCGTCGATCTCCTCGCGGAGGTCGACCGCCATGCCCGTCCAGTAGACGGCCCGGCGCTCTGTCAGGTGCATTACGTCCCATGCGAGGTCGATAAGGAACAGCAGCTCGCGGCAGCACGTCATGGCCATGTCCTGCAGGCGACGGCGCTCGGCGTACAGCTGCGCGTCCTGGCGCACCCGGATGTTGTTGGCGCACCAGATGAAGCGCGCTATGTCTATCGCCGCGGCCTTTATCTTGTCCGTGACTGCCGACTGCCCCGGCTTGAACACCTTCTCGTTGGCCGTGATCTTCAGCACGTACTCGACGAGGTCGCAGGCGTCCACGAACACCTTCAGCTTGCTCTTCTTCCTCAGTCTCCTGGGTACAGACAAGGCGGTCTCCTATCGGTAGCGGGGCGGGCGGTGGCCCGCCCCGGATTGTGGTTGATGATTAGATGGCGCGGGCGGGAGCGCAGCGATTACCGTTCTGTGCGTAGCCGCCGCTGACGCCGCCGGACGAGTACACGAAGAACGCGTTACTGCCGTCGTAGCGATAAGCGGAACGCGTCCAGACGCTCTGTGGGCTGGTCTTGCCGTTGATGGCGTAGGTGATCAGCTGCGGCCACGTCTGCCAAAGCGCCAGCGGCGTCGGGGACTGCGCGATGCGCGCCCAGTACTCCCAGGCCTCGCCCTCCTTGCCCTTCATGCCGGACTCGTTGAGCGCCAGGAAGTGCTCCTCCAGGCTCGGCAGGAACACGAGGTCGTAGGTGGTGTCCAGCACCGGCTCGTTGGCGGTACCCTCCTCGCAGTAGGGCACGCCGGTGACGACCTTCACGCGGCGCATGACGGCCAGCTCCTCGGCGGGGATGCCGTCCAGGAAGCCGTGCTTGCCGACGTACTCGGGCGGGCGGTCCCACTTGTTCTGGGGCTTCCACCAGTTCGTGCCCTTGCCGTTGAGGTACTGGCGCAGCGCGGACTGGCTCCAGCGGTTGTAGCCGTAGGCGCAGCGGTAGATGCTGTTCATGTTGCCGTCCGGCTTGGTGCCGATGGTTCCCAGGCTCGTGCCCTGCGCGCCCTCGCTCATGCCCACCGTCTCGATGGGGTCGGCGTCGGCGACGGTCTTGTAGGACTTGACCTGCCGCGTGCCCGGGTCGCGGTCCGGCGCGTACTCCATGCCGGCCAGCACGCCGCCCTTCGGCACGTCCTTGGCGAGCGTGAACTGGTAGGTCTTGCCCTTGACCACGTTGGTGCCCCACGAGGTGCCCATGGTCAGGTTGTAGGTGCCGGCCGCCAGCGCCTGCTCGCAGTACCAGAAGGCCTCCTTCTGGTCGAACTGCGTGCCGAACGGCAGCGTGTGGTGCCATTCGATGATGGTGCCGGGCAGCTTCTCGCCGTCCTGCAGCTCCAGCACCTCCGGGAAGTGGCACACGTCGTTAGGCACGTCGTAGGCGGTGCCGCCGTCCGGGTCGGTCCAACGGGAGGTGATCTGGTCGCCGATGCCGAGCACGTATGGCGCCAGGCCGTCGCGGCTCATGCGCGCCAGGCCGTCCCAGTCCGTCTTCAGCGCCGCCACCTTGTCGTGCGCCATCGCCTGCAGCGCGCCCGCGATGGCGCGGCCCGTGTCGTCGGTGATGACCGGGTACTCGACGATGCTGTCGTTCTCTGCCATGTCTAGCCCTTCTTCTTTACTCTCACGGCCACGCAAAGCTGGCCCTTGCTGTTGACGCACAGGCCGTTGGTGAGCGCCAGCACGTCGCGCTCCCACTCGGCCATCTTCTGGCTGTAGTTGCTGGCGCGCTCGGCCTCGGCCGTCACGCGCTCCGCCTCCTTCGCCACGCGCGCCTGCTCCTGCGCCGTCGCGGTCTCCGTGATGGCCGTGCAGGCGTTGATGGCGGCGGTGGCCTGGCGGGTGATCTCGTCGGCGTTGGCGGCCATCTCGGTCGACTGCTCGATGATGCGGTCCAGCATCGGCACGTAGGCGCCGGTGACGGCGTCGGTCAGGTCCACGTTGTCCAGCACCTCGATGCGCAGGCTGTTGGTGGAGCCCGTGAAGTCGCGGCCGACGATGCGGAAGTAGGCCATGGTCACGGAGCCGCGCACGGCCGCCACGGCGTCGGGGAAGCGGTAGGTGAACTGGCCGCCCTGCCCCTTGTCGACCACCTCCTCCATGATGGGGAAGCCGCCGGCGTTCTCAGCCATGAACGAGACGGTGCAGTCCGTGAGGTCCAGCGCCACGCCGTCGTCCATGATCTGGAACGTGCGCTGGAGGCTCCGCGAGTCGCCGCGGCGCGCCCTCAGCGCGATGACTGGCATGAACTGGGTGCTGGACTTCTGCAGGTCCAGCGTCAGAATCTCGCGCATGCCGTTCCTTTCTCTCTCTATCCGATAATCCCGAGCACGACGCAGCCCGCGGGCATGACCAGGACGAGCGCCGTGTCGCCGGCCTTCGGCGAGCACGACGCCAGCTTGCTGCACGGCGTCGGCTCGGTCGAGCCGCGCAGCCTCACGTTCACCGTGGGGCCGTCGACGGACAGCACCGGCGCGCGCGTGTGGTAGTCGGCGGCGGTCCTCTCGGGCCACAGCGCCGCGGCCAGCCGGTCCGCCAGCTCTCCGCTAGGCGTCATTCCTCCACACCACCTCTCCAGCAGTCGTCACCTTGAAGTCCGGGCGCAGCAGGCGCCGCATGGTGTGCGTGGTCTCGCCGCCCAGCCCGAACTCGACGTCCTTGGCGGTGATGCCGCCCAGCCGATCGACGCCGGCCTCGCGGTAGTCGAGCAGCCCGCACTCGCCGACGCGCGACGGGATGAACAGGCCGTGCACCTCCACGTAGTCGATGCGGGTGGAGTTGTCCAGCAGCCTCTTGCGCGCGGCGGCCTTCAGCGCCTCCAGCATCTTCTCGGGCGTGTCGCCGGACAGCTCGGTCACCTCGTCGTCCAGCTGGCGCTCGCGGCGGCGCGTGACGGTCGAGGCCGCGCTGCGCGGGTCGTCGTTGCGCGCCTCGGCGTACAGCCCCACGTTGTCGTCCTCGTACCACAGGCGCACCACGTTGGGCGTGTCGGCGCGGTTGTCCCTCACCGTTACGGAGGGGAAGAACACGCTGGTCTCGTCGTCTCGGAACGTCCACGACGGCGTGCGCTCCGTGGGCTCGACGTAGGGCTGCATCTGGACGGCGCCCCACGCGTCGGTGGTCGCGCTGCCGAAGTCGGCGGCGGACAGCAGCCAGTTGGCGATGCCCAGCCACTTCTCGTCGCGCTCGAACGTGTGCGCGCCGCTCAGCCTGTGGGACGACGGCGCGGCGTTGACGACGAGGCCGAGCGCGCGCAGGAAGCCGGCGGCGGTGTCCACGGTGGGCGTGCCGGCGGGCAGCGTGAGCGGGTAGCCGGGGCCGGTGGAGGCCGCCACGGTGAGCATGCCGGACAGGTCGGCGCTGCCGCTCACCAGCGAGCCGTCCAGGTCGGTCTCGCCCAGCTCCAAAAAGCCGGTCACCACGGGCCCCTCCCAGCTCTCGCCGGCGTCGTCGGTGAAGCCGTAGTACACGCGCACGGCGTCGTCCTCGTCGGGCACCGTGGAGCCCTTGTAGTCGATGGAGCCGGTGGCCTTCAGCTCCTTGAACTGGCTCTCGGAGGACTTGCCGCCGGTGATCTGGCCGTAGTCCTCCGCCTCCTCCATCCCCGGCCACTTGACGCGCCGGAACGTCCAGTGCTCGTGGTAGCGGTTGCCGTGCCACCTCATAGGTCCTCACCGTCCAGCCTCGTTACCTCCAGGCTCACGCTCCACTCGCGCTCCGCGTTGCCCAGCGACGGCGCCAGCTTGGCCGTGGCCATGAACGGGAAGACGAAGCCGTACAGCGTCTTCATCACCAGCCGCTCGCCGCTGCACACGGCGCGGTAGAACGCCAGCGCCTCCTCGCGGCTGTGCATCGTCACGGACGGCGTGTGCTTCTCGGTCACGCGGTCGGAGGACACGCCCACCGGGTAGCGCCTGCCGGCCAGGAGGAACGTGGCGAACTCCGGCTCGACGCTGATCTCGTCGGCGGGGTTGTACCTGCCGCGGGCGATGCCGCCGGACCAGTAGACGAACACGTGGCCCGAGTCGACGCGCCCCGGGAACCTCGTCTCGCGCACTGCGCCGGACGCGGCTATGCTGGCGGTCTCGTAGGCGTAGTCCGTGTTGAGCGGCGCGTACTCGTCCGTGAGCTCCGCGCCGTCGTGCAGGCCGTCGGCCAGCAGCGTGCGCACGCCGCCGACGTTGCGCCAGACGCTCGCCGACTCCATGGGCGCGGCGCCGTCCTCGACGCCCGCGTGCACCGTGATGGCCACGCGGCCGGTCGCCGGGTCCGGCACTGCGTCGACGATGGCGGGCGCCGGCAGGCTGTAGCGCACCGATACGGAGCGCTCGGCCGAGCCCTGCAGCGTCGAGGACGAGCGGGCGGTGGCCGCCAGGCGGTACGAGGCGCCGTCGGCCGGCAGCCACTCGGACGCCGGTATGTCGAACTCCAGCCCGGCGGCGAGGTCGCGGCTGTAGACGGAGGTGCCCGCAGCGTCGTAGACGTTGAGCGTGCCGGCGGCCATGGTGCCGCTCGGGTCGCTGTAGCGCACGCGGACGTGCACCGGCACGGTCTCGACCGTGAAGCCGTCGGCCGGCTCCTCGATTGACAGCGTCGGCACCTGGCGCACGTAGGTGGCCACGGCCGGCGACCACGGGCCGTAGTCGGCATGGGCGCCCCTGGTGCGCACCTGCACGGACAGGCGGGTGTTGACCGCGAACGAGTTGGCCAGCGTCGCGCTCGACGCCGCCCCTTCGACGTTGACGGTCGTCCAGGTCCTGCCGTCGGTGCTCCAGCGCCACTGGGCAGCCGTCTGCGCGGAGCCGTCGATGGGGTTGTGGCGCCACGTGACGGCGATGGAGGCCTGCGTCTTGGGGATGACCTGCGAGGAGGACGGCGAGGTGACGGTGGGCGCCGCCGGCGCGCAGATGGTCACGATGCCGCTACTGGCCGTCCAGGCGCTCCTCAGCCCGCCGCGGGCGTTGCGGACGCGGTAGTACCACGTGCCGCCGCCGGGGTCGTCCTCGAACGACGTCACGTGGCCCTCGACGGTGCGCACCGCCGTCCACCGCTCCATGTCCTGGCTGCGCTCTATCTCGGCGGACGTGGCCGTGTTCGCCGGGTTGTCGAACGTGCCGCGCACGCGGGTGTTCGAGACGCGCGCCATGCTGATCTTGCCGGGCGCGGCGGGCGTGTTGTAGACGGTCTCCGTGTACACCCAGTCGGACGCGCCGGCCGAGTTTCGGCTGCGGACGCGGTAGCGCCACGAGTGGTTGGCGCTCGTCGAGCGGTCGGGGCACCGCGTGCCGGCGGGCTCGACCGCGGCGAAGTCGGACCACGCGCCGCCGTCCATCTGGCGCTGCACGTCGTGGGCGAGGTACAGGTCGTCGTTGCCCGAGCCGTGCCTGAACGTGACGGCGTTCTCGGTATCGCTCAAGCGGGCCGCCTTGACGTCCGTGGGCGGTGCCGGCAGCGTGCAGACCTTGCCCGTGTAGGTGTGCGAGCCGGCGTTGCCCGCCGCGTTGTGCGGCAGCACGCGGAACTCGTACACGCGGTTCGGCTCGCACGCGTACTCGCACTCCGTGTCCCCGCCGCCGACGTCCTTGTGGAGGGTGAAGTCCCCGCCGTCCACCGAGACGTCGACGTAGATGCCGGCGTAGGGGCGCGTGGTGGTGTTGTTGTTCCTCCACTTGACCTTGATCTTGCCGCCGTCCAGCACGGCGCTGCACTGGCTCACCGCGTTGGGCGCCCACGTGGGGACGTCCGGGCTGTACCGGGCGGTCACGGACGAGTTGTAGTGGACGCCGGACCAGCTCAGGTAGGAGATGGTGGCCGTGATGACGGCCTGCTCCCCGTAGTTGACCCAGCCGTAGTCGACCCAGCCGGAATCGCCGTACCAGTTGGGGCCGTACAGCTGCACCTGGCCGCCCCAGTTGCGGTCGACGATGGTGCCGCCGAAGTTGCCGTCGTCCACGCGGATGCTGCGCTTGTACTGGACGTAGGCGCGCCCCTCCTCCTGCGCCGCGGTCCTGCACTCCACGTACGCCCGCATGTGCGCGCCGGGGCCGGCCTTGTCTCCGAAGTATCCCTTCGCCATGCTCTATCCTCTCGCTCTCGTCGGGTTCGCGCGCTTGGCGTCCAGCACGAGGTCCACGAAGTCCTCCAGCGTCGCCAGGTCGCGCAGCTGCTCCATGTTCAGCGTGACGTCGCCTATGTTGTAGACGGTCGTGCCGCCGGCCCCGGCATCCGCCCCGCGTGCCGCCAGGCGGCGGGCCACGGCGTCCGCGTACGGGTCCATCTCGCGGCCGGACAGCGGCACGACGGCCTCGGGGCCGGCCTCGCCGATGCCGACGACGCTGGCGCCCATGGCGATGGCGCCGGTGCGGTACCAGCTCACCGAGATGGACGGCACGCTCGGCGGCACGAGGCTGAAGTCTCCGCTGATGGAGAAGTGCGGCAGGTTGATGTGCGGGAACTGCAGGTGGAGCCCTGCGAAGAAGCCGCTGATGGCGCTGAGCGCGCCGGACACGGTGCTCTTCGCGCCGTTCATCGTGCTGTCGATAACGGACTTGATGCCGTTGAACGCGCCGCTGATGGCGCCGGAGACGGCGTTGCACACGCCGATGAACACGGCCTTCACGGCGTTCCAGGCGCCGGAGACGATGGACAGGATGCCCTGCATGACCCCGTTTATCGCAACCATCGTGCCCTGCATAATCGAGGTCACGCCCTGCTGCAGCATCGTGAAGTCGCCGGTGGTCACGGCGAGGATCACGCCCAGCGCGGTCTGGAAGATGCCGGAGATTATCTGCCATGCGCCCTGTATGACGGTGCTCACGGCGGCCATGACGTTGGTCACGGTGGCCAGTATCGTGGCCAGCACCTGCGCCACGGTGTCCATGATGGAGGTCAGGATGGGCACGACGGTCGAGACGATGACGGTCAGCACGGCGCCGATGACCGGGCCCAGCGTGTCCATGGCCACCTGCACGGTCGAGACGATCTGGTCGAGGAACGCCTGCACGTACGGCGCGAGGAACGCGCATATCTCCTGCACCTTGGAGCTGATGGCGTCCACGCCGGCCATCACGGCGGCGCGGAACGTCTCGGACGTGGTCCACGCGGCGTAGATGGCAGCGGCTATGGCGGCTATTGCGGCCACCACGGCGGCGGCCGGCGCCAGCGGGATGGCCAGCGCGCCGCCCAGCACGGCGAAGCCCTCGGAAATGGCGGGCAGCGCCGCCACGACGGAGCCGATCACCATCAGCAGCGGTCCCAGCGCGGCCACGAGCGCGAGCACCACGGCGATGCCGGTCTGCACGCCCGCGGGCAGCGAGGCGAACGCCTCGGCGACGTTGCCTATCACGCCGGCCACGGCGGTGATGGCGGGGGCCAGCGCGGTGCCGAACGCGATGGACGCGGACTCGATGGCGCCGCCCATGTTCTCCAACGCCCAGGACAGCTCGCCCTTCTGGGCGTTGGCCATGGTCTCGGCGGCGGTGGCGTCGTTGGTGGCGGCGATGTACTTGGCCAGCCCCTCGCTGCCGGACTGCATCAGGATGGCGGCGGCGCGCGAGGCGTCGGAGCCGAAGATGGTCTGCAGCGCGGCGTCTCGCTCGGCGTCGCTCAGGCCGCCCAGCTTGCCGGTCAGCTCGTCGGCGATGCCGGATATGTCCTTCATCTTGCCGTTGGAGTCCCGGATGTTCAGGCCGTAGGCGGCGATGGCCTCGGCGGCCTGGTCAGTGGGCGCGGCGAGGCGCTGCAGCATGGTCTTCAGGCTGGTGCCGGCGTCGGAGCCCTTCACGCCGTGGTCGGCGAACAGGGCGAGCGCCGCGGCCGTGTCCTCCAGGCTCCATCCAGCCAGCGACGCCTGGGCGCTGCACTGGCTCATGGCCTGCGTGAGGTCCGAGACGTCGGCGGAGGAGGCGTTGGCGGCACCGGCGAGCGCGTTGGCGATGCGGGTGGCGTCCCCGGCGCCCAGGCCGAAGCTGCCCATCATCTGCACCGTGGTGGCCGCGGCGTCGGCGAGGTTGAGCTGGCCGGCGGCGGCGAGGTCCATGGACGCCGCGAGCGCGCCGCCCTTGATCTGAGCCTCGGTCAGGCCGCCCTTGGCCAGCTCCACCATGGCCTGCGCGGACTCGGTGGCGCTGAACACGGTGTCGGCGCCCAGCTGCAGCGCGAGGTTGCGCAGGCCGTCCATGTCGGCGGATGCGCCGCCCAGCGCGCCCTGCACCTGGCTCATGGCGTCGTCGAAGCTGGCCGCCACGGAGGTGGCCGCGCCGCCTGCCGCCACGATGGGCACGGTGAGCCCCAGCGTCATGGAGCGCCCCAGATCGGTGATGCCCTCGCCGAGCGCCTTGGTTGCGGAGCCGCCCTTCTTCAGGCCCTCCCAGTTGAGCTTGCCGTCCTTGCCCTTGATCTCCTCCATGGAGACCTTGATCTTCTTCAGGCCGGAGACCACGCCCTGGTCGTCCAGGCGCGCGAGGACGGAGACGGCGTTGGATGCGCTACCCATCGGCCCTCACCGCCCGCTCCGCTGCGGCGAACTCGGCGGCGAAGGCGGACGCCATGGCGCCGTTGGCCGCGTCCATGCGGCCGGCCTCGGTGCGGTCGGCGTGCAGCGCGAAGTGCGCCGCGCGTGCGCGGAACGCCTCCACGTATTCCCTGTTGTTCTTGTTCTCCCTGGGGCACTTGGCCGTGCGGTAGTAGATCGCCTGCTGCAGCGGCGTCTCGCCGGACTCCATCAGGCCGGCCACGAGGTCGAGGAACGCGCCGTAGCTCATGCTGCCGGCCACGGCGTCCCAGTCGAGACCGTACGCCTGCAGCAGCGAGGCGCGGATGCGCCCGGCGTCCTCGTCCCAGTCGAACACGGGCTCCTCACGGCCGGCGGCGCCCCTCGTGCCGTACAGGTCCACGCCCATGGCGTCCCACAGCACGGCGTCCACCATGTCCCAGAAGCCCTCGCGCCCGGCCGTCTCGATGGCGGCGGGCAGGTCGGCGAACAGCATGGCGGGGAGCAGCTGCTGCTTGTCCTCCTCGCTCAGCTCGGTGTCGGCGAACAGCTCGTTCACCAGCATGGCGTTGAGGGCGGAGTCGCACACGTCGTACTCCGCCCCCTCGTATTCGTAAGTTGTGCAGAACCGTCCGTTAACGGTCCCGCTTCTCGTCGTCAGGCTTCTGCGCATCTGCCACCACGTCCTGTAGGTAGTGCGCTGCCTTGCTCTGCTTCACGTCGTTCAGGCGGTCGAAGATCGCCTGGCACACGGTGGCGAATACCTGGACCATGACGAGGTTGCACTGCGCCGGCTTCAGCTTCACGCCGTCGCCGCACGCCGTGAGGATGGCGTCGTAGGACTCCTCGCCGATGCTCTCGACGATGATGGGGCCGATGATGGCGGCCATGTCCTCGGACAGCTTGTTCAGCTTCTTGCGGTCGAACGTCTTCTCCTTCAGCGTGTCGAGCGCGAGCGCCTGCTGGCGCGCCTTGATGCACTTGGCCGCCAAAGCGTTGACGGTGCCATCAGTGCAGTCGATGGTGCACTCCACCGTCTCGTCGCCGACCTCGACCTCGAAGCGCTCGAACGACTTCCTTACCTTCAGTGTCTTCATGGTTGCGCTGCCTTCCCATCGTGCGCTGCGTTCAAAGAGAAAGGAGGCCGGGGCTGCAGCGCGTAGCCCCGGCCTCCTCGGCAGATGTTCCCCCGGCTGTCGCCCCGCGCTACGCGGTGACGGTCACCTCCACGACGGTGGAGACGGACGGCTTGGCCGCGCACTTGACGGCCAGGCGGGTCTTGCCGGCCTTGATGCCGGTCACGGTGCCGTCGGCGGCCACGCGGGCGATGCCGGTGTCCTCGATGGCGAACAGGCAGCGCGTGGACGCGCCCTCGGGCAGCACGGACGGCTTCACGGCGGTCGCGGACTTGTTGACGGCCACGGTCACCTCCTGCGCCACGTTGACGGACTCGGGCAGCAGGGTGCCGGCGGCGGGGGTCACGACGGTGGCCACGCCGGAGCGGGACAGCGAGCACTTGAAGCTCGTCTTCTCGTTGGCGGCGCCGTTGGGGCCGTTGGCCGCGATATCGAGGACGGTGCAGGGCGCCTCGATGCACTTGCCGGTCGGGTCGGTGACGCGGTAGGTCGTCTCGCGCTCGGCGCCGATGCCGTCCTCGATGGAGGCCACGTAGTCCTGGAACGGGTCGCCGATCAGGCGGTGGCCCTCGACGCTGTACTTGGCGCTCACGCCGGTGACGTCGGTCTTGGTGTTGCCGCCGCCGTTGTAGTAGGCGTCCTCGCTCGTGCTCTCGCTGTTGTCCTTGCCGATGTTGGAGATGCCGGGTCCGACCCATGCCCAGTGGCGCTTGTCGCCGTCCGGGGTGGTGTCGACCTCGACCACGTGCTGGTAGTTCAGCGCGAAACCGATATCCATCTTCTAAAACTCCTTGATCTCGATGTGCGCGGTGGCCTCGACCACCCACACGTTGCGGCCGCTCTCGTCCCACTGGACCGGGCGCGGCTTCACTGTCTCGATGCGTATCATGCGGTAGCTGCCGTTGGCGCTGTCGAGCGGCACGGTCCGCAGCGTGCGCTCCGCCAGGAGCGCGTCCGCCATGGCGTCCAGCTCGACGCGGCGCGCGAAGAACAGGCTCAGGCGCACGGCCGTGTCGAAGGCGAGGTCGAAGTACCCGTCCTCGCTGCCGGGCACGCCGGTGCGGATGGCGCAGAACTCGGCGTGGCGCCGGGTGTCGGGCAGGTAGGTGAACACGTCGCGGACGCCGGCCGCCTCCAGGCGGCCCTTCACCACGTCCACGAGGTCCAGCGTGCCGTTCTCTTCCATGTGCGTGCCTCCTAGTAGTCCATGTACAGGCGCCGCGCGAACTCGCGCAGGTCGTCGCCGTCCTCGCGCTGGCACTTCTCGTCCCAGTGGTCGGTCGTCGCCGGGTCGGTGTGGTTCATCGGCTCGTAGTACTGCCGCGCCGCGTAGGGCGTGTTCCACGTGAGGATGCCCGCGCCGTAGTCGGAGTTGACCGGCTCGCTGGAGCGCAGCGGGGTCTCCAGCACCGGCACGTACTTGCGCATGGTGAACGCGCAGCGGCGCGCGTACAGCACCTGGCGCCTCTTGCACTCCGCCGGCGCGGTCGCCAGGTCGATGCCGGCGGTGATGACGTCCACGGCGATGCTCACTTCAGCTCGACCTCCCAGTGGTGCACGTGGCCGCGCTCGTCGACGTAGCGGGTGCACGACGCGACGCAGCACTCGGTGGCGCCGTCGACGGAGACGAGGCTGCCGGCCGGCAGCTCCATGGCCCCCGCCGTGTTCACGGCGTCGATGAACAGCAGGCCGGTCGTGGCGTCCTGCAGCTGGTAGTCCGTGGCGCGCACGGACGCCCTCTGCTCGTAGCGAACGCCCAGCAGGAGCCTCTTGTCGGAGAAGCCCTGGCGGCCGTCCACCTCCTCGGGCACGCGCACCTCGGCGCGGCTGGGCAGCAGGCGCTTGGGTATGGGCACCATGCAGATCACCCCAGACCCTGGTACAGGAGGCCGGAGCCGGACAGCGCGCGGCGCACCGCCCGGTCCATCGCGGCGTCGTAGCCGCCGCCCTGCCCCTGCTCGATGGTGAGCGAGCCCAGGCGGACGGAGCCGGACGCCTCGATGCCGCCGGAGAAGCCGTACGCCGCGTCGACGTCCAGCGCCGCGCAGACGGCGGCCTTGTACGCCTCCACCTGCACCTCGCCCTCCGGCTCGTTGAAGCCGATCACCTCGCGCACGGCGGCCACGGCGGCGCCCAGGTGCGGGCGCACGTCGTCCCACGTGTTCGCGCCGTGGTAGTTGGCGCTCTCGACCTCCGGCAGCATGGCTACTCCGCCTCCGCTGCCTTGGCCGCGGCCCTCTTGCGCGGCTTGCGGGCCGGCTTCTCGGCCGGCTCCTCGGGCTCCGCCGCCGGCTCGGGCTCCGGCTCGGGTACCTGCTCCTGGCTGGCCTCCGCCGGCTTCTCGGCCGGCTCCTCGGGGAAGGTCAGCCCCACGATGGTGGCCATTAGGCGGTCACCGCGACGTGGGCGTAGATAAGGCCCTTCTTCTTCAGGTACACGATCAGGTCGTGGTACAGGCGGTACTGCCACTTGTGGGCGTCGTCGTCCTGGTTCACGTCGGGGGAGAAGTAGCGCAGCTTCTCGTGCTTGGAGATGGCGGCGGCGGCCTCGGGGGCCATGACGATGAAGTTCAGCGCCTTGCCGTCCTCGGCCTTCTCGTAGCCGCCCTTCTCCTCGCCGGAGGTGGTGCCGTCCAGCAGCTTGATGGCGGAGTAGAAGCGGTCGCCGGCCACGCCGATCATCTTCATCTCGTCGTAGGTGCCGAAGTTGCTGTTCGGGGACTCGCCGGCGGACAGCTGGTACTTGTTGGACAGGCGCAGCAGCTTCTTGGTGGCGGCGGAGTGGTAGAACAGGCACTGGGACAGCTTTACGCCGTGGTCCTCCATGCACTGCTCGGCCTCCAGCACGGCGGCCACGGTCTCGTCGGCGCCGGACAGGTCCTTCTTGACGGTGGTGCCGGCGTTCTGGGTGAGCTTGGCGAAGCGGATGGCGTCCACCTCGGGCACCACCTTGGTGCGGGCGAACTCGCCCATGGCGTTGGCGGAGACGATCTTGGCGCGCTCGTCGTCGTCGAGCACGTCGATGTTGAACTCGCGGTCGCGCTCGTACTGCAGCTGGTAGGGCTGCCAGGTGACGGAGATGCCGCCCTTGGTGAAGCCCTGGCCGCGCTTGTGGGTGGCCAGGCCGTCCATGTCGAGGCTGGCGATCTCGATCTTGCCGTTGCCGCTCATCTCGCCCAGCAGGTCCTGGTTCATGTTCAGGTCGCCGGTGACGGTCTCCTGCGCGATGACCTTGTCCAGTCGGGTGGTGAACTTGTCGATGCAGTTGGCTAGGTTGTTGGTTGCAGCCATGTGCTGCTCCTCTCTACTTCTTCAGGCCGAAGGCGCGGTCGAGCGCCGCGTCGTCGTCCTTGGCCGCGCCCACGGGCTTCAGCCCCGTGGAGCCGGTCTTCTTTGCTTCCTCGAACAGGTACGGGCAGGCTTCCTTCAGCTTGTCCACGTCGCCCTCGTAGTCGTCCAGCAGCGCCTTGGCCGCCTTGACGTTCTTGCACCCGGCGATCTCCAGGCGGTAGGCCGCCTTCTCGCTCGCCATGGACGCCTTCATCTCGTCGAGCTTCTTCTGCAGCTCCTCGCGCCCCTCCTTGGTCTTGGCCGCCTCGTCGAGCTGTGCGCGCAGCTTCTCGATCTCGTCGTCCTTGGCCTTCAGGTCGCGCTCGTACTTGTGGCGGTTGACGGTCGCGCCGCCATCGCCGCCCTGCGGCTCCGTGGTGCCGCCTGCCGGCTCGTTCGCCGGCGCCTGGGGCTGCTGTGCCTGGGTGCCGTCGCCGGCACCCCCTGCGGGCTGCTGGCCCTCCTGCGGGTCGGTCTGCTGCCCCTGCGGTTGCTGTGCTCCCATGTCCGTACCAGTCCTTTCCGGTGTTTGGTTGCCGCGCTTCTCTGCGCGCTTCGGTACTTGCAGCTGTTGCCGCCGCTGCCGCGCCGCACCCCGTTGCCGCCGGGTGCCCGCGCAGCTTGGATGGTCGGGCACGTGTCGCCCGCCAAAAGGAAGGGCCGCCCCTGCGGACGGCCCTCGCCTCGTTCTGTTCGGTTGTGTGTGTTTGGCTATGCCAGCGCGACCTCGCGCGCCTGCTCCATCTCGGCCTCGGCCGCCGTCGGCGCCTGCCCGGTCAGGATGGACGGTATCGACGGCATGGGGTAGCTTGCCGCGCCGCTCGCCTTGTCGATGGCGATGGGCGAGCAGCCGGGAACGACGTCGGCCACGGAGTCTCCAACGGAGAAGAACCAGTGCACGCCGCCGTCGAACGCGGCGGTGAGCCGCTGGCCGTCCGAAATGGCGGCCTGCGCCAGCTTCTTGGCTTCCTTCAGCTCCATATCGTCACCCCTTCCTGCTCGTGCAGCACAGCTCTATCGTGTCGGACGGGTCGAGCCCGTCGATTCTCGATGCCATTGTACCGCCCGGCTTCGCCAGTTTGAAGTACCCAGATACGTCGGCCCTGCCGCTCTGCGGGTCCATGTACCTGATCTCGCCGCCGATGTTCTCGGCAGCGAACACGTGCGCGCCGCCGCCGCGCTTCTTCGGCCATATCACGTATACCTCGGCACGGGCTCCGTCGCCCCAGCTCTTCAGCAGCTTGTCGCATCCGCTCTTGCCGCCGCAGCGCTTCCACTCCTGCCCGTCGAACACCTTGGACCACTTCCCGTTCATGGGGTCGGTGTCCTTCGGCATGCCGTTCTCGTCGACGATTCGGGGCTTGGCCACTACGTCGAAGCCGCGGCGGCGCATCTCGTACGACGGGACGCACCGCTGGCAGTTCAGCGTCCACTTCGGGTCCCTCGATGTGAAACCCGGGTTCACCGCCGCCAGGTCGGCCTCGCGGCCGTGCTCCCCTGCGATCTTGAGGAATTGCCTGCGACCGTCCTTCACGGGCGTGACGCCCGGCATGGCGGCGTTGAACATACGGCGCTGCTCGCCGGCCGTGAGCGTCGAGAAGTCGGACGCCTTCATGCCCTGCAGCTTCATCTCCTCGGCCACGGCCCTGGCCACGGCGGTACGGCTGGCGCCGGCCCTCGCCATCGCCTCCCGGGCCGCCTTCCCGTCCATCAGCTGCGCCAGCGTGCGGCCGCTCGACTTGACCCATGCGCCGCCGGGCATGTCCCCGGCCCACTCGCGCGCCGGGTGGCGGTGCAGCACCGGGTGCCCGGTCAGGCTCTTGGCGTTGGACTCCTTCACCAGCCGGCGCATGGCCTCCTGCCTGCGTGTCAGCAGGTCCTGTGCCCTCACGACCTCGACGCGCGCGGCGTTGGTGGGGGAGACGTCGTAGCACTTGCGCGCGCCTGCCAGCTCGCGCTTGGCCTCCCGGATGGCGCGCTCCCCGGCGCGCTGCCTCTGCTCCAGTTTGTAGACCTCCTCGCCCGGCAGGCCGCTGGCGTGCTTGGGGTCGCGCTCGTAGGCGCGCGGCGCGCCCGGCAGGTACGGGCCGAACGAGTGGCGGCAGTTGGCGCCCAGTAGGCCGTCCACCGAGCCGTAGCCCGTGGCGGCCTCCAGCCCCTCGTACGAGCGGCCGTCGATGCTCACGGCGCCGCGCCAGCCGTACACCTGCCCCTGCCACGCGGCGTGGCTCGGGCGCGCGTTGGGGTGGCTCGAAACCTCGACCAGCTGCACGCCGTACTCGTCCATGGCCCTCGCGGTCATGCGGGCGCCGTCCTGGGCGATCTGGGTGCGCACGTGGCGGCGCACGGCCACGTCCACGCGGTTGCGCACGGTGAGGTTGCCGGCGGCGTCGCGGTACTGCACCACGCTCACGCCGTCGCGCTCCAGCCTGCGCACGGCGCGGTGCAACGCCTGCTCGGCCGTTGAGGCGCCGGAGTTCACCCGGGCGATGGCCTCGGTGGAGGCGGACAGGAACGCGTCCAGGGCGCCCTGCTCCATGTGCAGGTTGTCGCGCTGCAGGATGGCGGCGAGCCCTCGCACGGTGGCGTCCATCTGGCGCGGCCACGCCCTCTCCGTGCCGGGCCTGCCCAGGCGCTCCATGTCGTCGGCGTCGGACGCCCTCATGAACTTCTCGACGGTGGCGCGCAGCTCGGCGTCCACCTCGCCGGCGTGGCGCTCGATGATGCGGCGCAACTCGTCGGCGTGGGTCTGGCCCAGCAGCGCCGCGGCCGTCACGCTCCTGGAGGTCACGCCGGCGCCGGACAGCATGAGGTCCACCAGGTAGTTCAGCATGTCGGCCTCTATGCCGCGGTACACGCGCGCCAGCGCCTCGCCGGCCTCCTCCAGCGCCTCCGGGGACAGCATCAGAAGCCCTCGTCGAGCAGCTGGGCGGAGGGCACGGCCGCGGCCGCCTCCTCCTTGCTGAAGCCGTGCCAGTCGATCAGGTAGCGCTGCTTCAGCTCCGGGACGCCCAGCGCGGCTATCTCGGCCAGCGCCATGTTCTTCTCGGTCTGGGTGTCGGCGATCACGGAGTCGTCGAACTGGACCTTGACGGCGCCGAAGTCCTCCTCGACGGCCGCGCCGCAGTGGATGCGGGCGCAGTTGAGCAGGCTGGTCACCACGCGCTGGACGGCGCCGCGCAGCACGTTCTCGTGCTTGCGCACGTTGCGCATGAGCGCGGAGTTGTCGGCCGCCACCTCGGTGGCCGTCTTCAGGCCGCCGGACTTGTCCAGCGCGAAGTACTGCTGGCCGAAGCCGCACAGGTCGCCCAGCTCCGCGAGCGCCATGTCGAAGGCGGAGCGCAGCGGCTCCACGCGTATCTCGGGGCTGTAGATGCTGATCAGGTTCTTGGTCGGGTCCTGGCCGGCGAGGCGCCGGAACAGGCGGCCCTCGATGCGCGGCGAGGGTATGACCTTGCCGTTCTCGCTGCGCACGTCGACCATGCTCTCGTCCACGAACACCTTGGCGGCGGTCAGCTCGACCTCCTGGAACATGGAGTCGTAGGCGAGGTCCACGGCCTTGATGGCGTCGAGCGCGTCGGCGAACACGGACTGGCCGAACGGTGACAGGTCCACCACGGTGTTCTCCAGCGCGGGGCGGATGATGCCGAACGTGGGGCAGTCTTGCAGCGTGTCGAAGTCGGCGATGACGCCGGCGGCCTCCGCGTCCTGCTCCTCGCCCTCGCTGAACAGGTAGGTGCTGATGTGGTAGGTGCCGGTCACCGGGTCCGGCGCGTGCACCTGCAGCTGGTCGACGCGCTTGCCGGCGACGGCGGCGCGGGTGACGAACGCGCACGCGCTCACGCCCTCCTCGTCCCATGACAGCGGGCGCACCATGCGGGCGTCGTAGCGGCGTACCTTCAGCTCGGCGCCCTCGTCGCGCACGTCCAGCCACAGCGCCCACGCGGCGGTGCCCAGCGCGAACGCCTTCTCCACGACCATCTGGCCGGTGGGCCAGAAGTTGGCGCGGTCCAGCCAGTCCTGCAGCCATTTGTTCGCCCCGTCGGCCTCCACGCTCACCTGCGTGTCGTCGGTGATCAGCAGGCTGGCCCACTCGAACGCCACGCGCTTGGCGGGACGGATGCTCATGCGGTTGCGGGTGCGGCGGCGCCCCTGCAGGTCGGTGTAGCCGTCCCGGTACCAGTCGTCCTTGCCGCTGTACCAGTCGAACCACGACTGGATGTAGGTGTCCATCGAGGTGTCGACGGCGTACCCCAGCTCCTTCAGCTTCTTGGTCACGTGCGCCGGCACGCTGAACTCGTCCACTGCCATGCCCTATGCCACCTTCCTGTATCCGCGCGCCCTGCGCGCCTCGTCCATCGTTGCGTAGCGGGTAGCGTCCACCCAGTGGTCGTTCCCGTCGGGTATCTCGTTGAGCACCTCGCCGTCCGGCGTCTGCGCGTACTCCAGCGCGCGCACCTCCGCGGCCAGCCTCGGGCAGCGCTCCGGGTCGATGACCCATTCGGACAGCGACTGCAGGAAGCGGTACGAGGCCATGCGGCCCGGCTTGCCCTTGCCCGCCGCCCTGGCGTTGACGCCGTGGTCGCGCTGCACGGCGATGGCCGTGGGGTCGGCGTCGTCGGACAGCACCGGCAGGTGGTGGTAGGCCGGGCGCCCGTCGCCGCCGTCCCACGTGAGCAGCGCCTTGACGCGCTCGGCCTGCCCGTCGGGCGGCAGCTTGTTGGCGCCGTCCTCGCAGAAGGTGAGCAGCGCGCGGCCGCCGGGGCGCCACTCGCTGCCCGTGACGGCCCACGGGTCGGGGTACCAGCCGAAGTCCTGGCCGAAGCGCAGGCGCTCGAACTGCGCCACCTCGTCGTCCGTGATTGCGCGGAACACCACGTTGTCGAACACCTCGGTGCCGATGCCCACCGGCTCGCCCAGGTACTCGTGGCGGTACGCGCGCTCGTCGGCCGCCTTCAGGCTCTCGGCGTCCTCGATGAACTGCCCGCCCAGCCACTCCGGCGGCACGTCCAGGTAGGTCGAGCGGAACACCGGCAGGCCCGCGGCCTCGCGGCGCTCCATCTCGGCGTTGACCCAGCAGCGCGCCGAGCGCGGCGGGTTGAACGAGTACAGGCGCACGCAGCCCTCGCCGCCGCGCGTGAGGGACTGCGTCACCTTGCGTATCTCGGCCATGCCGGCGAACTGGTCGGCCTCCTCGAACCACGCGCAGCCCACGTAGCCGAACGGCACCTTTATCGACTTGATCTTGTTGGCGTTGTCGCAGCCGCGGAAGATGATCTTCTGCCCGGTCGAGCGCCTGGTGATGCGCAGCGTGGACTCGGGCATGTCGTACCCGTCCTCCAGCCCCAGCGCGCGGATGGCCCACACCACCTGGGCGTAGGCCGCGTCGCGCAGGTCCGCCTTGCGCTTCATGAGCACGACGGCGTGCTGGTCGGGGTGTGACTCGATGTAGCTCACGACCTCCAGCGAGCAGAACGAGGACTTGGTGGAGCCTCGGCCGCCGGCCAGCCATATATCGCCGCGGTGGCCGCCGGCGATCATGCGGTGCGGCTCCAGGAACGGCGGGGCCAGCAGCAGCGCGAAGTCGCGGCAGAACGCCGCGCCCTCCTCGGGCGCCTCGTCGGGCAGCCACTCCATGAGGCGGTCGGAGGCGTCGGCCAGCGCCTTGACGGCGGGCGCCATCTCCTTGTCCGCCAGCGAGTGCCGCTCCACGGCCTCGCGGCCCTTGCGCAGCAGCAGCCCCTGGGCGTCGATGATCTCGGCGCGCGTGACGGTGGCGGCGCGGGCGGCGGCCTCCTGCAGGGCCCTGAGCCTTGCCGATACCTTGCCGGTGGCCTCCAGGCGGCACGCCGCGCTGTCCACGGCGCTGTCCTTCCACTTCGCGGAGCCGGGGTATGCGGCGCGGTAGGCCGCGCGCTGCGTGGCCCCCTTCGCCCTCTCGCGGGCGTACGCCTCCTGCGCGGGCGTGAGTATGTCGGTCCTGTTGCTTCCCATGGGCGGCAGTGTCGGGCACGTGTCGCCAAAAGCGAAGGGGCCGCCCCGAAGGACGGCCCCGTGGAGGAGACCCGCCGGGCCCAGCCCGCCCGGCGTGCCCACAGTATCCGGTTGTTGTCGCCTGTCACCCCGCCAGCGCCGCGGCGAGCGCCATGCACCCGCGCAGCACCATGAGGTCGATGGCGAGCGCCGCCAGCAGCACCAGCAGGCAGCCCCTATTCGGCCCCTCGTCCACCGCGCACCCCCTTGGTCGCATGCCACTCGAAGTCGCCGAACGCGTGCCCGCACCAGCGGCACTCGTCGCCGGCCCTCGGCAGCCTGTGCCACACCGTGCGCGTCCCGCACTTCGGGCAGCGCACCTCGATGCTTGGCCTGCGCTTGGGCCCCTCGGCCTTTCCGTCCATCACTCGTCCTCCTCGATCTCGTCTATCCACAGCGCGCACTCCTCGGCCGCCCTCGCCGCCAGCGTCCGCGCCAGCGAGTCAGGCAGCCCGCGCAGCAGCTCCAGCAGGTTCTCGGCGGCCAGCGCGCAGCCGGCGGCCCCGCCGCCCAGCAGCTCGACCTCGCCGCCGTCCGGCGCGATGGCCTGCACCCTCACGTCCCGCGGCATGTTCCAGTCGGCGAAGCCGTCGGAGACGATGAGGTGCATGCAGTCCCCCGGCCGCAGGCGGTCCCGCCCCAGCGGGCAGGGCTGCCGCGCCTCGTGGAACGCGTACCACCCCTCGTGGACGCGCCCGCCGGCGTCCGTGTACCGCACCCGCGGCACCTGCGGCAGCGGGGAGGTCGCCGGCAGGTCGGTGTCCATGATCGTGATGCCCACCTCACTCGCCGCCCTTCTGCTTCTCGCCGGCCGCGAACCACCCGTGCAGCGAGCGGATGCACGCCGGGCACAGCTCGCGCATGGAGCCGTCCACCCTCACGCTGTCGCGGAGCAACGTCCTGGCGTACCTCAGCGGCTCCATGGCCGTGGGCTTCCCGCAGCGCCCGCACTCGTACTCGATCGTCCTCACTGCCCGCTCGCCTCCTCGTTGCGCTCCGCGTCTGCCGGTTCGAGGGCGCGCAGCCACTCCTCCAGCCCCATGACCGCTGCGCCGCACGTGTTCGCCACGGCCGCGGCGAAGGCGGCCGCAGCGTCGGAGAGCCACCCGTCGAGCATGCACACGCCGTCATAGCGCGGGGTGCCGTCGGGGAACTCGTCGGCCAGGTCGCGCACCATCTGCCTGAGTATGCCGGCGTTCACGCGCCCGCGCCACGGGAGGCTGCGGAACTCGATGCCGTCGAACTCGATGCTGTCGGCGTCTCGCCCGGCGTCCGCCGTCCTCTGCAGGTACTGGCGCACCTCCCAGTACATGTCCGGGTCGGTCCAGACCGGCCCCACTATCGCCACGCCGCGGATGTCGACGGCGCCGCGCCCCGGTACGTCCACCTTCATCGCCCGGTCACCTCCACGGCCTCCTCGCGGCAGTTCCCGCCGGCGGCGAACCACTCCTTGAAGCCCTCGGCGCACTCCGGGCACAGGTGCCTGCGGCTGCCCACCTTCCAGATGCCGCGGTACGGCCTGTGCACGTACATCCTCGCGTCCATCTCCACGTACCGCCCGCAGCGGTCGCACTCGTAGACCTTCATCTCTCGTTCCTCTCGTTCGTTCGTTCTTATTTCGTCTGGTTGCATGGATGGCGGGGCGTAGCCTCGCGCACGAGTGCGGGCGCGGCTTCAGCCCGCACGCACGGCCCCGCCACCATCCAACTAGCTGGTTTTGCTTGTGTGGATACACTTATCTCTTTAGAGATAGTCCATACATACACACAACGGCCTACCAGCCGGTCATGGCCGCCTCCATCTCGGGGTCGCGGAGGATGCCCGGCTGCTTGCCCTTGCCGCCCTCGCAGGTGATCGTGCACCACTCGTTGGCCGAAGCCTTGACCCATGACTGCACTGTGGCCTTGGTCACCTGCCTGCCGTCGACCTCGGGCATGCGCTCCACCACGTTGGCCACGGTGGCGTCCACGCCGTCCTCGGCGCAGGCGGCCATGCCCTCGCGCAGCGCGGCCAGCTTGGCCTCCTGCTTGCGGGCGTCGTTCCTGGCCTTGCGCTCGCGGCCCTGGGCGCGGTAGTCCGCGCGGCCCAGCTCCTCGCCCTCGGGGCTGGCGTCGGCGAGCGCTCCGGTGGCGTCGATGCGGTGCATGGGGTAGTCGAACAGCAGGTTCACCGGCTCGAAGCGCGGGAACTCGCGCAGGGTCCCCTCGACGCGCCACGCCGTCATGGCGCGGGCCGCCCGCCGCGCGGCCACCACGCCGTCCAGGAACGCGCCGGCCCACTCCGGCCGGGCCGCCTCGACGCGCGAGCGGCACGCCGAGACCATCGCGTCCCCGCCCGCGGCCCGGGCGTCGTCGGGCACGGAGGCGCGCCAGTCGCCGAGCGCGGCGGCGTTGGCGTCCATCCACGCCTCGCACCAGCCGCCCACGCGCCGCGCCTCCAGCTGGGCGCGCAGCTCGTCGGAGACGTGCAGCTCCAGCATGTCGAGCAGCGCGTCGGGGTCGCGGGCGAACACGCCCGAGCCGGATGCGCGGTCCATGGAGCGCTTGCCGCCCTGCGCGCCCTTGGAGTGGTGGTGGCAGTAGATGACGGCGCACCCCAGGCTGTCGGCCACGCGGTCGAACTGGTTGCAGAAGGCGGCCATCTGGTCCGCCGAGTTCTCGTCGCCGGTGATCACCTTGTAGATGGGGTCGATGATGACGGCGATGGGGCGCTCCTTGGCCGCGCGGCGTATGAGCGCCGGCGCCAGCTGGTCCATGGGCTTGGAGCGGCCGCGCAGGTTCCAGATGCACACGTTCTCCAGGTTGCGCGGCTCGGCGCCCATGGCGGCGTAGACGTCGCGGAAGCGGTGGAGGCAGGATGCGCGGTCCAGCTCCAGGTTCACGTACATGACGCGGCCCTGGGCGCACCTCCACCCGAACCACGGCAGGCCCTCGGCCAGCGACACGGTGAGGCCGATCAGGGCGAAGGACTTGCCCGCCTTGGACGGCCCGGCCAGCAGCATCTTGTGCCCCTGGCGCAGCACGCCCTCGATCAGCGGCGGCGCGAGCTCGGGCGGGTCGTCCCACGTGGCGGCCAGCGTCTCGGGGTCGGGCAGGTCGTCGCTCTGCTCCTCCAGCCACTCGCGCCACTCCTTCCAGCTCGCCCTGCCCATGGAGCCCGCCACCATCCACTGCCTGCGGCCGGCGCGCATGGCGCCGGGCATGCGGGACAGGCGGGACGGGTTCTTGTTCTGGGTGTCGAGCTTCAGGCCGTTGTCCGCGCACGTGCGGTACAGGAAGTCGACGCGGCGGCGGTACTCGTCGTAGTCGCGGGCGTCGACGCGCACGATGGCGTGCACGGACTTGTTGCCGCTGTGGACCACGGCGGCGATGGGCAGCTCCAGGGCGCGCATGACGGCCATCTGGCGGCCCGGCGCCATCTCGTCGGACTCCACGAGCGCGTAGCGGAACTCCGCCACGTTGTCGTTGCGCACGCCCTGCCCGTCGAGCGGGTTGAAGCGAATCCACGCGCCGCTCTCCGGGTTGGGCGCGCCGATGGAGCTGGCGAGGTCGTCGCCGTACTTGGCCACGCTCTCGATCAGCTCGCCGGCGGTGCGGGTGTAGATGCCCTTGCCCGCCGGCGTCCACCGGCCGTCGCGCTCGAACGCCTCGGTGACGTAGCCCACCACGTCCTCGGGGTCGAACAGCGCCGACAGGTAGCGCGTGAGCTGCTCGCCGGGGTGCCACGCGTCGCCCTCGGGCTCGCGCAGCTCGTCGGACTCCAGCCACGTGGGGTCCACGACGACGTTGGCCGGCTTGGCCGCCGGCGCCGCCTGCGGGCGGGTCGTGCGCCAGTCGCGGGCGCCGGGCCGGTCGGGGCCGTCCCACGGGTCGGCCTCGCGCACGTCCCAGTCGAGCGCCACGTCGTCGGAGGCGGGCGGCTCGTAGCCGGCCTCCATGGCCATGTGCACGAGCGTGCCGCCGTTCACGCGGCCGTCGCCGCCGGCGCGGAAGGTGCGGTACTTGCGCTCGCACTCGCCGGCGTGGTAGCGGGCGGGGTCGCGGGCGCTCCACGCGTCCCAGACCTCCCACGGCACGCCCTCGGCCGCCAGCGCCATGCCGACGTCCACCCACCCGCGGTAGTCCAGCCCCGCGGGGTCCACGGCGTCCAGCAGCCCCTGCAGGTCGTCCTCCAGCAGGCTGCCGCCGCCGTATCCGTAGTCGTCCATCTCTTACACCCCGTTCCTCGGGTCGTAGGTCGCCGGGTCGACGCCGCGCGGGACGCCGCGCCAGCCCTGCGCCGCTATGCGGCCGATCATGTTGCTGGCCGCCTCGAACGGCCACGTGCCCACGGCGCGGAAGCCGTAGGACTCCAGCCGCCGTATCTGCTTGGGGGTCGCCAGCCCCTCGCGGCGGCGCTGCGCCAGGCGGTCCAGCAGCAGGCTGGCCTTGCCCCGGCACTCCACGGCGTCCGGGAAGATGCCGTAGCGCTCCAGCGCCGCCAGCTGCTTCTCGGTCGGCGGCTCCAGCTCGGCGGGGAACGCGGGCTCCCAGCCGGCCAGGTCCTCCGAGCGGATGCTCATGGCGAACTGCACCGGGTCCACCAGCGCGCGCTTGCGCTTGCGCATGGACGCCAGCTGCTCGGCCAGCGCCTCCTCGCGCTGCCGCACGACGTCCTCGGACGCCTGCCGCTCCACGGCGTCCAGGTCGACCGGCCCGCCGGCGGTCTCGGCGATCTGGGTCATGCGCTCGGCCACCTCGGGCGACCTGGCCACGATGTGCGCCGGTCGGCACAGGTCGTGGCGCTCGGTCATCCACAGGAAGTCGAGCACCAGCAGGTCGGTCTTGCCGGTGGCCGGGCTCAGGCGGGTGCCGCGGCCCACCATCTGCACGTACAGGCTGCGCACCTTGGTGGCCCGCAGCACCACCACGCAGTCCACGCTGGGGCAGTCCCAGCCCTCGGTGAGCAGCATCGAGTTGCACAGCACCGAGCCGGGGCCGGCGGCGTCGAAGCGCGCCAGCGTCTCGGCGCGGTCGGTGCTGTCGCCGTTCACCTCCATGGCGTCGAAGCCGCGCTCCGCGAGCGCCGCCGCGAACTTCTTGGATGTGGCCACGAGCGGCAGGAAGGCCACGGTCTTGCGGCCCATGCAGCCGGCCGCGGCCATCTCGTCGGCGATGCGCCCCAGGTACGGGTCCAGCGCCGTGCCCAGGTCGCCGGCCGCGAAGTCGCCGGAGGAGACCCTGACGCCGGCCAGGTCGATGGCCACCGGCACGGTCTCGGCGCGGATGGGGCACAGGTACCCCTCGCGGATGGCGGTCGGCAGCGTGTACTCGTAGGCCACGCTCTCGAAGTACTGGCCCAGGTCGCGCTTGTCCCCGCGGTCGGCGGTCGCGGTCACGCCCAGGACCTTGGCGCCGGGGAAGTGCCCCAGCACCTGCTGGTAGGAGTCGGACAGCGCGTGGTGCGCCTCGTCGACCACGATGGCGTCGAAGTGGTCGGGGGCGAAGCGCGCCAGGCGCTTGGGCCTCATGAGGGTCTGCACGCTGCCGACGGTCACGCGGTACCAGCTGCCCGCGCTCGTCTCCTCGGCGCGCTCGACCGAGCAGCCCAGCCCGGTGGCGGCGCGCAGCTTGTCGGCGGCCTGCTGCAGCAGCTCGCCGCGGTGGGCGAGGATCAGGACGCGGCCGCCCGCGTCCACGACGTCCTTGGCCACGGTGCAGAAGACCACGGTCTTGCCGCACCCCGTGGGGAGGACCAGGAGCGTGCGCGCCCGGCCCCCCTCCCACTCGCGCTCGATGGCCTCGCGCGCGGCCTGCTGGTAGGGTCTCAGCTCCACGGGTGCCGCCTCCCTACTGGATGCCCCAGGCGCCGGGGGCAGCCTGCTGCTGGAAGGCAGGCGGCTGGACGCCCTGTGAGGCCGCCTGCGGGGCCGGTGCGCCCGGTGCGGGCGAGTACTGCGGCGCGGGCGCGAACGCGCCGTTCTGGGGCGCCTGGGACGCCTGCGGGGCGTATCCGGGGGCCTGCTGCTGCGGCGCCGGGGCGGCCTGCGCGGCGGCGGCCCTGCAGGCGGCGTCGTAGGACTCCCACGCCTCCTGCTGCTCCTCGGGCTTCACGAACCACTCGACGTCGTTTGTCTGGCGCTCCTGGCCGTCGCGCCCGGTGTAGGAGCGCACCTTCAGCTTGACCCAGCCGGTCGAGCCCTCGATGCCGCCCCAGTCGATGATCACCTTGCCGGCCTCGTTGCGGCCGCGCCCCACCGACTCCATGAAGCGCGAGACCTTCCACAGCTGGTTGCGCGTGATGTACAGGCGCTGCTGCACCGTCGTGTCGCGGCCGTCGGCGCCGGTCACGGACAGCGTGAGCTTGGCCATGGGGCACTGCGGCATCTTCTGCGAGCCCTGGTAGCGCTCGCGCTCCATCCTCTCGACGCGGAAGGGGTAGAAGCCCTCGGGCAGCAGCGTCCATCCGCCGTGGCTACCGTCGTCCGGGTCCGCCTCGCACACGTCCCAGTCGAGCGCCACGTCCTGCATCTCTGCCATCTCTCAATCCTTTCTCTTCTTCGCCGCCATCGGCGGCTCTCTGCTAGTTGAAGGGCACGTCCTCGGCGGCGCGGTACTCGGCCACCTTGGCCTTTACCTGCTCCCACTGCGGGACGATCAGGCCGGCGACGTAGTCGGCCGGGTAGTTGGCCAGCGGCGTGTCGGGCGTGAAGTGGCCCTGCAGCACCGCGAAGCCGCGCACCTCGTCGGGCGTGACGCCGTCGCGCTCCATGAGCTGGACGGCCGGAGCCCAGAACGCGGGCAGCCCCTCCGTGCCGGGGATGCTCGCCGGGGCGTCGCCCGCGGGTGCCGCCTGCGGTGCCGGGGCGGGCTGGGGTGCCGGCGCGGGTGCCGGTGCCGTGACTGGCGCGGGCGCCGTGGCGGGCGTCTGCTGGGGCTGCTGCGCGGCCGGCTGCGCGGGCGCCATGGGGGAGGGCACGTGCGGCGCGATGGCCTCGTAGCCCAGCGGCACCTCGTCGGGAAGCCCCCAGCGGTTCTTGGCGTCCCAGGCGGCGTGGTGCGTCGTGAAGATGGTGCGCTTGGCGCCGCGCGCCTTGCCCTTGGCGCTGAAGCCCTCGCCGACCATCTCGACGACGGTCTTGTAGTTGACGAACAGCAGCGCGTCCGCCCACTCCTTCAGCAGGCCGGCGTCCTTCTTGTACATCTTCATGGTCCAGCGGTCGTAGCTCGCCGCCTCGTCGGGCTGGTCGAACTTGCTCACCGTGGCGTGTGCGGTCACCACCACGTTCATGCCGGCGTCGCGCACGTCGGTGAGCAGGTCGAGCAGGCGGCCGAACTCCTCCAGCGCGTACTGCCAGCACTTGCCGTAGTTGAGCGCCTCCATGCTCTGCCACTTGTTCTTGGCGCACAGCTCGGCGCACAGCAGGCGCTCGGCCCAGTCGGCCGTGTCCAGCACCAGCGTGCCGCACGGGCGCTCCGCGGCCACGGCGCGCACGAGGTCCTTCAGCGCCGTCCAGCTCTGCGGCGCCTGGGTGCGGGCCACGTCGTAGCCCTCGGTGCCGCCCTCGGTGTCGATGAACAGCGGGTCGGGGAACTGCGCGGCCAGCGTGGTCTTGCCGATACCCTCGACGCCATAGATGACCACCTTCTGCGGGTGGACGGTAGCCCCCCGCGTGATCTGGATGCTTCCCATTACCTGATCTCCCATCCGGCCGGCGTTGCGGGCGCGGGCGCCTCGGCCTCCACATCGCCGCCGGGCTCGCCGAGCTGCCCGCGGCCGTCCTCAATCACCAGGCTGCACTCGCCGCCGGTGGACACGCGCGTGCCGATGACCTGCAGGCCCTCGGACTCCGCCCACGCGCCGAACTCGGCCAGCGTCTGCAGGTCCATCTGCTCCAGCTTGTCGACCAGCACGAAGCCGCACTCCGGCTTCAGGCGGCGCACGATGGCCGTGGCCACCTTCAGCTGCTCGCTGCCGCTCATGCAGTCCCACGGCTGGCCGCCGTAGGTCAGGCGCGCCTCCTCGTCGACGGACAGGCCCGGCAGCGGCAGGTCGGCGCCGCGCAGCAGGTCCGTGCGCTCGGCGCGGATGCGGCCCATCTCGGCGTCCAGGTCGTCGTACTGGGACTTCAGCTCGTCGGCCTCGGCCATGGCGCGGGCGCGGCGGGCGTTGGTGCGCACCTTCTCGTTCACGGCGTCGGCCGCGGCCAGCTGCGCCTGCAGCTCGTCGGTGGACTCGTCGCGCAGCTGCGCGGCGTCCTTGCTCGCCGTCGCGGCGTCCGTGGCGAGCCGCTGCACCTCGGCGGCCTTGGCCTCGATGGCCGCGGCCAGCTGCGACTCCTGCTGCCTCAGCGCCGCCATCTGCTGGCGCGCCGCGGCCAGCTGGCCGTTGATGTGCTCTGCCTCGTTGCGCTTGCGCTGGTTCTCGCCGTTGCGGGCGAGGATGGCGGACTGCGCGGCGATCAGCTCGGCGGCGTCGACCTCCTCGGCCGGTGCGTCCGGCCAGAACTGCATCTCCTCGGCGCTCGCGCGCTTCTGGCGCTCCATCACGCCGACGTCGTGGCGCTGGTTGTAGACGCTGCTCGCCTTGGCGTCCAGCTCGGCGAGGCGGTCGCCCACGCCCAGGATGGACAGCAGCGTCTCGGCCTTGTCCTTGTCGCTCGACTCCATGAAGCGCGGCAGGTCGAGCGCCAGGCGGTCCACCAGCGAGCTAAGCAGCGCCTGGCCGGACTTGCGGCCGGAAGGGTCGGTCACCTTCAGCGAGCCGTTCTTGCCGCGGCGCTCCACCACGATGCCGTTGTCCAGCACCACGCGCAGCGCCGGGGCGCTCGCCGCGCCCTCGCGGGCCGCGTTGGACGGGCGCAGCTTGTCGCCGCCCAGCGCCCAGCCGATGGCGTCGAGCAGGCTGGTCTTGCCCTGCCCGTTGCGCCCGCCGATGACGGTCAGCCCCTCGGCGCGCGGCTCCAGGTAGACCGCCTTCACCCTCTTGACGTTCTCGGCCTCGACCGATGCGATCTTGACCATCTCTACTTCTCCTCCTCGTTCTCGTTTTTGTTCTCGTTCTCGCGCACGGCCTCCAGCCACGCCTTGGCCTCGGCCACCAGCTGCATCTGGCCCGCGCCCATGCGCCAGCCGTCCTCGACGGCCGCGGCCACGGCCTCCAGCCACGCGGCGACGGCGACGGGCGCCTGCACGGTGCCGCCGGGCTGGCCGCCGGCCACGCACATCCATACGCCGCCGCCCGGGACCGCGTCGCCGAGCCAGTCGTGGAGCGCGTAGGCCCCGCACATGCCGGTGATCCGGCCGTCCGGGCGCGTGCCGTCGTAGCCCGCCGCGTCGAGGGCCTCGGACGCCTCCGTGTAGGCCGACCACCTGTTGGCGGGGTCGCCCAGGAACGCCGCGGCGGCCTTGGCCATGGCGTGCTCCGGGTAGTCGCCCTCCAGCAGGCGCTCGGCGAGGTGCGCGAACATGGAACCGGCCGCCTCGCGGCACGCCGTATCCATGCGGTCGGCGTCCTCGCGCAGCCTCGCCGCGGCCGCCTTCTCCTCGGTGTCGGCGGGAACGTAGCGGTAGGCGTACGGCACGGCCACCGTCGGCAGCACCAGCACCCACGCGGCCCCCTCCGGGTCGTCGGCGGCCTTGGCCACGAACGCCTCGGGGTTGTCGGCGCGGCAGTCGTAGGCGTAGCCGGCCGTGTCGAAGGACTTCTGGCCGTGCAGCTCGACGCCCAGGCGCTCGGCGGCCTCGTCGAAGGCGGCCACTATGCGCTCGCTCTCGACCTCGCGGCGGCACTCCCTGGCCACGCGCACCCATTCGCTCTCGCTCGCGTTCGCCACGCGGACCGCGCGCTGGCCGGTGAACTCGGCCACGGCCAGCAGGTGGTCCAGGCTCATGGTCTCGGCCTCGGCGCCGATCTCGGACGCCACGCGGCGCACGCGGGCCATGCCCTTCTTGCGCACGGCGCGCTCGACCTTCTCGGGCTCCACGCCCAGCAGCAGGCAGCGCTGCGCGCCGCGGCTGCGCTCGGCGTCGTCCAGCGGCTTCTTGTCGTCGGTGGCCAGCATCGCCAGCGCGGCGTCGGCGTCGCCCCAGTCCTCGCACACCACGGCGTCGAACTCGGCCGTGCCGGCCTTGCGCATGGCGCGCCAGCGGCGCTCGCCGTCGACGATGCGGTACACGCCGCCGTCCTGCACGAGCAGCGGCGGGGTCATGGGCTCGCCGGGGTGCGCCGGGTTCAGGCCGAAGCTGGCGGCCAGCGCGTCGAGGTCGCCGAAGTCGCGGCGGGGGTTGCCCTCGCTCGGGTAGACGTCCTCGGTCTTTACTCTCTTCAGTTGCATGTTTCCTACTCCTCCTAGCTGGGAAAATGCGTTTGTGTCATTGATTTGAGATTTTTTTAATCATGCGTTCGAGGCGTCGGCGCCTCGCCTTCAGCAGCCTGGTGAGCGTCCTCACCTCCCACCGCTCCAGCGCCTCGCGGTAGGCGTCGCGCGCCCTCGCGGCGCGGTAGGGCGTCATGCCCTCGGTGCGGGGCGGCGCGGGCCTCGGGTCCGGTGCGCTCTGCAGCCTCGTCTCGGTGGACGCGTACACGGCGCGGTCGGCCGGCCCCAGGCGCTCCATGGCCTCGGCCGTCTCGGACTCCGCGCGGGCCACCAGCGCCCTCAGCTCGCACGGGCGGCAGGTGCCGCTCGCCCTCAGCTCCGTGCGGGCCATCCCGCACGCCGGGCACGTCTCGGAGCACCTCGGCTCCCAGTGGCGCAGGCTCACGCCCATGCGGGACGCCTTCTGGCGCACGGCCTCGTTGGACCTCCTCAGCGCCCTGGCCACCTCGCGCCTCGGCATGGTGCCGGCGATCTCGGCCAGCCTGCGCTCCTCGGAGGCGGTCCAGGGGCGGCACCGCTCACCCCTCCTCATTCGGCGCGCCCTCGCCGGTGTGCAGGTAGTACCAGCCGTGCGCGAAGGCGCTGCGCTCGTGCTCGTTGGTCACGAGCCCCTGCCCCAGGTGGAACTGCCGGCGGTTCATCAGCCAGTCGACGGCCCACGCGGCGTTGCCGCGCGTCTTGGGGTTGAGCACCTGCCTGCTGGTCTGCAGCACGACCTCCTCGCCGGCCTCGTGCAGGTGGCCCAGCAGCTGGCCGCACAGCCACGGCGTCTGGTGCGAGCCCTTTGTGCCGGAGAAGCGCCCGTGGTAGGGGACGAAGCCCTCCATCACGACCGGCCCGTGCTCGTGGGTCTCCAGGAACCTCCGCAGCAGCGTCCAGATCTCCTCGCAGCGCGCGTCCAGCAGGTCGTTGTCCGCGCCGCAGCCCTGCTTGAAGGCGAACGTGCGCGAGTCGAGCACGCGGCGCCGCGTCATGTGGACCACGCCCGTGTGGAGCGACCCGGGGTCGATGGCCACGATTGCCTCGGCGGCCTCTACTCCTCCGCCCATTCCGCCACACCTCCCTGGTAGTCGGAGACGGCGGCGGAGTGGCCGCGCTCGTACGCCCGGTCCGTGCCGTCCGCGCGGCCCTCGCCGTAGCCGGCCGCCGTGCCCTGCGTGTAGCCGAGCTGCCATGCCTGCCCAACGGCGAGCGCCACGAGCAGGGCCACGGCGAGCGCCGTGCGCACCGTGCGCCAGAACTCGGCGCGCCTGTGCGATACTTGCGGGTACCCGCTCACGCGGGCCTCTTCAGGGGACTGGGCGCGCTGTGCTTGGCGGCTTCCGCGCGCTCGGCCCTCCACCTCTCGTACTCCCGCCGGACCTCCGGCAGGGCGAACGCGGACCTTGCGGCAGTCAGCGCCGCCCGACGCTCCGCGGCTGTGGCGCCCATATACGATCACCTCCGCCATTACTCCTCCTCTTCCAGCAGCTGCTCCATGGTCACGCCCAGGACCTCGGCCAGCTTCCTCAGCTTGGGCACGCTGGCCAGAGTGCGGCCGCGCTCCCAGTTGCTCACCTGCGTCACGCTCGACGCGCCCACGGCCACCGCCAGCTGCATCTGGGTCATGCCCAGCTCCTCGCGGCGCTCCTTCATCAGCTTCCCGTTCATCTACTCCTCCTTCTCCTTGTCGTCGTCCCACTCGGGTGCGCGCACGATGGTCTCGAAGTCCGTGGCCCAGCCGACGCCGCGAACGGTGAAGCGGATGCCGGCGCAGGCGTAGTACGTCTTGCCGCCCATCTCGAAGGGCTGGCACATGTCGGACTCCATGAGCTTCATGGCGAACATGTCGAAACCCCACTTCGCGTTGATGCGCGAGGCGATGGAGCCGTGCGTCTCCTCCATGCACCCGTTCTCGCCCGGCGCGAAGGTGATCATCTCCGGCGTCATGGCCTCGTAGCTCGGGCTGTACTTTGCGTCCATTGCTTCTCCTCTCATAAGGGGTTAGTGACAGGTGACTATTTACCTGTCGTTGACGATTAGAAGATAACCAGTAATAGGTTGGTAGTCAATAGGTAATTTTGTTTTTATAATCAGTAACAGGTAAGCGATTGCCTATTGGAGGTGACTTGGATGCTCTTCGAGCTAAAAGCGATCAGGAAGAAGTCGGGGCTGTCACAGGAGGCTGCAGCAAAACAGCTGGGTGTTCCCCTGAACACCTATAGAAACTGGGAGCAGCTGAAGACGATGCCGCGCGACCGCGGCGATATTCCGAGGCTCGCCCGGTTCTTCGGCGTGACGGTCGAGGACCTGTTCGGCGAGGACTTCGTGGTGCCCGGCACGCTGAACGATATGTACGAGACGCCGAAGGCCGAGAAGCCGCAGTACCGCGTGATAGACAAGCGCCTGGAGGCCATCGAGGGCGCCTACGAGGCGATGAACGAGAACGGCCGGCACGTGCTGCACAGCGTGGCCACGTCGCTGGCGCGCGACCCGGCCAACGCCGGCGGGGAGTAGTTCCGCAGTATTCGATTGATATGTGAGGGGAGGCGCCCGGCCATGGCCACGGCGGCGATCTACGCCCGCTACAGCTCGGCGGGCCAGCGCGAGGAGTCCATCGAGGACCAGGTGAGGGTGTGCCGCGCGGCCATCGAGGCGGCCGGGGACGCCGTGGGGCACGTCTACGAGGACCGCGCCACGACCGGCACGACCACGGACCGCCGCGCCGGGTTCATGCGCATGGTGGCCGACGCCCAGAGGGGGCTGTTCTCGGCCGTGTACGTGTACAAGCTCGACCGCTTCGCGCGCAACCGCTACGACGCGGCCGTGTACCGCCGCCGCCTGAAGCAGGCCGGCGTGCGGCTCGTGAGCGCCACGGAGCGCACCGGGGACGGCCCGGACGGCATCCTGCTGGAGTCGATGCTGGAGGGGCTGGCGGAGTACTACAGCGCGAACCTCTCCGAGAACGTGCGGCGCGGGCTGGCGGGCAACGCCATGAAGTGCCGCCACAACGGCATCCGGGTGTTCGGCTACGACCACGGGCCGGACGGGCGCTACGTGGTCAACGAGGGCGAGGCTGCGGCGGTGCGCCGGGTGTTCGCCATGTACCAGCAGGGCGCCTCGTTCGCCGAGATCATAGCCGTGCTGCCGGCCGTGCGCTCGAAGGGCGGCGGCCCGCTCACGGTGCAGATGGTGGGCAAGATGCTGCGAAACGACAAGTACGCCGGCGTCTACCGCTACGGCGACACGGTGGTGGAGGGCGGCATGCCCGCGATCATCCCGCGCGAGGAGTTCGACGCCGTGCAGCGGCGCCTGGCGCTGCGCACGAGAAGGAGGAGGTCCACGGTGGACTACCTGCTGTCCGGGAAGCTGTTCGACGCGGAGGGCCACCGCTACCAGTCCAGCAGCGGCCACGGGAAGTCGGGCAGGAAGTACACGTACTACCGCTGCCCGGCGACCGGCCACCAGGTGCGCCGCGACGCGCTGGAGGCGGAGGTTGCCCGCATGGTGGCGGACGCCCTCGCCGCAGACGACGGCGCCGTGGAGGGCATCGTGGCCGACGTCATGGCCGAGCAGGAGGCGGCGCTGGCCGACGACCTCGCCGCCGTGCGCGCCATGGAGAGGCGGCTGGAGCAGAACGCCCGCGAGCAGTCGCGCATGGTTGACCTCGCCGCGAAGACCGGCGCCGTGGACGCCGTGGCCGAGAAGCTGAACGCGCTGGCGGACGAGCGGGCGGCGCTGGAGGCCGAGATCGCCGACGCGCGGGCCGGCATGGGGGCGCTCGACGCCGAGCAGGTGGAGTTCTGGGTGCGGCGCGTCATGGGGCGCTCCGACCCGCTGGAGGCCGTGCGGCTGTTCGTGCGCCGCGTGGTGGTGGACCGCGCCGCCGGCACGCTCACCGCGGAGTTCACGTTCGATAAGAAGGAACCCCCGCCGGACGGTCCCGGCAGGGGTTCGCGTAAGTATCTGGGGGCTGGGACGGAGGGATTCGAACCCCCAACAGCCGGCACCAAAAACCGGAGTTCTACCGTTGAACTACGTCCCAATGTGTGGTGTTGCCCAAAAACAACTCGTTTAGTTTACCTAATCTGCGAGGGCATCGCAAACGCCGTCGAGCAGGCGTACGGCGAGTGTCTGCGCGTCGCTGGCCGTGAAGGTGCCGTTGTAGCGCGTCATGCCCGTGAGCTCAATGCGAATGCGTGCCGGCTTCTGCTGCGCGGCGACATTGGCAGTGCGGATGCGCTGGGCCAGGTTGTGGCACTCGGCGAGGGCGATCGTGGCGCGCGGCGCTGCATCTGCGGGCAGCTCATCGCTTGCGATCTCGAGCACTAGGTCAACGTCGGTTGGGACCTCGGAGTCGCAGAGCATCATGCCGCTGTTGTCGGTCGTTGCCGTGGCGATATTCCACATGCGCGACGCAACGCTGCGTGCGATGGGGTCCTCGCCGATAACGGCAATCTGGAAGCGCTCGAGCACGTTGGCGGCGCGAGCAAAACCGATACGGGACTCGGCTTCGGTGACCGAGGGCTTGCCCTCCCACACATGGTGCAGGCGGTTGATGTAGGCGTAGGTGTCCTGGAAGGCCATGCCGTCGGCAAACAGGCCGACATTTTCCTGGAACTGCTGCAGGGCGGCCTCGGTATGCGGACCAAAGTAGCCGTCGTCTTCGCCACAGGCAAAGCCCAAAACGTTGAGAGCGCGCTGCAGGGCCTGCACATCGGCGCCATGGAAATTGGGCATGCGCAGATAGAGAGTGCGGTCGCCCAGCTTATACGAAGCGTCTACAAGGGCGCTCCAGCAGGGGATATCGACGGCATGACCGGCAGCAAGGCCGCTGTCGAGCCTGAAGGTGCTGACGGCCTGCTCAGTGGTGGCTCCAAAGTACTTGTCGGTGACTTCGGCGGCATCAATCGTGTAGCCGAGCTGTAGGAGACGAGACTGCACGTCTTCGACGGCTGCTCCTTGCATGCCCGTTGTAATAGGTTCCATGAACGAACCCCTTTCGGCGTACCATTCGTACTATTTGAGCGTCTGTCGGATAGACAACGCAAAGGGATGCATAAACATGCACTCAACAGTGTAGCAAGTTGTGCCTAAATACGCTGCTGACAGGTTTTATAACCCCCGTTAGTTAAGGCGCTCCACAAAGAAATCTGCCATGGAGAGGAACAGCTCGCGTGCGTGCGGATCAAGCTCAACGTTCTCGATGGCCGCTTTGGCCTTAGCGGTCAGGTCGAGCGCGTAAGTGTGGGCGTAATCGATGGAGCCGGTCTCCTGGAAGATCTCCACGGCGCGTGCGAGCTGCGCGGGATCATCGGTGCCCGAGGAAAGAATCGCCTCGACCTCGTCGTGGTGGCGCTCATCAGAGAGGGCGTGTACGGCGACAAGCGTGCGCTTGCCCTCGGTGATGTCGGTGCGGAAGTCCTTGTTGGCGGCTTCCTTAGTGCCGACAAGGTTGAGCAGGTCGTCCTGAATCTGAAAGGCGAGGCCTGTGTGTAGGCCAAAGGCGCGCAGCGCTTCGATTTGCTCATCGCTGCCGCCGCCGATAATGGCTCCGGCGGCAAGCGGCGTGGCTCCGCTGTAAAACGCGGTCTTGTGCGTCGCCATGTCCAGGTAGTCATCAACCGAGATATCAAAGCGCCCGTCACGGACCCAACCCAGGTCGAGCGCTTGACCCTCGATGGTGCGGACGATCATCTCGGTAAGCTCGTGGAGCACGCGCAGCTTCACGTCGGACTCCAGCGTGGGGTCGTCGAGAACCGTCTTGGTGACCATGGTGAGCGCCAAGTCGCCGCAATTGATGGCAAGGCCCGTGCCCTCGGTAAGGTGCATGCAGGGCTTGCCTCGACGAAGCTGTCCGTTGTCGGCGATGTCGTCGTGGATCAGCGCGCCCGACTGGAAATGCTCGATGGCTGCCGCGGCGCTGCGGGCGCTCTCAAAGCTACCGCCCACTGCGGTTGCGGCGAGCATACAGATAAGCGGGCGGTGGCGCTTGCCGGCGTTGGCCGTAAAAGCCGAGAGCGGCGCATACAGGTAGCGCTCGATATCGGCAGAGGTCGCCTGTCCGTCAAAGAACGTGGCCAGATAGTCGTTAATCTGGTCAAAGTGCTGGGCTAAAAAGCTGGTAAACGGACTGGACACGGGTTCTCGCATTCTTTCTGAGGTTGCGTTGATGCAATATGCAGACAACATATTGCCACATTAGGGCGTTTGGCGCGGCAGTTTTGGCGATTTGGGACAACGGGCGTGCGTTTGATGGAGCGCGCCTAAATCAGCCCAAAATGCTCGAGCGCCGCAACGACACCGTCGTGATCGACGGTGTCGGTCACGTAATCGGCCTTATCCTTGAGATAGTCCGGCGCATTGCCCATGGCGATACCGACATCGACGGCGTTCATCAGCGAGACGTCATTGCTGGCGTCGCCAATGCCGTATACGGTTCCGTGGTGGGGGTCGAGGGCGTCGAGTACAGACTGGATGCCCCCGCGCTTCGTGCATTCGCGGGGCGAGATTTCGGTTACCTCGAGTTCGAGCTCGTTAAAGCACAGCAGCGGCTCAAGTGCCTTATCTTGAGCGATGTGGTTGGCGAGCGATGTAGACATCAAGATCTTGTAGACACTGTAATGTTGCAGCTGCGTGACTGCGTCGCCCAGGGTGCGCGCGTATCCGGGGGCATCGGGGGCATCGGCACTCATGCGCACGACGCCGTTGAGGCCCTCAAAGCGGATGACCTCGCCCGATTGCTCAAGATAGGGGGCAAGATGCTGCAGCATGCTGGGCGTCATCGACAGATCGCGAATTGCGTGTCCGTTGATCTCGGCGTAACCGCCCGCAAGACAGACGATGCCGGTCCAGGGCAGCTCAAGAAGTTTGGGGTGGATGCAGCTGAGGGTACGTCCCGTGCAGATAAAGGCCATGTTGCCGTTGGCGACAAACTCGCGGATTGCCTGCGAAACCGCCTCGTTGGGATAGGGGGAGAGGTCCCGCTCGTCTTCGGGAAGGTCTTGGGCGAGCCTGGGGTCTTGCCAGGCGAGCGTTCCGTCGATATCGAAGAAGCAGATATCGCCGCGCTTATGGGCTGCGCTGGCGGCAGGGGAGGCCGAGGTGGTGGGCACAAATTCCGGCTCGAGGCCCATGATCTGGTCAAAATGCTCTTTAACGCGGGGAACGGAGATGCCGATGACCACCTGGGCGGTCTTGCCCGTAATGATGAGGCCCTTGGCGCCCACCGCGACAAACGACGCGTTATCTGCAACGATGGAAGGGTCTGCGACCTCGACGCGCAGGCGCGTGGCGCAGTTGGTTGCGCCCACGATATTGCCAACGCCACCTAAAAGCTGAATTACCCGCTCAGCGAGGACGTGATCTTGATCGGATCGACTATCGACCTCGTCATTGGGGGATTGCTCTTTGGCAAAGTCGCTTCCCGTTAAACAATCGATTGCCGCGCGATTGGCAACATGATCCTCGCGGCCCGGTGTTTTAAGGTCATAGACCAAGATGAGTGCTCGAAAACTAACAAAAAAGATGAGGCTAAAGGCAAGGCCGATACCGAGCGCCAAAAGATAGGCACCGGCATGCGTGCGCATGAGCGGAATAAAGTTGAAGGCTGCCATCTCCATGAGGCCGCCCGAGAAGATGCCGACGATGCCAAAGAGATTCATGGTTGTGGCAAGGCAAGACGATAAGACGGCGTAGAGCAAAAAGAGCCCGGGGTGGGTGAACATAAAGAGAAACTCGAGTGGCTCGGTAACGCCGCAAACCACCGAGGCGATGATGGCGGGAGCAAGGATGACCCTGAGGCCGGCGCGGCGCTCGGGTTTTGCGGTGGAGTAGAACGCGGCTGCGATGGCGGGAAGGCCAAAGAGCTTGACCCAGCCGGTGGCGGTAAAACCGGCCCACGGCGCAAGTTCATTAAGGGGGCGCGTGCTATGGGAGAGGATGGGGAGCAAACTGCTCCACGTGGCGTAGATGCCGTCGTTAATGACCAGGTTGTCGTAGTAGATCGGCATGTAGAGCAGGTGGTGCAGGCCAAAGGGCTCGAGTGCTCGTTCTAAAAAGACAAAGATGCCCACGCCAAAGGGACCGACGCCTGCAAGTGCGTGACGCAGCGTATCAGTTACATCGTATACGTAGGGCACGATGGCGGCCGAGATAGCGGCAAGGGCAAACACGGCAAAAAAGCTGATGAGGTAGACCAGCGAGGAGCCCGAGAAGGTGCCGAGCCAATCGGGAATTTTGGCATCGTAGAAGCGGTCATGGATGGCGACGACGGTTGCCGATACCGCCAGCGGGCCGATAATGCCGGTGTCGAGCGTCTTGATGCCGTCGATGACGGTGATACCGCTGGCGGAGGTCAAAGATGACGGGTACTCAAGTCCAAGGTTGTCTCCGCTCAGCTTAATGATCTCGCTCAAAAAGAAGCAGTAGGCAAAATAGGCGACGAGAGCCTCGAGGCAGCAACGAGCCGGTTGTTTTTGGGCAAGACCGATGGGCAGCGCTACGGCAAAAAGGAGCGGGAGGCGTTTAAAGACCGTCCACGAGCCGCGCTGGATGATAGCCCAGAAAACGTACCAAGGGGTTCCGTATACGGCGAGATCGCCGACGATGTCCGCAGTCGTTGCGAGAGCGGAGACGCCGACCATGAGGCCTGATATAGAAAACAGCATGGCGGGCGCGAACATTGCCCCGCCAAAGCGTTGGATTTTTTGCAGCATGTTCTGCCTTCCGAATATCGAGGCGCGTTGCGCGTGGGGAAACGTTTAAACAATGGATTCATTGTAGAGGACCAGACGATTGTCGTACCGGCAGTTTTGAGCGAAACCGATTTGGGCATGACAGAAACCGTCAACGGTTAAATCCTGTCGCTTTACCGATATTCGGTTTAAACAACTTTAAGAAATGCTATCGTGCCTAGCCGGAAATGAATAATGTAGAGGTGAAACAATGCCAAAAGCGATATACGAAGGAATCTACCGAGAAATACGCTCGCGCATCATTAATGGGACCTATGCGTTTCAGGAGATGCTGCCAACCGAAGCCGAGCTGACCGCGGAGTTCGGATGCACTCGCAATACCGTCCGTCGCGCCTTGGGTATGCTGGCCGACGGGATGTTTGTGCAGCCCATACACGGCAAGGGCGTGCGCGTTATTTGGCTTAAGGGCGAAACCGACATGTTGGGCGCACTCGAAGAGGTTGAGTCGTTTGGCGAGTTTGCAAAGCGCAACAATGCCGTTGCATCGACGGACGTTAAGTCTTTCGAACATCTGGTTTGCACCGAGCAACTCTCTCGTCACCTGGGCTTTAAGGTGGGCGAGGAGTTGATTCGCGTAGTGCGTGTCCGAAGCCTCAACGGCAACGCGCGCCAAGTGGACCATGGCTATTTTTTGGCGTCGATCGCCAAGGGCCTGACTCCCGAGATCGCGGCAGATTCTATTTACGGCTATCTGGAGCACAAGCGCGGTGTCAAAGTGATGGCGAGCCGTCGTACGGTGAGTGTCGAGCTCGCCAACGATGAGGACTGTAGCTATCTTGACCTCGGCAAATACAACTGCGTTGCCGTCATGGAGAGTCAGTCGTACACCTCGGATGGCATCTTGTTTGAGGTGACGCACACTCGCACACACCCCGAGATCTTCCATTACCGCGTCAATTCCAAGCGATAGCCGGCTAGCTCGCAGCCTGACGAGACTCATGGCCTCAAAGAGAAAACGCCCGGTCAAACCGACGGTACATCGGCTTGACCGGGCGTTTTCTCTGCATTCGATAACTAATAATTGTTTATACAAAACTTGTCAAGTATCAAGTTGAAATTACCGTTCACTGAAGTTTTTCTACCGCTCTAGTAATACTTGTTCAAACAATTAGCCAAATAGCGTATCGTTCAAATCAGCAAAAGGGGCAAAGTCCCCGAGCCAATCTCCGAAGGCGGCGGCAAAGGGTGCCGCCACGGTGTGAAAGGGTGGATTGTAATGAAGAACGAAATGAGCAGAAGGCAGTTCCTGGGCTTTGCTGGTTCCGCGGCTGCGGTTCTTGGTCTGGGTCTCGTGGGCTGCGGTGGTTCTGCCGGCTCCGGCTCCTCTGCTTCTGGTGACGCTGCCGAGGTCTACTTCCTCCAATTCAAGCCCGAGGTCGACAAGGAGTGGAAGGAGATCGCCAAGGCCTATAAGAAGGAGAAGGGCGTCGAGGTCAAGATCGTGACCGCTGCCTCCAACACCTACGAGGAGAAGCTCAAGTCCGAGATGTCCAAGAGCTCCGCTCCGACCCTGTTCCAGGTCAACGGCCCCACCGGCCTTAAGAACTGGAAGGATTACTGCGCCGACCTGTCCGATACCAAGCTCCGCGGTGAGCTCATTGACGACTCCCTGGCTCTGCAGTCCGATGGCAAGGATCTGGGTATCGACTGGGTCCAGGAGAGCTACGGCATCATCTACAACAAGCAGCTGCTCGAGAAGGCTGGCTACAAGGCCGAGGACATCAACTCCTTCGACAAGCTGAAGGCTTGTGCCGACGACATCCAGGCCCGCAAGGACGAGCTTGGCATTGAGGGTGCCTTCACTTCTGCTGGCATGGATGACTCCTCCAGCTGGCGCTACACCACCCACCTCGCCAACCTCCCGCTCTACTACGAGTTCGAGAAGGAGCACAACCAGGAGGACGACGAGATCAAGGGCGAGTATCTCGACAACTTCAAGCAGATTTTCGACCTGTACATCACCGACTCCACCTGCGATCCTTCGCAGCTTGCCTCCAAGACCGGCGACGACGCCACCAACGAGTTCGCAACCGGCAAGGCCGTCTTCTATCAGAACGGTTCTTGGGCCTACGCTGACCTCACCAAGGCCGGCATGACCGACGATCAGATTGGCATGATGCCCATCTACATTGGTGTCGACGGCGAGGAGAACCAGGGCCTGTGCTCCGGCGGCGAGAACTACTGGTGCGTCAGCTCCCAGGCTTCCGAGGATGCCCAGAAGGCAACCGAGGACTTCATGTATTGGTGCGTTACTTCTGACACCGCCACCAGCATCATCGCTGACAAGATGGGTCTGACTGCCCCGTTCAAGAGCGCTAAGGAGACCACCAACGTCTTCTCGCAGCAGGCCGTTGCCATGGCCAAGGACGGCAAGAAGACCGTCGCTTGGGACTTCGTCTACATCCCCTCTGAGGAGTGGAAGAAGAACCTCAAGCAGGCTCTGATTGCCTATGCTGCCGACAACAGCAAGTGGGACGGCGTCAAGAACGCCTTCGTCGATGGCTGGAAGACCGAGAAGGCTGCTTCCGAGTAAGCAGTTGCTGCCCAAGCTATCTGATTAGCGACAGGGGGCGGGCAGACGTTGGTTTGCCCGCCCCCTGCATATTGAAAGGACCCTTCTATGGGCAAAGCACTCAAGCGCTGGTGGCCGCTCTTTATGCTGCCCACGTGTCTGGCGTTTATGATCGGGTTCGTGATCCCCTTTATCCAGGGTTTCTATCTCTCGTTCTGCCAGTTTATTACCATCAACAACACGCACTTTGTCGGTATCGAGAACTACGTGCGCGCACTGTCCGATCCGCAGTTTGCCACGTCGTTCTTCTTTACCGTGGCGTTTGCCTTCCTGTCGACGGTGCTCATCAACGTGATCGCCCTGGCCATTGCGCAGGCGCTCACCCGCAAGGCGCTCAAAGGCACCAACATCTTCCGTACGATCTTCTTTATGCCTAACCTGATCGGCGGCATCGTGCTGGGCTACATTTGGCAGATTCTGATCAACTGCCTGCTCTCCAACGTGGGCGCCCAGCTCATCGCTCTTAACTCTGCTGCTGGCTTCTGGGGCCTTATCATCCTGACCCTGTGGCAGCAGGTCGGCTACATGATGATCATCTACATCGCTGGTCTGCAGTCCATTCCGTCCGACTACATCGAGGCCGCCAAGGTCGACGGCGCTACGGCATGGCAGACGTTTTGGAAGGTTAAGATCCCTAACCTGATGCCGACCATCACCATCTGCCTGTTCCTGTCCATCACCAACGGCTTTAAGCTGTTCGACCAGAACCTCGCCCTTACCGGCGGCGCCCCCGCGCACTCCACCGAGATGCTCGCCCTGAACATCTACAACACGTTCTATTCGCGTGCCGGTATCGCATGGCAGGGCATTGGTCAGGCCAAGGCGGTTATCTTCTGCATCCTGGTCGTGGCCATCTCCATGATCCAGCTTAAGGCCACGAGGTCCAAGGAGGTGCAGCAGTAATGAAACGCGATAAGGTTATCAACCGCGCGCTCTCGATTTTCTTTACGATCCTGTCGCTCGCGTGGATCTACCCCGTGTTCATGATTGCGCTTAATTCTTTTAAGAAAGCGACCGCAATCAGCACCACCACGGCATTCGATCTGCTCACGCCCGAGACGTTCAACGGCCTCGCAAACTACATGCACGCCCTTAACGAGCAGGGCTTTGCCTCGGCATTTATGTACTCGCTCATCATCACGGTCACGTCGGTCGTGCTGATCTTGGTGTGCTGCTCCATGTGCGCTTGGTACGTGGTTCGTGTCAACAACAAGATCTCGAACTTCTTCTATTACCTGTTCGTGTTCTCGATGGTCGTGCCGTTCCAGATGCTCATGTTCACGCTGTCCAATTTGGCGGACCGCATCGGCTTCAACACGCCGTTCAACATCTGCTTTATCTACCTCGGCTTTGGCGCGGGCCTGGCGGTCTTTATGTTCGCCGGCTTTGTAAAGAACATCCCGCTCGAGATCGAGGAGGCGGCCATGATTGATGGCTGCAACCCGGTCCAGGTGTTCTTTAAGATCGTCCTTCCCATCATGAAGCCCACCTATCTTTCGGTCGGCATCCTCGAGACCATGTGGGTCTGGAACGACTATCTGCTGCCCTACCTTACGCTCGACTCCACCAAGTACAAGACCATTCCTATCTTGATCCAGTACTTCCGCGGCGGCTACGGCCACGTCGAGCTCGGCCCCATGATGGCCTGCATCATGATGGTCGTTATCCCCATCGTTATCATGTACATCCTCTGTCAGAAGTACATCATCGACGGCGTGGTGGCAGGTGCCGTCAAGGGCTGATGCCGTAACTGTTTTGCAAGTTTCTGCGGCGCCCCTCAGCGCGGCGCCGCATATCGAAAGGTAGAGACATGGCCGAGATCGTTCTCAAACATGTTCAGAAGGTGTATCCCAACAACGAGTCAAAAAAGAAGGGCTTCTTTGGCAAAAAGAAGAAGACCGAGGAGAAGAAGCACAACCTCAAGGTTACCGAGGACGGTGTGCTCGCTGTAGAGGACTTCAACCTCACCGTTCACGACCAGGAGTTCGTCGTCCTCGTTGGCCCCTCTGGCTGCGGTAAGTCCACGACGATGCGCATGGTCGCCGGCCTGGAGGACATTACCTCGGGCGATGTGCTCATCGACGGCAAGCGTGTCAACGACGTGGCGCCCAAGGACCGCGACATCGCCATGGTGTTCCAGAGCTACGCTCTGTACCCCAATATGACGGTGTACGAGAACATGGCATTTACGCTCGAGCTCAAGAAGGTTCCCAAGGACGAGATCGACCGCAAGGTTCGCTCTGCTGCCGAGATTCTGGGCATTACCGAGTACCTCGACCGTAAGCCCAAGGCGCTCTCCGGCGGCCAGCGCCAGCGTGTCGCTATCGGCCGCGCCATCGTGCGTGACCCCAAGGTCTTCCTGATGGACGAGCCGCTGTCCAACCTGGACGCCAAGCTTCGTAACCAGATGCGTGCCGAGCTCATTAAGCTGCGCCACGAGATCAAGGGCACGTTCATTTATGTTACTCACGACCAGACCGAGGCTATGACCCTCGGTGACCGTATCGTGGTCATGAAGGACGGCGTCGTCCAGCAGATCGCCACGCCGCAGGAGGTCTTCAACCATCCCGCGAACATCTTCGTCGCCGGCTTCATCGGCGTGCCGCAGATGAACTTCTTCGATGCCCAGCTGGTGCGCTCGGGCAACGGCTTTACCGTCAAGACCGAGGATATGAACGTGGCGCTCGCCCCCGAGACTTGCGCTCAGCTTGCCCTCAACTGGGACGGCGGCGACGTGAAGGAGATTACGGCCGGCGTGCGTCCCGAGCAGATCCTGCTTGCCGACAAGGGCGAGGAGGGCGCGCTCCAGGGTACCGTCGAGGTGACCGAGCTCATGGGCTCGACCGAGCATGTCCACGTGACCGCTCCCGACGGCCAGTTTGTCCTGATTATCCCCGTCGTCGACCTCGAGGCCAAGGGCGCGCTCAAGGCTGGCGACACCATCTGGTTCAAGTTCGAGAAGAACGCGACCCACCTCTTCGATAAGGTCTCTGGCAAGAACCTTATCTAGGCCCGGTGCATCCAGGCCCTCCCTTTGGGCGACTGCGGTATTGCCATCCTTTTGCCGCGGTCACATATAAGGCTCCCTTCCCGTCCACTGGGCGAGAGGGGAGCCTTTCTTTGTGCCGGGCTGTCTATCTGTCAGTTTGTCTTGATCTGTAACAGGAGGAGGGCCAAATTGGGCCTAGATGTTACAGATTTAGACAGCGTCGAGCTGCCTGTCCTTTCATCTCGATCTGTAACACGAAGGACTGATTTCGGCAGTTACCTGTTACAGATTGAGATTGTTTTAGCCGCCTTGCCCGTCTGTCTCATTCTGTAACAGGTAGACCCGATTCCGGCGGTTATCTGTTACAGATTGAGATAGTTCATCGGGACAATTTCGTTTGTCTCGATCTGTAACAGGTAGACTCAATTTTGACGGCTAGATGTTACAGACCGAGATTTTATGGTCGAGGCAGGCCATGGGCCGGCGTATGGGCACAAAAAACGGAGCCGCGTTGCCGCGACTCCGTTTTCAAGAGGATGGGTAAGGGAAGCGAATTAGCTCAGGTGCCAGATCTCGTCGTTGTACTGGGAGATCGTGCGGTCGGACGAGAAGGTGCCGGCGTTGGCGATGTTGATCAGCGCCTTGCGCATCCAAGCGCCCTGGTCCTCGTAGTCGGCTAGCACGCGCTCCTTGGTCTGGATGTACTCCTCAATGTCGAGCAGGGCCATAAACCAGTCCTTGCCCTTAATGTCGTCGTGCAGGCGCTGCAGGCGCTCGGCGTTGCCGGTCGCCATAAAGGCCGGGTTGGTGATGAAGTCCACCAGCAGTTTAATGCCGGGCTTGCAGTAGAGCGCACCGGCGTTGTAGGTGCCGTCGGCGTAGAGCTGCTCGACTTGTTTGGACGAGGCACCAAAGGTATAGATGTTCTCGTCGCCCACGAGCTCGGCAATCTCCACGTTGGCGCCGTCGAGTGTGCACAGGGTCAGGGCGCCGTTGAGCATGAACTTCATGTTAGAGGTGCCGCTCGCCTCCTTGGAGGCCAGGCTGATCTGCTCGGAGATGTCGGCAGCGGGAATCACGCGCTCGGCGGCGGTGACGTTGTAGTTCTCGATCATGACGACCTGCAGGTAGGGAGCCACGTCGGGGTCGTTGGCGATCCACTGGGAAAGCGTCAGGATGAGGTGGATGATGTCCTGAGCGATGGTATAGGCAGGCGCTGCCTTGCCGCCAAAGATGATGGTGACGGGGTGCTTAGGTCTGTTACCGTTCTTGATGTCGAGGTACTTCCAGATGATGTAGAGCGCGAGCATCTGCTGGCGCTTGTACTCGTGGATACGCTTGACCTGAACATCGATGATGGCGTTGGAGGGGATCGTCACGCCCTGTTCGAGCGCCATAAACTCGCGCATGATGGTTTTGGCTTTGGCCTTGGTGGCGGCCAAGCGCTCAAGAATGCTCTTATCGTCGGCGAAGTCGGCGAGCTTGCTCAGGTTGCCGGTGCTGCGCCAATCGGTACCGATTACATCGTCGAGCAGGCTGGCAAGCGCGGGGTTGGCTCCCTGGATCCAGCGGCGGAAGGTGATGCCGTTGGTCTTATTGGAGAACTTCTCGGGGTAGATCTCGTAGAACGGATGAAGCTCGGTGTCCTCCAGGATCTTGGTGTGGAGTGCGGCGACGCCGTTGATGGAGAAGCCAAAGTGGATGTCCATGTGGGCCATGTGGACGGTGTCGTATTCGTCGATGATGGCGACGCGCGGGTCGTCGTGCTCGGCCTTTGCGACCTTATCGAGCTTGACGATAATATCGGCGATGGCAGGGGAGACCTTCTGCAGGCTGGTGAGCGGCCACTTCTCGAGCGCCTCGGCAAGAATCGTGTGGTTAGTGTAGGCGACCATGGAGCGTACGATGGTCACGGCCTCGTCAAACTCGATGTCGTGCTCGGTGGTGAGCAAGCGAATGAGCTCGGGGATGACCATGGTGGGGTGCGTGTCGTTAATCTGGACCACGGCGTAGTCGGCCAGATCGTGCAGGTTGCTGCCGCGCTCGATGGCCTCGTCGATCAGGAGCTGGGCGGCGTTGCTCACCATGAAGTATTCCTGGTAGATGCGAAGCAGACGGCCCTGCTCGTCAGAATCGTCGGGGTAGAGGAACAGGGTGAGGTTCTTGGCGATCTCGGTCTTGTCGAAGTCGATGGAGCTGCCGGGTACCAGGCCGTTGTCGACGCTTGCCAGGTCGAACAGGCGCAAACGATTCTTGGCGGGCTGGCCGTAGCCGGGCACGTCGATGTTGACGAGCTTGGAGGTAACGGCAAAGTCGCCGAACTCAACAGTGTAGGAGTGGTCGTCATCGATCAGGATATCCTGCTCGCCGAGCCACTCGTCGGGGACGGCCTTCTGCTGATTGTCGACAAAGCGCTGACGGAACAGGCCGTAGTGGTAGTTGAGGCCCACGCCGTCGCCGGTCAGGCCCAGCGTGGCGATGGAATCCAGGAAGCACGCGGCCAGGCGGCCCAGACCGCCGTTACCGAGCGACGGCTCGACCTCAAACTCCTCAATCTTATTGAGGTCGTGGCCCGCGGCGGTGAGCTGGTCCTTAACCTCGTCATAGATGCCGAGGTCGATCATGTTGTTGATGAGCAGCTTGCCGATCAAGAATTCGGCGGAGATGTAATAGAGCTTTTTCTTGCCATTGTTGAGCGGGCAGGCGGCTGAGCGCTCCTGCACGAGCTTAACGAGCAGTTTGTAAATGCGACGGTCATCGAGCTGCTCGAGCGAGATGCCAAAAGACTGCTCGGCGAGTTCTGCGAGATCGATACGGGGCATGTTTCCTCCTGTAATGGGTTGATTACATGTCTGCAATTCATAAGAATCCCGCGCGAGGGGATTGGGGTGGCCTCGCGCGGGAAAAGCGGTCGCGTCCGCACGGTGGGGTGGGGTCGGACGCGGTGGCTCCTATTGGGGAAGCTCGATTTCGGCTTCCGACGGGATGCGGAAGTAGGTCTCAGTCCAGTCGGTAAGCTTGTGCTCGAGCTCGCGGGTGATGGCGCCATCGAGCATACGCCAGGTCCAGTTGCCGCCTAGGGTGGCAGGGGTGTTGATGCGCGCCTCATTGCCCAGGTTAAGCAGGTCCTGCATGGTGTAGATGCACGTGTCGCTCACGCTGGCGGCGATGGTGCGGTTGAGTGCATCTGCCATGGGTTCGCCGGCCTGCTGATGGGTGTACAGGGCTGCCTGCTCGCGCTGACGGGGGGTGGCCGTTCCCTCAAACCAACCGCGCGCCGTCTCGTTGTCGTGGGTGCCCACATAGGCGACGGTGTTGGCGATGTAGTTATGCGGCAGGTAGTACGAGTTGGTGCCCTCAAAGGCAAACTGCAGGATCTTCATGCCGGGGAAGCCCGAGTTGTCGCGCATGTCGATGACGCCGGGGGTGAGGAAGCCCAGGTCCTCGGCGATGATGGGCAGCGTGCCGAGCTTTTCCTCGAGCGTCTTGAAGAACTTGAGGCCGGGGCCCTGCGTCCACGAACCGTAGGACGAATCGGGCGAGGAGAACGGCACCTCCCAATAGGCCTCGAAGCCGCGGAAGTGATCCAGGCGGATGACGTCGTACATGTCGAGGGCGGCGCGAATGCGGCCCTCCCACCAGGAGAAGCCATCGGACTCCATAGCGTCCCAGTCGTAGATGGGGTTGCCCCAGTACTGGCCGGTGGCCGAGAACTGGTCGGGCGGCGTGCCGGCGACGCTCACGGGATTGCCGGCGGCGTCGATCTTAAAGAGCTCAGGCGTCGCCCACATCTCGACGGAGTCACGCGAGACATAGATGGGCAGGTCGCCGATGATGAGAATGTCGCGCTCGTTGGCATAGGCCTTGAGGCGGTTCCACTGGCGATCGAAGAAGTACTGCGTCATCTGGTGGTAGAGCATACGCGCCGGATGGTCGGCGCAGACCTTGGCGGAAGCCTCGCCGCGGGTACGGAGCTCCGCGGGCCACTCCCAAAACGCCTTGAGACCGCACTCCTCTTTGACGGTCATAAACTCACAGTAGGGGATGAGCCAGTCCTCGTTGGCCTGGATAAAGTCATCGAAATCGGCCGGCTTGTCGGCAGCAAAGCGCTCAGCGGCTCGGTCGAGAATCTGACGGCGGCCGCCAAAGATAGCACCGTAGTCGACATTGCTGGGGTCGGATCCCAGATACACGCCATCGATATCGCGCTGCTCCAGATACCCTGCCTCGATAAGCTCGGCAAAGTCGATAAAGTTGGGGTTGCCTGCGCGGGCCGAGAACGACTGATAGGGCGAATCGCCATAGCTGGTCGTCGTAAGGGGCAGAATCTGCCAGTAATGTTGTTTGCACGAGGCGAGAAAATCGACGAAGTCGTAGGCATTCCAACCAAAGCCACCGATTCCGTATGGTCCGGGCAGAGATGAGACGGGCATGAGGACGCCGCTTGCACGCTCCATGAATGCGCTCACCAACCTTCTTGTTGTGGGGTCGGCCTGCCGATGGGTGTGCAGTCCGCCTCCGATGTTCTGATTCGATACGCTTATTGTAAAACATGTTGTTTAAACATGTACAGGCAAGATAAAAAAGTTGGTCGATTTTCGGCGAATGGTTACATGCCATGAAAAAGCCCCGACCTCACAACGTGAGATCGGGGCAAGAGCGGTATGTAGGTTTTTGCTACTCGGCGTCGGCGAAGCCGTTGGGGTTGTGGCTCTGCCAGTTCCAGCTATCGCGGCACATGTCCGCGATGTCGTATTGGGCCTTCCAGCCCATCATGCGCTCGGCCTTGGAGGCATCGCACCAGTTGGCAGCGATGTCGCCGGCGCGGCGCTCGCGGATCACGTAGGGCAGCTCCTTGCCACAAGCCTTGGAGAAGGCGGCGACGACCTCGAGTACCGAGGTGCCGGTGCCGGTGCCCAAGTTAAAGATCTCGACGCCGGTCTTGCCGTTCATCCAGTTAAGGGCGGCAACGTGACCAGAGGCCAGATCGCACACGTGGATGTAGTCGCGCACGCCGGTGCCGTCGGGGGTGGGGTAGTCGTTGCCAAAGACCTGAACGGCCTCGAGCTTGCCCACGGCGACCTGGGCGACATAGGGCACCAAGTTGTTGGGGATGCCCTTGGGGTCCTCGCCGATCAGGCCCGACGGATGAGCGCCAATGGGGTTGAAGTAACGGAGCAGCACGACGTCCCACTCGGGGTCGGCGGTGTGGACGTCCATAAGGATCTGCTCGATCATCCACTTGGTCCAACCATAGGGGTTGGTCGCGGGCTTCTTAGGATCCTCCTCGGTGACGGGCGGGTTGTTCGGGTCGCCGTAGACGGTCGAGGAGCTCGAGAAGATGATGGACTTGCAGCCATGGCTGCGCATGACGTCGATGAGCACCAGGGTGTTCTCGATGTTGTTGTGGTAGTACTCGACGGGCTTGCTCACCGACTCGCCGACGGCCTTAAAACCGGCGAAGTGGATGACGCGGTCGATCTGATGGGTATCGAAGATCTTGTTCATTGCATCGCGGTCGAGCACGTTGGCCTCGTAGAAGGTGAGGTTCTTGGCGGCCTCGTCGCCCACGATGGTCTTGACGCGGTCGACGGCGACGGCGCTGGAGTTGGAGAGATCATCGACGATGACGACCTGGTAGCCACCCTCGAGCAGCTGAACGACGGTGTGCGAGCCGATAAAGCCGGCGCCACCGGTAACGAGGACGCAGGTGTCTTTGGGGTCGAGTGCTTTGGACATGTAGTCTCCTATCGAATCAGGAACACTTCTTCAGGGGAGTATAGCGCAGGCAGGGACGCCCAAATCGTGCGCTGTAGGAAAAGCAGAGGATTGTGCTAACGTACTCATAGAAGAGCTTGCGTACGCATAACCTGATCTTTGACATTTGCTTACGAGCCGCTGACCTTGTAGTTTCCTGCCGTTCGTGGAAATCGTTGGGACGCGCCATATGTACGCTAATATGTATGAGTTGAGCGACATATAAATAAGCATGTAACGGAGTACATATGTCACCAAACAGCGATTCTATCCTTTCCCAGGAGCTCTCGCGCCGCACTGCCCTCAAGGCCCTGTTCGGCGCCGCTTCTGCGGCAGTTCTTTTTGGCCTGCCCGCTCGCGCCCATGCGGCGGAGGCTTCCAAAGAAACCACCGATAAACTGAATGCCGCCCAGGCCCAGCTCGACGAGGTTCAGGCCCAGCTCGACAGCATCGCAAATGAGTATGCGGCGCTGGCCAACAAGAATGCCCAGACCCTCAACGACATCGAGAATGTCCAGGGCAAGATTGACGACACGCAGGCCCAGATCGATGAAAAGAAGGCCGAGCTCAAGAAGAAGCGCAACGACCTTTCCGATCGCGTGGCCGCCAGCTACAAGTCCGGCGGCACGAACATCCTGTCGCTGCTGCTGGCCTCTGGCTCGTTTGAGGAACTCGTCGCCAACGCGCATTACGTTGAGAAGATCAACAAGAGCGACCGCGACGCCATCGAGGACATTCAGACCATCCAGGAAGAGCTCGATGCGCAAAAGACCGAGCTCGAGTCGCAGAAGGCCGACTTAGAGAAGCTCAAGGACCAGCAGACTGCCCAGATGCAGGACATGCAGGCCAAGCAGCAAGAAGTCCAGACCGTGCTGAACGGTCTTTCCGACGACGTCAAGGAGCTCATGGCTCAGCGCGATTCCGAGATCCTCGCTGCCGCCCAGGCTGAGGAGGCCGCTAGGAAGGCTGCCGCTGCCGCGGCTGCCGCGAACAAGAACAATTCCTACTCGGGTGGTTCGAGCTCGGGTGGTGGATCGTACGCGCCCGGAACTCCGCAGCAGAATGCCGGCTCGGGCAAGCAGCAGGCTGTCGTCAACGCGTGCTACTCCACGCCTTCGCCGGGTCAGAACTGGTGCGCGGCGTGGGTCACCAATGTCTTCCGTAACGCCGGCGTTGGCTACTTTGGCGGCAATGCGTGCGACATGTTTAACGCATGGTGCTATAGCTCCGACCGCTCGGCGCTGCAGGTGGGCATGATCGTGGCCGATTCCTCGCACAGCGGCACGGGTGCTCCGGGCCTTATCTACGGTCATGTGGGTATCTACGTTGGCGGCGGCATCGTTATGAGCAACGAGGGTGCCATTACGTCTAAGTCGCTTGATTCGTTTATTAGCTTCTATGGCACTGGCTCTGGCGTGCGTTGGGGCTGGCTCGGCGGCGTGGCGCTGTCGTAAAGCCGACGGGGCCGCGTGCCCGCCCGCAATATATTTGATTGCCTGCTCGGGCAGTCCTGCGCAAGACGAAGGCCACATTAAGTGGCCTTCTTTGCGTGCGGAACTCGCGATCAATCAAATATATTGCGGGCGGGCACGCGGCCCTCTTGGGTTCGGGGCGCGGCACACCGGACTGGTTGTCTGAATTAAAGAAAGTGAAGGCCCCTTTCGGGGCCTTCTTTTTATAAAAATTCGCCTACTCGGTGGACTTCGGGTTCTAGGTCTACGTCGAACTGCTCTTTGACTTTGGCTTGGATGTCGCGGATGAGTTCGTCGACGTCGGCGGCGGTGGCGTGGTCGGCGTTGACGATGAAGCCGCAGTGCTTCTCGCTCACCTGCGCGCCGCCAACGGCGTGTCCGCGCAGTCCGGCATCCATGATGAGCTTGCCGGCAAAGTGGCCCTCGGGGCGCTTGAAGGTGGAGCCGGCACTCGGCATGTCGAGCGGCTGCTTGTCCTCGCGGCGCTGGCGGTAGTCGTCCATGTCGGCCTTGATCATCGCGGCGTTGCCCGGGGCGAGATTGAAAGTGGCCGAAAGCACGATAAAGCCGTCGTCGGCGATGCGGCTCTTGCGATAGCCCAGGTTGAGTTCGTCGGCATCGAATTCGATGATGTTGCCGCTGCCGCGGGTGCCGTCGTCGAGCTGGCGAGCGGGTTTGTAGACGCGCACGGACTCTAGCACATCGGCCATGCAGGCACCGTAGGCACCGGCGTTCATGTAGCAGGCGCCGCCGACCGATCCGGGGATGCCCGAGATGGGCTCCATGCCGGTGAGGCCGGCCTCGGCTGCCGCCGCGGCGACATCGGAAAGCAAGGCGCCGGCTGCCGCCGTGACGTGCGTGCCGTCGACCGTAATGTCGGAGAGGCCTTCGCCCAGCGCCACGACGACGCCGCGGATGCCCTTGTCGCCGACAAGCAGGTCGGAGCCGTTGCCCACGATGGTAAGCGGCAGGTCGCAGCGATAGCAGGTATCGAGCGTGGCGACGAGGCCCTGCTCGGTATCGGGCGTGACAAAGACGTCGGCCGGGCCGCCGATCTTAAACGTGGTGTGCTCGCGCATGGGCTCGCTCATCAACACGTTGTCCTCGCCGGCAACGCCAGCGAGCGCGCACAGCAGGTCCTCGTTAAAAAAGTCGTTCTCGTGCATATGAATATCCGCCTTTTGGTGGTCGTCGTCATCAATCGATTGCAATATACCCCACCCGGACGGATTTGGTGCGCTGACGGCGATAAAACAGCCGTCTACCGGATTGGTAAAGTGTTTATCACCGAGGTAGAGGGGTAGTCGCTATACTTTCAAGAGATTGCGCGTAAACCCGGAAGGAGCGAGATGGCCAACAAAGTCACCCTCAAGCAGATCGCCCAGGAGGTGGGGCTTTCCCCCTCGTCGGTCTCGCTTGTGCTCAATAATCGGCCCTGTCGCATCTCGGAAGAAAACCGCAAACTCATCAAGGAGGTCGCGGCGCGCAACCACTATGTTCCTAACCAGATTGCGCGTAGTTTGGTCATGCGCGAGTCGCGCACGCTGGGCCTTATCGTCCCTAACATCGAGAGCCGCTTTTTTGCCTCGCTCGCCGGTAGCCTGGAAAAGCGCTGCCGCGAGGATGGCTATGCACTCTTCATTACCAGCTCGGGTGGAAGCGCCGATGACGATCTGGAGCTGCTGCGCCAGCTGGTGACGCGCGGCGTTGATGGCGTCTTCCTGGTCGTGGGCGACGAGTTCTCCGACGACCGCGCCCTGCGCGAAGAAGTCAGCCACCTGCCCATCCCGGCCGTAATGGTCGACCGTGCCATTGAGGGGCTCGAGTGCGACAAGGTGATGTTCGACCACGAGATGGGTGGCTACATGGCCACTCGCTATCTGATCGAGCAGGGCCACCGTCGCATTGCCTGCTTGGTTAACGCGCGCCGTTCCAATACGGGGCGTAAGCGACTTGCCGGCTATGAGCGCGCGCTGCGCGAGGTTGGCTTGCCTATCGACGCGCGTTTGGAGTTTGAGAGCGAGTACTACATTCCGAGTGCCTACGAGGCCTCGGAGGCGGTGCTCGCGACCGACGCCACCGCCGTATTTGCAAGCTCGGACAACATTGCCCTTGGTCTGCTCAAGCGCTTACACGAGATGGGGAAGAGCATTCCGGGCGACATTTCGGTGGTGAGTTACGACAACTCGGCCGCCGACGTTCTCTTTGAGCCGGCGCTGACCGCGATTGAGCAGGATCCTGGTATCCTCGCGGAGCATGCTTTTGGCTGCATGTCCAAGCGCCTTGCCGGTAGGGGCGGTAGACGTGCCGAAGAAGTCGTTCTGGAGCCGGCGCTTATCGTGAAGGGCAGCGTGCTCGATCTTACCGAATGTAGCTAAGCGTACTTGTTTGTTTGCATAGATTGCATGCGGAGTGTCCGCTATTTGCCGGCGGGGCCGGGGTGCCTGCCTTGTTTTGAGAAGTTCGCGGAGCCCACTTCTCAAAACAAGGCAGGCACCCCGGCCCTCGTCCGTGAACTCTTCCGCTGGGCGAGCTATAGACGCCGCGCACCGATAGGGTAAGGCGGCGGCTTGAAATTGGTGCTATATTCAGGTTGAGTTGTTTAATGCTAGTACGGGAGGCTGATATGGGGCTGTTCAAGAAGAAAAACCCGCAGGATGCCTTTGATCCCGATGTGTTTACCATCACGGATACGATTTTGGACCCGCCGCGGTTTACGTTTTTGCCGGCTATCTACCAGGATGCCACGCATCGCAAATGGGCCGTACATCAGCGCGGCGGCGAGCCGAAGATTTTTGACTATGCGGACGTGTTGCAGTGCGAAGTGGCCGAGGCGGGCGATCCGGAGGCCGAAGAAGCGGTCTCTAAACAGGAATTTGCCCAGCGTATCCTGGCAAATCCTGCCAAGGCAGCAAAAATAAATGCTGCCAAGCGTAATATGTGTCTTGGTATGGGCGTTGTTGTGGCGGTTCAGACGGGAAAAGACGAGGTTTCCAAATTAGAGATTCCCGTTATGACCGACGAAGTCAAACGCGATTCAAGTCTATATAAGTCGTATCGGAATGTCGCCGAGAAGATCAAGGCAGAATTTGATGCCATGGGAGGGCTGGCCTAATTTTGGCGGCATACGTTTCTGAATGAGGAGTCTGTGCAATGGCAGGCGAATCTTATGCAATTCCCCCCAAAGATCATGCTGTTGAGGGAATTCTTTGGTATATCCAGCACCATCAGCTTGCCGGCGGCGATCGCCTGCCGGCCGAGCGCGTGCTGTGCGAAGAGATTGGCGTTTCGCGTACGGCGTTGCGTGCCGGTATCACGCGGCTTATCTCGTGTGGAACGCTCGAGAGCCGTCGCGGATCGGGCACGTATGTGTGTCCTCCCAAGCCGCTGAACATCTTCCAGGAAACGTATAACTTTTCCGATGCTGTGCGGACTGCCGGCCTGCACCCCTCTTCTCGTCTGGTTTCCACCGGGACCATCGAGGCGGATGAGGCGCTTGCCGACAAGCTTGGGGTGGCTGTAGGCGCTCCCTTGCTCCGCATGCAGCGCGTTCGACTTATTGAGGGCGAGCCGGCGTCAATCGAGACCGCTCACGTTAACCTGTCCCTGTGCCCATCGCTTCCCGAGCACGATTTTGAGTGTGAGAGCCTTTACGATGTCTTGCTCAAAGAAGGTGGCGTGCGCGTTGAGCATGGACGTGAGCATATCTCCATCTCGCGTTTGAACTTCGAAGAGGCCGAGCTGCTCCAGCAAGAAGAGGGAACGCCGGTGTTCTATGAGAGCTCGATCGAATTTGATAAGGACATGCGTTTTGTGGAGCATTGCAAATCGGTGATTTTGCCCACAAAGTTCCGCTTTGCCGATAACGGCGAAGAGAACGGCATGAGGAGCGTGGCAGGTGAACAATGGCTGAAACAGTAGATGCCACCCCGGTTTATATGCGCATTCGACGCTGCATCGAGGAACGTATCGAGCGCGGTGCATATCCCACGGGTTCCATGATTCCGTCCGAAAAAGACCTCGCCGAGGAATTTGGTACGACACGCTTGACCATCCGAAGCGCTGTCGATGAGCTGGTTCGACGCGGGCAGATTCGCCGTGTTCGGGGAAAAGGTGCCTTTGTGGCGCAGAAAGTACCTGCTTTTTTTGAACGCACGGTCGGTTTCCGTGAATCGGTCCGTGCTTCGGGCGGCGAGCCGTCCGTCCGTATTCTCGCGCGTTCCAAGCGTTATGCGGGGCCATATTACGCCGACCTGTTTGGCATCGCCGAGGACGACCTGCTCTATTCCGTTCGACGCCTGAACTGCATAAACGGTAGCCCCGTATCGATTGAGACGGCGCTGATTCCCTGCCTGCTGTTCCCAACCATCGAAGATATTGACGTGTCGGTCTTCAGTTTGTACGAGACCTATGAGATGCTGGGCCGAAAGCCAGTCATGGCACAGGAAAAGCTCGATATCGAGGCACTGGGCGCACGAGATGCCGGCCTCCTTGGACTGGAACAGGGCGAT
>NZ_JAQEKC010000001.1:59261-60912 GCF_027679495.1 Collinsella aerofaciens
AGGGCCCGGCTGCATAGATTTTCGTTGCAACCTGGAAAGGGGATGGAGCAGGCCTATGCCCTCCATCCCCTTTTTGTATAGAAGGAGTTCGTATGTTCGCGAAGGATCGCGAAGCAATGCGCCTGACGCCGGCAGAGGTCAGGCTGATTCTTATTGAGTCCCTGCAGTGGTGCGCCAACAACGCGGTCTACTTTTTGGGGCTTATCGGTGCGGCCACGTATGATCTGGCCGGCACGGCCTTTTTGGTTGCCGCCATTACGCTCGTGCGCAATCTTATGACGTCGGCGGGCAATATGGTGTCGGGTTCGGTCATCGATCGCTTTGGACCGCGCCGGACGTCATTTGTGACGTGCGTGATTACGGCTGTGCTATCGCTTGGCGTGGGGTTGGCGCCGCTGTCTGTCCCCGGGCTTGTGTTTGCCGCGTGCGTCTTGGGGCTTGCGGGCGGCTTTATCAACACCTGCACGCATGCGTTTCCGGGATACCTGGAGTCGACCACCGAGGGCCGTACCCGCGTGAACGGTCTCATGGTGTTCTACAGCAATATCGCCTATACCGCTGGCCCGCTGCTCGGCGGTGCCATCGTGAGCTGTTTTGCCACGCAATCGGTCTACCTGCTCATGGCGGGCATGATGGGTGTGGCGGCCGTGCTCTCCTTGGGCTGTCGCGAGTGCGTTGTTCCCGCAAAAGGGGAAAAGCCGAAGGGCGGTATTCTGGGCGGCATGGCCGAGGGTGCGCGACTTACGTTTCGCGACCACGACCTGCGCCTCATCTTTATCTCGGGCTTTTTGGGATTCTTTGCGTTTGGCGCGTTTGATTCGCTTGAGTCGTTGTTCTACCGTGATGTGCTCAACGTGGATATCGTCTGGCTGGGCTGGCTGTCCTCTGTCGTGGGCCTCACTTCCTCGGTGGGCGCGTTCATCCTGACCAAGCTTTCTGCTCGCCATGTCAACCTACGATTGCTGCTCGGCGCGCTCATGGCCGTGGGCATTGGGTCCATGGTGTACGTGGGCACAGATATGCTGGGGGTCGCGATTGTCGGTCAGGCGATTAACGGTCTGGCCTGGGGGTTCCTGGAGCCGCTGCAGATGATCTTGATTCAGGAGCGTGCCGACATCAAATACCTGGGGCGCATTACCGGCTTTGTGCGTTTTGGCCTGATGAGCGCCGGCGTGGTGCCGCTGCTGGCGGCTCCGTTTTTGGCGGAGGCTTTGGGCGTCCAGACGGTACTGTTTGGAGCATCGACCATTATTGCGCTGGTAGGAACGCTGTTCTTTGTCACACAAGGGAGACGCCGGGGGCGTTAGCTATACATCAAATTATAATTTGATACCACTCACCAGAGAATTTCGACCGTTCACCGAGGATTGGAACAGATTGAAAAGTGGTATTAAAAACACGTTGGGTGTATGTCTATAATTGGTATCGAAAAGAAACGCGATGTATAGATTCGCGTGCTGGACAGAAAGGAAAAGCCATGAAGGAAACCGAGAAGATCGAGATCATGCACTTTAGCCAGGAGGGCTACGTCGAGGACGGCAAGAACGTCTATGAGACCGGCAAGAAGATGACCGCGCTCGCCGACAAGGTCGCCGACGAGGGCTACGACGCCGTGTTCCTGATGGGCGTCGGCGGCACCTGGGACGAGCTC
>NZ_JAQEKC010000001.1:60922-69678 GCF_027679495.1 Collinsella aerofaciens
CAATCAAATATATTGCGGGCGGGCACGCGGCCCTCTTGGGTTCGGGGCGCGGCACACCGGACTGGTTGTCTGAATTAAAGAAAGTGAAGGCCCCTTTCGGGGCCTTCTTTTTATAAAAATTCGCCTACTCGGTGGACTTCGGGTTCTAGGTCTACGTCGAACTGCTCTTTGACTTTGGCTTGGATGTCGCGGATGAGTTCGTCGACGTCGGCGGCGGTGGCGTGGTCGGCGTTGACGATGAAGCCGCAGTGCTTCTCGCTCACCTGCGCGCCGCCAACGGCGTGTCCGCGCAGTCCGGCATCCATGATGAGCTTGCCGGCAAAGTGGCCCTCGGGGCGCTTGAAGGTGGAGCCGGCACTCGGCATGTCGAGCGGCTGCTTGTCCTCGCGGCGCTGGCGGTAGTCGTCCATGTCGGCCTTGATCATCGCGGCGTTGCCCGGGGCGAGATTGAAAGTGGCCGAAAGCACGATAAAGCCGTCGTCGGCGATGCGGCTCTTGCGATAGCCCAGGTTGAGTTCGTCGGCATCGAATTCGATGATGTTGCCGCTGCCGCGGGTGCCGTCGTCGAGCTGGCGAGCGGGTTTGTAGACGCGCACGGACTCTAGCACATCGGCCATGCAGGCACCGTAGGCACCGGCGTTCATGTAGCAGGCGCCGCCGACCGATCCGGGGATGCCCGAGATGGGCTCCATGCCGGTGAGGCCGGCCTCGGCTGCCGCCGCGGCGACATCGGAAAGCAAGGCGCCGGCTGCCGCCGTGACGTGCGTGCCGTCGACCGTAATGTCGGAGAGGCCTTCGCCCAGCGCCACGACGACGCCGCGGATGCCCTTGTCGCCGACAAGCAGGTCGGAGCCGTTGCCCACGATGGTAAGCGGCAGGTCGCAGCGATAGCAGGTATCGAGCGTGGCGACGAGGCCCTGCTCGGTATCGGGCGTGACAAAGACGTCGGCCGGGCCGCCGATCTTAAACGTGGTGTGCTCGCGCATGGGCTCGCTCATCAACACGTTGTCCTCGCCGGCAACGCCAGCGAGCGCGCACAGCAGGTCCTCGTTAAAAAAGTCGTTCTCGTGCATATGAATATCCGCCTTTTGGTGGTCGTCGTCATCAATCGATTGCAATATACCCCACCCGGACGGATTTGGTGCGCTGACGGCGATAAAACAGCCGTCTACCGGATTGGTAAAGTGTTTATCACCGAGGTAGAGGGGTAGTCGCTATACTTTCAAGAGATTGCGCGTAAACCCGGAAGGAGCGAGATGGCCAACAAAGTCACCCTCAAGCAGATCGCCCAGGAGGTGGGGCTTTCCCCCTCGTCGGTCTCGCTTGTGCTCAATAATCGGCCCTGTCGCATCTCGGAAGAAAACCGCAAACTCATCAAGGAGGTCGCGGCGCGCAACCACTATGTTCCTAACCAGATTGCGCGTAGTTTGGTCATGCGCGAGTCGCGCACGCTGGGCCTTATCGTCCCTAACATCGAGAGCCGCTTTTTTGCCTCGCTCGCCGGTAGCCTGGAAAAGCGCTGCCGCGAGGATGGCTATGCACTCTTCATTACCAGCTCGGGTGGAAGCGCCGATGACGATCTGGAGCTGCTGCGCCAGCTGGTGACGCGCGGCGTTGATGGCGTCTTCCTGGTCGTGGGCGACGAGTTCTCCGACGACCGCGCCCTGCGCGAAGAAGTCAGCCACCTGCCCATCCCGGCCGTAATGGTCGACCGTGCCATTGAGGGGCTCGAGTGCGACAAGGTGATGTTCGACCACGAGATGGGTGGCTACATGGCCACTCGCTATCTGATCGAGCAGGGCCACCGTCGCATTGCCTGCTTGGTTAACGCGCGCCGTTCCAATACGGGGCGTAAGCGACTTGCCGGCTATGAGCGCGCGCTGCGCGAGGTTGGCTTGCCTATCGACGCGCGTTTGGAGTTTGAGAGCGAGTACTACATTCCGAGTGCCTACGAGGCCTCGGAGGCGGTGCTCGCGACCGACGCCACCGCCGTATTTGCAAGCTCGGACAACATTGCCCTTGGTCTGCTCAAGCGCTTACACGAGATGGGGAAGAGCATTCCGGGCGACATTTCGGTGGTGAGTTACGACAACTCGGCCGCCGACGTTCTCTTTGAGCCGGCGCTGACCGCGATTGAGCAGGATCCTGGTATCCTCGCGGAGCATGCTTTTGGCTGCATGTCCAAGCGCCTTGCCGGTAGGGGCGGTAGACGTGCCGAAGAAGTCGTTCTGGAGCCGGCGCTTATCGTGAAGGGCAGCGTGCTCGATCTTACCGAATGTAGCTAAGCGTACTTGTTTGTTTGCATAGATTGCATGCGGAGTGTCCGCTATTTGCCGGCGGGGCCGGGGTGCCTGCCTTGTTTTGAGAAGTTCGCGGAGCCCACTTCTCAAAACAAGGCAGGCACCCCGGCCCTCGTCCGTGAACTCTTCCGCTGGGCGAGCTATAGACGCCGCGCACCGATAGGGTAAGGCGGCGGCTTGAAATTGGTGCTATATTCAGGTTGAGTTGTTTAATGCTAGTACGGGAGGCTGATATGGGGCTGTTCAAGAAGAAAAACCCGCAGGATGCCTTTGATCCCGATGTGTTTACCATCACGGATACGATTTTGGACCCGCCGCGGTTTACGTTTTTGCCGGCTATCTACCAGGATGCCACGCATCGCAAATGGGCCGTACATCAGCGCGGCGGCGAGCCGAAGATTTTTGACTATGCGGACGTGTTGCAGTGCGAAGTGGCCGAGGCGGGCGATCCGGAGGCCGAAGAAGCGGTCTCTAAACAGGAATTTGCCCAGCGTATCCTGGCAAATCCTGCCAAGGCAGCAAAAATAAATGCTGCCAAGCGTAATATGTGTCTTGGTATGGGCGTTGTTGTGGCGGTTCAGACGGGAAAAGACGAGGTTTCCAAATTAGAGATTCCCGTTATGACCGACGAAGTCAAACGCGATTCAAGTCTATATAAGTCGTATCGGAATGTCGCCGAGAAGATCAAGGCAGAATTTGATGCCATGGGAGGGCTGGCCTAATTTTGGCGGCATACGTTTCTGAATGAGGAGTCTGTGCAATGGCAGGCGAATCTTATGCAATTCCCCCCAAAGATCATGCTGTTGAGGGAATTCTTTGGTATATCCAGCACCATCAGCTTGCCGGCGGCGATCGCCTGCCGGCCGAGCGCGTGCTGTGCGAAGAGATTGGCGTTTCGCGTACGGCGTTGCGTGCCGGTATCACGCGGCTTATCTCGTGTGGAACGCTCGAGAGCCGTCGCGGATCGGGCACGTATGTGTGTCCTCCCAAGCCGCTGAACATCTTCCAGGAAACGTATAACTTTTCCGATGCTGTGCGGACTGCCGGCCTGCACCCCTCTTCTCGTCTGGTTTCCACCGGGACCATCGAGGCGGATGAGGCGCTTGCCGACAAGCTTGGGGTGGCTGTAGGCGCTCCCTTGCTCCGCATGCAGCGCGTTCGACTTATTGAGGGCGAGCCGGCGTCAATCGAGACCGCTCACGTTAACCTGTCCCTGTGCCCATCGCTTCCCGAGCACGATTTTGAGTGTGAGAGCCTTTACGATGTCTTGCTCAAAGAAGGTGGCGTGCGCGTTGAGCATGGACGTGAGCATATCTCCATCTCGCGTTTGAACTTCGAAGAGGCCGAGCTGCTCCAGCAAGAAGAGGGAACGCCGGTGTTCTATGAGAGCTCGATCGAATTTGATAAGGACATGCGTTTTGTGGAGCATTGCAAATCGGTGATTTTGCCCACAAAGTTCCGCTTTGCCGATAACGGCGAAGAGAACGGCATGAGGAGCGTGGCAGGTGAACAATGGCTGAAACAGTAGATGCCACCCCGGTTTATATGCGCATTCGACGCTGCATCGAGGAACGTATCGAGCGCGGTGCATATCCCACGGGTTCCATGATTCCGTCCGAAAAAGACCTCGCCGAGGAATTTGGTACGACACGCTTGACCATCCGAAGCGCTGTCGATGAGCTGGTTCGACGCGGGCAGATTCGCCGTGTTCGGGGAAAAGGTGCCTTTGTGGCGCAGAAAGTACCTGCTTTTTTTGAACGCACGGTCGGTTTCCGTGAATCGGTCCGTGCTTCGGGCGGCGAGCCGTCCGTCCGTATTCTCGCGCGTTCCAAGCGTTATGCGGGGCCATATTACGCCGACCTGTTTGGCATCGCCGAGGACGACCTGCTCTATTCCGTTCGACGCCTGAACTGCATAAACGGTAGCCCCGTATCGATTGAGACGGCGCTGATTCCCTGCCTGCTGTTCCCAACCATCGAAGATATTGACGTGTCGGTCTTCAGTTTGTACGAGACCTATGAGATGCTGGGCCGAAAGCCAGTCATGGCACAGGAAAAGCTCGATATCGAGGCACTGGGCGCACGAGATGCCGGCCTCCTTGGACTGGAACAGGGCGATCTTGTTTTGCTTTTGGAATGCGTGAGCTATGACGCGAGCGGTCAGGCTATCGAGTATGTAAAGTCCTTCAATCGTGGCGATACGGGCGGCTACACCTATACGTACTAGCTGGGGCTTTGCATCGCGCGCGGTAACAGCCGGTCTGTTTGGGCAATTTGACCGACTGTATATACAACCTTACATGGCTCAAAATCGACCGTTCGCCGAAAGGGATAAATTAATCGACAAAGAGGTATCAAAAAGCCGTAACCTGTAACTGTGATTGGTATCAAATACTAATGATTTGCAACGAGGTGAGACGATGAAGATGCTCGATTACGTTCAGCTTGCCCATGTGCGTATGGGGGAGAACCTCGAGCGTTCGTCTGAGCTGGTAGCGCAGCTCGTTGATATTTTCCAGTCCGGTTCTTTTGACGCACTGCGCATCGTTGCTTCGGGTTCGTCGCGCCATGCTGCGGATTGCACCCGCGATTTCCTGCAAGATACGCTGCAGATGCAGGTGTCCGTTGTGACGCCCGAGGCCTTCGTCGATTTTGAACACACCTATCCACAGCATGCGCTCAACATTGCCGTTTCGCAGAGTGGCTATTCGACCAATACGATCGCGGCTCTTGATTACATGCGCGCACACGATATGGCTGCAGTTGCGCTCACGGCAAACGTCGAGGCACCCATCAAGGAACACGCCGACATCGTTCTTGACTACGGTGTGGGTGTCGAGTCGGTGGACTTTGTGACTCTGGGCGTCGAGGTTCTCGTTGAGTACCTGGTGCTCTTTGGTATTTACGGCGGTCAGGCGCGCGGAACGATTGACGCCAAGGGCGTTGCTCAGCGTCTTGATGGCCTGCGCGAGGCTATCCAGGCTAATGCCGTGATGTGCAAGACCGCCGAGGCATATGTCCAAGACCACATGCTCGAGCTTTCTGAGCACACGCCCGCTATGGTCGTCGGCAACGGCCCCAACTACGGTGTTGCCGAGGAGGCGGCGCTCAAACTGAGCGAGACCATCAAGATTCCTGCCATGCATCACGAAGGCGAGGAGTTCGTCCACGGTCCCGAGATGCAGATTGTTCCGGGCTACCTGGTGTTTATTGTCGACGATCCGCAGGGGTCGGAGCGTCTTGCGAATATCGCCGATGCGCTATCGAACGTTACGGCAAAAACGGTGCTGCTCACGGCCCATCCCAAGGGTAGGGCTCACGAGGTTGTGGTGCCTCAGGTGGCTCCGCTGCTCAGTGCAATTCCCAATCTCGTGTTCTTCCAGACGATTGCGGCAATAATCGCCGAGCGTCTGAAGTCATGGGACGTTCACCCGTATCTCGATGCTGTCTCCAAGCAAATGGAGGTCAAGGCGGAGGGCTACGAAGAGTCAGTCAATGCGCTTAAGGCCAAAGCGGCCGAGTGTTACGGAATGTAAGCGGGTTTTGATGCCCGTTGGCATGGGGGATGTGGAAACAACCCCAGAAAGGAGAGACAAATGAAGGAAACCGAGAAGATCGAGATCATGCATTTCGACCAGGAGGGCTATCTCGAGGACGGCAAGGCGCTCTACGAGACCGGCAAGAAGATGACCGCGCTCGCCGACAAGGTTGCCGACGAGGGCTACGACGCCGTGTTCCTGATGGGCGTCGGCGGCACCTGGGACGAGCTCATGCAGCTCGAGTACCTCATGAACAAGTTCGGCGACCGCGACCTCGAGGTCTACCTGATCCACGCCGCCGAGTGGAACGTCATGGGCCACAAGCGCATGACCGAGAAGTCCGTCGTGCTCACCGCCTCCGAGTCCGGCACCACCCCCGAGGTCCTCGAGGCCGTCAAGAAGATGAAGGAAAAGGGCATTCGCGTCTACGCCATGACCAAGCCCGAGGGCCCCATCGGCCAGGCTGTCGGCGCCGAGAACTGCGTCGCCATGGCTTCTGACCATGGTTCGGGCGGCTGTGAGAAGGGCTACTACCTCGCCGACTGCTTCGGCCTGCGCCTGCTCAACCGCCGCGGCTGCTTCCCCAAGTTTGACCTGTTTATCGAGCAGACCAAGGACATCTGGAAGGACATGCTCGATATCCGCAAGCGCTTCGAGCCGCGCGCCGAGGAGCTCGCCAAGAAGTACGCCCTGGCCCCCTACACCATGTTCATCGGCTCCGGCGCCCTGTGGGGCGAGACCATCCTGTTCTCGATGTGCATCCTGGAGGAGATGCAGTGGAAGCGCACCCGCTACATCACCTCGGCCGACTTCTTCCACGGCACCCTCGAGCTCGTGGAGCCCGGCGTCCCGGTCTTCCTGTTCATGGGCGAGGACGAGAACCGCAAGCTTGACGAGCGCGTCCGCGCCTTCCTGACCCGCGGCGTGACCGGCGACACCGACATCAACATCATCGACACCGCCGAGTTCGCGATCCCCGGCCTTGACGACGAGTTCCGCGTCATCGTGTCTCCGTGGATTCTGACGGTGCTCGTTACCGACCGCCTGGCTCGCTACTACGAGACGGTCACCAAGCACAACCTCAAGTATCGTCGCTACTATCACCAGTTCGACTACTAAAGAAAACGGGTGCGGGAACGTGCCGGGCTATTGAGAGGAACACAGAATGAGACAGTACATCATCGCCAGCCATGCGCACTTCGCTACCGGCATCAAGGAGAGCGTCGAGCTGCTCTCGGGCGCTCGCGACAACGTCCACGATCTTTCGATGTTCGTCGATGGCCGCATGGACGTGGCCGAGGAGGCCCAAAAACTGCTGGCAGGCATGTCTGCTGACGATGATGTCGTTGTCTGCACCGACCTCTTTGGCGGCAGCGTCAACAACGAGTTCACCAAGATCGTCCAGACGCGTCCCCGCACGTACCTCGTTACCAACATGAACCTTCCTCTCCTCATCCAGTTGCTGTTCTCTGACGAGTCGGCGCCGGTTGAGGAGACGATTCGCGCCATCGTCGCTGCGGACGATACGCGCGTGAAGTTTGTCAACGATCTTTTGGTCGATGACGACGAGGAAGAAGAGTTCTAATCCGCAGCACCTACTGACACGCCGTAAGACGGCACAAGACCTTTGGGGGGTCACATTATGATTCAGCTACTTCGCGTTGACCATCGCCTGCTTCATGGCCAGGTCGCAGTTTCCTGGGTTCAGGGCCTTGACTCCAACTGCATCTTCTGCGTGGGCGATAAGGTCGCTAACGACCCGGTGTGGAAGACGACGCTCAAGATGGGCAAGCCTGCCGGCTGCAAGCTCGTCATCAAAGATATGGAGCATGCAATCGAAGCTATCAACTCGGGCGTGACCGACAAGTACAAGATGATCATCTGTGTCGCCACTATTGCTGAGGCAAAGCAGCTTGTTGAGGGCTGCCCGCAGATCAAGTCGGTCAACCTGGGCAACACCAAGCCAAAGGACGAGAAGCGTCCCGATGCTCGTCAGGTCTCTCGTCAGATCTTCCTGACCGCGGCCGAGGAAGCCGATGTGCGCGAGATGCTGGATCGTGGCGTCGAGGTCGAGATTCGACCCCTGGCCGACGACCCCAAGGTCGACTGCGCCAGCGTGCTCTAGGCGTTCAATTTCGAAGAGTCTGAGCTCTTCGTAGTGTCCTATTAGGAAAGGGGGATATATGCTTACCCAAGCAATCCTCATCGGACTTATCGCCGCATTTGGTAAGTTCGACTGCCAGCTCGGTACGCTCTATGCGTTCCGCCCCATCGTCCTGTGCCCGCTCGTGGGCCTGGTGCTGGGGGACCTGCAGTCCGGCCTCGCGATCGGTGCGAGTCTGGAGCTGCTGTTCATGGGCTCGATCTCCATCGGCGCCTACGTGCCGCCTGATGAGACGATCGGCGGCGTGCTCGCCTGCGCCTTCGCTATCCAGCTGGGCCAGAGCACCGAGGCAGCCATCGCGCTCGCCATGCCCATCGCCACGCTGTGCCTTGCCATCAAGAACATCCTCAACGCCGCCCTGCCGGTTCTGGTTGACCGCGCTGATGTCTTCTCCGGCCAGGGCAACCTTAAGGGTGTCTATGCGATGCACTTCCTGATCGGTTTGACCGGTATCATCATGGCGTTCCTGCTGTGCTCGCTGTCGTTCTATCTGGGTGCTGACGCCATCCAGGGCCTGCTCGACTTCATCCCGCCCTTTGTCCTTGCTGGCTTTGGCGTTGCCGCCAACTTCCTGCCTGCCATGGGCTTCGCCATGCTCGGCCGCCTGGTGCTCACCAAGCAGCTCGTGCCCTTCTACTTCCTGGGCTTCCTGCTGTGCTCCTACGCCAACGTGCCCGTCCTGGGCGTCGCCCTAATCGCCATCATCATCGGCATCGACAAGTTCGACCTGCTCGGCCTGGGCGGAGCCCAGCCC
>NZ_JAQEKC010000001.1:69688-186828 GCF_027679495.1 Collinsella aerofaciens
TAACACGCACCTCGTGACCAACATGAACCTGCCGCTCCTTATTCAGCTGCTGTTCGTGCCCGAATCCACCCCGATCGATGAGGCCATTCGCCAGATCGTCGAGGCGGACGACACCAAGGTCAAGTACGTCAACGACCTGCTGGGGCAGGCCGAACTCGATGAGTTTTAACCACTAGGGAGCACATCATGATTCAGATGATTCGCGTGGACTATCGACTGCTTCACGGCCAGGTTGCCGTTAGCTGGACCTCGGCTCTGGGTGCCGACTGCATCTTGTTGGTGAGCGACACGGTCCTCAATGACAAGCTTCGTCTGCAGGCCCTGTCCCTTGCAAAGCCGGAGGGCTGCAAGGTCGTTGTCAAAAACACCGAGGATGCCGTCAAGGCGCTCCAGAGCGGAGTGACCGACAAGTACAAGCTCTTCGTGGTTTGCGAGACGATCCAGCAGGCCGGTGCCGTCGCCAAGGCGATGGGAGTCAAGAAGATCAACCTCGGCAACGTTGCCTTTAGCGAGAATGCCCGCCAGGTCTCGACGAGCGTGTTCCTTACGCCCGAAAACGAGGCATACGTCAAAGAGCTGCTCGGCGAGGGCTATGAACTGTTCATTCAGATGATTCCGGCAGATGCGAAGACTGACGCCGCGAAGGTTATCGGTTAGGGGCTGTCATGGTTATCAAGACAATCCTGATTTTCCTGATTGCCCTTTTGGGCTATTCCGAGTGGCTGACGGGCACGAGCTACCTCCAGCGCCCGATCGTGCTCGGACCTCTGGTTGGCCTTGTCATGGGCGACATGGTGACCGGTACGATCATGGGCGCCACGATGGAGCTTGCCATGGTCGGCGCCATCTCGGTCGGCGCCTATAACCCGCCCGATACGATTTCCGGCACTATCCTGGGCGTATCTCTTGCCATGCAGGCCGGCGCGGACGCTTCGGCGGCCCTGACCCTGGGCATTCCCATCGCAACGATCGTCCTGGCGCTCGATACTGCCCTGGGCCAGCCGGTGATGCTGCTGCTGGTGCACCGTATCGACAAAAACGTCGAGGACGGAGACACCAAGGCCATCACGCGCAACATGCTCATCGCCGGCTACGCGCAGAGCTGGTGCGGCCTGCTGATTATTCCCCTGGCATTCTTCTTTGGCGCCGATGCTGTTGCCAGCCTGCTCAACATCATCCCCGATTTCGTTCAGACCGGTATGGATGTCGCCGCCGCCTTCTTGCCCGCACTCGGTTTTGCAATGTTGGCTCAGATGATTATGAACAAGACGGTGGCGCCGTTCTTCTTCGCTGGCTTCTTCCTCGTCGCCTACTTTGGCATTAGCACGACGGGCGTGGCGATCTTTGCCGCGATCATCGTCGTCGCGATGACGGTTTTGGGTGACAAGAAAAAGGCGGAGCAGCCCGCAGTGGCAACCGATGATCCTGCGATTGGGAGTGGGTTCGATGAGTTTTAAGTTTGAGTCTTCTTACGACGGGCTGATTTCCCGCGCAGACCTTAAGAAGCTGTTCTGGCGCTCGATTCCCTATGAGCATTCCTGGAACTACGAGCGTATGGGCCATATCGGCTTTATGTGGGCCCTTATGCCGATCCTTCGCAAGCTGTATCCGCAGGATGCGGACTTTAAGGCCGCCCTCAAGCGCCATATGGAGCTCTATAACGTCACGCCGTACATCTCGACGCTCCCCATGTCCATCGCCGCTGCAATGGAGGAGGTCAACGCTACTGACGATAGCTTTGACACGAGCGCGATCTCTAATGTCAAGCTTGCTTTGATGGGGCCGCTGTCCGGCGTGGGCGATGCCTTCTACTGGGGCACGCTGCGAATTTTGGCAACGGGTGTCGGCACGTCGCTGGCGCTACAGGGCTCTATTCTTGGCCCGATTTTGTTCCTGCTCGTGTTCAATGTCCCTCACTACATCATCCGTTACCTGCTGACGTTTGTGGGGTATCGCTTTGGCTCGGACATGATCAGCAAGGTCCAGGAATCGGGCATTATGGACACGATCGTCAAGATGGCCTCTATCATGGGCGCCATGGTGATCGGCGCTATGACCATGGAGATGGTCACCGTGGACATTCCGCTCATGGTCGGTGCGGGCGATGGTGCTCAGACGCTGGCCGAGCTGCTCAACGGAATCTTCCCGGGCTTTGTCACGATGGGGCTGTTTGGAATCGTCTATCTCATGCTCAAAAAGAAGATGAATCCGCTGGTCATCATGCTCGTGATCCTGCTCGTGAGTATCGCTGGCGCGTTCTTTGGAGTGCTTGGTGTCCAGTAGAGTATCCGTCATAATGAGAACAATGTAAGAGGGGGCGTCGCGCACACTGTGCTGCGGCGCCCTTTTGCCGAAAGGTGGACAAGATGGAGTATCCGCAGCTTGCCGTTATGAATATCAGCCATCGCTACTTTGATCTTGAGGAGTTCTTTTCTTCGGCGTCGGCTTCGGGCTACACGTGTTGCGAGCTTTGGACCGGGGCGATGCATCTGTATGTCGATTGCCATGGATACGATTCGCTCGAGCGGGTACGGGAGCTGTCGCAGCGGTATGGGGTTCGGATTGTGGGACTTTGTCCCGAACAGAACAACCCCAAGCCGTGGAATATCGCGGCGCGCGGGAATGAGGCGCGTGCCCGCACGCTCGCGTACTTTAAGAACGTTGTAGATATCGCGGCGGAACTTGGAGCCGAGCAGGTCATGGTCTCGAGCGGCTGGGCATTTTTGAACGAGCCGATCGGGGACGCGTGGGGTCGCAGCGCCTCGATGCTGCGTGCGATTGCCGAGCATGCGGGAGAGTGCGGTGTGCGACTGGTGCTCGAGGCCCTACAGCCGGTTGAGTCGATGATCGTGAACTCGGCGGCCGATACGAAGCGCATGATCGAGGCAGTTGATCATCCGGCACTTAAGGCGTGTCTGGATTTGGGCGCTATGGCGGTGGCAGGGGATACCATCGACGATTATTTCGATCTGCTTGGCGATGATGTCGCCCACGTGCATTTTGTCGATGTTGCGGCAGATGGCACGACGCATCTTGCCTGGGGTGACGGCGACCGCGATATGCGCGCCGACCTGGATAGGCTGGTGGCGCGCGGCTATCGCGGAGTTGTTTCGGCCGAGACCTATGACTGGCGCTATTTTGCCGACCCCGCAGCTGCCGATGCGCAGGTAATGGCAGAGTATCGTCGTGCGATTGGCGTCTAGGTGGGGTTGGGTTGCGACAATCCGCTCCTATGTTTCCAAATGAATACGGTGTGAGCCGAGGAGGACGATTCTCCCCGCAAACACTCTAGTATGCTAAAGTACCCAGAAAACCGGCGGAGCTATGCCGGTCTTCTGTTCCATACGAAACACAGCATGAGGAGGCTCACCAGATGACGGCCACACCGTGGGGATTCCGGGACATATTGCCCGAGGAGGCTCAGGCGCGCGAGGAGATTGCGCTGACGGTGAAGGGCTGCTTTAGGGAGCATAATTATCTGCCGGTTGAGACGCCGCTGCTCGAGGACAAGGGCTCGCTCGAGGAGGGCGGCCGTATCGCGGACACGCCGTTTAAGCTTTTTGACGATGACGGCCGCTTGTTGGTGGTTCGTCCCGACAATACGTTGCCGATCGTGCGTTTGGTCTCGACCCGCATGCGCGCGGCCGACTTGCCGCTGCGCCTGCGCTATGAGGCGCCGGTGGTTCGCGAATGCCAGCGCAATGCCGGCGGTTCGCGTCAATTTACCCAGCTGGGTTTTGAGCTCATCGGCGCGGGCGATACCGCGGGCGATGTCGAGATCGTCTCGCTGGTGGCCGAGGCCGTTCGCAAGTTGGCGCTGCCCGATGCGCGCATTATCGCAGGTAGCGTGCGCCCGTTTAAGGAGCTGCTCGCGGCGTGCGAGGATCGCGAGCTGGCTGCCGAGGCTCTGCGCTGCGTGCACGCCAACGACTTTGTGGGCCTCGATGCCCGCGTGGCGGCAAGCGCCGAGACCGATGCCGTTAAGGCCGCCGTCAGCGAACTGCCGCGCTTGCATGGTGGTGCCGAGGTGCTCGACCGCGTGGACGCGCTGCTGGAGGCCGCCGGTATCGCCGCGCCGCTGACGCGCGAACTCCGTGCCCTGGTCGAGGGCCTGGCTCCCGAGGACGCTCAGGTACTGTCCTTCGACTTTTCCATTATGAATTCTTTCGATTACTACACGGGCCTGGTCTTTAAGGCCTATGCCGGTGGCCTGCCCGATCCGGTGGGCTCGGGCGGTCGCTACGACTCTATCTTTACCGGCGCGTTCGGCGACGGCATCGAGGTGCCGGCGGCGGGCTTCGCCTTTTCGCTCGAGCGTCTGGAGGCCGCGTGCACCTCTGCCGAGGACGCCGCCTCCGATGGTGACCACGCCGTGGGCCGCGGCGCCGAAGGCCCGCTACGCATCGCCGTGCCCAAGGGCTCGCTTAAGGCCGACACGCTCGACGTGCTCGAGGCCGCGGGCCTGGATGTCTCTGAGCTGCGCGACCCCGGCCGTCACCTGATTGTGCGCGGTCGCGACACGCGTGCCGGCGAGGGCACGGTCGGCGATATCGAGTTTGTCATCGTGCGTCCCAGCGATGCGCCCGCCTTTGTGGGCTGCGGCGGCGCCGACTGCGGCATCTGCGGTTGGGACTCGCTTATCGAGGCCGACCTCAACCTGCTGCAGCTGGTCGATCTGGGCTACGGCCTGTGCACGTTTATCGAGGCGGAGCCTGCATGGCGCGCCGGCCAGGCCGAGCGCAACTACGCCCGCCGCGGGTCGCTTCGTGTGGCCACCAAGTACCCGCGCATCGCGAGTGCCTGGTATGCCGAGCGCGGCGTGAATGCCGATATCGTCTCGCTGCACGGTAACATCGAGCTGGGCCCCATCGTCGGCATGACCGATCGCATCGTGGACGTTACCGCCACGGGTGCCACGCTACGCGACAACGACCTGGTTATTACTGGTCGCATTATGGACTGCACGGCCCGCTTCTTTGTCAACCCGGGTGCCGCTCGCCTGGATCCGCGCGTGCGCAACCTGGCAGATCGCCTGGCCGCGGCCGTGAAGGACAAGCATTTTGAGCCCGTCGCGGGCTCGGCACAATAGCGCGAGCACGCACGGGCGTCCCAACGTCTGGGCTGCGGGCCGATTGGCGCCGCCGCCCGGTCTCTCGTTTTTTCAAACGCAACCTCGACCGATAGGGGATACCGATATGAAGACCATCAAGCTTGCTCCCGGTGAGCGCCTCGTTACCAACCAGCTCAACCGCAAGGGCGTGCTGCCGCAAAACATCGTCGACGCCGCCCGCGATATCGTGGCCAACGTGCGCGCCAACGGCGATGCCGCAGTGCGCGATTACTGTCAGCGCTTTGACGGTGTTGAGCTGCAGAGCTTCCGCCTGCCGCAGGAGCAGATCGATGCCGCGCTCGAAGACCTCGACCCCGCGTTTGTCGCGGCGCTCGAGAAGGCCGCGCGCCAGATTCGCGAGTTCCACCAGCGCGAGGTCGAGCAGAGCTGGTTTACCACGCGCGCAGATGGCACGATGCTCGGCGTTAAGGTGACCCCGCTCGCGGCGGCCGGCATCTACGTGCCGGGCGGTCGCGCGCAATATCCCTCCACGGTGCTCATGAATGCCATTCCCGCCAAGGTTGCCGGCGTCAAGCGCGTGGTCATGGTGACTCCTCCGCAAAAAGATGGCCTGATCAGCCCCTATACGCTCGCGGCTGCCAAGCTCGGCGGCGTGGACGAGATCTATATGGTGGGCGGCGCTCAGGCCGTGGCCGCGCTGGCGTACGGCACCGAGACCATTCCGCGCGTCGACAAGATCACCGGCCCGGGCAACGCCTTTGTCGCCGCGGCCAAGCAGATTGTCTCGGGCGACGTGGGAATCGATATGGTCGCTGGCCCTTCCGAGGTCTGCGTACTTGCCGATGCCACGGCCAAGCCCATGGTGGTCGCGGCCGACCTGATGGCCCAGGCCGAGCACGATCCGCTGGCAGCCTGCTATCTGGTGACCTGCGACGAGCAGTTTGCGCGCGAGGTCGAGGCTGGTATCGACATTCTGGTAGCGCAGTCCCCGCGTGCCGAGATCACACGCGCCTCGCTCGATAACGAAGGCACCATCGTGGTGGCCGCCGACATGGCTGCCGCCGTCGAGGCCGTGAACACCGTGGCGCCCGAGCACCTTGAGCTGCACTGCAAGGACGCGATGGGCCTGCTCGGCGGCATTCGCAACGCCGGCGCCATCTTTGTGGGCGCCTGGAGCTCCGAGCCGCTCGGCGATTATGTTGCCGGCCCCAACCACACGCTGCCGACCGGCGGCACGGCCATGTTCTCCAACCCGCTTTCGGTCGAAGAGTTCGTTAAGCGCTCGAGCGTCATTTGCTATACGCCCGAGGGCCTGCTCTCCGACGCTCCCGCCACACAGCGTCTGGCCGAGGCCGAGGGCCTGTGGGCGCACGCGCTATCCGCCGCCCTGCGTCGCCGTGTGCTGGAGCAGGGCGAGGATGCCGTGAGTGCCGAGTCTCTGGCCGCGGCCGACCTGACCAAGGTCGCTTGGCCGGGTGACGCCGTGGCGACGGTTGCCGAGGGCGTTGACCTGGCGGCTGCGGGCGCGGATGGCGTTGGCGCGACCGGCGAGGAGGCCTAACATGGCCGAACTCACGCCGCGCATGAAGGAGCTCGTCCAGCCCTACCTGGCCGGCATTGAGCCCTATGATCCCAACTTTACGCCCACGCGCATCAACCTTTCGGCCAACGAGAACACCTATCCCGTGCCGGCCGGCGTGCGCGAGGCGATTGATGCAGCCCTGGCTGCCACGCCGCTCAACCGTTATCCCGACCCCATGTCCAACGACCTGCGCGATGAGCTTGCTGCTTGGCATGGCGTGACGCGCGAGAATATCTGCGTGGGCAACGGCGGTGACGAGCTGCTCTATAACTACTTGCTGGCGTTTGGCGGCGCGGGGCGGACCCTGCTCAACTGCCCGCCGTGCTTTAGCGAGTATGCGTTCTTTGCGTCTCTGTGCCAGACCGAGGTGCGCGACGTGTGGCGCGACCCGGCGACCTTTGAGCTCGACCAGGCGGCGGTGCTTGCGGCGGCTCCCGAGTGCAATCTGGCGATCGTGACCTCGCCCAACAATCCCACGGGTGACGTGGCGCCGCTCGACTTTGTTGCGGCTCTGTGCGATGCCTGCCCCGGCATGGTGATGGTCGACGAGGCCTACGTGGAGTTTGCCGACGATTCGTTTGGCGCGGCCACCACGGCGCAGGGGCTTATCGCCGAGCATCCCAACCTGGTGATTCTGCATACGCTGTCCAAGGCGTTTGGCGCCGCCGGCACGCGTCTGGGCTATGTGATCGCGGCGCCCGAGGTCATCGATGTGTTTGCGGCGATTCGGCAGATCTACTCGGTTAACGTGCTAAGCCAGGCCGCCGCGCTTGCCTGCGTACGTGCCCGCGATGCGTACGCACCCGTGGTGGCACAGGTTGCATCTGAGCGCGAGCGCGAGCTGTGCGCCCTACGCGCAATGGCTGCCGAGGGTCTGCCCGTGGAGGCGTGGCCGAGCGCGGCGAACTTTGTGCTCGTGCGCACGCCGCATGCCACGCGCGTGCGCGAGCGTCTGCGCGACGAGTATTCGATTTTGGTGCGCGACTTTAGCTACGCGCCGGGGCTCGCGGACTGCCTGCGCATTACCGTGGGCACCCCGCAGGAAAACGACGAGGTGCTGGCAGCGTTTGCCGCGCTGGTGAAGGAGGAGATGTAGATGGACCGCTATGCCGAGGTAACCCGCAAGACGGGCGAGACCGACATTGTCGTAAAGCTCGACCTGGACGGATCTGGCGTGTGCGATATCTCGACCGGCGTGCCGTTTTTCGACCACATGCTCAACGCTTTTGGCCGCCATGGTCTGTTCGATCTGACGGTGCACGCGGTGGGCGACGTCGAGGTCGATGCGCATCACACCGTCGAGGACACGGGTATTGTGCTGGGCGAGGCGTTTCGCCAGGCGCTGGGCGACAAGGTGGGCATTACGCGCTTTGCCGACGCGGCGATCGCCATGGACGAGACGCTTGTGATGGCTGCCGTTGATATTTCGGGCCGTGGGCAGGCCTACTGCGAGCTGCCCGTACCGACTGAGCGTGTGGGCAGCTTCGATACCGAGCTGGCCGTCGAGTTCTTCTACGCCTTTGCGCGCGACGCCAAGCTCACTCTGCACGTGCGCGAACTGGCGGGCGGCAACTCGCATCACATTATCGAGGCCGCCTTTAAGGCCGTGGGCCGCACGATGCGCCAAGCCTGTGAGCTGGACCCTCGCGTGCAGGGCATCCCCAGCACCAAGGGTTCACTGTAACCGCCACAAGGGTAAAAACCACCACGAAGGTGCCTGTCCCCTTTGTGGTGGTTTTGGATGATGGGAAAAGGGAGGGTCGCGTGGGCGAACCGAAGATCGTGGTGGTCGACTACCACAAGGGCAACTTGTCGAGCGTCGTGCGCGGGCTTGCGCGCGCCGGTGCCGCCGCCTGCACATCGGACGACCCGGAGCAGATTCGCAACGCCGACGGCCTGGTCATCCCGGGCGTGGGCGCGTTCTATGACGCGATCGCCTTTATGCGCCAGAGCGGCGAGGAGGCGGCCGTGCTCGACGCCGTTGCCGCTGGAACTCCGCTGCTCGGCATCTGCCTGGGCCTTCAATTATTTTTTGAGCGCGGCAACGAGGGCGTGCCTGCGGACGAGGGCGCAGTTGCCGACGGCAACACCCCCGAGCAGGCCGGTGGCCCCTGGGTCGATGGCCTGGGTATTATGCGCGGTTCGTGCGCGCGTCTGGAGTCGAGCCGCCTGAAGGTGCCGCACGTGGGGTGGGACCAGGTGCACATGACGCCTGCCGGTGCGGCCGATCCGCTGCTCGCCGGTTTTGCCGAGGGCGCCAATATGTACTTCACCCACAGCTATGCGGTGGCCGACGATGCCGATGCCGCCGATGTTCTGGCACGCACGCACTACACGCGGAGCTTCCCGTGCATCGTGCGCCACGGCAACGTGTGGGGCTGCCAGTTCCATCCCGAGAAATCCTCTGCGCTGGGTCAGCGCATTCTTAAGAACTTCGTGAGCATCGTCGAGGGGGCCGGCCGATGATTCTGTTTCCCGCAATCGATTTGATCGGCGGCAAGGTCGTGCGCCTGGAGCGCGGCGACCGGAGCCGCTGCAAGGTATATTCCGACGACCCCGTGGCCGTTGCCGGCTCCTTTGCCGAGCAGGGTGCGAGCTGGGTGCACGTCGTCGACCTGTCCGCTGCCTTTGGCGAGGACGAGGACGCGTGCGCTGCCAACTCGGCAGCGATTAAGGCCATCTGCAGCGTCGACGGTCTGTCCGTGGACGTGGGCGGCGGCGTCCGCTCGCTCGCGCGGATCGACGAGCTGGCCGGCTACGGCGCGCGTCGCATCGCACTCGGCACGGTGCTCGTGACCGAGCCGGGATTTGCCGAGGTGGTGGCTCGCGGCTTTAGCGAGCTGTTGGTGGCAGACATCGCCGCGCGCGACGGTCAGGTCAAGGTGAACGGCTGGCGTGACGGCGCGGGCGTGGCACTCGACGACGCCGTGGCGCAGCTCACCGAGCTGGGCTTTAAACACTTGGTCTATACCGATATCGCGCGCGATGGCATGCAGACGGGCATCGACGTGGCGGCATATCGCCATGTGGCCGAGGTCGCGGGCTTTCCCGTTGTGGCTTCGGGCGGTATCTCGACACTCGACGATATCCGCGCGCTTGCCGCGGTGGGCGAGGATGCCATCGAGGGCGCCATTACCGGTCGTGCGCTCTACGAGGGCAACTTTACGCTGGCCCAGGCGCTGGCCGCCGCCCGAGGGGAGGAGTAGCCCATGCTTACCAAACGCGTAATTCCCTGTCTGGATGTTAAGGACGGCTGCGTGGTCAAGGGCGTCAACTTTGTGAGCTTGCGCGATGCGGGCGACCCGGTGGAGCTAGCGCGTGCCTACGATCGCGAGGGTGCGGACGAGGTCGTCTTCCTGGATATTACCGCCACGAGTGACAACCGCGCGACGACTATCGAGATGGCGGCGCATGCGGCCGAGGAGCTGGCTATTCCCTATACCGTGGGCGGCGGCTTTCGCGATCTTGCGGGCATGCGCACCATGGTTGCCGCCGGTGCCGACAAGGTGTCGCTCAACTCGGCGGCCGTGCGCGACCCGTCGCTGATTAGCCAGGCTGCCGCGGCGTTTGGCAGCCAGGCCGTGGTCGTGGCGATCGATGCCAAGCGCGTGGGGCTGCCCGGGGAGCCGGGCGCCGATAAGTGGGAGGTCTTTACGGCGGGCGGCCGCAACGCTACGGGTATCGACGCGGTGGCGTGGGCCGAGGAAGCGGCTCGTCGCGGCGCCGGCGAGATCCTGCTGACCAGCATGGATCGCGACGGCACCAAGGCCGGCTTTGACCTGGCACTCACCCGTGCCGTGGCGCGCGCGGTGCCAATCCCCGTCATCGCGAGTGGTGGCGTGGGCACGCTCGAGCATTTTGCCGAGGGTGTGATCGAGGGCGAAGCCGACGCCGTGCTGGCGGCGAGCGTCTTTCACTTTGGAACCTTCAGCATTCGCCAGGTGAAGGAGTATATGGCCAGTCAAGGCATCCCCGTGAGATTGGATTTTTAAATGGAGCAAGTGACAACTGCGTCCGAGCTCAAATACGACGCCTGCGGGCTGATTCCTTGTGTGGTTCAGCAGTATGACACCAGCGAGGTGCTTATGGTTGCTTGGATGAACGAGGAGTCGGTGGGGCTGACGCTCAAGACCGGTACCACATGGTTTTGGAGCCGCAGCCGCCAGGAGCTCTGGAACAAGGGCGCGACGAGCGGCAACATGCAAGAGGTCAAGGAGCTCTGGGCCGACTGCGATAGCGATACGCTGCTGGTCAAGGTCGACTCGCCGGGTCCGGCCTGCCATACCGGCAACCGTACCTGCTTCTTTAAGAAACTCGCGTAGGGCGGGCGCTCGGCTAAGCGCTTGGCCAACCAGAAAGGATTGAACCATGGGTGTGCGCACCGCGAATGTTCAGGATGGAAATATCGGCGAGACGCTGACGGGGCTGGCCGAGGTGATTCATGGTCGTCGCGACGCGTCGCCGCAGGAGAGCTATACCGCTCGTCTGCTGACCGACGTCGAGGATGAACTGCTCAAGAAGCTTGCCGAGGAGGCGAGCGAGGTCATCATGGCCTGTAAGGATAACGACCACGATCACATTCGCTACGAGGCCGGCGACCTGGTCTACCACCTGCTCGTGACGCTCGAGCGCTACGGTATCACCCTTGACGAACTGGCCGGTGAGCTCAACGCTCGCCGCCACTAGTCTTAGGCGAGGGGTATGGATTCCCATTCTCCGGTGGGGTGGGGGATGTCGAAGGTTCGATAACCACAGTCGTAGGCGTGGGCCTGAGCCTCGCGGATGTTCCAGCAAATATCACAGGCGCGGTGCGCGTCCGAGCCAAAAGTAATCGGCACCTCGGCATGGGCAAAGCGACGCAACAGCCCGGTCGCGGGGTAGTAATCGTCGAGCCCCTTGCGCGGCGCAGCCGTCGAGACCTCAACGCGGCGACCCGTATCGTGGGCGCATTCGGCCATCTGCTCCCAAAACGGCGCCGGGTCAAAATCGGGCGCAAAGCCCTCCTTCGAAAAGCGCATGACCAGGTCGGGATGGGCCATCACGTCAAAGTTGAGTGAGCTTTCGCAAGCGCGGCACCAGTCGTCGACGTAGCGCTCCCACACGCCGCGTACCCCCAGGTTTTCCCAAACGTGCAGGTTGGTGTCGTCGTCGATCCAACCGCAAAGGGAATCGGGTGTATCGGGGCGAGCGACGTTTTCCGTTCCCGCCGTACCCGCGGCACCGGCCATGATATCGCCGGGGTCGCCAATCCAGTGCACGCTGCCCAAGCGCACTATGGCACCCGCGGACCAGCGCTCAACCAAAGGCTCGCAGCCCTCGTACCAATCGCATTCAAAGCCATAGATAAGCTCGAGCTCCGGCGCAATCTGCGCGGCGAGTTTGCGGGCGTCCTCAAAGGCCAGACGATGTGCCGGCAAGTCGCCCTCGACGACCTGCACCTCGCAGTTGGCGTCCGTGCTGGCGGGCAGGGTGAGGTGGTCGGTCGAGACCATAACGCGGCAGCCGGCGGCGGCAGCAGCGCGAACGTTGTCCTCAAACGAGGCATGGCCGTCCGAAAACGAAGTATGGGTGTGGCAATCGACCAGCGGGCAGGCGGGCATGGCGACTCCTTTGCATTCGGCGAATCTGCTCCATTGTAATGGTGCAGCTCTCAACACACCGCGCACGCCGGAGCTCGAAATCGATCGGAAAGGCTGCGCGGCGCGGCCTCGCTTGCTCTCAAAACATGTACGTCAGCCTCCAAAACCGACATAAAATGACATGTTTGGAGGCTGATGTACATGTTTGGATAGGGGCGAGGGCGGCGACGGACGAAAGTCACGCCTGTGCCACGTCCGATGTGCTAGCGTTTGGGTGAATAAAACGAGCCCGTGCGGAAAGGATCCGGACCGTATGCAACGTGGAAGTACATCTCCGCTGTCCCGCGAGACCGATGCGCCCGAGACCATCGTCAAGCTAGAGTGCGACATCGACGACGCGTCGCCCGAGGTGCTCGCCTTCGCCGCCGACCGCCTGCGCGAGGCCGGTGCGCGCGAGGTACATTGGCTGCCCCTCTATTGCAAGAAAGGTCGCCCCGGCTGGCAGCTGCAGGTAATCTGCACCCACGAGGATATCGAGCGCCTGCAGACGATTATCTTTTTGGAGACCACGACCAACGGCATCCGCCGCCAGGTTATGGAGCGCGTTTGCCTACCACGCCGCTTTGAGCAAGTGACGACGCCTTGGGGCGAGGTGGCCGTCAAAGTAGCCACCCTGCCCGACGGCAGTGAGCGTGCGGCGCCCGAGTACGAGGACTGCGCCCGTCTTGCCCGCGAGCATAACGTGCCGCTCCAGCGCGTGATGCAGGCGGCACAAGCCTCGGCACTGCGATTTGAGTAACGCGGTCGGCGACATCTCGCGCCCAGCCCCATCAACCCCTCCCGAAAGGACCACCATGAAATACCTCATCGCCTCCGACATCCACGGCTCGGCATACTGGACCGAGCGCCTCTGCGCCGCCATCGAGTCCGAGCAACCCGACCGCATCGTTCTGCTGGGCGACCTGCTCTACCACGGCCCGCGCAACGACCTTCCGCGCGACTACGCCCCCAAGCGTGTGATTCCGCTGCTCAACGCCCTGGCCGACCGCATCATCGCGGTGCGCGGCAACTGCGACGCCGAGGTCGACCAGATGGTGCTCGACTTCCCCGTCATGGCGGACTACGCCACGCTGTTCGACGAGACCGGTCGTGAACTGTTCCTGACGCACGGCCACGTCTTTGGCGCCGGCATGCACAACAGCGTCGACCACGCGCCCGCGCTGCCCGAGGGCTCCGCGCTCGTCTACGGCCACACGCACATCAAGGTTAACGAGGAAAGCGCCGCGCACCCGGGCCTGTGGCTCTTCAACCCCGGCAGCGTGAGCATCCCCAAGGACGGCTCGCACAGCTACGGCATCTACGAGGGTGGTGCGTTCCATCACGTGATCATGGAGGAGGACTAACCATGGCGCAGCATATGGCTCAGCAAAATGCCGAGGGTTCGCGCGACCTGTCCACGCTGGTCGACGCGTCGGCCGAGCTGCAGCATCTGGTGCAGACCATCTGGCGCCTGCGTCAGCCCGACGGCTGCCCGTGGGACCGCGAGCAGACGCATCAGAGCATCGGCAAGAACATGATCGAGGAAGCCTACGAGGCGCTCGATTGCATCGAGGCGGACGACGCAGCGCATCTGCGTGAGGAGTTGGGCGACGTGCTCATGCAGGTAGTGCTGCATGCGCAGATTGCGGCGGACGCCGGTGAGTTTACGCTGGCCGATGTGGCACGCGATATCGACGCCAAGCTCATCCGCCGCCACCCGCACGTGTTTGGCGATGCGGACGCCGATAACCCCGACGAGGTGCTCAAGATCTGGGACGAGGTCAAGCTTGCCGAGAAGGCCGCCAAGGACAAGGCCGTGGCGGCGGGCGAGGCTGCGCCCGAGGGCCTGCTCGACGGTGTGCCCACGCATCTGCCGGCGCTGATGCAGGCCCAGAAGGTGTCGCGCAAGGCAGCGGCCGTGGGCTTTGAGTGGGAGACGGTCCAGGACGTGTGGGACGAGGTCGCCGAGGAGCGTGCCGAGTTTGAGGCCGAGGCTCCCGGCTCGCCCGAGCGCGAGATGGAGTTTGGCGACCTGCTCTTTGCCCTGGTCAACGTTGCGCGCAAGGAGGGAATCGACGCCGAGAGTGCCCTTCGTGCCAGCACGGCAAAGTTCCGCCGCCGTTGGGCCGCGATGGAGCAGATGGCGGCCAACGCTCATGTAGATCTGGCTGAGCTTTCGACCCACGGCCTCAACGACCTCTGGGATGCCGCAAAGGCGGAGGAGTAAGACTGCGGGAACGACGGGCTGACATGCCTCATCGTTCCCGCTAAATTTTTCGAAAAACAATTGTATCCCTCGGCTAACTTATGGCATAATGCAAAAAGTGCGACATGGCTAACTTACGGAGGCGCACCGATGGTGCACGGTCGGCCAGTCGCTTGCATCAACTACGTTTCCAAGTGAGAGGGAGACAACATGAGCGATATTTTGGATGTCTACGGTCGCGAGGTGCTCGACAGCCGCGGCAATCCCACCGTCGAGGTCGAGGTCGTGCTCGAGGACGGCAGCTTTGGCCGCGCAATGGTGCCTTCGGGTGCTTCGACCGGCGCCTTTGAGGCCTGCGAGCTGCGCGACGGCGACAAGGGTCGCTACCTGGGCAAGGGCGTTTCGCAGGCCGTCGAGCACGTCAACAACGAGTGCACTAACGCCGTCGTGGGTCTCGACGCCTTCGACCAGCGCGCCGTCGATGCCGCGCTGATTGCCGCGGACGGTACCCCCAACAAGACCAAGCTCGGTGCCAACGCCATCCTGGGCGTGTCGCTGGCCGTCGCCCGCGCCGCTGCCGAGTCGGCGGGCCTGTCGCTGTACCAGTACCTGGGCGGCGTCAACGCCCATCTGCTGCCCACGCCCATGATGAACATTCTCAACGGCGGCGTGCATGCCGACAATAACGTTGACTTCCAGGAGTTCATGATCATGCCGGTGGGCGCCCCGAGTTTTGCCGAGGGCCTGCGTTGGTGCGCCGAGGTCTACCACACCCTCAAGGGCGTGCTGCACGAGGCCGGCCTGGGCGGCGGCGTGGGCGACGAGGGCGGCTTTGCCCCCAACCTTAAGACCAATGCCGAGCCGTTCGAGTACATCACCAAGGCCGTCGAGAAGGCTGGCTTTAAGCCCGGCGTCGACTTCATGTACGCCATGGACCCGGCGTCCACCGAGTTCTACAACGCCGAGACCGGCATGTACGAGCTCAAGGGCGAGGGCGTGGAGTACACGAGCGCCCAGATGGTCGATTACTGGGAGAAGCTCGTCGACACCTATCCCATCATCTCCATCGAGGACGGCATGGCCGAGGAGGACTGGGACGGCTGGGTCGAGCTTACCCGCCGCATTGGCAACAAGGTGCAGCTGGTGGGCGACGACCTGTTCGTCACCAACACCGAGCGCCTCAAGAAGGGCATCGAGCTTGGTGCCGCCAACGCGATCCTGGTCAAGGTCAACCAGATCGGTACGCTCACCGAGTCGCTCGAGGCCATCGAGACCGCCAAGGAGGCCGGCTACGCCTGCATCGTGAGTCACCGCTCCGGCGAGACCGAGGACTCCACGATCGCCGACCTGGTCGTGGGCGTCAACGCCGGCCAGATCAAGTCGGGCGCCCCGTGCCGCAGCGATCGCATCGCCAAGTACAACCAGCTCATCCGCATCGAGGACGAGCTCGAGGGCAGTGCGCGCTACGCCGGCAAGGCCGCGTTCTACAACATTCGCTAGGCACGCGGAGCTCGCGGGGGCGGGGAAGACTCGGATTCGCCTTGCTTCAGCCGGGCGCTGTTGAGCACCATTGGGCGCTGGGCCATATGACTCAGCGCCTTTTTTATGTCGAGCAAAGGCTGGCGAAGGCGGTGCGGGCGCTCGTGCTATAACTAGAATACTTAGCGCAAACAAACCTCAACCGCACAAGGCGCACATGGATCAGATTTACGACAACAGGTACTATTCCGCCGGTTCGCGTGAGCCGTCGCCTCGCCGTGCGCGCACGGTGCAGCTCGGTGGGTCCGCCTACGCCGGCGCCGACCGCTCCATGCAGCGCCCGACAAGTACCTCGCGCCCCAATGCTCAAGTGAATACTTCGACAGATGGACCGGTGCGCCCGGCACGTTCGTCGCATGCGTCGCGTCCCTCGGCCCAGACGCACGACGGGTCGAGCAGGCCCTCGAGCCGTCTTTCGGGCTCGGACTTTATGCGCTACGCCAACGACAATGCGGTGGTCAAGGCGATCTATGACTTTACGCATGGCTCTCTGCGCCCGCTGTTTATCGGTATCGTGGTGGTGCTGGCGCTTGTGAGCCTGTATTTCCCCGTGCGCGATCTGTACGTGGCAAAACGCTCGAGCGACATCTTGGCCAAGCAGGTTGAGATTCGCCAGCAATACAATGATGGGCTGCAAAAAAGCGTCGACAAGCTGCTCTCGGAGGAGGGTATCAAGGATGCGGCATCCGAGGACCTGGGCTTGGTGATGCCCGGCGAGAAGAGGATTGAAGTGCAGGGCCTGGACGGCGATTCGAATGCCTCGTCGAGCCAGAAGTCGTCGAACGCCAAGAAGGCCAGCGAAGTTGCCAAAGAGATCGAAGAGGTCGGCAAGGACGCACCGTGGTACATCCAGACGCTCGACATGCTGTTTGGATTTAACGGCGTCGAGGGCCAGACGGTCGTGTCCAACGGCGAGTAGCGCCCGGAGGGGAGCCTGCAATGACGAATTGCAAACGATATAAGGTGGCGGCGATTGACCTGGGAACGGTGTCGTCGCGACTGGTGCTGGCCCAGGTCGAGGGCGGGGCGATCGTGGAATCGTCCAAGCATACCGAGATTACCGATTTGGGCGAGGGCGTGGATGCGACGGGGCGCTTTTGCGAGGCGGCTGTCGAGCGTGTACTCGCTGCGTGTCGGATGTTTGTGGACGAGGCCCGTGCCTTTGGGGCCGCGTGCATCTGCACCACCTGCACGAGCGCTGCGCGCGATGCGTCCAATGCCGCGCTGCTGCTGGACGGCCTGCGCGATCTGGGGCTTGAGCCGCAGGTGATTCCGGGCGAGGTCGAGGCGCGCCTGACGTTTTTTGGCGTAGCACACGACTTTGCCGGCGAGCGCATCATTGTTGCCGATTCGGGCGGCGGATCCACGGAGCTCGCGACGGGTGTCTATGCACCGGAGCGCGGCGTCTTTGCGCTGGAGGGAACGCGCTCACTGGATATCGGTTGCCGTCGCGTGACTGAGCGGTTTTTCTCGGCACTGCCGCCGTCAACGGATGAGCTTGCGGCTGCTGCCGGCTGGGCAAACGAGCAGTTTGCGGGCTACTTTGAGAGTCTGCCTGTCGACTTTGAGCGCGCCGAGCGCCTGGTCGCGGTGGGTGGTACCGTCACTACGCTCGTGGCACTCGTTCACGAACTGGAGCCGTACGACTCGAACTTTGTGCACCTGCGCGAGCTTTCGATGGAGCAGATTTCGGCCGCCATCGATCGTATGTCTACGCTGGATGTGGAGGGTATCGCTGCGCTGCCAGGCGTGCAGCCCAAGCGCGCGGGCGTGATCCTGGCAGGTGCCGTGGTGATTCGCGAGCTCATGCGAGCCGGCGGCTACAAGACGCTCACCGTAAGCGAGAACAGTCTACTCGCTGGCATGGCCGCCACCATCAACGAGGTTCTCGACGGCGTGACTCCCACCATCGCCTGGACCCCGAGCCTGAGTGCTCTTTAACCGTCTTCCTCTGAGTTGCGGTGAAATAGTTCCTAAATAAGCTGGTAAACGGTATAAAGCAGTCCATATTCCACCGCAACTTAGAGCCCCGCCGGCGTGTAAAAGAAACGAGCCCGCATCCCTTGGGGACACAGGCTCGAAAGCTCCATATGGTAGGGGCGGTGGGACGTCTGCGTATTTGCTGCGCAAATACGCACCGGCTTCGGCCGCCTGTCGGCGCCCTCGCCGGCTCGCTGCGGACGCTGCGCGTCCGCTTGACGCTCGCCCCCTCGCGGGTTCGAGTCCCACCGGCATCTAAAAGAAACGAGCCCGCATCCCTGGGGGACGCGGGCTCGTAAACAATACGTGGTAGGGGCGGTGGGACTCGAACCCACAATCCTTGCGGCGAGAGATTTTAAGTCTCCTGCGTATGCCAATTCCGCCACGCCCCCGTGAGACTAGAAGTCTAGCACAAGCCGTCCGTTACGCGTTGACGGCCATCGAGTGTTGCCCCGACTTCTCCAGGAACTCCTGGAACTTGGCTTCGTCGCCCTTGTTCTTGTACTGCAGGGCCAGCAGGTATTCCAGGCGGCAGCTCTTGACCTTATCGTCGCCGGCCTCCTCGAGCATGCGCTCCAGCTCGGGAATATCGTTGTGGCGCTTCAAGATCATCGTGTCGTACATCAGCTGACACTCGTGTGCAACCGCTTCGGCTTGACCGCCCTCAAAGCCCTTGATCTCGTGCAACAGCTCCTTGGACTTTTTGCGGTCCTCCTGGCCAACGTAGTAGTTAAAGGCCTTAATTACCAGGTCGACACGCTGCATCTTGGGGAGGTTGAGTCCCAGCAGCAGGTCGAACATCTCGCTGGCGCGCTCGTGGTCCTCGCGCAGCAGATAGGAGTTCAGGCGCAGGTAGTCGCGGTTATAGCGCGGGTACAGCATGCTGGTGAGTTTGGCGTCGAGCAAACGATCGAACTCGTCCCACTGCTTGGCAGCCATAAGCTGCTGCAAGCGCTTGAACGTGGTGCGTTTTTTGACGCTAAAGAACACCGACACGGCGATGCAGATGATAACGACGGCGGTCCAGAGGGTGCGGGAATCGGGCATATTAGGGTCCTTAGTCGCTTGTAAAACAAGCGGTATGACAACACGTACTAGATGTATTATACGCAGCGCGCAAGCAAACTGGCATAAAAGTGCATCGAGGCCGAGCGCCATCGCTCGCTGCGGTACACTTACCTAAAGTAAACCATGAAGGGAGACATTACCTATGAAGAAGATCGTTTTGGCTTGCGGTGCTGGCGCTGCTACTTCCACGCTCGTTGCCCAGAAGGTCGCCACCTTGCTCGACGCCAACGGTTACGCCGACAAGTACGAGATCGTGCAGTGCGCCATCTCCGAGGCCAAGGACTACTGCGACGAGGGCGCCGACCTGCTGATCGCCACCACCGTTGCCCCCGAAGGCCTCACCTGCCCGTACGTGAGCGGCGTGCCCTTCATGACCGGCATGAACCGCGTCGCTGCCGAGAAGGCCGTTCTCGACGTCATGGCTCAGTAGGCACTGCCTGTATGAGTGAGCAGAACGCCAACCCGGTCGAGCTCTTTGGCATGCGCGTTGCCCATGTGGGCATTAACGCCGCCGACCCGGCAGACGCCCTGGAGATCGCGGAGCTGTTCTCGACGATGATGGGCCTGCCCGTCATCGAGACCCCGGTTTCGTACTTTAACGATTCGCTGGTCGAGATCATGAAGCAGAATGGTCGTGGCACCAAGGGCCACATCGGCTTTGCCGTCAACGACATCGATGCGGCCGAGAAGTGGTTTGCCGAGCGCGGGCTCGAGGTCAACGAGGAGTCGCGCGCGCTGCTGCCCGACGGTAGCACCAAGCTCGTGTACTTTAAGCGCGAGTTCGCCGGCTTCGCCGTGCATCTGTGCCGCGAGTAATGCACAAACTGCTATAGCTAGCAAAAAGGGATAGGACGCGTGGCCCTATCCCTTTATTTATGCCGAGGGGCTTCCTACCGCGGCAGGCGAATCGTAAAGCGGCTGCCGACGCCCTCGACCGAGGTCACGCCGATGACGCCGCCATGGCTATCGACGATCCACTTGGCAATGGCAAGCCCCAGACCCGAGCCCTGCGCGCCGGCATCGCGTGCGTTGTCGGCGCGGTAGAACCGTTCAAACGCGTGAGCTGCGGATTCCTGGTTCATGCCGATGCCCTCGTCCTCAACACTTATGTCGATCGTGCCCGCGCCCGCATCCGGCGTTATGCCAAATGTGACGGTCGTTCCCGCATCCGAGTACTTGGCGGCGTTTTGCACGATCACACGCAGGGCTTGCTTCACGAGCGCCACGTCGACGGGCGCATCGCAGCGCGGGTCGCTGACAAGCGCGGCGTCGTATGCCAGCCGATACGTGTGCGCGGCATCGATCATCTGCGATTCCTCGCATACCTCGCCGACCAGTGCGGCCAGGTTGGTATCCGCACGCCGCAGGACCGTGCGTCCGGCATCGCCGCGCGCCAAAAACAGCAGCTGCTCCACGAGCTCCTGCATGTGCTCGCTTTCGGCCTTGAGCGAGGCGATGGACTCTGCCAGTACGTCCGGGTCGTCTTTGCCCCAGCGGTCGAGCATGTTTACGTAGCCCTGAATCACCGCGATGGGCGTGCGCAGCTCGTGGCTTGCATCGTTGACAAAGCGCATCTGCTGCAGCTTGGCCTCTTGCATCTGGCGCAGCAGGCGGTTGAGTGCGACCTCGATGCTTGCCAGGTCGGCATCGCCGGTGGTGACGCTTGGTGAGTCGACGCTTGCGCGCACGATGGCCTGCTCCAGCGTTTCCATCTTGCCGCCGGAGAGCTGCATGCGGCCGAGCTCGTCCACGCGCAAGGCCAGATCGTTGAGAGGCGCCATGGTGCGGCGTACGCGCCTCGCGCCGCCGAGCATGTTGAGTACGCTGATGACCTGCCAACCCACAACGACAAGGTAGAGAGGCCATAACGTGACGAGGTCCTGTGCGAGGGGGAAAGTCTTGGTGGTACGCGCAAACTCGACGGTATAAGTGAGCGTTGTCAGGTCCCAGCCGCGCGCGGGCTTCAGCGACATGCCACGAACGGTGGCGCTGGGGATCCATCCTGCGGTAAACGCGCCGTCGGGCAGCGTCTGGTTGTATCCATAGACGAGGATCGCCGCCGCAATAACCAACAGCAACAGATCGAGCCAGACGTAGCTCATCAAGCGGCGCCACATATAGCTCCAGTTGATGGCGCGGGCGATGGATGTGACGCGCTTGGCCTCGGCGTTACGCACGGCAGACATAGCCCACCCCGCGCACGGTTTGGATGATTCGGGCGCCGCCGGCGTCTTCGATCTTGGCACGCAGGTGCGCGATGTGCACGTCGACGTTGTTGGTGTCGCCCACGTATTCGTAGCCCAGCGCCTCGTGCGCGATGCGCTCGCGCGTGAGCACGGTCTCGGCGTGTGCCATAAGCAGGGCGAGGACGTCGAACTCGCGGGCCGTGAGCGCGATGGGCGAGCCGCCGACCGTGACTTCGCGGCGGTCGGAATCGAGCACAACCGATCCCACGGTGAGCGTAGCGGGGGAGGGCGAGGCGGATGCCTGGGTCGAGTCGCCGACCGGGGGTATCGCAGCGGCGTCGACGCTCGCGCCGCCCGCCCCGGCGCCGCCAACGCCCGAAGCCGCCCGCACGGCCTCCGAGCGCTTCAGCGCCACGCGGATCCGTGCGAACAACTCCTCAATCGCAAATGGCTTGGTCAGGTAATCGTCGGCGCCGGCATCGAGCCCGGCCACCTTGTCCATCACGGCATCGCGCGCGGTGACCATAATCACCGGCACATCCTTGTGCTTGCGGACACGCCGCAGGACCTCCATGCCGTTGAGCTGCGGCAACAGCACATCGAGCAGAATCAGATCGTAGTCGCGCTCCAGCGCCAGGTCCACGGCGGTGCGGCCGTCGGCGGCGTGCTCCACCTGGTAGCCCTCGTGCTCCAGCTCAAGCGTCACAAAGCGGGCGATTTTCTCCTCGTCCTCTACGATCAGGATCCGTGCCATGCGTGCCCCCGTCTGCGATTACTTGTCGTCGTTCAGATTTTGCTTGATGTCGTCCGCGGCGTCGGCGGCGTGATTCATAAGGTTGTTGATGCTGCCGGGCACGTCGCCGTCGCTGTCGATGCGGTAGCGCATGCCAAAGAACAGGCCAATCAGCATCAGCCAAATCGTAGCGCCCCAGGCAAACAGCGCGACGATGGGGATCAGGATGGGGATGTTGAGGATGATCGCATCGCGGCGCGTGGCGATAAACTTGGTGTCCAGGCTCAGGCGGAAGAGCTTTTTGAGGTACTCCCACACGCTGTCCATCTTCTTGGAGAAGTCGGTCTTTTCGCTCGACTTTTCGTAGGCGGCCTGCGCGGCGACCATCTCGGCCGAGGGCTCGTCGACCGGCACGGACTCGGTGGCGGCGTGCGCCGACGTGGTCTGGGTCTTGCCCTGCGACTCGAGCCAAATGATGGCATCCAGGACGTTGCCGTCGGCAGCGTCGAGCGCAGTCTTGGCATCGGTGTAGCTCACGTTGCACTTGGTGCGGATTGTTTCAACTTTTTCGAGGTCGTCCATGACCTGTCCTTTCGTTCGATGGGCGCGACGCCGGGCGATCTGCCCGGGCGCGAGCGCTGCGTTCGGCGGCCTGCGTTGCGCGGCGCCGCCCCGCCCTTGGTCGAACTCTATAGTGCAGGTTATAGATTAAGCGATTCTTGAGCCAAGATTAATGTTGGATGAGTTTTTGGGTGGCAGTGGGAAAAGTATTAGACCTCGATAGCGGGAGATGGGGTGCCGGTGCAAAACGGCGTCAAGGGTTGGTCGAGCAGGCGGTTTTCAGACGACTGGGACATGGCGGGCGGTCGATCGCCTATACTGGTTGAGCTCAACTGGAGAGGTGATAACTAGTTATGAAATCAATCAATGTTGCAGCAGCGATTATTCAGAAGGACGGGAAAATCATGAGCTGCCAGCGCGGCTATGGCGAGTTTAAAGACGGCTGGGAGTTTCCGGGCGGAAAGCTCGAGCCGGGCGAGACCGGCGAGCAGGCAATCGTGCGCGAGATTCAGGAAGAGCTCGAGGTCACGATCGGCAACCTCGACTATCTTTGCACGGTCGAACACGATTACGAGACGTTTCACCTGTCGATGCAGTGCTACCTAGCTAACATCCTTTCGGGGGAGTTCAAAGAGCACGCTCATGAGGACATGAAGTGGCTCGATACCAATAACTTGTGGGATGTCGATTGACTTCCAGCGGACGTTAAAGTCGTTAGGGAGCTCGAAAAGAAACTCGGGCTTATGTAAGAAAGGAGCGGACGTCGCATGGCGGCCCGCTCCTTCTTTGTTACTCTGTCTCACTCAGATCGCTGAGCATAAACTCGTAAATGTCCTGGCGCACGGGCGCATTGAGTTCATATTCGATTTCGACGGCGTTGTCGCCGCTCTTAGTTTTAATAGCTTTGAACTCGCCAGTCGGATGCATTTCGCCTAGGAAGTAAAATTCCTTGCCACCCTTATCGTCCTTGTTCTTGCGCATAAACAAATACGTCTTTAGCCCGTTGCCCGGCCATGCCTGCAGTCGCTGAATCTCGGGGGAGTTGAGCGTGCGATTGTTCTTAGAGATTGCAACTAGCTTACTCGGCGAAACAAAGCGGTCTTCATACTGAATGGACTCGCTAATGTCGGGTGCCTTGTCATAGTTAATAAACACGGGGAATGTATTGGTCTTCTCGTCGTAGAAGTAGCCGCCAAGATTTTGGCCGTTGATGTTCTTTTCCCAGTTCATCAAGCGGCAAACTTCTTCGTACGTGTACTTGGCGTTGAGAACGAAATTTGTGTTTTGGTACGTCTCGGCATAGTCGAGTCGGTTACGCGCAATGCCAAAATCCAGCACCTCGAGAATCTGACACTTGAACTCTGCGTTGCGCAGAGCGGTCGCAAACGCTTCGGTCAGACGAGGTCCGCATCCATCGTCAATAAGCAGGGAAACGAAATCCTTGGGAGTGGCAAAGTCGCCCTTAAGGACTGTGATTGCCGACCTAACGGCGCTGTCCTTAAGCTGTGTGTGGTAGTTCCTAAGCGCAGCCTCGCGCATATGCCGGTAGCCCTCGTGTCCGGCTTCGACGAGCGTTTGAAGCAAATAGAGGTCTTCGAAACGCTTGCCCGCGGCGAGCTTTTGAGAAATAAATTTGAGAATCTTGGTTTGATCAGAGGAAAATTGAACCGTGTAGTCCGGCTCGTATTTGGATAGAAATGCGTGGTAGGACCCCAGGCCGCTATTCTTGAAGATAAGCAGCGGATCGATGGAGCCATTACGATCAAATTCGAGCAGCGAGGGAATCTTGCCGAGTTTTTGGCGCAAGTCGAGATATTCGTTTTTCAAAAACCTGACGGAGGTGAAATCGCCGCCATCGATGGCCTTGTAGATGCGTGCCTCGGAAATACGATCGAAGCTCACGGTCGAGCATCCGGGGATCGTTGAGTCGCCCTCTTGGACGAGTCGACGCAGGCGGTCTTTGTTGTAGGTCTTGTCACCCGACAGAGCGATGGGTACCAAGAAGTTGCTCTGGTAGTTACCGATAAAGTCGAGTACCAGTGCGTATTCCTTACCATCATTCAGGCGCAAACCTCGTCCGAGCTGCTGAATAAAGATGATTGCGGAGTCGGTGCGTCGAAGCATGATGATCTGATTGAGCGAGGGGATGTCGACGCCTTCGTTCATGATATCGACCGAGAAAATGTACTCGAGCTCGCCGGCTTCAAGTTGGCTGATCGCGGCATCGCGGACCTCATCGGAATCTTGACCGCTAATCGCAGCCGTTCGATATCCGAGAGCGTTGAATTTGCATGACAGCTCTTTTGCCTCGGCGTTTCGATTGCAGAAGATTAAGCCCCTGCGGTTGCTTTTGGTGACGCTATATTCCTCGATCTTCTCGGTGATATGACGTACGCGCTCGTCGGATGTTAGGCGTCCGAACAGGGCGGTATCTTCGACCGTTTCGTCGTCAATCTCCAGATCGTGAATGCCAAAATAATGGAAGGGGGCTAGCATCTCCTCGGCCAAAGCGTCCTGCAGCGTGATCTGGAACGCGATGACGTGATTGAAAAGGGCAAAGACGTCATAGCCGTCGGTGCGATTGGGTGTAGCGGTCATGCCCAGATAAAACCGAGGCGTAAAGTGCGACATGATGGATTGGTAGCCCTGAGATCCCGTGCGGTGGGCCTCGTCGATGACGATGTAGTCGAACTCATCGGGACGGAAATCGCTCAAATGTTTGGCGACTGAAGAACACATGGCAAACACGCAGGTAGCATTGCTTATATTCTTGCCAGTTTGATAGGTGTCGAACGTATAGGTACTACCTAAGAGCCGTTCGTAGCTTGCACGGGAGGCGTCGATAATGCGCCGGCGGTGCGCAAGAAAGAGGACGCGCCGGGGTTTAAACGCGAGTACATCGAACGCCGAAAGGAAGGTCTTGCCGGTGCCGGTTGCCGAGACCAGCAGGGCGCGGGTCTCGCCCTTGCGATGGATTACACCGAGCGCCTCAAGGGCGCGCTGCTGCATTTTATTGGGCTTGATTTCTTCGAGGTCATTCGTGGTTGGGCTAACAGTTGCCTGGAACGTCGGTTTCGATTTGGGCTTTGACGGACGTGCCGATCGATATGCGGCATAGTTCTCAATCCAGTCTTGGGAAAGCAAAACGGTTGAGGTGTCGTTCCACAGCGAATCAAACTCGCCTCTAAGCTCTCCGAGCAGGCGGCTGTTCTCGACAGTCTGGTACAGCACGTTCCATTCTTTATTACAGGTGAGGGCGGTCTGCGTCATGTTGGAGCTGCCGACGATGACCGTGCTGGTTTCGCCCTTATCAAAAATGTATCCCTTGGCATGCAAATTACCCTGGAATACGCGAACTTCTATGTTGTCGTATTCCAGGAGCTTTCGAAACGCATCGGGTGAGTTGAAGTTGAGATAGGTGGACGTGAGCAGTCTGCCCTTAATGCCACGCTGCTTGAGCTCCTGGAACGCCTCGACCAGGATTTGAAGGCCGCCGTCTGCAACAAACGCTACGAAAAGTCAAAAGAGCTGCAGGTTGAGAGCTGCTCCTTGATAACGGATAGTAGTGTTCCGCCTGTCGCCTTCGAGTTGGCGATGAGCTTGGGTGAATCGTTCTCGCGTGCAAGCGAGTCGAATTCAATATCAATCTGCTGCTGCGTAGTCATCCCGGCCAAACCTTTCGAAAGACTATGTTGGCGCCAGGATAACAGATCGATCGTTCGTGTTTTAGATGTATGACGATTGGGATTGGCAGTATGGCGTGATCTTGCACGTGTGTCCGCACGACATGTGACACTTACCCTGCCGCCATGCTCCGTCGCGGCGGCATGCATCTGAACAACGATCCTCTAAGGAGTACGATATCGATGAGTGACAACACCAAGCATCTCGCAAAGAAGTGCGTCAAGGACGCGGGGCCGTGCCTCGCGCTATGCCTTGCCGGCGCAGCGGTCGCGCTGCTGGCTGTTCTGGGGCCGTTTGATGTGCTCCGAAGTGCCAGTTCTCTGCACGTTTGCATGGCTCTTGCCGGTGCCATGATGACCGGCGGCCTGCTAGATCTGGTTTTTTGGGTGCTCGACCCGTTTGGATGGAAGAACGAGGGGTAGGTCCTAAAGGATGGAAGGGCTGGAACGGTTGGCTTAGTGATCGTGCAGAATGTGGGCTAGCGACTTACAGGGAAGTGGTAATCCGATGACGGTCTATGTGACGGGCGATATTCACGGTGGCCTCGACATGCAAAAGCTGCGCGATTGGGATCTTGGGAAAAGCCTGACGAGCGACGACTATCTCATCATTGCCGGCGACTTTGGCTTTCCGTGGGATTTCTCCGCCGAGGAATGTGACGACATCGCTTGGCTGGAGTCGCGCCCCTATACCGTGCTGTTCGTCGACGGCAACCACGAACGCTACGACCATTGGGCGGAGCGCCCCATGGAGCTGTGGCATGGTGGGTTGACGCAGCGTCTGTCGGATACTTCGCCCATACGGCGCCTGACGCGCGGCGAGGTTTTTGAGCTCGACGGCTCAACGGTCTTTACCATGGGCGGCGCCACGAGCGTGGACAAGGAATACCGCATTCCGTATTCCAGCTGGTGGCCGCAGGAACTGCCGGACGAGCGCAACTTTGAGGAGGCACGGACAAAGCTCGACAGCGTGGGCTGGAAGGTCGACTACGTGATCACCCACACCTGCTCTACGCGCATGCTTTCGCCCACGCTTTATCCGGTGCCCGGCTGGAATTGCCCCGCCGTTGATCGGCTTACGGCGTTTTTCGATGAGCTGGAAGATCGCTTGGACTACAGGCGCTGGTATTACGGGCATTTTCATCGAGATGCCAGCCCGGCCGAGCGCCATACCGTGCTCTACGACTGCATCGTTCGCCTGGGCGACGAACTCCAGCCCTGGGATGTTGCGTAGGGGTGGGGTGCCTGATTACTCAGCCGTTACGGTGATGTTCTCCCTGTGCTTGCGGATAACATCCCAGCTAAAATGCTCGACCAGCTGCTCGGCAGAGCGCGGCGTGGTGCCCGGTGCGATGCCTGTTTGTCCGGCGAGCCAGCCCAGCAGCGCTTCGGGCGTGCCAAAGCGGGCGCGGAGTTCGCCCAGGTCCAGATCGCGGTCTCGTTTGGAAAGGCGGCGGCCGTCCGGTGCCATGAGCAGCGGAATATGTGCGTAGTGCGGCGTGGGCAGTCCCAACAGGTGCTGCAGATAGATCTGGCGCGGCGTGGACCCCAGCAGGTCGCATCCGCGCACGACCTCGGTGACGCCCATGGCAGCGTCGTCGACCACCACGGCTAGCTGATAGGCAAACACGCCGTCGCTGCGGCGCACCAAAAAGTCGCCGCACTCGGTGGCGAGTGCTTCGCATTGGGCGCCGTACGTGCGATCCACAAATTCGATCACGTCGTCTGCGAGGTCGTCGACGGTGGGCACGCACAGACGTGTGGCCGGGGCGCGCAGGGCGCTGCGACGGGCCACCTCCTCGGCCGAAAGACTTCGGCAGGCGCCACGGTAGATGGGCGTGCCGTCGCTCGCGTGCGGTGCGCTCGCGGCGTGGAGCTCGGCGCGCGTGCAAAAGCAGGGATAGGTGAGGCCGGCGTATTGCAACTGGCGCAGGGCGTCCTCGTACAAGTCCAGGCGGTCGTGCTGGTAGTAGGGGCCTTCGTCCCACTCCAGCCCCAGCCAGGCCAGGTCGCCAATCAATTGAGTGGCAAGTTCGGGGCGCTTGCAGCGATCGTCCAGGTCCTCAATGCGTAACACGATGCTGCCGCCCTGGCTGCGGGCCGAAAGCCATGCGCACAGGCAGCTGAACACGTTGCCCAGGTGCATGCGGCCCGAGGGCGACGGGGCAAAGCGCCCCACGACGGGGGTGGGGGCGGCCGGCGTCGTTGGCGCGTCGGCGGCGGGTGTTGCTATGTTGCGTGCGTTGATGTCCATGCGGACGAGTATAGCGCGGGGCGCGGTGGGGGAGACGCTGCCGTGGCCTGCAAGTTGCTGAGGCCGCGCGTTGCGCGTGCCGGACCACCGGCTCGGCGCCTTAATCGCCGTCAATCAATCTAGCCCTCAAACGACAGAAACCCCGGCAGCTCTTCGCAACTGCCGGGGTTTCCGCGGAAAAGGGGGACATGATCCTCGAGCGGACGGCAAAGGGGCAAACCGTTTTCGCTCAACTGCTTTATGCCCCTCAACTGGCGGCTCAATCAGCGCATGCCGCGCCCACACAAAGCCGCTACACCTGTGATGGAGCTATGAAGTGGTATCTATTGCCGGGGCAGTGCCTGGCCAAAGAGTGTCCCCAGCGACTAGTCGTTTAAGAACGTCCCCAAAACGACTGCCCGTGGGCGTGACTTTTGTCCCGTTTTGACGCTCCGCTGACCTAGATGTTCGTCACATGAACCCGCAAACGTGGGACAATGACGCTACTGGTACCACAGACAAAGGATGTGCCTATGAACGCCCCCGTTGCCAAGACCTGTCGGCAGCGCCGCCTGTTTGCGCGATTCGCTTCCGTCTGCGCGCTCGTCGCGCTTGCGTTGTTGCTGCTGCCTGCCGTCGCGCACGCCGACGGCTACTCCATGAGCCAAACCTACATCGGCGCCACGGTTGAGGCCGATGGCTCGCTGACCGTTGTCGAGGGACGCCAGTTCGATTTCGACGATGACATCAACGGCGTGTATTGGGATATCAATACAGGCTCTAACCAGCAAGGCGGCTCGGTGGTCGTCAATGTGCTGAGCGTCGAGGAAGACGACACTGCGTTTAACAAGGTCGACAGCGCAAACAAAGGCGACGACGGCGTTTACACGGTGGAACAGTCCGACGACGGCGTAAAGATTAAGGTGTTCAGCCCCCACGAGAGCGGCGACAGCGCAATCTACTACGTGAGTTATTCCATGACCGGTGCGGTTATGAACTGGGCCGATACCGCCGAGCTTTACTGGAAATTCGTCGGCGACGGCTGGTCGGCTGACTCCGATGACGTCGAGATGGAAGTCTACTTTGCAAATGCCGCTGCCGGGACGGCTGCCGTCAAGGGCGATAACTTCCGCGCATGGGGCCACGGCCCGCTGACGGGCGACGTGTCGCTCGATGCGGACGAGCCCATGGTCACCTATACCATTCCCTGCGTGCATGAGGGCGAATTCGCCGAGGCACGCATCGCCTTCCCCAGCGACTGGGTGCCGCAGCTTGCCGTCTCGGGCGAAAAGCGCATGTCAACGATTCTGAGCGAAGAGAAGGAATGGGCCGACGAGGCCAACGCTCGCCGTGAGCACGCGCGTGCGGTTGCCGGCGCGATTGCCGTGGTGTGTGTTGCCGTGGCGGTTGCCTATACCGGTGTGATCGTGATGCTCAAGCTGCGCAGGCCCAAGCCCAAGCCGCTCTTCCAGGACGAGTACTTCCGCGATGTGCCCTCCGCCGACCATCCCGCGGTGCTTGCAACTCTTATGAGCTGGAACGACGTGCCCGATCAGGCATATATCGCCACACTGATGAAGCTGACCGACGACCGCGTGATCAAGCTGGAAGAAGCGACCGAGACCAAGAAGAAGGGTCTGCTCCGTCGCGAAAAAGAGGAGCAGACGTATCGCATCACAGTGACCGACGAGGCCTGGAAGGCTGCCAAAAAGGACGGCATCGATCGCGATGTGCTCAAGGTCTTCTTCGCCGGCGTTAAGCCCGATAAGGACGGAGTCCGTTCGCGCACGTTTAGCGAGCTGGAGGAGTACGCTAGCGAGCGCACCACATCTGTTGGCGACAAGCTCGAGGACTATCAGAGCACGGTTAAGGGCAGGCTGGAGGCGCGCGAGCTTATCGCCTCGGACGGCACCATCGCCCTGGTTGCCGGCCTGGTTCTCGGCATCATCATCGTCTTTGGCATTCTGGGCTCTCTGATCTATACCGACTTTGCGGATGCCAATGTCGGCGCCGCTATGATCTCGATCCCCGTCACGATCGTGGGCTTTGTCCTGAGCTGCACCTTCCGTCGCTACACGCCGGAGGGCGCCGAGGTGGCGGCTCGCTGCAAGGCGCTCAAGCATTGGCTCGAGGACTTTACGCGTCTGAAGGAGGCCGTTCCCAGCGACCTGATCTTGTGGAACAAGCTGCTGGTGATGGGCGTTGCCCTGGGCGTTTCGAAAGAAGTGCTGCGACAGCTGGCCGAAGCCGTGCCTGCGGACCTGCGCAACAGTGACGATTTCTACGACAACTACCCCTGCTACTGGTGGTATTACCATCACTACGGCAACGAGTCTCCGCTCGATTCGTTCAACGATGTGTATCACGAGACCATCCGCGAGCTGGCTTCGAGTTCCGATAGCTCGAGCGGCGGCAGCGGCGGCGGCTTTTCCGGTGGCGGCGGTGGCGGCGTCGGCGGAGGCGGCGGTGGAACGTTCTAGCGAGCGCTTGCTTTGGGGTGGATCTTTCTGGGCGGTTGCCAGGGAAGATTCATCCCATTTTTGTGCATCGAAACGGGCCAAACTTTCCGCTGCGGACCTTCGCGCAAGGGGCAGTGGACAAAAAATGCCAAATATGAGTACTGTTGCTGCGTTGGTCACATATGTTTGCACATAATAATGGGTTCCTAATGAGAGCACTTCTCGTTAGGGGCCCATTTTATTGAACATTTGAGGAGCTACGTCAGCTCGTGCAGCTGGTCGTCATGCCTATAAGCATCAAAAATGCCCCGAATCGCTGCTACTAAAAAGGTAACAGTACTCATATTTGATGTTTTTTGACCACAGCTATTTGCAGACCACCAAGGCTACTCATTGGGGACAGACTTAAATGACTAGTTGTTGGGGATCAGTCATTGGGGACAGACTTAAATGACTAGGTGTGGCTGCTTGGGCTAGGCTGTTAGGTCGAGTTCGTAGAGAAAGCTTTCACGCGGCATGTCGTGACGGCGCTCTTCGCGGTTGGCGCGGTGCGTGGCCGTGCGCTTAAAGCCGTGCAGCTCGTAGAACTTCCACGAGCAGTTGGAGTCGGTGTACAGGTGCGCCCTTGTCGCCCCGCGCGAGGACAGGTACGAGACCGCGGCATCGAGCAACACTGAGCCTACACCCAGGCCGTGGACATCGGGATCGACGGCGAGCAGCGTGACCTCGTTGTCGTGGGGCAACGGGCTGCTTTCGAGCAGGCGGTTGTTGGTTCGGATGGTTGCGCGCACAAACGAGAGATACTCGGCGCAGGCATCGGGCTCCAGCTCGCGCATTTGCGATAGCAGAGCGCGTTCGGTGTCCATCCAATGTTCCTTGACGGTGGCGCCGGAACTCTGTCCCGCGCGCGCGAGCGCAATGCCACGCGCCTCGCCGTCAATCACCGCAACCTGCGAAAACGTCGAGGACGAAAGGCAGTAGGCGAGGTCGCACGCGGCCTCAAGGCGGTTGTACTCATCGTTATCCGAATTGTTATGCCAAAGCTGCTGCAGAATCAGCGCGATGGCGTCGAAGTCTTCGGTATCAAACGGTCGGTAGAGAACCCGCGAGACCATGGTGCCTCTTTCTTTTGCGGATGCATATCGAGCACAGTTCTACCACGCCATTGGCATCTAATTATGGTGCCCCTGTGTTCCATGAACTCACCGTGCCCAGTGCCGTGCCCATCCCCTCTGCTCGCAAACTTTTTCTGCACATGCGCCCGTTGCGGGGTGCATCGATGCGCTTGATGCGCTACATTGAATCAGTATTTTCAATGCCGCTGCGCGAGCGCTACAGATCGACGTATCACCGACTCACAGAGCACGGCGGCGTACCAGACAGGAGGACTGCATGGGATCTGATGTGAAGATCGCACGCGCGTTGATTTCGGTTACCGATAAAACGGGTGTCGTCGATTTCGCACGGACGCTGGTTGACGACTTTGGCGTCGAGATCATCTCTACGGGCGGCACAGCTCGTGCCATCGAGGACGCGGGCGTTCCCGTAACCCCCATCGAGGAGTTCACGGGCTATCCCGAGATGATGGACGGCCGCGTTAAGACCCTGCACCCCAAGGTTCACGGCGCGCTGCTGGCCCGCCGCGATTCCGAGCAGCACATGCAGGAGGCCGCTCAGCATGGCATCAAGCTGATCGACCTGGTCGTCGTCAACCTGTACGAGTTCGAGAAGACCGTCGCTAACCCCGAGGTCACCTTCGCAGACGCCATCGAGCACATCGACATCGGCGGTCCCTCCATGCTGCGCTCTGCCGCCAAGAACGCCACGAGCGTTACCGTCATCTCCGACCCGGCCGACTACGACGCCGTCCTGGCCGAGATGCGCGAGACCGGTGGCTGCACCACGCTTTCCACCCGTCGTCGCCTGCAGGTGAAGGTCTACCAGACCACCGCCGCCTACGACACGGCTATCTCCCGTTGGCTTGCCGCCCAGGCAAGCGACGTGGCGGACACCTCTGCCAAGCTCGAGATTTCGCTGGAGAAGGTCGACGACCTGCGCTATGGCGAGAACCCGCAGCAGAAGGCCACGGTCTATCGCTTTGCCGAGGGCTGCGAGAACACCGCGAGCTCGCAGTTCCCGCTCGTGGGCTCCGAGCAGATCCAGGGCAAGCCGCTCAGCTACAACAACTATCTGGATGCCGACGCCGCCTGGAACCTGGTCCGCGAGTTCGACGAGCCGGCCTGCGTGATCCTCAAGCACCAGAACCCCTGCGGTTCCGCCGTTGCCGAGGACATCACGGCCGCCTACGATCGCGCCTTCGCCTGCGATCCCAAGAGCGCCTTTGGCGGCATCATCGCCTGCAACCGCGAGGTTCCCTTTGAGCTGGTTGAGCACTTTGCCGATCAGAACAAGCAGTTCGTCGAGGTCATCATCGCCCCGAGCTACACCGACGAGGCGCTCGAGCGCATGGCCAAGCGCCCCAACCTGCGCGTGTTGGCTACCGGCGGCGTGGACCACGGCGCCCAGGTGGAGCTGCGCTCCGTCGACGGCGGCATGCTGGTGCAGGAAGTCGACCACGTGACCGAGGACCCCGCGACCTTTACGTTCCCCACCGACCGCAAGCCCACCGACGCCGAGATGGCCGAGCTCGAGTTTGCCTGGAAGGTCTGCAAGGGCGTTAAGTCCAACGCCATTCTGGTCTCCAAGGGCAAGGCCGGTATTGGCATGGGCCCGGGTCAGCCCAACCGCGTTGACTCTGCGCTGCTTGCCTGCGAGCGCGCCGAGGACTTCTGCGAGCGCGAGGGCGTGGAGAAGGGCGGCTTTGCCTGTGCAAGCGACGCGTTCTTCCCGTTCCGCGACAACGTCGACGTGCTTGCCGCGCACGGCGTGACCTGCATCATCCAGCCCGGCGGCTCCAAGCGCGACGACGAGAGCATCCAGGCCTGCAACGAGCATGGTATTGCGATGGTCTTCACAGGGGCCAGGCATTTTAGGCACTAGAGGCTTTCCCAAGCACCCGACCTTGCCCCTCAAACCGTCGCTTGCGTACATTTAGTACGCGGCGCTCCTCTTTCGGGGCAATCTCGGGCACTTGGAAAACCCTTAATGGGATGTTGTTCTATCCCATTAAGCCGATCGGTCGCCTGACCGTATCGTCAAAATAATCTCTGCAAAAGACGGCTGCTCCGTTTGGAGGGCCGTCTTTTTGGTATAAGAGGACGGAATGACTAACACGAAAGGTACAACCATGCCCCAGATTGATGATGCCGAGCTGTTTGGCAATGCCGAGGATCAGCGTGCGTACGAGGACTTTTGCGCCAATCAGGAGGCGGTCGAGAAGTTTACGCTCGACAAACCCGCGCTTGTCTGCCGTTGGCGCATGTCCAACAAAAAGGTACCCATGCTCAACCGCCACATTCGCGCACTGTCCGAGCGCTTGGTGCAGGGCGAGCCGCTTACCCATAACATGCTCAGCTGGGCCAAGCAGCACGTTGAGTGGTCGCTTGCCGAGGGCGATTACACCGCACGCGACGGCGTGCTCATGCTGGTGATCGACGTCAACGGCAACGCCGCCATGACGGTGGGGGAGTACGAGCCGCTAACCGATACGTCGGCCAAGGCGCTACGTGCCCGCTCCGCCGAGGCCCGCTCCGAGGCCGACGAAACCGGCGTGGCGCCCGAGCTGCTCGCTGCCGTCGATAACGGCGAGCTTGCCTTTGTGGCGCCAGCGGACGAGTGCCTGTGCGGCACGGCGACGCTCATCGAGCAGCTGGCCCAGACCAAGGGCATCTCGGTCACGCGCGTAGATATTCCCGCACAGCTCAAGGGCGCGCTGTTCCTGGTGAGCGACGAGCACGGCGTGGTTCCCGCCGACGATACCGATGCCGCCGAGGCGGACGCTGCTATGGTCACCTTCTTCGCCGACGGCTACGAAAAGCTCCGCGCCCGTCGCTAAATGATTTTTCTGGGACGGGGATTAAAGAATCATTCCATCTCTGCATACATGCGTACGCTCGAGTAGAGGCTCGAGGTCGAAGTGATGGGGCCGATCGGTTTAGGACCGAGGCCCCTATTTTCTCTTAAGGCTATCGAACACTTTTGTCATATTAGGTGCCCACGGGGTCGTATCGTTGCGACGCCGTGGGCATAATGGTGTGGAAGGTGCAAGTTACGCGAAATGGGAGGACACATGCCGCTGATCTATATCGTTGAGGACGACGAGCCCATTCGTCGTGAGCTTGTCGACATTCTTGCCCGCGCCGGGTTTGAAATCGAGGCCTGCGAATCGTTCGAGCGCGTCTCGCGCGATATTCTCGCCGCCGCTCCCGACCTGGTGCTGCTCGACCTCACACTCCCTGTCAAAGACGGCCAGCACATCTGCCATGAGGTTCGCCGCGAATCCGAGGTTCCCATCATCGTCCTCACGTCGCGCACGACCGAGATTGACGAGGTCATGGCCATGACGCTCGGCGCGGACGACTTTGTTCCCAAGCCCTACAGCGCCCGTGTGCTCGTGGCGCGCATCAACGCACTACTGCGTCGCACCGCGGCGGCGGGCGAGCGCAGCACGCTCGTCCACAAGGGACTGGAGCTCGACCTCGCACGCTCCATGGTCACCAACACGCAAACGGGCACCAGCACCGAGCTCACCAAAAACGAGCTGCGTATCCTCTCGTTGCTTCTGAGCCGCGCGGGCAAGATCGTCTCGCGCTCGGCCATCATGCAGGACCTGTGGGACTCCGATGCCTTCGTGGACGACAATACGCTCACCGTCAACATCAACCGCCTGCGTACCACGCTCGAAAAAATCGGCATCAAGGGGTATTTGACGACGCATCGCGGCCAAGGCTATTCGGTCTAGGGGCCGGCTATGTCGTTTGGCAAGTTCTTTAAAGATGCGCTGCTTCCCGTCGCCGTGTGGACGTGCGGCGTGCTGCTGAGCTGCTTTGTGCTGACGGCCGCCGGTGCTTCGACATCTATTGTGGTCGTGGCGGTCGGCGTGTCCTTTATCTTTGGTATGCTCGGCATCGTGGTCGAGTACGCGCGCCGTCGCCGTTTTCTGCGTCAGCTGGAGCGTGCGGCCGAGGAGCTCGAGAGTCCCGCATGGGTGCAGGAGATGGTGCAATGCCCGACCTATGCCGAGGGCGAGCTCGAGTACGAGGTCTTGCGTCGCGTGGGCAAAGCTGCTTGCGACGAGGTTGCCGAAGGCCGGCGTCAGACCGATGACTATCGCGACTATATCGAGAGCTGGGTCCACGAGGCCAAGCTGCCCCTGGCGGCGGCCCACCTGATTTTGGAAAACCTGGACGGCAGCGAAGACGACCTGTCGCGCGTGGATGACCTGGGCCGTGAGCTGGCTCGCGTGGAGCGCTATATCGACCAGGCACTGTACTACGCGCGCTCGGAAGTCGTGGAGCGGGACTACCTGATTCGCCGCTGGGATCTCAAGACCTTGGTGACGGGCGCGATTAAAGCCAACGCGCGCGAGCTCATCGCGGCGCACGTGGCCCCGGTGTGCGAGAACCTCGACTTTGAGGTCTTTACCGACGAGAAGTGGCTCGAGTTTATCTTGGGGCAGCTCATCCAGAACAGCATTAAATACGCGTGCGAGGACGGCGCGAAGATCGTGTTTTCGGGCGCGTTGCTGGACGAGGGTCTGGCGAGTGAGCGCATTGAGCTCACTGTTGCCGATAACGGCTGCGGCGTGAGTGCGGCAGACCTGCCACGCGTGTTCGAGAAGGGCTTTACCGGCGACAACGGCCGCACCACCAAGCGCGCAACGGGCATCGGCCTCTACCTGGTGGCACGCCTGTGCTCCAAGATGGGCATTGACGTCACCGCGGCATCCGAGCCCGGCGAAGGCTTCGTCGTCACGTTTGCCTTCTCGACCAACAAATTCCAATACTTTGAGTAGTCGTCGCGGTGTAACGTCCCGGAGCGTCATTCACGTTAAGACAATTATCCCAAACGGGATAATTCCATCATGATGTGCTATGATTATCCCGTTTGGGATAATCATAGGGGATTAGCATGCAAGACTGGAATGAGCGAACGATTTTTGACCCAGCTGAACTCGGTGCATATTTGCGTGAGCGCCGGAAGAAGCTCGGTTATACCCAACGCGATGTGGCTGATTTCAACCAGTGCAGTTTGCGCTTTGTGAGCGAGCTTGAGCGTGGAAAGGCGGGTGCCAATCTTCGCCAAACCCTTCAAATCGCTAACAGCTTGGGGGTCGATTTGATCCTGAGGGAGAGGGGCGACGGCTCATGGCATTAAAGGTTTATCGTGAGTATCGGGGAACGTTTGAGCTGGTCGGAGAATTTGAGAGGGCCGACCCCGTAAACGAGACGTTTGCATATGATGAGGGATATCTTGAACGCGACGATGCTGCCGCACTCTCAGCTTCTCTTCCCTTGCGACATGAGCCATATGCCAGCAATGAGTTTTCGGCCTTCTTTTCGGGCATGCTTCCCGAGGGCCCGGTTCGGCATGAGCTGTCGATGCGTTTTCAAATCCCCCAGTCAGACTATTTATCGATGCTCGAGCGTTTGGGCGATGAGTGCGTTGGTGCCTTGAGGTTTCTCGGCGATGAGAAATCGAGCTACGATCCGGGCTATCGTCCTCTGCAAGACGAGGATTTTGAGGCACTTTCTAAGGCGGAAGTGTTTGAGATTGCAAATGATATGCAGGATTCGAGGCTGTCGTTGGCGGGCGCTCAGTCTAAAACCGGTTGGTTTTTACCGCGCGGTAAAGATGCAAAAAAGGCCGGGTCGGGGGATTGGATGCTGCCGCTCGGCTCTGCCCCCTCGACTCACATAGTCAAGATTGCTTCAACTAAACATCCGGATTTGCCGTTCAACGAATTAATTTGCATGACGGCAGCGTCTGCTGCTGGGCTTGAAATTGCCCGTTCAGAAGCTTCGGATACGATTCCTGGTGCGTTCTTTTCCGAGCGTTATGACAGAATCTGGAGCAATGAGCCGCCGTCGATGAGCGGATTCGATGTGCCTCTGAGGCTGCATCAGGAGGATTTTTGCCAAGCGGTTGGCTGGCCTTCGTATATGAAATACGAGACACGTCCCGATAGCTGCTATATGGCTCTTTGCGGCCGATTGATAAGAGAGCAATCGTCTAACGTAATTGCTGATACTCAAATGTTCGCTCGTCAGGTAATGGTCGATTATGCGTTGGGGAATTGCGACTCGCATCTCAAGAACCATTCGTTTCTTTATAGTCCGAGTTGGCGGGAAAAGAGGTTGGCCCCTGCATACGATATTGTTTGCACGACGATAATGGGATACGACCATAATCTTGGGATTGATATTGGGGATCACCGGGTGATCGATGGGGTGACTCCTGAAGATTTCGAATTCATGTCTCAAGATTTGCATCTGCCACTCAAGATGATCAAGAACATCGCGGCGGAAGTGGCTGAAGAGGTGTCTGCCCAGCTTGCAGAACTTGCCTCTGCAACCGGAGATTTGGGTCGGGTCGCTCTGAAAATTCAGACGGATTCCGTTGAGAGAATGAGGGTTCTGGAGCAATTCTCAGCCTAAAGCAAAGCGGGGCCACCGTAATGGTGGTCCCGCTCTTGGAAGACTTGGGCACGTGGGCTTGCGCTCCGCGATGCGTTAGGCGTACGTTTGCTACTTCACGACCAAGATGTCGCAGTCCGTATTGCGCAGCAGGAACGTCGAAATCGAACCCAGCAGCGCATACTTGATCGAGGACAGGCCGCGGGCGCCGCAGAGCACCAGGTCGGGCTTAACCACGTCGAGCATCTCGTCCTTGAGCGTCTCGCGAATACGGCCGGCGCGAATCATGACCTCGACCTCGGGAATATCGGGATTGGCCTTGGCCTCTTCGAGCTGCTTGGCGATGGAGTTCTTAAATGCCTCCTCTAGGCCGTTGACCAGATCGACCGGATAGGAACCGGCGCTCTCGAGCGCCGTGGAATCGATAACGTGGCCGATGATTAGCTTGGCGCCGTTGTTCGCGGCGACCTTGATGGCGCGTGCGAGCACAAAATCCTGCTGCTCAGTACCGTCGAGTGAAACAAATACCTTGGTGTAGCCCTCGTTCATGGTTTCCTCCTTGGTCTATCGCACGGGCGCGGGGCTCGTGCATCGGGCGGGCGCGGGCGCGTTGGCCGCCGGACACTTTATCTTGTTGCAGTTATACCCAAGGATTTGGGTTTGACCGCTCGCAATTCTGTGAACGGGCGAGTTTTTTGGTAAGGGTGGGCGCAGCCGCGGCCGAACGGTTGATAATGGGACATCGCCCGCAACCGTCCGCAGAACAACTATCGGCGGGTGTCTAACGAGGGGGTCCCTTTGGATATCATCGAGCTTCTAAAATCTGCCTTCATGGGCCTGGTCGAGGGCATCACCGAATGGCTGCCTGTTTCGTCGACCGGTCACATGATCTTGGTGGACGAGTTCGTCAAGATGAACGTGAGCGAGACGTTCTGGAATATGTTCCTGGTCGTGATTCAGCTTGGCGCCATTTTGGCCGTCTGCGTCCTGTTCTTCTACGATCTCAACCCGTTTTCTCCCAGCAAGGGCAAGGAGGGCCGTCGCGACACCTGGGTGCTGTGGGGCAAGATTGTGCTCGGTTGCATTCCCGCCGCGGCGATCGGTCTGCCGCTTAACGACTGGATGGAGGAGCATTTCTATAATGCTCCCGTCGTGGCGCTGGCGCTCATTGTGTACGGCGTGTTGTTTATCGTGATCGAGAACTGGCGCGCGAGCAAGCGCGAGGAAATGGCCGTTGCCGGTTCGTTTGGCTCGCGTGCTGTGGTGTCGGGTGGACGTCCCGCCGGTGCGCACTTTGCGGCGCCCGCCGCGGCTACCGCTGAGGATGAGGACGATGACGAGAATCTGGACTTTGGCTCCATCGCCACGCTCGAGGACCTGAGCTGGAAGACTGCGCTGGGTATCGGCTGCTTCCAGGTGCTTTCGCTGGTGCCTGGTACGTCTCGCTCCGGTTCTACCATCATCGGCGGCCTGCTTTTGGGCTGTACGCGTTCGGTGGCGTCCAAGTTTACGTTCTTCCTGGCCATCCCTGTCATGTTTGGCGCGAGTGCACTCAAGCTGGTCAAATACTTCATCAAGGGCGGCACGTTCGGCGCCAACGAGGTCGCTATCTTGGGCGTGGGCTGCGTTGTGGCCTTTGTGGTTTCGCTCATCGCCATCAAGTGGCTCATGGGCTTCGTCCGCCGTCACGACTTCAAGTGCTTCGGTGTTTACCGCATCATCCTGGGCGTCGTAGTGCTCGCATACTTCTTCGTTCTGGAGCCTATGCTCGGCCTGTAACTTGGTTGACGCCGCTCGCTACCGTTGCCATGACATCGGTGGCTCCGTGATTGGCGCAATGGGGTCAGGTTGCTTTGCAGCAACATGGTGCAGACTAACCTGACCCCATTGCGCCTAATCCGCTGGGGTGGGCCTGACGGTGGCGCACGGAGTCGTGGTGTGATTTGCGTCGGTGTCCGCGCGGCTCGGTATACTGGTACGGCTCAAACTATGGCGCCGCCCGCAGGCGCGCCGTCCGTCAGATGAGGAGTCGCCCATGACCCAGCCCTTGCCCTGGGAAAAGAACGCCACGGTACCCGTGCCGCCCGCGCCGGAACCCGTGCCGCTCGATGCATACACCGCCCCTGCAGCGCCGGAGCCCGAGCTCGTCCCGCTCGACATCTACGACGCTCCTGCGCCGGCACCCAAACCCGCCAAGCCGCTCGTCGACATCGACAGCCTGAATCCCGCCCAGCGCGAGGCGGTTCTGACCACCGAGGGCCCGTTGCTGGTGCTCGCCGGCGCCGGCTCGGGCAAGACCCGCGTCCTGACCTTCCGCATCGCACATATGCTCGGCGACCTGGGCGTTAAGCCTTGGCAGGTTCTTGCCATTACGTTTACCAACAAGGCCGCGGCCGAGATGCGCGAGCGTTTGGCGGCGCTCATTCCCAGCGGTACCCGCGGCATGTGGGTGTGCACCTTCCATGCCATGTGTGTGCGCATGCTGCGCGAGGACGCCGACCTGCTGGGCTACACCGGTCAGTTCACCATCTACGACGACGATGACTCAAAGCGCATGGTGCGTGACATTATGCAGGCGCTCGGCATTGAGCAAAAGCAGTTCCCCATCAACATGATCCGCAGCAAGATCAGCTCGGCCAAAAACGCCATGATCGGCCCCGAGGACATGCTCAAGTCCGCCGATAGCCCCAACGATAAAAAGGCCGCACAGGTCTACTTGGAGCTGGAGCGCCGCCTGCGCGCTGCCAATGCGATGGACTTTGACGACCTGCTCGTGCGCGCGCTCGAGCTGCTGCGCACCCGCCCCGAGGTGCTCGACAAGTACCAGGAGCGCTTCCGCTACATTAGCGTCGACGAGTATCAGGACACCAACCACGTCCAGTACGAAATCGCTAACCTGCTGGCCGCCAAGTACCAAAACCTCATGGTCGTAGGCGACGATGACCAGTCCATTTATAGCTGGCGCGGCGCCGACATCACCAACATTCTGGACTTTGAGAAGGACTTTAAAAACTGCAAGACGGTCAAGCTCGAACAGAACTACCGCTCTACGGGCCACATCCTGAGCGCCGCCAACGCCGTGGTGCGCCACAACTCTCAGCGCAAGGACAAGCGCCTGTTTACGGCCGAGGGCGATGGCGAGAAGATTCAGGCCTTCCAGGCGAGCGATGAGCGCGACGAGGGCCGCTGGATTGCCGGTGAGATCGAGAAACTGCATGCCAAAGGCATGAGTTACGACGACATCGCCGTGTTCTACCGTACCAACGCCCAGTCGCGTATTCTCGAAGATATGTTCCTGCGCGCGGGCGTGCCCTATAAGATCGTGGGCGGCACGCGATTCTTCGACCGTGCCGAGATTCGTGACGTCATGGCCTACCTTAAGATGATCGTGAACCCGGCCGACGAGATGAGCGTCAAGCGCGTCATCAACACACCTCGCCGCGGCATCGGCTCCACCTCGATCCAAAAAATCGAGCAGCTGGCGCGCGACAACCGTTGCTCGTTCTTCCAGGCTTGCGAGATCGCGTGCGCCGAAACCGGCATGTTTAGCGCCAAGGTGCGCAACGGCCTGTCGAGCTTTGTCTCGCTGGTGCGCGAGGGCCGCCGCATGGACGGCGAGCTCAAGGACGTCGTCGAGATGATCGTCGATAAGACGGGCCTGCTGCAGGCGTTTCGCGCCGAGGGCACCATGGAGTCCGAGAGCCGCGCCGAGAACATCCAGGAATTCCTTGGCGTCGCCGCCGAATTTGAGGAGACGCACGAGGATATCGAGGGTACGCTCGAGAGCTTGGAAGAGCTGCGCGCAGCCGGTGTTGCCGATGTGCCTGCCGAGCCCGAGTCCGTCGTGGTGAGTGCGCCCGCGCCCGAGCCGGGGCCGTCCGCCCCGGCATCCTCGTTTGAGGCACTCGTCGGCGCGCGCGATGCTGCAGGTTCCAATCCGCTCGATAGATTAGCCGCCCCGGCGCTCTCACCGCAGGATGCCCTGGCCGCTGCCATCGCGGGCAACGCGTATGCCGCGCCGACGGAGATGCCGGCGGGTGCCGTGCATGCCGACGAGATTGAGCGCACCTACGGTCCGCTCACCTGTAAGGCGCTGCCGGCACTCATGGAGTGGCTGGCCCTGCGCTCCGACTTGGATTCCCTGGCCGGCGAGACGCATGCCATCACAATGATGACCATCCACTCCGCCAAGGGCCTGGAGTTCCCGGCGGTGTTCGTGGCCGGCATGGAGGAGGGTATCTTCCCGCACGTGCACGACTTTGGCGGCAGCGATGACCCGGGTAAGCTCGAGGAGGAGCGTCGCCTGGCCTACGTCGCCATCACGCGCGCCCGTAAGCGCCTGTTCTTGACCTATGCGGCCACGCGTCGCACCTACGGCTCGACCTCTGCCAACCCGCGCTCGCGCTTCCTCAACGAGATTCCGTTTGAGGATATCGAGTTTAGCGGTATCGGTTCTGCCGGTTTTGAGGGAACGGGCTGGGAGAAGCGCGGCGACCGTCGCGGCACCTTTGGCTCGGGCATGGGCTCGGATATGTATGGCGGCAAGGTGTTTGGTTCGCATACGCGCTCGACCGGCGGTTCCGGTTCGCGCGGCGGCTCGAGCTTTGACGATTTCTTTGGCGGTAGCAGCCGCGGGACCGAGCGCCATCGTGGGGTCTCGCCCGACGCCGGCCGTGTTGCCTCGACCTTTGGTTCGGGTGCGCCGCGAGCCAAAAAGCTGTCGTCCAAGGTGTCTCCGACGGTGGAGCGCAAGGTCGATCGTGCCAGCGCGTCGCAGGACTTTGCCGCAGGCGATACCGTGAGCCACAAGACCTTTGGCACGGGTACCGTGATCTCGGTCGCTGGAGACATGATCGAGGTTCAATTCGAAAAGACCGGCCAGACCAAAAAGCTAATGAAGGGCTTTGCTCCGATCGTCAAGCTGTCGTGATCCTGGCGGACCTGGGCGGGCGTATAGGGCAACATCGCCTGCTCGGGCAGTCCTGCGCAAGACGGAGAGCACATTAAGTGCTCTCCTTTGCGTGCGGAACTCGCGATCGATGTTGCCCTATACGCCCGCCCAGGTCCTTGGGTAACGGTGCTTGCGAACGTCGCTCTGCTCGTTCGCTTTTTGATCTGGAGAGCCGGGTGGGCTGAAATGTAGATACGAGTAGGGGCTCCTCCGTTGATGAACGGGGGAGCCCCTTGTTTCGTTTTGGTTGTTGTTGTGACCTAGAGGTGGCTGATGATCAGTTCCATCTTGCCTTCGAGGTCGATGGAGCTGACGGTGCTGGGGGCCAGCAGGTGGCTTCCCTTGCGGACGGGGTCGCCGCAGATGGTGCCTTCGCCGTCGATGACCGACAGACACATGAAGGGCCAGCGCTGCTCCAAGGTCTTGCTGCCGTCGACGCGCACGCGATCGACGGTGTAGCAGGGGTTGGACTCGAGCTCGGTCACGCCGTCCACCTCGGGCGCGGTCACGGTACCATCGACCGGGGCCTGGACGTCAAAGTCGATGCAGTCGAGGCTCTGCTTAATGTGCAGCGGGCGCAGTTTGCCGTCGGTGCCCGGGCGATCATAGTCGTACAGACGATACGTCACGTCGCTCGACTGCTGCGTTTCCAAAATGAGCGTGCCGGCCTTGATGGCGTGAACGGTACCGGAATCAATCTGGAAAAAGTCGCCCTTGTGGATCGGTAGTACGTTGAGCATGTCGTCCCAGCGGCCGTCCTTGATCATCTGTGCGGCCTCAGTGCGGTCTTTAGCACGCTGGCCGACAATGATCGTGGCACCGGGCTCGCAGTCCAGCACATACCAGCACTCGGTTTTGCCCAAGCTGCCGTTCTCGTGCTTGGCGGCGTACTCGTCGTTGGGGTGAATCTGGATCGAAAGGTCGTCCTTGGCGTCCAGAATCTTGATGAGCAGCGGGAACTCCTTGCCTTCACAGTTGCCAAAGAGCTCGCGGTGCTCGGCCCACAGCCACGACAGCGTGTGGCCGGCGTACGGGCCCTCAGCGATCTGGCAGTCGCCGTTGGGGTGGGCCGAGATGGCCCAGCACTCACCGATGGGACCATCGGGAATGTCGTAACCAAATACGGTTTCGAGCTGGCGGCCGCCCCAGATCTTCTCGTGAAAGATCGGCGTCAGCTTAATCAAATCGGACATGTTTATACCCCCATTGTGTTGTGCGGGCGCTGCACAAAACAGCTCAAAGCGAGCGCCCGGATGACTACAAAAACCTATGCCAACGTTACGTTGTGCAACTCAAAGCGGTCGCCAACGTTGCGCGAGACCGAATACTCAAAGGCGGCGCCGCTGTCCAAAAAGCCAATCTGGGTGAGCTCGAGCAGGGGAGAGCCAGGTTTGGTGTCCAGGCGATTGGCTTCTTCCTCGGTTGCTGCCACGGCGCGAATGGTACGGTGGAAGCTCGAAATTTTCAGCCCGCATTGCTCGCGGATGAAATGGTAGACCGATCCGTACAGGTCCTTCTTTTTAAGGCCTGGAATCAGCTCGAGGGGCATGTAGGTGTACTCGATAACGATGGGCTTCCCATCGGCCTGACGCACGCGCACGACGTGATAGGCAAAGTCATCCTCGGCAATTCCCAGCTGGGCTGCGATGTCCGCTGGTGGATTAACAATCGAGAAATCGTAGACCACCGAGGTCACCTTTTCCCCGCGGTGCTCATACGAAAAGCCCTGGGCACGGTCGTTTTTGCCCTGGAAAAACGCCTGGCCGGGAAGTCCCGCCGTGTCCTTAACGTAGGTACCCGATCCGCGCCGGCTGGTAATAAGACCTTCCTCGGTGATTTGCTCGATAGCTCGTTTGACGGTGATTTTGGAAACGCTATAGAGCTCACAGAACTCAACGACGGTGGGAAGCTTGTCGCCCGGTTTAAGAGCGCCATCCTCGATACTTCGACGAATATCTGCAGCTATCGCCTCGTATTTGGGAATCATGGAACCTCCTTTCCGACATATATGAATACAAAAAGTAAGTATAACCCTCAACAGGGCATCCATATTACTTTTATCTAAGAAGTTCGAGAAAGAAAAAAGAAAAAGACGCTTTACTTTTAAAATTAGAGCGCTATAGTTTAAGCAACGAACGGAATCCTTCCGCACAACAGGATCGACCGTTTGGGGACGGTTTTGTTTTGGCGGGTTGGATATCGGTATGGCCGGTGCGCGCCCGCGCCGGATAACCTGCCAAAGCAAACCCGTCTCCAACCGGAAGCTCTAGAACACGAAAGCGAGGACTTTGATGGCACAGTATCAGCTGCCCAACGACTTCTTCTTTGGCGCTGCTATGTCCGGCCCGCAGACTGAGGGTCAGTGGAACCAGGGCGGCAAGCTCGAGAACCTGTGGGACACCTGGTCCATCCAGGATCTGGGTTCGTTCTACAACCGCGTTGGCTCTTACGCCGGCAATGACTTTATGGCCAAGTACCAGGAAGACCTTCGCATTTTGAAGGACTTGGGTCTGGATACCTATCGCACTTCCATCCAGTGGAGCCGTCTGCTCGATGCCGACGGCAACCTCAACGAGGAAGGTGCCGCGTGGTATCACGAGTTGTTCCGCGCCTCTCGCGAAGCCGGCTTGGAGCCGTTTGTCAACTTGTACCACTTTGACATGCCCACCTACCTCTTTAACCGTGGCGGCTGGGAGAGCCGTGAGGTTGTCGAGGCTTACGCACATTACGCCGACGTCGCCTTCCACGAGTTTGGCCAGGAGATTAAGTACTGGTTCACCTTTAACGAGCCCATCGTCGAGCCCGAGCAGCGCTATCAGGAGGGCGTGTGGTTCCCGCAGCTCCACGACTTCAACCGCGCCCGCACCGTGCAGTATCACATCTCGCTGGCGCACGCGCTGGCCGTGGCCAACTATCGTCGCGCCTATGACGAGGGCGCTATTCGCGCCGATGCCAAGATCGGCATGATCAACTGCTTTACCCCGGTCTACACCAAGGAGAACCCCAGCGAGGCGGACCTCGAGGCCGTGCGCATGACCAGCGGCATCAACAACCGCTGGTGGCTCGACCTCATCACCAAGGGCGAGCTTCCTGCCGACGTGCTCGACAGCCTGGCCGAGGGCGGCGTTAAGCTCCCGTTCCGCGCCGGCGACCAAGAGATCCTCAAGCAGGGTGTTGTCGACTGGCTCGGCTGCAACTACTACCACCCCACGCGTGTTCAGGCGCCGGCGAGCAAGGTCGACCAGTACGGCCTGCCGCACTTTGCCGACGAGTACGTATGGCCCGACGCCGTTATGAACGAGAGCCGCGGCTGGGAGATCTACCCGCAGGGCCTCTACGACTTTGGCATGGACTGCGCTAAGAACTACCCCGATCTTGAGTGGTTCGTTTCCGAGAACGGCATCGGCATCATGGACGAATACAAGAACCGTGACGCCGAAGGAACCATCCAGGATGACTACCGCGTCGACTTTGTACGTCAGCACCTGGAGTGGGTGGCCAAGGCCATCGACGAGGGCGCCAAGTGCCGGGGCTATCACTACTGGGCCGTCATCGATAACTGGTCTTGGGCCAATGCCTTTAAGAATCGTTACGGCTTTGTCGAGGTCGATCTCATGGACGGCTACAAGCGCCGCCTTAAGAAGTCGGCGGCCTGGCTCAAACAGGTCGCCACGACCCACGTGGTTGATTAGCGACCGGGCGAACGCCCAGACCGCGCGCCGCCGCGCGCAACACATGGCACATCTGGTGGCAGAGGGCGACAGACCACCGTGCGCATAGGAAAAGGCCGGATTTGAAAGTTAGGAGCAATCATGGCCAGTGACAACGGAAAGAGCTTCCTCGACAAGTTTGCCGAGGTCTCTGCGAAGGTGGGAAACCAGGTTCACCTGCGTTCCCTGCGTGACGCCTTCGCGACCATCACGCCGCTCTATATCCTTGCGGGTATCGCGGTTCTTATTAACAACGTCGTGTTCCCTCTGTTCCCGCTCGATGCGGCGGGCCTTGCCAACCTTCAGACGTGGGGCTCGGCAATTACGCTGGGCACCCTCAACGTCTCTGCCATTATCTTGGCCGGATTGATTGGCTACAGCCTCGCCAAGAACAAGCGTTTCGATAACCCGCTCGCTTGCGTGGTCGTCGCCATCTCTGCCTTCGTCATCATGATGCCGCAGCAGATCACCGCCTCGCTTGCCGCCACGAGCCCACTGCTCACCGACAAGATCACCTCCACCGAGGTCACGGGCGCCCTTTCGACTGCCAACACCGGCACCAACGGTCTGTTCTCGGCTATTATCATCGCCCTGCTTTCCGTCTCGCTCTTCATCAAGATTTCTGGCGTCGAGAAGCTCAAGGTTAAGCTGGGCGAGGGCGTGCCTCCCGCGGTCTCCAACTCCTTCAACGTCATGATTCCGATGCTGCTTAACCTCGCGGTCTTCGCTCTTGCCGCAGCCCTGCTCGCCGTGTGCGCCGGCACCGATCTGTGCACCATCATCTCCACGTGCATCTCCAACCCGCTCAAGAGCATCATGAACGCCGGTCCGTGGGCTGTTATCCTCATCTACACCCTTGCTAACCTGCTGTTCTGCGTCGGTATTCACCAGTCCACCATCTCTGGCGCTACCGTCGAGCCGATCCTGACCATGCTCATCGTCGACAACATGGCTACCTTTGCCGCCGGTGGCACCATCCAGCCCGATCACTACATGAACATGCAGATCGTTAACAGCTTCGCCCTCATCGGCGGCTCGGGCTGCACCCTCATGCTCCTGCTCGACACGCTCCTGTTCTCCAAGAACAAGGCTTCCGAGACCGTTTCCAAGATGGCTATCCTGCCTGGTCTGTTCAACATCAACGAGCCGGTTATCTACGGTTACCCCATCGTGTACAACCTGCCGCTCATGATCCCGTTCGTTCTTCTTCCCGATCTGTTCATCGGCATCACCTATGGCCTTACCTGCGCAGGCATCATCAGCCCCTGCATCGCCCAGGTGCCCTGGACCATGCCTCCCGTCATCAATGCCCTGCTCGCTACGGGCTTTGACTGGCGCGCCGGCGTGTGGCAGGCTATCGAGATTGTCATTGGCATGGCCGTCTACCTGCCCTTTATGAAGATTTCCGAGAAGGCAATCGCCAAGCAGGAGGCTTTCGCCGAGTAGAACGCCTAACGTTCGTCCCTTTCACCTTTGCGGGCGCCGGTACGCGGTGCCGGTGCCCGCAGCTCTCTCCCTTGTGTAAAGATGCAGGGGGTGGGCACAATAGCCGCAAGGAATAAAACCAGTTGTCGTCTGCGCGCCGCGCAGTTATAAGGAGGAAACCATGAAGAAGATCATGCTCTGCTGCAATGCCGGTATGTCCACGAGCCTGCTGGTCCAGAAGATGCAGGCCGAGGTTGCAAACCGTGGTCTGGATATTGAGGTCGAGGCTCGTCCCATGAACGAGGCCCACGATCACCTGGACGAGTGCGACATGTTGCTGCTTGGTCCGCAGATCGGCTACACCAAGGGCGATTTTGAGAAGGAGGCCGCCGGCCGCTTCCCGGTCGAGGTTATCAACATGGTCGACTACGGCCGCATGAACGCTGCCGGCATCATCGACCACTGCGTCAGCGTGATGGGCTAGGTGCTCTGCATGGAGGATATGAACGAACTGCAGATGACCTGCTTTGAGATCATCAGCTACGTCGGTACCGCCAAGAGCATGTACATCAATGCCGTGCAAAAGGCCAAGGAGGGCGATTTTGACGCCGCCGAGGAGCTTATCAAGCAGGGCGACGAGGCCTATAACGGTGGCCACGATGTTCACATGGGGCTTCTGAAGAAGGAGGCCAACGGCGAGCGTAACGGCGAGGCCCCGTTGATTTTGCTGCATGCCGAGGACCAGATGGCCGGCACCGAGACCATGCGCGTCATGGCGACGGAGCTCATCGAGGTTCACAAGCAGCTGCAGGCACTTCAGGCCTAGTCGGCGTTATCGCCGCGACGGACCGTGCGGTCCAACAGACAACATAGTCCCTTTGACGGGCGCCGGGAGCCTCCGCCTCCCGGCGCCTTTATTTTTGGGGATGGTCTTGCGCGGCCTGTTGGGCAGCCAATTGCGTTACCCCAGATAAAACCTGCCAAAACAAACCTGTCCCTTTTTGGTAGGTTTTTGCCTTGAGAGCGGTACCATACAGGCAATGTTTAAACGAGAAAGGTGGGCTCCCATGGAACCTAAGCAGTACTACATCGGCATCGACGTCGGCGGCACTTCGGTTAAGGAGGGCCTGTTCGACGAGGACGGCAACCTGCTTGCCAAGGCCAGCGTGCCCACGCCTCCTATCGTTGACGCTGCGGGCTTTGCCGCGGTGACCGAGGCTATCGACCAGGTGGTCGCCAAGGCACAGATTCCGCGTGCCTTTGTGGCGGGCATTGGCCTGGCCGTTCCGTGTCCCATCCCGGCGTCGGGCGATGCCAAGGTCAAGGCCAACATTTCCATTAATCTGCCCGAGCTGAGGGTCGCCATTCAGAAGCACTGCCCCGATGCGGTCGTTAAGTATGAGAACGATGCCAACGCCGCTGCCATGGGCGAGGCCTGGCTCGGTTCTGCCAAGGGCGTGCAGAACGTGGTGATGGTCACCATCGGTACCGGCGTGGGCGGCGGCGTTATCGTTAACGGCGACGTGGTATCGGGCGTTGTGGGCGCCGGCGGCGAGATTGGCCACATGTGCCTGAACCCGGCCGAGGAGCGCACCTGCGGCTGTGGCGGCCATGGCCATCTGGAGCAGTATTCCAGCGCCACCGGCGTGGTGAGCAACTACCTTGCCGAGTGCAAGAAGGCGGGCGTCGAGCCCATTGAGCTCACCGGCCCCTCCGATTCCAAGGACGTGTTCCAGGCCTGCCGCGAGGGCGACAAGCTTGCGCTGGCCGCAGCCGACACCATGGCCGACTACCTTGGCCGCGCCCTGGCGCTTATCGCCAACGTGGTCGACCCCGAGATGTTCCTGATCGGTGGCGGCGCGTCTGCCTCGGCCGATGTTTATCTCGACAAGGTTCGCGAGCACTTTAAGCAGTGCGCGCTCTCTGCCTCGCGCGAGACGCCCATTAAGGTCGCTTCGCTCGGAAACGACGCCGGCATCATCGGTGCCGCCTACGTAGCCCTGCGCGCCGCCGGTAAATAGTCGGTGCAGGAGGGCGGTGGTACAAGGGGGCAGACTTCGCCCCCAGGCTCGCCCCAAATTGCGCCGCGGCCCTTGCGTCTCATAAGGTTCGGCGCCAGCGTGCTACCATAGCTACGTCCAAGTACACATATCAAGTGGAGGATATCCATGGCAAACGTTCTTGTCTTTGGTCACCAGAACCCCGATAACGACGCCATCATGAGCGCCGTCGTCCTGTCCCAGCTGCTCAACCAGGTTGAGTATGCCGGCAACACCTACGAGGCCTGCGCCCTGGGTCAGCTTCCGGCAGAGTCCGCCAAGCTGCTCGCCGACGCCGGCATCGCCGAGCCCCGCGTGATCGAGTCCGTCGAGGCCGGTCAGCTCGTCGTCCTCACCGACCACAACGAGTCTGCCCAGTCCGTCGCCGGCCTTAAGGACGCCACGGTCTTTGGCGTTGTCGATCATCACCGCATCGGCGACTTCGAGACCGCCGGCCCGCTGCACTACATCTGCCTGCCCTGGGGTTCCAGCTGCACCATCGTCACCAAGCTCGCCGGCGTGCTCGGCGTCGAGCTTTCCGACGTCCAGGCCAAGCTGCTGCTCTCGGCCATGATGACCGATACGCTCATGCTCAAGAGCCCCACCACCACCGATGTCGACCGCGCCGTCGCCGCCAAGCTCGGCGAGCAGGTGGGCGTCGACCCGGTCAAGTTTGGCATGGAGGTCTTCCTCACCCGTCCGTCCGGCTCCTTCACCGCAGCCGAGATGGTCGGCAACGACATCAAGATGTTCGAGCCCGCCGGCAAGAAGCTGCTCATCGGCCAGTACGAGACCGTCGACAAGACCCGCGCGCTCGGCATGATCGACGAGATCCGCGAGGCCATGCGCGCCTACGCCGCCGAGAAGGATGCTGACGGCATCGTCCTGTGCATCACCGACATCATGGAGGAGGGCTCGCAGGTCCTGCTCGAGGGCGAGACCGAGGCTGCTCAGAAGGGCTTGGGCATTGCCGACGAGCACGACGGCGTCTGGATGCCGGGCGTCCTCTCCCGTAAGAAGCAGGTCGCTGCCCCCATCATGGCCGCCTGCTAGGTTTAGTTGACCAAACGCCACGACCGGATCGCGGACGCCCCGCGCTCCGGTCGTTTTTTGTGCACGGCGCCGCGTCGTCTCTTGGACAGGCGTACCCGCGCCGTTAAGCAAATAATGTTCAACCTGTGGTTCCGCTTTTCGGCCGTGCTTGTGCGCTTGTCGTGCAGGGTAGGCTAGATGCAAGCGTAATACGTTAGAGCGCGGCGCCGCCACTTGGGCGGGCCGTGCTTTTTTAAGACGGGAGCTTTCCCGTGAAAGGAGCCGCCCATGGCAGCAACTGAGCAGCTGTTCAACGTTCGTGAGCGCAAGCGTTTTGAGCGCCACGACATTTGGGAGCGCATCACCGAGAACGGCACGATTTCCGCCGCTGTCATGGTCTTCGCCGCCATCGCCGCCGTCATTTGCGCCAATACCGATGCCTACGAGGCCATCCATCACTTTTTGGAGACCCCGCTGTATGTGGGTCTGGGCAACCTTACGGCCGGTCTCACCGTTGAGCTTTTCGTCAACGACTTCCTCATGGCGATTTTCTTTTTGTTGGTGGGCATTGAGCTTAAGTACGAGATGACGGTCGGCGAGCTCAAGAATCCGCGTCAGGCCATGCTTCCCATGCTGGCGGCCGTGGGCGGCGTCGTCGTTCCCGCCTGTATCTACCTGATCTTCAACCATGCCGGCGCCCGCAACGGTTGGGCCATCCCCATGGCAACCGATATTGCCTTTGCGCTGGGCGTGCTATCGCTTTTGGGCAATCGCGTTCCCAACGGCGTGCGCGTGTTCTTCTCGACGCTCGCCATCGCCGACGACCTCATCTCCATCGCCGCCATCGCCATCTTCTACGGTCAGAGCCCCAATCCGTTTTGGTTGGGCGCCGCCGCGCTTGTGACCTGCGCGCTCGTGTGGCTCAACAAGACGCAGCATTACCGCCTTGCCCCGTATTCGGTACTGGGTCTGCTGTTGTGGTTCTGTATGTTCAAGAGCGGCGTGCACGCCACGCTTGCTGGCGTTATCTTGGCCTTTACCATCCCGGCTAAGTGCGGCGTCAAGCTCGATAGCCTCACCGATTGGTTGGGCGAGTGCCTGCCGCTGCTCGATGACCGCTACGACGACGAGGCACACATCCTGGGCCAGCATGACTTTACCGTCTCGACCACCAAGGTCGAGCGCGTCATGCACCGCGTAACCCCGCCGCTCATCCGCATGGAGCGTCTGATCTCCACGCCGGTCAACTTTGTGATTCTGCCGATCTTTGCGTTCGTGAACGCACAGGTTCGCCTGGTGGGCGTGGACATGAGCACACTGCTCACCGACCCGGTGACGCTCGGCGTGTACTTTGGCATGCTGCTGGGCAAGCCGATTGGTATTTTTGGCATGACATTTACCCTGGTCAAGCTCAAGGCTTGCCAGTTGCCGCGCAACGTCAACTGGCACATGATTGCCGGTGTGGGCATTCTGGGCGGCATCGGCTTTACGATGTCGATCCTCATCAGCGGCCTCGCTTTCCCGACGGCCCAGTTCGAGGTCCTGGCTGCCAAGGCCGCTATTCTCGCCGGCTCTGTCACCGCGGCCGTACTTGGCATGATCTACATGAGCGTGGTCTGCAAACACCCCGCGCCCAAGGACGAGTAAGAGCACATACAAGTTTGAAAACGCCGCCTGTGAACACCATCACAAGCGGCGTTTTAGTCATTGGGGACGTTCTTAAATGACTAGGCTTATTCCACGGTGCCGTAGACGGCGCCCCAGCCGTGGGCGGCCAAGGCGGAGTTGAGCTGGTCGCAAAGCGATTGGCGGTCGTAGTAGCCGGGCGGCAAAAGGTTCACGATTTCCATAAGGTCGGGTGTCAGGTCCAAGATCTCGGCCTGCACGATGAGATCCAGGCGGTCGATGGCGTGGCGGTCGTAAAACAGTCCGTCGACCAGGCGCTGAAGGTCGCCGAATTCCTCGGCCTGGAACGATCCGTACTCCATAGTGCCTCCTTGGGCGCTTCATGCCGGCATGCGCGGCGATTCGTAATTCATTGCGATGGACTTAATCTATCACGGCTTCATAACGTTGCGACGGTGGCGGTCTATACTTAGAAGAATTGCAACGTACCGCTTCGTGAAAGGTCGCACCCATGCAGACGATCTACCAGAAGATGGAAACCACCGAACTCGATGCCGCCATCGAGGCACTCAAAGCCGAGGTTGCCGAGGTCAAGGCCAAGGGCCTGACGCTCGACATGGCCCGCGGCAAGCCGTCGCCCTCCCAGGTGGACATCTCTCGACCCATGCTCGATATCCTCAATACCGATGCCGATCTGCACGACGGCAACGTCGACTGCTCCAACTACGGCTGTTTTGAGGGCATTCCCTCGGCGCGCAAGCTGGCAGGGGAGTTCTTGGGCTGCCCCGCCGAGCAGACGCTCGTACTGGGTTCGTCGAGCCTTTTGATCGAGCATGACATCGCCGGCATGTTCTGGCGCTGCGGCTCGTGCGGCAGCGAGCCCTGGGAGGCTTACGAGGCCGCGCATGACGGCAAGAAGGTCAAGTTCCTGTGCCCCGTTCCCGGCTACGACCGCCATTTTGGCATCACCGCCGACCTGGGTATCGAGAATGTCCCCGTCGCGATGACCGACAACGGCCCCGACATGGACGAGATCGAGCGCCTCGTTGCCGCCGACGATTCCATCAAGGGTATCTGGTGCGTGCCCAAGTATTCCAACCCCACGGGCATCACCTTTAGCGAGGACACCGTGCGCCGCCTGGTCGAGATGCCCACGGCTGCACCCGATTTCCGCATCTTCTGGGACAACGCCTACTGCGTGCACGACCTGTACGACGAGGCCGACGAGCTCGCCAACATCTTTGACCTCGCCCGCGCGGCGGGCACCGAGGACCGCGTGGTGGCCTTTGCCTCGACGTCCAAGATCACCTTCCCGGGCGCCGGCATCGGCTTTATCGGTGCGAGCCCCGCGGTTATCGCGGAGTTCTCCAAGCGCCTGAAGGCCGGCCTTATCAGCGCCGACAAGCTCAACCAGCTGCGCCACGTACGCTTCCTTCCCACCATCGAGGCGGTCAAGGAGCACATGAAAAAGCATGCCGAGTTCCTGCGTCCGCGCTTTGAGGCCGTCGAGCGCAAGCTCACCGAGGGCTTGGGCGACACAGACTGTGCCACCTGGACGCACCCCCGCGGCGGCTACTTTGTAAGCTTCGATGGTCCCGAGGGCTCGGCCCAGAAGGTCGCCGCGCTTTGCGCCGACCTGGGCGTCAAGCTCACGCCGGCCGGTGCTACCTGGCCCTATGGCAAGGACCCGCGCGACACCAACATCCGCATCGCGCCGAGCTATCCCACGGTCGAGGACCTGGAGGCCGCGCTCGATGTGCTGGTGCTGGCTGTGAAGCTCGTCGCTGCCGAGCTTGCGCGTGCCGAGCGCGCCTAACGCGCGGCTTCCCGTACTATCCGCACTTTCGATACGTAAAGGAGCGTATACATGGATTTGGGTATTTCCACCAACCCCACGCCAGAGCTCTACACCATTAAGGTAACCGGCGAGATTGATATCTCCAATGCCGATAGTCTGCGCAACGCCATCGACTTGGCGCTCGAGCAGCCCACCGAGGCCGTTGAGCTCGACTTTGCTCAGGTGAGCTACATCGATTCGACGGGCATTGGCGTGCTCGTGGGCGCCGCGCACCACGCGGTCGACCACGGCAAGCGCTTTAGCTGCACCAATGTGCAGCCCCAGGTGATGCGCGTGGTTCAGCTGTTGGGTGTCGACCAGGAGATTTCGATCACCGCTGCATAATCTTTGTCCCCAAAAGGGCGTGCCGTTTGGCATATGTTTGTGATGCGCTCGGACGTTTTGGCGTCCGGGCGCTATACTTGACCGAATGAATAGACGAGTTCCGGCCGAATGGCGCGGTGCGGGCTCGACTCACATCGAGCCTTGGAGGTATGTGTGTTTGGTATTGGAGAGGGTGAGCTCGCGATCATCGTGGTCTTCGGCTTTTTGCTGTTTGGCCCGGATAAGCTCCCGCAGATGGGCCGCACAATCGGCCGTGCCATCCGTCAGTTCCGCGAGACGCAGGAAAAGATGACGGCCGTTGTTCAGTCCGAGATTATCGATCCGGTAAGCGAGGCCGCGTCGGCCCCGGTCAAGCCCAAGAAGGCTGCCGTCGATGACGATTCCGATGCGGACGAGGGTGCCGTCGAGACGGCTGCGCCCGCAAAGAAGGAGACTTTTGCCGAGCGCCGTGCCCGCCTTGCCGCCGAGAAGGCTGCGAGCGAGGGTGCCACCGAGGGCGAAGGCGCTGCTGATGAGGCCGAGAGCGCCGAGTCCGCCAAGGCCGAGCCTGCCGCTGCCGTCGCCGAGCCCGAGCCTGCTGCAGAGCCGGAGCCCGAGCCCGAGCCGGCAGAGCCCACGACGGCTGACCTCTACGCCCGCCGTCCCCGTAAGCGCAAGGCTGTCGTCGACCAGCTCGCTCGCGAGCTCGAGGCCGAGGACGACGCCGCTGCCGCCGACGCCCCGAAGGGAGGCGATGAGTAATGCCTATCGGACCTGCGCGTATGCCGCTCTTCGATCACCTGGGAGAGCTCCGTCGTCGTCTGACCATCGTAGTCGTGTCGGTGTTTGCCGCCGCTATCGTGCTGTATTTCGCCACACCCGTGGTGCTCGACATCCTGGAAGACCCCATCCGCTCCTTTGTACCGGACGGTAAGTTCTACATCACCACTACGCTCGGCGGCTTTGGCCTGCGCTTTTCGCTGGCCATCAAGATGGCCGTTGTCATGTGCACGCCCATGATCATCTGGCAGATTCTGGCATTTTTCCTGCCGGCGCTTCGCCCCAACGAGCGCAAGTGGGTCGTGCCCACGGTGCTCGCCTCGACGGTGCTGTTCTTCCTGGGCGCCATTTTCTGCTACTTCATCATCATTCCTGCGGGCTTTGAGTGGCTCATCGGCGAAACCTCGGCCGTCGCTACGGCGCTGCCCGATCTGGAGAACTACGTCAACATGGAGCTGCTCTTTATGATCGGCTTTGGCGTGGCGTTTGAGCTGCCGCTCATCATCTTCTACCTGTCCGTCTTCCACATCGTGTCCTACGCTGCTTTCCGCGGTGCCTGGCGTTACGTATACGTTGGCCTGCTTGTGGGCTCGGCTGTGATTACGCCTGACGGCTCGCCCGTTACGCTCGGCCTCATGTATGGCGCCCTGCTCTCGCTTTACGAGATTTCGCTTGCCATCGCCCGTGTGGTCATTACCGCGCGCGAGGGCAAGGAGGGCTTGTTCGTGAGTCGTCTGGACCTGTTCTCGGACGACGAGGACGACGAGGAGTAAATCGGTATGCACGAGGTTGGCATTGTCAACGGCATACTCGATACAGTGATTCGCGCGGCGCGTGGGGCGGGGGCCTCGCGCGCCGTTTTGGTAACGCTGCGTATCGGGGATATGACCGAGGTCGTGCGCGAGGCACTCGACTTTGCATGGGAGACATTTCGCGACGAGGACCCGCTCACGCGCGGCTGCGAGCTTGCCGTAGAGGAAGTCCATCCACAAAGCGAGTGTCTGGACTGCGGCGAGGTCTTTGAGCACGACCGCTTCCATTGCCGTTGTCCCCAGTGCGGTGGCGCCAATGTGCGCCTACTGCACGGCCGCGAGCTCGACATCGCCAGTATAGAAATCGAAACCCCCGACGATTAGCCCGCCAGCCACCTGGGGACGGGGTATAAATGTTGGAAATTAAGGAGTGCCGAATATGGCCGAGAAAACGATTGATATCGCGTCGCCGATTCTGTCGCGCAATGAGCGCCTGGCAGATCAGCTGCGACAGCGATTTAAAGAGACAAACACCTATGTGATCAATGTGTTGTCGAGCCCCGGCTCGGGCAAGACTACCACGATCCTGGGCACCAACGAGCGTCTACGTGACAAGGCCGGCCTGCGCTGTGCCGTCATCGAGGGCGATATCGCCTCGGATGTCGACGCCATCACCATGAAGGAAGCCGGCATGCCCGCCATCCAGATCAACACGGGCGGCCTGTGCCATCTCGAGGGCAATATGATCATGGAGGCAGTTGACGCCTTCGACCAGGCTGTGGGTCTTCAAAACATCGACGTCATCTTTATCGAAAACGTGGGTAACCTGGTCTGCCCAGTCGACTTTGACCTGGGCGAGAATCTGTCCATCATGATTCTCTCGGTGCCCGAGGGCGACGACAAGCCCGTCAAGTACCCGGGCATCTTCCAACACGCCGGCGCACAGCTGCTCAACAAGGTCGACGTGGCCCCGGCTTTCGATTTTGACATGGATAGGTATACTAAGACACTCGATGACCTCAATCCGCAGGCGCCGCGGTTTGCCGTGAGCGCGCGCAAGGGCGAGGGCATGGATGCCTGGTGCGATTGGCTCATCGGGCAGATTGAGCAAGCAAGGGCGTAAGTCGGCCGCCATACGGGCGGGCGTAGCCGCAGAGATACGAGATAGGAGCCTCTTTTGAAGCTCATCATCGCCGAGAAAAACGACGCCGCGCGTCAGATTGCCGAGCGTCTGTCCACGGGCAAGCCCAAAAAGGACAAGGTGTACAACACCGCCATCTACCGTTTTGAGTGGAAGGGCGAGGAGTGTGTGACGATCGGTCTCGCCGGTCACATCCTTGCGCCCGATTTTTGCGACAGCGTGCTGTTCGATAAAAAGCTGGGTTGGTATTCGGTGACCGAGGACGGCGAGATGCTGCCGGCCGACATGCCCGATGGCCTGGCTCGTCCGCCCTACGACACCAAGCGTAAGCCGTTTCTTGCCGACGGTATCTCCATCAAGGGCTGGAAGCTCGAGAGCCTGCCCTACCTCACCTGGGCGCCCGTCATTAAGCTACCGGCCGAGAAGGAGCTCATTCGCTCGCTCAAGAACCTGGCTAAGAAGTCCGACAGTGTCATCATCGCCACGGACTTCGATCGCGAGGGCGAGCTGATCGGTTCGGACGCCCTCAACAAGGTGCGCGAGGTTGCGCCGGACTTGCCGGTCGCCCGCGCCCAGTACTCTTCGTTTACCAAGGCCGAGATCACGCAGGCCTTCGATAATCTCGTCTCGCTCGACCAGAATCTGGCCGACGCCGGCGAGAGCCGCCAGCACATCGACCTCATTTGGGGTGCGGTGCTCACGCGTTACCTGACGCTCGCCAAGTTTGGCGGCTTTGGTAACGTGCGCTCTGCCGGCCGCGTGCAGACGCCGACGCTTGCCCTGGTGGTCGAGCGCGAGCGCGAGCGCATGGCGTTTGTGCCCGAGGACTATTGGCAGATTCGCGGCATGGGTGCTGCGCAGGGCGCTGCCGAGGATGACCGCTTTAAGATTGCGCACAAGACGGCACGCTTTACCGACAAGGATGCTGCTGAGACGGCGTACGGCCATGTTGACGGCGTCGCGACGGCAACCGTCGCCGCGGTGACCAAGCGCTCGCGCAAGCAGCAGCCGCCCACGCCGTTTGCGACCACCTCGCTGCAGGCTGCCGCCGCAGCCGAGGGCATCTCGCCTGCGCGTACCATGCGCATCGCCGAGTCTCTCTACATGGCGGGCCTCATCAGCTACCCGCGTGTCGACAACACCGTGTATCCCGCGACGCTCGATTTGGGCGCCGTGGTGAGTGACCTGGCAAAGATCAACCCGGCGCTGGCGCCCGTGTGCAAAAAGGTACTCGCTGGTCCCATGAAGCCCACGCGCGGTAAAGTCGAGACCACCGACCACCCGCCTATCTACCCCACGGGCGAGGGCGATCCGTCCACGCTCGACGGCGGTCAGCGCAAGCTCTACGACCTCATCGCCCGCCGCTTCCTGGCGACGCTTATGGGTCCCGCGACCATCGAGAACACCAAGCTCGAGCTCGACGTGAACGGTGAGCCGTTCGTGGCTTCGGGCGATGTGCTCGTGACTCCGGGCTTCCGCGAGGCGTATCCGTATGGACTTAAGCGCGATGAGCAGATGCCGCCGCTGGAGCAGGGCGATACGGTCGACGTGTTCGACATTAAACTCGAGGCCAAGCAGACCGAGCCGCCCGCGCGCTACAGCCAGGGCAAGCTCGTGCAGGAGATGGAAAAGCGCGGCCTGGGTACCAAGTCCACGCGTGCGAGCATCATCGAGCGCCTGTATGCCGTGCGCTATCTCAAAAATGATCCCGTTGAGCCGAGCCAGCTGGGCATCGCCATCATCGACGCGCTGACGCAATTTGCCCCGCGCATCACGAGCCCCGATATGACCAGCGAGCTCGACGGCGACATGACCCGCGTCGAGCGCGGCGAGGACACCGAAGAGCATGTCGTGACGCACTCGCGCGCGCTGCTGGCCGGTGTGCTCGACGAGCTGCTCAAACATACGCAGGAGCTCGGCGACGCCATCAGCGACGCCGTCACGGCCGATGCGCGCGTGGGTGCCTGCCCCAAGTGCGGCAAGGATCTGGTTATGAAGACGAGCGCCAAGACCCGCGGTAGCTTTATCGGCTGCATGGGCTGGCCCGACTGCGACGTGACCTATCCGGTGCCGAGCGGCGTCAAGGTAAGCCCGCTCGAGGGCGAGGCGGCCGTGTGCCCCGAGTGCGGCGCGCCGCGCATTAAGTGCCAGCCGTTCCGCCAGAAGGCCTTCGAGATTTGCGTGAACCCCACGTGCCCCACCAACTACGAGCCTGACCTTAAGGTGGGCGAGTGCAAGGTGTGCGCCGAGGCCGGACGCCATGGCGACCTGATCGCGCACAAGAGCGAGAAGAGCGGCAAGCGCTTTATCCGCTGCACCAACTACGATGACTGCGGCGTGAGCTATCCTCTGCCGGCGCGCGGTAAGCTCGAGGCGACGGGTGAGACTTGCCCCGAATGCGGCGCCCCCATCGTGGTGGTCAACACGGCGCGCGGCCCGTGGCGCATCTGCGTGAACATGGACTGCCCGACCAAGGAGAAGAAGCCCGCCCGCGGTCGCAAGACCACGACCAAGGCGAGCACGGCCAAGAAGACGACGGCGGCCAAGAAGACGACGGCGGCAAAGAAGACTGCTGCCAAGAAGACGACCGCGAAGAAGTCGACTGCCAAGAAAGCAGCCGCCGACAAGTAGCGGCGCAGTCGAAACATTGCCCAAAACAAAAACGAGCGAGGACCTCAAAATCCTCGCTCGTTTTTTATCCGGCAGTTAGGGACGTTTCTTTTCTGCCGGCAGTTTAGGAACGTCCCTAACTGCCGGCTCGGGAACGACAAAGCGCTAGTTCACTTCGACGGGTTTGGCGCCGGGATAGCGCTCCTCAAAGTCTAGGCGGTACTTATTGTCATTGGTGCCCGCCACGTTGTCGCGCGACAGCGGCGCCACGATCTCATTCTTGTGGTCCGCAGGCTTGGCGTATTTCAGGCTGATCTCCCAGGCATCACAGATTGCGTCAATGCGGTGATTCAGGTCGTCGTACAGGGCAACGATGTCTTTCCAGGAGCTGTAGTTCTTGGAGCTCGTCGGGACGTCTAGGTCCTCGACGATGTCGTAATACTGCTCGATGGTGTCCTCCGTGCGCTCGGCGACGTCGGCGAGATTTTGACGGGTGGTTCGATCCTCTTCCAGATAGCTGCCGTTGAAGTTCTGTGCGCAGCCACGGACGTAGTTGTCGAGGTCTTCGAGCAAGTCGTAGTATTCGCTCAGTCGGCGGTAGAGGTTCTGCTCGGAGAGCGTTGCTTCGCCGCCATCCTCGTCGTCATCGTCATCATCGTCGTACAGGCTGTTGGGATCGCCGAGAGGCTTTAGGTCATCGTCATCGACGTCATGGTGCAGCTTAGCTACCTCGGCAGTCGTCTGCGTGGCGGCGTTGTCGAAAGGCTTGATCACAAAGAAAACGACCAGGGCGATGATGATCGCCACCAGCACAACGATAACGGCGATAAGCGGCCCGGTGCCGCTCTTTTTGGGAGCGGGGGTCTGTGGCGAAGCGGGCGCGTATGCGGGAGCCGGCTGCTGTTGGGGCGAGCCGCTCGCGACGGGTATGCGCTGCGTGGTCTCGACGGCCGCGGGGCCTGCGGCGGGGTCGGGGCGATAGGCGAGGGGGTCGTCCGCCTTGGCTTGCGGCGTATCGAGGGAACCGGTCTGCTCGAAAGCGGGCTGGCTATCGCTCGCGGCTGTTTGCTCAACGGGTGCACCGCACGAGGTGCAGAACTTGGCATTATCTGCAAGAAGCTTGCCGCACGAGGCGCAATACCGAGACATTGCCACTCCTTTCGCCACATTTCAATGCAATACGACGATTATACCCAGCGTCCAAAATTCTCCATCATAAGTTGCGGTGAAATAGGGACTGTTTGGCGGTCTCAGAGCTTCAATCAGTCCCTATTTCACCGCAACTTCGGGGATGCCTCGATGGCTAGGTTGGATTTGGGACGCGCCGAGCACTGGGGTATCATGGCTTGGTTGATATATCTGCATTTACGCGCCTTGTAGGAAGGGGCTGCGCCCATGGCTTTTGAGCCCGCTCAACATAGCTTTATCACGCTCGAGGGCGTCGATGGCGCCGGCAAGTCCACGCAGGCGCGCCTGCTTGCCCGCGCGCTCGAACTCGCTGGCTACCAGGTTGTGAGCCTGCGCGAGCCGGGCGGTACCGCCATCAGCGAAAAGATCCGTGCTCTGCTGCTCGACCCCGCCAATACGACGATGGGAGACACCTGCGAGTTGTTGCTCTACGAGGCCGCGCGCGCCCAGCTGGTGCACGAGGTCATCGCGCCTGCCCTTACTGACGGCAAGGTGGTCCTGTGCGACCGCTTCTACGATTCCACAACTTGCTATCAGGCGTTTGCCGATGGCCTCGATCGCCAGATAGTACGCGATGCCAACAACCTGGCCGTCGCGGGGACGCACCCGGCGCTCACGCTCGTCTATCACATCACGCCCGAGCAGGCGGCGCTGCGCATGGCAGCCCGTGGCGCGGCAGATCGCATGGAGGCTAAGGGCATGGCCTTCCAAGAGCGTGTCTACCAGGGATTTTGCGCCATCGCCGCCGAGGAACCAAACCGCGTAAAGCTCATCGACGCGACCGCGTCCATCGAGGACGTCTTCGCGCGGACGGTCGAGCAGGTTCGCGTCTACGGCCTCGACATTTCCCAGGACGCCGTCACCGCCGCGCTTGCCCAGGAGGCCGAGTAACATGGCCCCCGCTCAGACAAGCCTGCTGGCCAAGCTTGACACCCAACAGCGCGTGCGCGACTTTTTGACCAATGCCGTCGCCAGCGGTCGCGCATCGCACGCCTACCTGTTTTTGGGCGCGCCCGGCGCGGGCAAGCTCGACGCCGCGTGGGCGCTCGCCCAAGCCTTCCTGTGCGAGCAGGATGGCTGCGGCTCATGCGATAGCTGCGTGCGCGTCGCCCGCCATACGCACCCCGACGTGCACTATTACACGCCCGAGAGCGCCACGGGCTACCTCATCGCCCAGACCCGCGAGCTGCTCGACGACGTTCCGCTGGCGCCCATCCGTGCCAAGGCCAAGGTCTACATCATCGACCGTGCCGAGCAACTGCGCGCCAACACCGCCAACGCACTGCTTAAAACACTCGAGGAGCCGCCCGAGGGCGTTATGTTCATCCTGCTGGGCACCTCGGCAGACGTGATGTTGCCCACCATCGTGAGCCGCTGCCAGTGCGTGCCGTTTCGGCTGGTATCGCCCGTCGTCGCCGCGCAGGCCGTGAGCCGCGCCACCGGTCAGGACCCTGCGCGTTGCCGCATGGCCGTCGCCGTAGCGGGAAGCCCCACGCGTGGCATCGAGTTCCTCAAGAGCGCCGAGCGCCAGGACGCCCGCCGTCAGATGGTTCGCGCCATCGATTCGCTTATCGCCGCCGACGAGGCCGACGTGCTCAGCCGCGCCAAGTCACTCATCGTCGCCGTTAAGGCGCCGCTCGCCGAGGTCAAGTCCACGCAGGAAAAGGTGCTCGAGCAAAACGCCGATTACCTGTCGCGTGGAGCATTGAAGCAGCTTGAGGACCGCAACAAGCGCGAACTCAACGCGCGCGAGCGTTCGGGTATCATGGAAGCGCTGGCGAGCGCGCGGACGCTCATGCGCGACGTGCTGCTGACGCTTCAGGATGAGGCGGCCGACGTCGTGAACGAGGATGTGCGCGACACGATCGGTCGGCTTGCCGCCGCGACCAATGTTGCGGGCGCCACCCGGGCGCTCGAGGCGGTCGCAACCGCCGAGCGCAACATCGCCAGAAACGTTACTCCCCAGCTGGCCATCGAGGTCATGCTGTTCGATATCAGGAAGGCACTGAAATGCCGTTAGTCGTACCCGTTAAGTTTACCTACGCCTCGCGCGACCTGTGGTTCGATCCGCAGGATCTGGATATCCTCGAGGCCGATTATGCCATTTGCTCCACCGAGCGCGGAACCGAGATCGGCCTGGTCACGGCCGATCCCTTTGAGGTGCCGCAAGACGAGATCGGTCAGCCGCTCAAGCCCGTGCTGCGCGTGGCGAGCGACATCGACCTGCAGCTTGCCGACGACCTGGCCATTCAGGGCGACGAGGCCATGGTCGACTTCCGCCGCCTGGTCAAGGAGCTCGACCTCGAGATGAAGCCGGTGGGCGTTGAGTACCTGTTTGGCGGCGAGAAGGCCGTGTTCTACTTTGCGGCCGAGGAGCGCGTCGATTTTCGCCAGCTCGTCAAGGACCTGTCCTCGACGCTGCACATTCGCGTCGACATGCGCCAGATCGGCGTGCGCGACGAGACCCGCCTGGTGGGTGGCTACGCCCAGTGCGGACAGGAGCTCTGCTGCACGCGCTTTGGCGGACAGTTTGAACCCGTCTCGATTCGCATGGCAAAAGAGCAGGACCTGCCGCTCAACTCGTCCAAGATCAGCGGCGTGTGCGGCCGCCTGATGTGCTGCCTGCGTTATGAGTTCGAGGCGTACAAGGACTTTAAGAGCCGTGCGCCCAAAAAGAAGACGCTCATCGATACGCCGCTCGGCAAGGCGCGTATTCAGGAATATGACACGCCGCGTGAGCAGCTGGTGCTGCGCCTGGAGAACGGCAAGGTTTTTAAGGTCAACCTAGCCGATATGACGTGCTCGGAGGGCTGCAAAAAGAAGGCTGCCGAGCAGGGCTGCAATTGCCGCCCCGACTGCGTGACGCGTGACGTGCTCGAGCGCATCGAGTCGCCCGAGATGCGCCTGGCGCTCATGGAGCTCGACCGCGAGAACGGCGTCGACGTGGGCGATGGCCTGTCGAGCGCCGACCGTCTTGCCGGCACGTCGATGCCCAAGCGCCGTCGTCGCGATGCCGAATCCGATGCTCGCGCTGCTCAGAGCCAGGGCGAGGGCCGTGGCCGCGGAAAGGGCCGTGGTAAGGCCGAGACACCCGAGGCCGAGGAGGCCGCCGGTGGCCGTCGTCGTCGCAAGCGCGCGGCGTCCGTCGACAATGGCGAGACCGCGGGCAAGAACGCTTCCCGCGAGCGCGAGGTTCAGCAGCCCCAGCAGCAAAACCGCGGCGGTGGCATGAATCCCACGCGCCGTCGTCGCCGTCACCTGTCGAGCGAGGAGCGCGAGGACGTCTTCCGCGCCGCAGCTGCTCGCGAGGCCGGTGCCGCTCCCAAGGGCGTCTCGGCCTCCGATGCGCCTGCCGACAAGGCTGGCAAGCCGCGTGGCGAGGAGGAGCGCGCGCCACGTCCGCGCCGTCGCCATTCCTCGGGCACGCAGCAGAAGCCCTCGGTTCCTTCCGTGGCCGATCAGGTTTCGGATGGCGAAGTCAAGGTCACGCGCCGTCGTCCCGGAGATGGCGGGGGAGCGGCTGCCAAGGCTTCGCGTGGCGCGGCTCGCGACGAGCGCGAGCCGCGCGAGGATCGCGGTGGCGAGGGCTCGGCCGACCAGGGTCAAAAGCGCCGTCGCCGTCGCCGTTCCCGCAAGCCGCGCCAGAATGGTGGCGAGGGCTCGACCCCGTCTTCGTCTGCACCACAACCGCCCGCCGGCGAATAACGCCCGCGAGCGGATTTAGCCCGCCTTGCCCCGAGCACATCGGGGTATCATAGCGCCGAATCAACAACCCTCCCTGCGACCGAACGTAGGGAGGGTTGTGTCTTGAAGAGCCATCTGAACATATTGAGCTGTCTGCAGGGTGCCGGTACCCTACCGTTTGCGGACGAATTACTACCGTTTGCCGAGCGGGTGGCACGCGAGGCGCTCGAGGCATTGTCGCCAACACGATGTGCCGGCTGCGAGCGCGCCGGTACGCTTATTTGCCAAGACTGCCTGGCTGCGCTCACGCTCATCGACCCACGTCATAGCTGCACCCGATGCGGCGCCCCGTTTGGGGATTTGCTGTGCACTGAGTGTTCGGTCGAGGGCACGTCCTCGGCAATGGCGGAGGCGCTCGACCGCTGCCTGGCGTGCGCCGTCTATGCGCATCCGCTGCCGCGCATCATTAAAGCGTACAAGGATGCGGGCGAGCGACGTCTGGCTCCGTATCTGGCGGAGCTGCTCTACGACACCGCCCTGCATGCCCAGGTCGTAGCGCCCGATCGCTACGGAGGCGTGCTGTCCGGTGCGGATGCTGTGGTGTTTGTGCCTGCGACGGCGGCAGCGTTTCGGCGGCGTGGTTTTGATCATATGGAGGCTATCGCGCGCCCATTTTGCGAGCTGTCGGGTGTTCCCCTGCTCGATGCTCTCGTCAAGTACGGGCATGGCGACCAGCGCGAACTCGGTCGTGAGGAGCGCCGCGAGCGTGCCCAAGGCATGTACGAGACGGTTGAGGACGTGCACGGCCGCCGCTTGCTGCTTATCGATGACGTTATCACCACGGGCGCGACGATGGCCGCGGCTTCGGCGGAACTCAAGCGCGCCGGCGCTGCGGCAGTCGATGGCCTTGCTATCGCACGCGTTTGGTAGGGGTGGTTTTGTGGCAGTAAAGATTGAGCGGTGCAACGAGCCGACAGGCGAACAGCTAGCGGCTTCCGTAATCCTAACAGGCGCCTCGGCGCTACGCATGATGCGCGCCGAGCGCCGGCAGATGGGCTACATAAGCTGGAGGGACCTCAATCCCGATGAAGAGCGCCATGTGCTGCGCACGTCGTCGCCCTCGACCGAGGACATCTATCTTCCCGACTTGGTGCGGATTGGGGCCGCAAGCAGCGAGGTGCAAGAGGATTTGTGCTTGCTGGTAAGGTCTGCAGCGCAGCGCCGCCGCATTCTTGGCGTGAGCTGGTCCGTATGCTCCGGGTTGCCTGCCGGCTCGATTCTAGAGGTGGAACCGGGGGTGTACAGTCTATCTCCCGAGGCCCTTTGTGTTGTCGTCGCCCGCGAGGTCGGCTGCATCCAGGCATTTGCCCTGGCTCAGGAGCTGTGCTCTAAGATTTCACTGAGTGACCGCGGGAAGTATCTGCCTCCCTACACCTCGCCTGTCGTGAACAAATTGGCAAAGGACAAAGACCAGCCGCCAGATGTCGGTTACTTTGAGGTCGAGTCCGTGCTGACACCCGATTGCATGGTAGATTACCTCGCGGCATGCAAGGGGAATGTGGCCAAACAGCTGCTGCGCCTGTGTCCCTACCTGTCAGAAAATCTGCGCTCGCCCATGGAGTGCATCATGCTCGCTCTGTTTTCGCTTCCGTTTTCCTATGGCGGATTTGCCTGCGGTCCCTTTAAGACCGACTACAAGATCGAGTTCGATGACCGTGCGCAGGCAGTCTCGGGGATGCCGCATGCAGTTTGCGATGCGTATCAGGAAGCAGCCCAGTTTGACCTGGAATACAACGGTGAGCTGGGCCATTCCTCCCGGAGGGGACGTATCCATGATGAAAAACGCAACACGGGCTTGATTACTATGGGAATCGAGGTCGCGACGGTCAATAACGAGATGCTCTGCGACATGGAAGCAATGGAGGCGCTCGCATGGCGCATGCACCAGCGTATGCGAAAGCGGTACCGGAATCGTGTCGATGCCCGCAGGAAAAAGCAAGAGGCGCTGCTTAACACGCTGCGGGCGTGTTTTGGGCTTAAACCCGCCTAACAATGCTCTGAAACAGGGGGTTGGATATATGCTCTGGCCAAAATATAGCAAATATGAGTACTGCTACAAATTCAGTAACAGCAAAATCAGGGATTTTGGGACTGGAAGAGGGCGTAAATTAGAAAGTTATTAAACAAATGTGGAATATCCTGGCATCAATCTGACGTTATAGAGCGTGAAAACAGCTTGCAGAGCCAAAAACTCCTGCTACTAAATTGGTAACAGTACTCATATTTGCTATTTTTTGGCCACGGCGCCCTAAGACGGGTGTGTTGGGGCTTTCCATAGGGGAGCGACGGGCTCAATCAGAGCACGTGCGGTCCGTCCTGACCTGCGAAATCTGTACTCGCGATGCGAATAACGCCCCTAACCTTAAACTTTAGCTTGAACTTAGCTATAATGCGCTACGTTCCTGCCAGGCTGTGGTTGCGGACGGACGAAATGCCCGTCCTAGTCCAAGACAGACGCGGTCAAAGGGATCCACGTAAGCGACCGCGTGCGCGCGGCGCGATCATGGCGCGTCCTAGATGTAAGCCGCACCGTCCGTTCGACTTTCTTTGGGGCAATACCGCCTCGCGGGCGAGCGGGCCAGTCGTGAAGGTGGCTGCGGCCTCCCGAGCAAACACCCCGGTGCGCAAGTGTGGGGTCAAATACCAGGTCAGCTGGTGGGAACAACCTGATATTCCGTGCAACGCACGGATCGTATACGACACAGAAGGTAGGGTAGTGGACATGGTGAGGGGCAGCTTGATGCACGCGGCTCGGTTAGGTGCTGGGACCGCAGCGGTCATCGCCGTTTTGGGCCTGAGCGGATGTGCGTTCAACCCGCTGTCTGCGTTCACGACTCCCACGATCGACCAGATCGAGTACGAGACCGTCACGCCGGCGGTGTCGGACGACGCCCTGGTCACTCCCGGAACCCTGACGGTCGCCCTCGATACTTCCGATGCGCCGCAGGCCATGCAGGACGCCGACGGCGAGCTCACGGGGTATGCGGTTGACGCCGCCCGCGCCCTCGCAAGCCGCATGGGCCTTAAGGTCTCCTTTGTCGATGCGTCTTCGGCAGGTTCCGCGCTCGGCGACAAAAAGGCCGATATCTTTATCGGCGAGATTAGCTCCACGGACGGGGACATTAGCTCGCTCGGCACCTGCCTGTACGATGCCACTTCCGTGTTCGGTAAAACTAGCGATGGTGGGTCGCTAAGCGTTTCCACCGATACCCTTAACACGTCCACCCTGGGCGTTCAGATGTCCTCGGCCTCGCAGGAGGCGCTTGCTAAGCAGAACATTACCGCCAACCAAAAGACCTACTCCAACATCAACGAGTGCTTTGAGGCGCTCGAGTCCGGCGAGGTCGACTATGTGATCTGCGACTCCACGGCCGGCGGCTACCTTGCACGCCTGATGAGCGAGGTCTCCTATGTCGGTGCGCTCGAGGCGCCCTCGACGCTTGGTGTTGCGGGCCTCTCGTCCAATGACGAACTGTGCCGTGCCGTGAGCGATGCCCTCGACGACATCACGGTCGACGGTACGCTCGAGGCGGTCCACTCTGTCTGGTATGGCACGATGCCCTACGACCTCACCACTAAGACGGTTTCGGGCGCTAACGTGCAGCCGGGCGACTCTGAGTCCAGTGAGGCCACGTCCTCCGGCAGCGAGTCCTCCGATTCCAACAATGAGACCGCATCCTCCGAGGACAACTCGTCCAGCCAGGAAGGCACCATCACCGACGACGACATTAACAAGCTCAATAGCTAGTTATTGCTAGGGGTGGCGTCTCCTATGCGCTAAGAGAGACGCCTCTTCACGGTTTCAACACGCATTGCCGGGCTTTCCCAACAGGGGAGCCCGGCTTTTTCGTTTCCGTAAAACCAGCAGGTCAAAGACATTTTTTAGGTGCAAAACCAAAGTCGCCGTCGCCCTCCTATAGCGCACTTTGCCACAGAAAAGTGCGAGACTTCGGTATGCGGTATCAAGCAATCGTTATTCGGGTCTTTGGGAATCCGCGTGATTAAATGCACGGCAATGGGTACATAGCCAGTACAGTAAGTCCCCGAGGCAGATTGGAGCCACGTATGGATATCAAGGTTTCTGGACGCAAGACGACGGTAACCGATGCTCTGCGTGCGCATGTGGATGAGAAGATCGGCGAGGCGCTCAAGGTTTTCGATATCGAGCCCATGACGGTCGACGTTGTACTTCGCTATGAGAAGAACCCCTCGAACCCCAACCCGGCAATCGTCGAGGTTACGGTTCGTGTCCGCGGTTCGGTGATTCGCGTTGCCGAGCACGGTGCAGATATGTACGCTGCAATCGACCTCTCCGCCGATAAGGTCACCCGCCAGCTGCGCAAGTTCAAGACCAAGGTCGTGGACAACCGCCAGGGTGGTGCCAGTGCCGCGGATGTCGCGCCGGTCGAGCGCGTTGAGGATCTGGCCGACCTGCTGCTGCCCGAGGAGGACGACGACCTGCTCGTCCGCGAGAAGGTCATCGATGTCACCCCGATGACCGAGGAGCAGGCGCTGGTGCAGACCGATTTGCTGGGCCACGACTTCTACGTGTTCGAGAACGCGACGACCGGTCTCATCAATGTGGTGTATCACCGTAAGAATGGTGGATATGGCATCATCAAGCCCCGCATCGAAACACTTGACGAGTAAAATACGTTAACTTGCATGAGTTAACGGTTGGCGGCCATCCCATGCGGGTGGCCGCCTTTTTACGTAAGGAGTCGCTTTGATGGACAAGGCCGCATCCGCCGGTCATTCGAACCGTTGCCGCATCGTCGTCGATACCTGCTGCGACTTTAGCCCCGAGGTCGCCGCGAACCTCGATGTCGATATCCTGGGTTTCCCTTTCATTATCGATGGCGAGGAGCGCACAGACGACATCTGGTCGAGCATGAGCCCTAAGGAGTTCTACGACCGCATGCGCGCCGGTGCCCGCGTGTCCACCTCGGCTGTGTCGCTCGGTCGCTATATCGAGTTTTTTACCGAGTGCGCCAAAGAGGGCACGCCCACGGTCTACCTGTGCTTTACCTCGGCGCTGTCGTCGAGCTACAACTCCGCGTGCCAGGCGGCAGATGTCGTGCGCGCCGAGTATCCCAACTTTGAGCTCTACGTGGTCGACAACGCTCTGCCCTGCGCGACCGGTGCGCTCTTGGCGCTCGAGGCCGTGCGCCAGCGTTCGGCGGGACTGACCGCCAAGCAGCTGGTCGATTGGGCAAACGAGGCAAAGACCTACGTGCACGGCTACTTTACGCTCGAGAGCTTCGACGCACTGGCTGCCGGCGGCCGCATTCCTCCCGCGGCGGCGCAGCTCACGGCAAAGCTCGACGTCAAGCCCGAGCTCTCCTACGACCTGGCCGGCTCGCTGTCGCTGATCGGCGTCAACCGCGGCCGCAAGAAGGCGCTCAAGTCCATCCTCAAGTCGTTCCGCGAGAACTACGTGCCCGACCGCACCATGCCCATCGCCATCATGACGGCCGATGCCGAAAAGGACGGCGACTGGCTCGAAGCCGCCATCCGCAAGGAGGAGGGCTGCGCCGACGTTACGATCATTCGCAGCTCCGTGGGTCCCACCATTGGCTCGCACGTGGGCCCCGGCATGGTGGCCTGCGCGTTTTGGGGTAAGAACCGCGCCGACAAGGCGTCGCTTTCCGACCGCATCGCGCGCCGTGTGCGCGGTCAGTAGGCAAGCGCTGCGGCCGTAATCGATCCCAACTACAGCCCAAACGCTGGCACCGAGTATTCAACCTGGTAATAACACCCAACCCAAAAGGAAAGGTTTCATGGCAAACAAGCTCTCTGTCGCATTTATCGGCACCGGAATTATGGGTGCCCCCATCGCCGGCCACATTCTGGACGCCGGCTATTCCGTCACGGTCAACAACCGCACCAAGTCCAAGGCCGCCGCGCTTATCGAGCACGGTGCCGTTTGGGCCGATACGCCGGCCGATGCCGCGGCTAACGCCGATGTCGTCTTTACCATGGTGGGCTATCCCTCCGAGGTCGAGGAGCTCTACCTGGCGGGCGACGGCCTGCTCGCGTGCACTAAGCCCGGCGCGGTCCTGATCGACCTCACCACGAGCTCGCCCGAGCTCGCCCGTGACATTGCCGAGGCCGCCCAGGTTTCTGGTCGCATGGCGTTTGACTGCCCCGTCACCGGCGGCGAGTCGGGTGCTATCGCCGGCACGCTCACGGCTATCGTGGGCGCCACCGAGAACGACATCGCGCCGGTCCGCGATATCCTTTCCACCTTTGCGGCCAACATCTGCTGCTTCGACGGCGCCGGCAAGGGCCAGGCTGCCAAGCTCGCCAACCAGGTGTCACTGGGCGCCTGCATGGTCGGCATGGCAGACGCCATGGCATTTGCCGAGCTGAGCGGCCTTGACCTGGAGAAGACCCGCCAGATGATCCTGGGCGGTACCGGCAAGTCCGGCGCCATGGAGAGCCTGGCGCCCAAGGCGCTCGACGGCGACTACAAGCCCGGCTTTATGGTTGAGCACTTCATTAAGGACCTGCGCTTGGCACTCGCCTATGCCGACGACCGCGAGCTTGCGCTGCCCGGCGCCGACGTGGCCTTTACGCTCTACGACATGCTCGACGCCATCGGTGGTGCCAAGCTGGGCACCCAGGCCATCACGGTCCTCTATAAGGAGGAGGCCGACGCCATCGCCGCCGGTCTGGACTGGTCGCAGTATCGTCCCGAGGAGCATGGCGCTCACGAGGACGGCTGCGGTTGCGGCGAGCACGGCGACGACCATGAGTGCGGTTGTGGCCACCACCATGGCGAGGACCACGAGTGCTGCGGCGGCCACGGCCATGACGACGGCCATGAGTGCTGCTGCGGCCACCATCACGGGGAGTAGCGCCCATGAGCTGGACGTTCGTGGTACTAGCGCTGGTGCTCTTTCTCTTTGCGATCTACATTGGCTTTTTGTGCGGCCAGTGGGCGTGCGAAAAGCGCGTGATCACCAAGCGCGACTACTGGATTGCCAATTTTGCAGGAGCGGCGGCAGTCGTCCTACTGACCTGGGTGTTCTCGCTGTTCCCGCTGGTGCAGTTTGCGCCGATCGGCTGGCTCGGCGGCTTTATCGCCGGTCTTAAGATGAGCTTTGGCGAGTCCGTCGGCCCGTGGCGCAAGCACGACGAGGTCTTTAACGTCAACAAGGCTCACCGCGCCGCCGCCGACGCGGGCGATGCCGAGGAGCGTCGCCGCGCACGCCGCAATGGCGCGGCCGACCGACAGCTCATCTCGGTCACCGATGACAGCAAGGGTGCTGGCAAGCACGCTAAGAAATAGTAAGAAGAGGTAACTATGGCAGAAAACAAGGAAGAACAGCTCACCGACGAGGAGCTGGCACAGCTTCAGCTGGCAGAGGAGAACGAGAACGCCGTCGACCGTCTGGTCCAGGAGCTCGGCTGCCCCACGCGCCGCATCCGCCAGTTTGCCGCCCGCGTGCTGCACCTGCTTGCCGAGCGCGATCCGCAGCGCGTCGTGCCCTGCGTGCCCGCGTTGATCGAGGCACTCGACCGCCCCGAGGCGCAGACCCGCTGGGAGGCCCTCGATGCCCTGACGGCGCTCGCCACCACCTGCCCTGAGCAGCTGGGCGATGCCTTTGAGGGCGCCGAGACTGCACTGTTCGACGAAATCTCCTCCACGCTGCGCTATGCCGCCTTCCGCCTGCTGTGCGTGTGGGGTGCCACGAGTGTCGAGCGTTCGCGCGAGGCTTGGCCCATCCTGGACGAGGCCATCCAGTGCTACCACGGCGACCTTGAGTATCGCGACATGCTCGGTTGCCTGTACGAGTTTTGCCAGGGCGAGATCGACGCCGAGGTTGCCGAGAAGCTTGCGCTGCGCCTTAAGTTCGATGCCGAGAACGGTAAGGGCAGCTATCTCAAGGCCCGTTCGAGCGAGATTTGCGAAATGCTTGTTAAACGTTTTGGCCTGGATCTCTCCAAAAAGAAGAAGCGTGCTAGCGTTAAAAAATCTGAGGCCGCCGAAGACGAGGAGTAACAGATTATGGCGCACGATGTAGTCCTGATTCCCGGTGACGGTATCGGTCCCGAGATTACGCAGGCCATGCGCCGCGTGGTCGAGGCCACCGGTGTCCAGATCAATTGGAACGTCCAAGAGGCCGGTGCCGGCGTCATGGACGAGTTTGGCACGCCACTGCCTCAGCACGTGCTCGATGCGGTCGCCGAGACCAAGGTTGCTATCAAGGGCCCCATCACCACGCCGGTCGGTACGGGTTTCCGCAGCGTCAATGTGGCCCTGCGCAAGCACTTCGACCTGTACGCCTGCGTGCGCCCCTGCCTGTCGCAGCCGGGCGACGGCTCGCGCTTCCGCGACGTCGACCTGGTCATCGTGCGCGAGAACACCGAGGACCTCTACGCCGGCATCGAGTTCGATGAGGGCGCTGCCGAGGTCGAGGAGCTCTCGCAGCTTGTCGAGCGTTCGGGCCAAAAGACCTTCGCCGCCGATTCCGCGATCTCGATCAAGCCGATCTCCATCGCCAAGAGCCGCCGCATTGTGGAGTATGCCTTTGAGTATGCCCGCCGCTGCGGCCGCAAAAAGGTGACGGCCGTGCATAAGGCCAACATCATGAAGGCGACCGACGGCCTGTTCCTGCGCGTAGCGCGCGAGGTGGCCTCCAACTATCCCGATATCGAGTTCAACGACAAGATCGTCGACGCCACCTGCATGGGCCTGGTCCAGAACCCCAACGACTTCGATGTCTTGGTGCTGCCCAACCTGTACGGCGACATTGTGAGTGATCTGTGCGCCGGCCTGGTTGGTGGCTTGGGTATGGCTCCGGGTTCCAACATCGGTGCCGATTGCGCCATCTTTGAGGCAACGCACGGCTCCGCGCCCGATATCGCCGGTCAGGATATCGCCAACCCCACGGCCGAGATCCTCTCTGCTGCGATGATGCTCGATCACCTGGGCGAGACCGATGCTGCCAATCGCATTCGTGCCGCCGTCTCCGCCACGCTCGACGAGGGCGAGCAGGTTACCGGTGACGTGCGTCGTGCCCAGACCGGCTCCGTTGAGGGCGCGGTGGGCACGCAGGCCTTTGCCGATGCCGTTATTGCGCACCTGGCCTAAGGTATGCACGCTGCAAACGCCTAAATAGTACTTAAGTGTTTGCGTATAACCTAAGAATCAATACGCCCGGCGCTCTGTCGGGCGTATTCTATTGAGGACTATGTTTCCTAACAAGGAGTAACTGATATGGGTCTGATTCAAAAGAAGGACGAGAAGGACGAGATCGACGGCATCCAGATCATCGAGCGCGGCGAAGGCCCCGACGGTGATGAGGACGAGAAGATCGACCTGGTCGCCGGCACGTCTGCCGAACATATCGCCGCCGGCACGACTGCCGAGGAGGAGGACGCTCGCCTGGAGGCAAAGATCGCCGCCGACGCCGCCGACGAGAACCTTATGCCCGAGGAGCAGGACGAGGACGACGACTCCGACGCGAACGACCGCGCATCCAAGCACAAGAAGACGATGATTGCCGCCTTTGTGGTCGCCATCGTGATCGCTGCGGTGGTCGGCTTCTTTATTGGCAATGGCGGTTTTGGCGGCAAGGGCGTCGGCTCGGCGACCCTGACCGAGGATCAGCTCGATTCGACCGTGGCAAGCTATAGCTACAACGGCAAGAAGAGCGACATCACCGCGCGTGAGGCCATCGAGAGCCAATACAGCCTCGATACTGTCAAGGACGACGACGGCAACTACACCGCTCCGTCTGCCGACGTTATCCTGTCCTACGTGCGCAACCAGATTCTGCTGGACGCTGCCGAGGACGAGGGCATTACCGTCTCTTCCAAGGAAATGAAGCAGTACGCCGAGGAGTCCATCGGCACCTCCGACTACAAGACCATGGCCACGCAGTACGGCGTGTCCAAGGACCAGGCCAAGCAGATCGTCCGTCAGTCCGCGACGCTGCAGAAGCTCTACAAGAAGAAGGTGGGCGACAGCTCCGCAAGCATGCCGACCGCCCCGACCGAGCCTGCTGACGGCAACGAGGAGACCGCGAGCAAGGACTACGCCGACTACATCATCAACCTTGCCGGCGATGAGTGGGATAGCTCAAAGGGCACCTGGAAGGACGCCGATAGCACCTATGCTAAGGCTTTCGCCGACGATGCCTTTACGGCCGATAGCGCTACCTATAAGCAGGCCATGACCGCCTACTACACTGCTTATCAGCAGTACTCCTCGCAGGCTTCGAGCGCCAGCTCCAAGTGGACCGAGTACGCCAACGGCCTCTACGCCAAGGCCAATATCAGCATCTACGGCCTGTTTGCGTAAGGGCTGCCCGAGCCACCGAGTGCGTAGCCAAAAAGTCTGATAAGCCCGCTAGAACGGATGTTGTTCTAGCGGGCTATTTGCGTTTAGGCGCTGGTGGCTAAATTATGCCTATCAATCTTTAAGTCCAAAAAGGTTATCGGCTTCATCGTCAGGCATATATTCCAGTACATCGCCCGGTTGGCAGTCGAGTGCCCGGCATATCGCGTCAAGAGTTGAAAAACGTATGGCAGAAACCTTGCCCGTCTTAATGCGTGACATATTGACCTGGGAGATGCCCACGCGTCCCGCAAGCTCTTTGGATGAGATCTTGCGTTCGGCGAGCATGCGGTCAAGCCGCAGAATAATCATGGATTCCCCCTAGAGCAACTCGTCATCTTGTTTTTGCAGGATATACCCGTAGCGGAAGATGCTGGCAATCAGGCAAATAATCAGGCCCGCAAAGAGCATGGAGGGCTCGAATAACTGGCCGGCGAACGCATCCGTAAAGCTGCCGCCAAATCCTAAGAGTATCATTCCCGTGATTACGGCACCAAGAAGCCTCACGGCAACGCCGCCGATAAGGAATAAATGTCCTACTCGACGAAGTGTCTGGTTACATTCAAGGTCAAAGGGCCTGCCTTCCTTTTCAATGTTTAAGAAAAGCCTGCGCACGCTTAGCGCGATGGTAAGCGCGAGGCATGTCATCAAGAGGCTCCCTATGGCAGTGTGACCATCGTGTGCGACGAGCATAAGTGGGGTCTGCGCATCGGTACCGACGATAGCCAGGCACGGCCCTTCGCCGCCTTGAAGTTCTACGGATTGGAGACACGACCCTTGGGAGAGGCTAGGCAATACGAGTAGAAGGTCAATCGCAATGACTGCGAGAAGTCCCAGAGCGAGCGCCACGGTGGTGCAGATTGTGGCCCATTTGCAGATGCGAGTGAGCTTCCTCAGATCGGCTATTGCCTGTTCACGGTCGATGGCTTCATTCGATTTGGATACGTTCCAGCGGATCATAGCTCCTCCAACCAATGTCTTGGATGATACTTGTATCTTATATCATATTTAATGATAAACGATAAACAATTACAGATTAGAGTAAGTAATGTTTGTGAGACGAATAGCGAGAGCTATGGCTCATTTTGGGTGTCGGAGTTTGGCGCGCGGGGGATGAGGACAAATGTCAAAACTTCCCTTGATCGCGCAAGCGCTCCATTGTGTTTCCCTAATTCATCTGGGAAAACGACTGCAAACGATTGCAAGTAACCGGTGAACGGTCGAAAACTACCGTTCACCGATAATCTCAAAACTGGTTCTAACTGGTATTAAGTCAAAAAGACCAATTCACATATCTTCACAATGACCTGCAATTTTTCTACACGCTATTTTTAGCCGCCCTGCGTTGTTTAGACACAGGAAAAGATCCGATCTTTTGCCAAAGCATTTCGGAACGGTTTCAAAACCGCAGGTAGAAGTGTTAACGACCGGTAAACGGTCGATTTATCACCGTGAGCGGTGCAAAAACGTTTTACCGTATGAATCAACGAAAGCGACCTCTTCTGGGGTGATATAGTGACAACAACACGTCACGTGGTTACTACCAGTTTAGAAACCACTGGTCTTCAAAGTACGCTTTCTAAGAAGCTTTAAGGGCGAGCGCCCGCTGGCTTCCGAAAATCATCGGACTCAGATCGTACACACCTTCGGAAGGGAAATTTGAATGGTTGGCTTTATTCTTACCGGTCATGGACAGTTCGCACCCGGCCTCGCAAGCGCTATCGCTATGGTTGCTGGCGACCAGCCCGCTTTTACCGTCGTTCCTTTTGAGGGCGACCAGGCTGCTTCCTACGGTGAGGATCTCCGCGCCGCTATTACCGCCATGCGCGAGGAGTGCGATGGCGTGCTCGTCTTTACCGACCTGCTTGGTGGCACCCCGTTCAACCAGGCGATGATGATTGCCCAGGATGTCGACAACGTCGAGGTTCTGACCGGCACCAACCTTCCCATGGTTATTGAGCTTCTGTTCCTCCGCGGCAACGCCACGCTCGCCGAGCTTGGCGAGCAGGCCGTGACCGTTGGCCAGACGGGCATCACCGCCCAGACGGTCGCATCCGTTGCCGGCTCCGACGAAGAGGATATCTTCGGCGACGAGGACGGCATCTAATGGCCGATTTCGGAGCCAACGTCCTGAGCTCCTCGGTCGCCCTTTTAGGCCTGCTTGTCATCATGGGCTTGATTTACACCATCTGGTCGCAAATCAACATGAAGAAGAAGCAGAAGTACTTCAAGGAGCTGCACACCGAGCTCAAGCCGGGTCAAGAGGTTCTTTTCGCCGGCGGTATCTACGGAACCGTCAAAGGCATCGAAGGCGAGAAGGTCCAGATCAAAGTCCGATCCGGAGCCGTCGTAGATGTTTCGCGTTACGCGATTCAGGAGATCAAGTAACTGTCGTCAGCAAATAACGAAAGGAAGCTGATCAACATGGCAGAACCCAACATTCTTCTTACCCGCATCGATAACCGACTGGTTCATGGTCAGGTTGCCACCCAGTGGAACTCCACCCTGGGCTCCAACCTCATCCTCGTCGCCAACGACGACGTGGCGTCCAACACCATGCGCCAGAACCTCATGAAGATGGCCGCTCCCGCCGGCGTCGCTACGCGTTTCTTCTCTCTGCAGAAGACCATCGACGTCATTGGCAAGGCGAGCCCGCGCCAGAAGATCTTCATCGTGGCCGAAACACCGGAAGACGTGCTTACGCTCGTCAAGGGCGGTGTGCCTATAAAGAAGGTAAACATCGGCAACATGCACATGTCGGAAGGAAAGCGCCAAGTCGCCACCTCCGTCGCAGTTAACGACGAGGATGTCGCTGCGTTTAAAGAGCTGCAGGAATTGGGGGTGGAGTTGGAGATCAGGCGCGTTCCGAGCACGCCTGTTGAGGACACGAGCAAGCTCTTCTCGTAATCCTCGTGATCCACGTTGTCAGGAGTGAAACCCTGACGTTCTGTACGTGAAATCCAAAGTGCGTACATACATTTTGAAAGGAGGAGCAAGATGGAATACTCGATCATCCAGATCGCTCTGGTCTTCGTCGTCACGTTCATCGCGGCAATCGACCAGTTTGACTTCCTCGAGTCTCTCTATCAGCCCATCGTCACCGGCGCCGTCATCGGTCTTATCCTTGGCGACCTCAACACCGGTCTTCTCGTGGGTGGTACCTATCAGCTCATGACGATCGGCAACATGCCGATCGGAGGCGCTCAGCCGCCTAACGCCGTCATCGGCGGCATCATGGCAGCCATTCTCGCTATCGCCACGGGCCTCGAGCCCAACGCGGCAGTCGGTCTCGCCATTCCGTTCGCTCTGCTTGGCCAGCTCGGCGTTACCCTGGTCTTCACGCTTATGTCCCCGCTTATGTCCACGGCCGATAACATGGCTCACAACGCGGACACCAAGGGCATCGAGCGCCTGAACTACTTCGCCATGGCTCTGCTCGGCCTGATCTTCGCTGTCGTCGTCACCCTGTTCTTCATCGCTGGCGCTACCATTGGTCAGACCATCGCTTCCGCCATCCCGACTTGGCTGCAGACCGGTCTGTCCGCTGCAGGCGGCATGATGCGCTTCGTCGGCTTCGCCGTCCTGCTCAAGGTTATGATGAACCGCGATATGTGGGGCTTCTTCCTCATGGGCTTTGGCCTCGCGCTCATCACCGTTGCCAACGATTCGCTGGCAACCCCTGCTCTGCTCATCCTCGCTCTCATCGGCTTCGGCATCGCTTTCTGGGACTTCCAGCAGCAGACCGAGCTGAAGGGTGCAGCTGTTTCTGACGGAGGTGACTTCGAAGATGGCATCTAATGAGTATGTGATCCCGGAGCACTACGAGGATCTCACTCCTGCTCCGCAGCTCGACCAGAAGACCCTCAACAAGATGGCTTGGCGCTCCTGCTTCCTGCAGGCATCGTTCAACTACGAGCGCATGCAGGCCGCTGGCTGGCTCTACTCCATCATCCCCGGTCTGGAGAAGATCCACACCAACAAGAACGACCTCGCGGCTTCCATGAGCCACAACCTGGAGTTCTTCAACACCCACCCGTTCCTTGTCACCTTTGTTATGGGCATCGTGCTTTCGCTCGAGCAGAACAAGGTTGACATCCCCACGATCCGCGCCGTCCGCGTCGCCGCAATGGGCCCGCTCGGTGGTATCGGTGACGCCCTGTTCTGGCTGACGCTCGTGCCTATCACGGCCGGCATCACCTCCAACATGGCCATCAACGGCAACGCCGCTGCACCGATCATCTTCCTGGTGATCTTCAACGTCGTCCAGTTCGCTCTGCGCTTCTGGCTCATGAACTGGTCCTACAAGCTTGGCACCAGCGCTATTGACGCTCTGACCGCCAACATGCAGGCCTTCACGCGTGCCGCTTCCATCATGGGCGTCTTCGTCGTCGGTTGCCTGGTCGTCACCATGGGTGGCACCCAGATCAACCTCCAGATCCCCAACGGCACCACCCGTGGTCTCTCCGCTACTACCGTGATCGTCTCCGAGAAGGAGGCCGAGAACTTCACCGGTATGGAGGGCATCGATACCGAGACCGCTGAGGCCGGTACCATCGCCATGACCGATAAGGACGGCAACGCCCTTACCGCTTCCGATGCCGACGGCAACGCTGTCGAGTGCGGCGTCACCGATCTGGGTAACGGCATGGAGTCCGTGACCTACGGCACCGTTACCGAGGATCCGGTCAACTTCTCTGTTGCCGACACCCTCAACACCATCGTCCCGAAGCTCGTCCCGCTTATGCTTACGCTGCTGCTTTACTACATGTTCGCTAAGCACAGCTGGACCCCGACCAAGGGCATTCTCCTGCTCTTCGTCCTTGGCATCCTGGGCGCTGGCCCGCTTGGTCTCTGGCCGAGCATCTGGTAAGGCTCTAGCTTGAGGGGTGTGTCCCTACGCGGCTCACACCCCGACCCCTTAAGCCATGTGTATGTTAAAAGCCGCGTGCTCGAAAGAGCGCGCGGCTTTTGTTTTCTTAATGATTCGGGTGTGGCAGACAGATAATGCATAACACCCTAGGTAGTTAGCCGAAATCGAGCAAAAGGGAGGATAGGATGGCGATCGGAGCGCGTAAGCAACCGCTGTACGATCAGCTGGTCGATATTCTGACCGAAAAGATTGACCATGAATATCGCGCCGGTGACATGATTCCTTCCGAGCGCGAACTTTCGGAGCGCTATGGTCTCTCGCGCACTACGGTACGCCTGGCTCTGCAGGAACTGGAGCGTTTAGGACTGGTGGTTCGGCAGCACGGTCGCGGTACCTTTGTGACCGACCGTTCGGCAAAAGCAACCAATCTTATGCAGTCCTACAGCTTTACCGAGCAGATGCGCGCGATGGGTCGAGAACCCGAGACCACGATTCTCGAGTTTTGCGAGATGGAGGCCGATAAGAATCTGGCCGAGCATATGGGATTGCGCATCGGTGATCGCATTTTTAAGCTCAAGCGCCTTCGCTCTGCCGACAACATGCCCATGATGGTCGAACGCAGCTATCTACCGGTTCGTCAATTTCTGTCCCTAAAGCGACCGCTGCTGGAGCGTAAGCCGCTTTACGATGTGATTGAGCAGGACTTTCAGCAAAAGATTCGCGTGGCCGAAGAGGAGTTCTATGCGAGCATAGCCCGTCCCACCGATGCCCACCTTTTGGGAATTGTCGAGGGCTCGCCTGTGCTCGATTTGGTCAGGACTACGTATAACGAGTCAAACGAGGTAGTGGAGTACACACTCTCGGTTGCTCGTGCCGATCAGTTTAAATACAAGGTTTACCACCAGCGCAGTAACTAGTGCTCGCATCGTTTCCATATGGTGATTCTTTGCATTTAACTGGTTACTACCAGATAACCAACCGAAGTGTATAATTGCACGTCAGAGGATTACTTCTAGAGAGAGGTATTAGAAATGTTCGAGAAGAGTGTCGAGGAGCTCACCGAGCTCGGCGCCCAGATCACCACGGCCGAGATTGCTCAGCAGCCCGAGCTTTGGCGTGATACGCTCAGCATCTATCGCGAGAACAAGGAGGCCATCGAGGCCTTCCTGGCCGAGGCTCGCGCTATGGGCGAGGGTCGTCTGTCCGTTGTCTTCACCGGTGCCGGTACGTCCGACTACGTTGGCGATACCTGCGCCCCGTACCTGCGTCACGCTGGCAACACTGATCTCTACGACTTTAAGCCCATCGCCACGACCGACATCGTGAGCGCCCCGCGCGACTTCCTGCGCGCCGAGGATCCCACGCTCGTGGTTTCCTTTGCCCGCTCTGGCAACAGCCCCGAGAGCCTTGCCGCCGTTGCCGTTGCCAAGGAGCTCGTCCACAACGTCAAGTTCCTCAACATCACCTGCGCTCCCGAGGGCAAGCTTGCCGTCGAGTCTGCCGATGATCCCAATGCGCTGACGCTGCTCATTCCGCGCGCCAACGACAAGGGCTTCGCCATGACCGGTTCTTATTCCTGCATGACCCTGCTCTCCACCCTTATTTTCGACACTGCCTCTGACGAGCAGAAGGCCGAGTGGGTCGAGACGATTGCCAAGATGGGCGAGGAGGTCATCTCCCGTGAGCCCGAGATCGCCGATTACCTGGCTGGCGATTTCAACCGCGTGACCTACTTGGGTTCTGGCTCCTTCGGTGGCCTTGCTCAGGAGAGCCAGCTCAAGATCCTCGAGCTCGCTCACGGTCTGGTCGCTACTTCCTACGACACCTCCATGGGCTATCGTCACGGACCTAAGTCCTTCGTCGACGATAAGACGCTCGTCTTCGTGTTCGTCAACAACGACGCCTACACCCGTCAGTACGATATCGACATCCTCAACGAGATCGGCGGCGACGAGATCGCTCAGCACACCGTCGCCGTTCAGCAGGAAGGTGCTACCGTCTATGAGGGTGAGTCCTTCACCTTTAAGGGCTACGAAGCGCTTCCCGAGGGCTACCTTGCCCTGCCGTTCGTGATGTTTGCCCAGGCTATCAGCCTGCTCAACACCGTCCGCGTGGGCAACACGCCCGATACGCCGAGCCCCACCGGCACGGTCAACCGCGTGGTTAAGGGCGTGACGATTCACCCCTTCACCGCTTAATCGCGTCCCCCTGTAAGGGCGCCCGTCCGCTCATAACGGCGGGCGGGCGCTTTTTGTTTTACGTGAGCTGGGTATAAGCATTACCACAGTCAACTGCTTTAGAAGCGAGGAGTGCATATGAGCACGTACGCAATTAAGGCTGACAAGTTCTTCTTGCCGGCAGGCCCGCAACTGGGCGGCTATCTTATGGTCGAGGATGGCGTTTTTGGCGCCTGGCAGGCCGACAAGCCCTCTTGCGAGATCAAGGACTACACGGGATCGTGGATCGCACCGGGTATGGTCGATACTCACATCCATGGCTTCTACAACCATTCAACTACCGATAACGATCCCGAGGGCATCGATATCAGCTCAACCGAGCTCGCCCGTCGCGGTACCACCAGCTGGCTGCCCACGACGTTCACCGATGGCATCGAACAGATCAAGGACGCCTGCGCTGCTATCGCCAAGGCGGACGAGGGCCGCGGCCCCGACTTCTGCGGTGCCCGCATTCAGGGCATCTACCTGGAGGGCCCCTTCTTTACCATGAAGCACGTGGGCGCGCAGAACCCCGCTTACCTGATTGACCCCTCCGAGGAGGTTTTCGACCAGTGGCAGGAGGCTGCGGGCGGTCGCATCGTTAAGAGCGCCATGGCCGCCGAGCGCGACGGTGCCGCTGCTTATGCGGCTGCTCTGAACGCCAAGGGCGTGGTGACCAGCATCGGTCACTCCGACGCCACCTACGATGAATGCATCGCCGCTATCAATGCCGGTGCCAGCTGCTTTACGCATACCTATAACGGCCAGCGCGGTCTGCATCACCGTGAGCCCGGTGTCGTGGGCGCTGCCATGTCCACGCCCGAGACCTACGCCGAGATCATCTGTGACGGCAAGCACGTAAACCCTGCCGCCATCAAGGCACTGCTGCAGGCAAAGGGCTGGCAGCACACGGTGCTCATCACCGACTGCCTGGGCTGCGGCGGCATGCCCGAGGGCAGCTACACCAGTGGTGGCATGGACGTCATCATGAAGGACAACCTGTGCTGGCTCGCCGACGGCAAAAGCATTGCCGGCTCGGTGCTCACGCTTGCCCAGGGCGTCAAGAACATTGTCGATTGGGGCATCGCCAGCGCTGATATCGCCATTCGCATGGCAACCGAGGTGCCGGCTCGCTCTGCGCACATCGAGGATAAGTGCGGCAGCATCATGCCAGGTCGCGACGCCGACTTTGTCGTGTTCGACCATGAGCTCACCCTCGTCGAGACGTATGTTGGCGGCCAGAGCGTCGGCAACGCCTTTACCGATTAACGATAGAAAAAGACGGCGGGCCCGAATCTGCTCGGACCCGCCGTATGGGTTAAACGCTCAAAAGCACCTTAACAGTTACAGCTTGTTAACGATCTTCTTTGCCGTGCGCTTGACGCCGGCCACAAGACCCCCCGCGGGATGCTCCTTTTCGTATGCTAGACGCTTCTCGCGCTTGGCGTACTCTTCGACGATGATGTCGCCATACTCGTCTTCGATCTTGTCGAAGAAGTCGACGGCGCCCTTAATTTCCTCAGCGGTCGGGTGTCCCTTCTGGACGCCGCCGGTGAGTTTGAACGGCCCCCACGTATCAAAGCCGGGGCAGCCGTAGACACCCATAAAGATGGCCTGCCTCATGCGGCAGATGCCATCGATATCCTTGCCGTACCACTTGTTTTTGCCACCGTAGGTCATAAGGCCAAACACCTTGTCCTGCGGCTGCAGCACGTTCGTGAGCACGCGCGCCATATCTTTGTCGATCTCGGAGTAATAAATGCCCGTGGCGACGCCGATCAGATGGTATTCGTGCAGGTCGGGGTACTCGTTTTTACCGAGTGACTTCACGTCGAGGGTATCGATTTCGGGGTGTGCCTCAACGATGGCGTCCACGAGCTTTTTCGTATTGCCGTGGTGGCGTGAGGCATAAAGGATGATGGTTCGCATAAGAAGGCCTTTCAGCTGTAATTGCATCAATGTCTGTATGGTACCCCGTTGCATGCCTGGGAAACCGGACGCATCGATGAACGTGCGGGTTTGTCCTTTGGTCAGGGCCGAGACGGGTTCTTGCGAGCAAAAAGCAGTTGTTCGAAAGGATGGACAATGGAATACGCTCTCTCCAACGATTCGATTTCTATTAAGGTGTCCACGGCCGGTGGTTCGTTTACCTCGATTGAGGCCGGAGGTCGCGAGTACTTGTGGCAGGGCGATCCCGCAGTGTGGTCCGGTCAGGCGCCGGTCTGCTTTCCGATTTGCGGAGGCTTGCGCGATAACAGCGCCATGACGTTTGCCGGACATCATGTGAAGCTCGCCCGCCATGGGTTTGCGCGCAAACAGGAGTGGAAGCTGCTGAGCCAAGGCGAAAACGAGCTGGTGATGTGCCTGGCTTCGGAGAATAACGCCGCGCTGCTGAGCGATTATCCGTATCCGTTTAAGCTTGTCGCTCGTTATACGCTCGAGGACGCTGCTGTGCGCGTCTCCTATGAGGTGACCAACGAGGGAACCGAGGACATGCCGTTCTTTATCGGCGGTCATCCCGGCTTTAGGTGTCCGCTCGATGAGGGCGAGGCCTATACGGACTACGAGTTGCGCTTTGAGAAGGACGAGGCTGCGGAGCTCTGCACCGCTGTCCCTTCGACTGGCTTGATTGACGTTGCCAACCGCTCCAAGAACCCCATGGTGGGAAAGACACTGCCTCTGTCGCATGAGCTCTTCGATTTTGCGGAGACCATCTTTGACGTGCTCGAGAGCCGTCAGGTCACGCTTTCCAAAAAGGGCGAGGACAAGGGCGTCCGCCTGAGCTTTGAGGGCTTCCCATATCTCATTGTGTGGAGCAAGCCCGAGGGCGATTTTGTGGCGGTTGAGCCCTGGGGCGGCCTTTCGACCTGCTCCGATGAGGACGACGTGCTTGAGCATAAGCGCGGCTGCCTTGTCGCCAAGCCCAAGGAGACCGTCGTTCGCTCGTTCACGATTGAGATTCTGTAATTCCGTTTTGTCGACTCGTATCGCGAGGCACAAGGAGCCTGCGAGATAAGGAGCTAAAAATGATCCTCACCGTTACGATGAACCCGTCTGTCGATACGCGCTATCAGCTCGATGAGCTCATTATCGACGACGTTAACCGTGTGACGCCCGAAAAGACCGCTGGCGGCAAGGGCCTCAACGTGGCCCGTGTGCTGGGTCAGCTGGGCGACGACGTTGTGGCAACAGGTCTGCTCGGCGGCCACATGGGCGCCTACATGGCTGAGCTCATGGACGCCAACGGTATTAACAACGACTTTGTGCCCATCAAGGGCGAGACTCGAATTTGCCTCAACATTCTCCACGCCGGCAACCAGACCGAGCTGCTCGAGAGCGGCCCGACAATTGCCCCCGAGGAGCTCGATGCCTTTACCGCCAAGTTTACCGAGCTTGCAGGTAAGGCCGACGTCGTCACCATCTCGGGTTCGCTGCCCCGCGGCGTCGAGGCGGACTACTACGCCAAGATCACGGGCATTGCCGAGAACGCCGGAGCCAAGGTGCTGCTCGATACCTCGGGTGCCTCGCTCGAGGCTGCGCTCAAGTCCGAGGTTAAGCCCGAGCTGGTCAAGCCTAACCTGACCGAGATCAACGGCCTTCTGGGCACGAGCTTTACCACCGACGATGTGGACGAGCTCCGCGCCGCGCTCGCTTCTGACGCCCGCTTCTCCGATATCCCCTGGGTCGTCGTATCCATGGGCGCTGCCGGCTCCGTTGGTTTCCATAACGGCCGTGCGTTCCGCGCCAAGACCCCCGATATCCCCGCCGTTAACGCTACGGGCTCTGGCGATTCGACCATTGCCGGCTTCGCACATGCGATTGCTGCCGGAGCCGACGACGAGACGGTGCTGCGTACCGCCAACACCTGCGGCAAGCTCAATGCCATGGATCCCATGACTGGCCACTTGGTTATGGATCGTTGGGACGAGGTTTACAACGGCGTTGTCGTGACCGAGCTGTAGGAGCTTGTGCTGCGGCCCCGGCATCGGTTGCCAGCTCATGTCGACGACAAGTGCAGTAGCATTATGCCGGGGCGCGACGCCGACACTGTCGTGTTCAATCCCGACCTTACCCTGGTCGAGACGCATGTGGGTGGCAACAGCGTCGGTAATGCGTTTGCCGAGTAGCCGCCAAAGAAACGATCCGAGAGGGGATTTAGATGATTTACGGTGCATTGGGCGATATCGAGGAGTACCGTGGAATGCTCAAGGGCCTCGACGTGCTGATCGACTGGCTCGAGGAGAACGATCCGGCGAAGCTCGAGGTCGGCAGCCATCCGATTCTGGGCGACAAGGTCTTTGCGAACGTCATGGCTCCCACGACGCGTCCCGAAGCCGAGGCTCACTATGAGACGCATCAGCGCTATCACGACCTGCAGATCGACGTCGAGGGTCGCGAGGCCTTTAAGGTTGCCACGGGCAGCCTGACGCTGGTTCAGGAGTTTGACGAGAAGGACGACTACGATCTGGTCGATTCCGACGCCTCGATCGCCGGCGATCTTGCTGACGACAAGTTTGCGCTGTTTGTTGCCGGCGAGCCTCACATGCCCACGCTCGAGTTCCAGGGCGATGGCGCGCAGCCGGTCAAGAAGATTTGCTTTAAGCTGCTTGCAGATGCTTACTGGGAGGAGTAGCGCGCTGCTCGGCTGAGCTGTTCGTGTTGCGAGCGTTATCCCTTGGGGGAGCTCGCTTGGGCCCCGCTGAACGCGGTTCCTTTGGGGATTGCGGTTGGCGGGGCTTTTGTTGAGTAGGAGAGTTTCCGGCGGCGTTGTGCTTGGATTGGCGGAAGCGCGCCCGAAATCAGCAACAAAAAAGCCGCCCGAAGGCGGCTATCTTGTGCAATGGAGCCAGCGACCGGGCTCGAACCGGTGACCCCCGCTTTACGAGAGCGGTGCTCTACCAACTGAGCTACGCTGGCGGCCATGTGATGGCGCAACTGAGGCGTCAACGGCTGTCTATGATACGGGACATCGCAAATCCGCGCAAGTGTTCTGACGGCTTTTCTCACTTTAAATGCACTAATATTGGAGACGCGATGTCTTGCTCTTACGGGTCTCAAACAGAATGGGGCAGCGATGACTCAACCCAAGATTCTTCTCGCACGCATCGACGACCGTTTCATTTACGGACAAGACGTTGAGCTGTGGAACGAAGCCGTGGGTTCCAACCTTGTCCTAATCGTCAACGATGAGATCGCGGCAGATTCGCGCCAATGGGCACCCATGAGGGTGGCGGCGCCAGAAGGCGTTTGGACGCGGTTTTTCTCGGTGCAAAGGACCATCGACGTCATTCATACCGCAACGCCTCGCCAATTGATTCTGATCATGGTGGCCTCACCCTCCGATGCGCTCGCGCTGGTTAAGGGCGGTGTGCCGATCACCAAGATCAGCATTGGTCATATGCAGGCAGGGGAAGGCAAACGCTCTGTAACGCCCGCGGTCGCCATAGACGATGCGGACATCGCCGCCCTCAAAGAGCTGCAAAAGCTCGGCATAGAACTAGAAATCCGCTATCTCCCCAGCTCCAATCCTGACCCCATCCAGCTAGTCATTTAAGAACGTCCCCAATGACTAGGCAGCAAAACGCCCGTCGGCAGTGGTGCCGGCGGGCGCTGCTGTGCGATATGTTGCGTTGTGGGCTTAGTGCCTCATAAAGTGGTATTCGATCACATTGCTGTAGGGGTGACCCGGGCCCACAATGCCCTGCGGGAACAGCGGCTGGTGCGGCGTGTCGGGGTACATCTCTGCCTCGAGGGCAAAGCCGGCGCCCCAACCATAGTTGGCATCGTCCTTGGCGTGCTCGTCGCCCAGCCAGTTACCGGTGTAGAGCTGAACGCCCGGTGCGGTGGTGTAGTAATCCAGCTCGCGGCCGGTCCACATCTCCTCGACATGCAGGGCGCGACGCAGGTTGCGGCTGTACTGATAGCCATCGATGCACAGGCAGTGGTCGTAGCCGCGTGCCTGCTTAATCTGCGGGTCGTCGGCTTCCATGCCGGGCGCGACGGGGCGCAGCTCACGGAAATCAAACGGCGTGCCCTCAACCGGAGCGATCTCGCCGGTGGGGATGTTCTGCTCGTTGATGGGCAGGTAGTTGGCAGCGTTGGCAACAAAGAAGTGCTCGCAGTCCTTGCCGGCGTTATGGCCGGCAAGGTTAAAGTACGTGTGGTTGGTCATGGACACGTAGGTGGCGCGGTCGCTCTCGCAGCCATACTCGATGCGAAAGACGCCGGTGCGTGTAACGGTAAACACGGCCGTAAAGGTTCGGTTGCCGGGCAGGCCAAGCTCGCCATCCTTAAGCGAGGTGGTCATGCGCACGGCATTGTGGGCCTCGTCGAGTTCAACATCCCATACGCGCTTGTGCAGACCATGCTCAAGATCGCTGTGCAGGTTGTTGACGCCCTCGTTGGCGGGCATATGCCAGTCCGTGCCGTCGATGGTGATCGTGGCGCCCGCGGTGCGGTTGGCCACGGGGCCGATGGTCGCGCCAAAGCAAGCGGGGTTGTCAAAGTAATCCTCGAGCTTATCGAAGCCCAGCACCACATCGCGCACGTTGCCGGGGATGTCGGGCACGTCGATGCCCAACACGGTGGCGCCATAGTCCATAATGCGAACGCAGATCTCGGGCCCGTTGAGGGTGTAACGATGAACGGGGGTACCGCACGGCGCGGTGCCGAATAGCTCGGAAGTGATCATTTGGTTCCTAACATCGAGGTATTTCGGACAAACTGTAGCGCGAACAGGCGAGATTATCACTACATCCCACTAAAGCAGGGGGTATTTTTCTCAAAAAAGTGATGATTGGAGCTGTGCGAGCGTTCATTTTTGACGCGTACGAGTCTGATACAATTTGTTCGTTACTGTTTGAATGACATGCGCGCAAAGAACGGCGAGGATTCATCGTGATTAAGGCAGAGCGACAGGATAGGGTTCGTCAGCTGCTCGAAGAGCAGGGCACGGTCTCGGTCAAGGAGATTTCGGATGCACTGGGCGTCTCGGATATGACGATTCGTCGTGACCTTGAGGAGCTGGCGAGCCTGGGCGAGATCGAGCGCGTGCACGGCGGCGCCCGCAGTGCACAGGGCCGTCCCCACGCTATGCTGCGCCATGAGTATTCGCACAGCGAAAAGCGCACGAAGCATGCCGAGGAAAAGTTGCAGATTGCGCGCCGTTCTGTGGAGCTTATCGAGGAAGGCTCGACCATCTTTTTGGGCACGGGCACCACGGTTGAGCAGATGGCCTCGATGCTGCCGGCGTTTCGCCTGCGCATTGTGACCAATTCGCTTTCGGTGTTTAACCTGCTCGAGGCGCGCGAAGACTGCGACCTGTGCCTGGTGGGCGGCATGTACCGTCGCCGCACCGCCGCTTTTGTGGGACCAACGGCCGAGGATACCCTGCGTGCGCTGGGCATCGACGCGGCGTTTATCGGTGCCAACGGCATTCTGGACGGCGACGTGTCTACATCCAATATGGAAGAGGGCCGCATCCAGCAGCTCGCCTTTAGCAAGGCCGACTCGCGCTATCTGATCGCCGACTCCAGCAAGATCGGCAAGCGCGACTTCTACACCTTCTGCCGCCTGGACAATTTGGACGCCGTGGTGTGCGAGCCGGGCATCGCCGCCGAGGATCGTGCCGCCATCGAGGAACACACGCAGGTTATTTGCTAGTTATCGCTACGGGATTGCCAACGGGTGATGCGGGAGGACTTTTACCTCCTGTCATTGTGGAAACCAGCGCGTCAGCGCTACGCGATATGACGCGCAAATAAGGACTCCACTATCAAATCGTCTCAACCTGTAACAGGTAGGGGTGAAACTACCAACCAGATGTTACAGATTGAGACAATTCGGCGGGGCCTACCTTGTTTGTCTCGATCTGTAACGGTTGGGACTTAAAAACTCGGCTACGTGTTACAGATCGAGACAAAAGAAAAAGAACATTAGGACTTGAAAATAAAGTTTTGATAAGGGATTCGCCCAGTTAAGACGGTGCGGCAGACAATTGAGATCAGTTTGCCTCCGGAGTCGTAAGCATAATGAGTCAGTTCGATGACCGGAAGTTTTGCAACACCATAATTACTGGCTTCGGAATCGCTAAGCTGACGTGCTCTATAGCTTTCCCTAACAGATTGGATAGACTTGGACAAGTCGTCCATGATTCTGCTAAATGCCTGAAAATCTAACTGGTTATTCGGAACGCGCGACTTTGAAATGAAGAACGTATCAGCGCCTATGAAGCTGCCTTCAAGTTCGTAGGTCAATTCAAGACGCTGAATTTCATCGCGACTTTGACATCCAAATTGTTGGAGCATCATTACGGAAATTGGACGACCTGATGTGAGGCCGCCGAAATGTTTGGTGATGGCATCCGGATCAACGCCATCGCAATGGCTTGCAAAGTCAAAGTCTAAAAGTGAATTGAGCTCGCTAACGCGTTTCGGTGCAACAAACGATCCCTTACCTTGGATTCGATAGATACTTCCACGACGCTCCAGCTCACTCATGGCAAGTCGGACGGTTGTTCTGCTTACGGCGTATTCGTCGCAGAGTTCCATTTCTGTCGGAAGTTTATCGTCTGCTTGATATTCATCGACGATCTGCTTGAGCAGCGCGTCGGTGAGCTGTAAATAGAGTGGCCGTTTTTCGTGTGTATCGAGCATTAGAGCCTCAGTTTGCATGTTGGTTATACCTGATGGTTGCCTCAGTCGGGATGTAACGTGGGCAAGGTAACCTTAACGTATCACAGAGCGGCTCAGCATGACGATCTGATGCCTGTATCCACGAAGGGCTTGTCCGAGCGTGAAGATATTCTGGGGCAGGCAAATACCGTTCATGGAGTCCCCGATATGTTGGAGGTCAGCGCCGGCTGCTTTTGCTGCAAGGCCTATTTTCTTAATGGTCTCGCTGTCGCAGGAGTCTTGACTCGTCCCGTTCGCCGCCATGACGAGAACCTTATCTTCAATTGACTTGCCTACGTTGTGGGATCGTACAAAGTCTACGATGGCGCGCAGGTCTGCTTCTTGGAAGCAAGGGACGGTGTAGGGGGCGGGCACGAGAAGGATATCGACGCCGAGGTCAACAAACTTGCGCGCAATTTCGAGCGTCATGACAGGTTCCGCAACGCCCGCTCCATGCATTTTTCCGGCTATGACCAGGCCATTGAAATGCTCTTTGGAGAGTTTAATCGAATGGGCGATTGCATCGTTGGAGACGCCGGTTCCAGGGTTGCCCGTCAGGCAGATAAAATCAAATCCGAGTTCGTTAGCCTTTTCTAAGGTCTTGGGAGAGACGCGACGACCCATGGGGATTTCCGTTCGGGATTCAGACATCTCTGCCTCGTTATCAACTGGCTCCAGATTGACGCCAATGGGCCTTCCGCATGCTCGCTTCACCCAAGTGACCGGGTTTTCATTGAGATCATCTGGAATACCGGCAATAACTGGATCGAACACATCGAGCGCGTTAAACAGAAGCAGGTCGGCACCTGCAGCACGTTCGATTTCTGCATTAGTAACGCCGCCGAGAAATTGGGAAGAGGGTACGTTTTCCGCCATGATGGTACGTCCCTCGGAAGCCAGAATTGCCTGTTTTAGATCCATGGGTGACGTGGCGGCAAAATCGGATGCGGCCATGTTCAGTAATCGTTTGGGCATTGTTACTTCCTTTGACTAGAACGACAGGCTTGTGACATTGTCTCTAATATTGTTACAACAATATATTCAATATGTTATATCCAATCGGTGAACGGTTGCAAGCTTATTGTATTGCTCGGAAAAATAGCCTTTAGCTGGGAAAACCTTAAATTAATCAACTACCGTTCACCGAATAAGTATTTGAATTCTTGACATATCGACAAAGCGGAAAAAGAATTGGTTATGACAAATCGCGCAAATGATATTACATTTCGCACAAGAACGTATTCACTTACATAAGTGGATACAAACGGGGACGACGACGGTTGAGTCCGGATAAATCGTTGTGTGCCCGGGAATCATGAAAGGATGTGTTATGGACGCTATCGTCAAATTCCTTGAAAAACACCAGCCCCTCTTCGACAAAATCTCGAGGAACATTTATCTGGTGGCGATCAAGGATGGCTTTCTCTCGAATATGCCAATTGTGCTGTTCTCGAGCCTGTTCCTTCTTCTTTCGACGCTCCCTGCCTATGTAGGCATCACGCTTCCGTCTGAGGTGCTGGATTTCTTCAATAAAATCTATGCATATACCATGGGACTTCTTGGCATTATGGTGGCCGGCACCACGGCGAGCTCACTTGCCATGTCGATGAACCGTCGCATGCCTTCGGGTAAATCTCTCAACCCCACCTCGTGCATGGTTTGTGCCATGTGCGGCATGCTCTTGCTATCGGTGACGAACGATGTTGTCTCGATTGGCGGAGCAGATACATCTGTTTTTGAAACCGGCTATATGGGAACCAAGGGTTTTCTCGCTGCGTTCGTAGCCGCATTCTTGACCGTTAATATCTATAAGGTGTGCATTAGCCATAATGTGACGATCAAGCTCCCCAAAGAGGTCCCTGGCTCTATTGCGCAGAGTTTTCGCGATATCTTTGCATTTGGGTTTTCGATCCTTGCGTGCGCTTTTATCGATCTTGCGAGCCGCAAGCTGCTTGCTGTGCCGTTCGCCAATTTGGTATCCGCTCTCATCTCGCCGCTGTTCTCCGCGGTTGACACCTATCCTGGCATGGCGCTTATCGAAGGCGCGGTCGCACTTTTCCAATTTATGGGTATCCACGGTGCTTCGGTTGTCATGAGTCCGATCAATGCTGCGCTCTACGGCAATACCGTTACCAATCTTGAGGTTTTCCAAGCAGGTGGACACCCGTCAATTGCTCTCACGCAGGACTTTACAAGCTTCATCGGCGGTCTGGGCGGTTCTGGCTGCACGTTCATCGTTCCTATTATCCTGATCATGTTTATGCGCTCCAAGCAGCTTAAAGCCATGGGCAAGGCATCGATTATCCCGGTGATTTTTGGAGTTAACGAGCCCGTTATCTTCGGTATGCCGATTGTTCTCAATCCCTATATGTTCGTGCCCTTCCTAGTGGCTCCTATGGTCAACGCCATTATCGGTAAATTTTTCATTGACGTCATTGGAATGAACGCCCCCATGTATACCATGCCGTGGGCGCTTCCCGGCCCAATCGGTGCATTCCTCACCACGGGTCTCGATCTGCGTTCTCTCGTATTGATGGCAGTGCTGTTGGTCGTTGACTTTGTGATTTACTATCCGTTCTGCAAGGCGTATGACCATCAGCTTTGTTTGGAAGAGTCTGCAAAGGAGACTGCAGGAACCTCGGATGCAGATGCTATTGCCGCACAGGAAAATGTCGCAAAAGCTCTCGAGGCGGTAAAGGACAAGGCGGAGCAGATCCGCGTGCTTGTGCTTTGCCAGGGTGCCGGCACTTCGACTCTCTTGGCAAATGCTCTTCGCGAAGGTGCCGCTGCTAAGGGTATCGATCTGGTTTCTCAGTCCGGTGCGTACGGAAGCCACTATGAGACGATGGATCAGTACAACGTGATTGTTCTGGCACCCCAGGCACGCATGTACTATGACGCTATGAAGGCCGATACCGATCGCCTTGGAATTAAACTGCTCACCACAAGGGGCAAGGAGTATATCGACCTTACCAACGATCCCGAAGGTGCAATTGACTGGATCGTTCAGGAGCTGGCCAAATAGTGGATTCACTCCGTCGTTGATTCGTCGGTGTATAGTACGGCCCCGCAGCTTATTGAGCTGCGGGGCCGTATTTCGTTGAGTATCTAATTGAGACAATGAGCGCAACCGTCGTGAGATCGCATTGGCGCTCTCCGAGTCACCGACAAACTGCCTTCCATCTATGTGACCAATTCGCTTTCGGCCTTTAGCCTGCTCGAGGCGCGCGAGGGCTGCGAGCTGTGCCTGGTGGGCGGCATGTACCGCCGCCGCACCGCCGCTTTTGTGGGACCAACGGCCGAGGATGCCCTGCGCGCACTAGGGATTGACACGGCGTTTATCGGTGCCAACGGCATTCTGGACGGCGACGTGTCCACGTCCAACATGGACGAGGGCCGCATCCAGCAGCTCGCCTTTAGCAAGGCCGACTCGCGCTATCTGATTGCCGACTCCAGCAAGATCGGCAAGCGCGACTTCTACACCTTCTGCCGCCTGGACAATTTGGACGCAGTGGTGTGCGAGCCGAGTATCTCGGTCGAGGACCGCGCCGCCATCGAGGAACACACGCAGGTCATTTGCTAGCTAGCGCAGCAGGCGATACTTCTGTCCCCTGCCGGTGCCTTCAACTGTCGCCAGGCCTGTCTCAACGAGTTTTTTGAGGATGCGATTGAGCTTCGAGCGGCTGAAGCTAACTTTGGCTGCAAGCTCACCTGTCGATTGAGGATGTGCGCTACTCAACAGTTCGAATACGATAAGTTCGTCGCCTTTGAGCCCCGGGTTATCCATGAGCAGGGGAAGTGTGACCACAATGGCGTTATCCGAAACTTGAAACCGGGGCTTTCTGACGCTGTCCTTATAGGTGTCGCGAATTCGCATGATGCCCGTTCCAAAGGCTTCGATAAGACCCAGGCGCAAAAAGACTTCGGCAAGAATACGATTGCGTCTAACGGATAGCATGTCGGACAGGTATTCATCGACAGTCATGCTTGCTGGCAAGCCGCCGGGCGAGGCGACTTCCACGCGGTCGTCGAACATCGAGATGCGAATGTGCGCGGGTACATCCCAAGTCCTGTGAACGATTGCATTGGTAATGGCCTCGCGGAATGCTTCGAGCGGAATGAGCTCCTTGCGGACCCGCTCCATTCCCTTGATCTCTTCGTAACAGTACTGAGTTTCAAATAGTTCAAGAGCGCCGTCAATCTCCGTTAAAACCGATGCATGTTCGAGAGTTTTGCGCTGCTTAATGAGATTGATGGTGTCGCCAAACACCGCCATGTCGATACCTGGGAAATCGTTCTCGTCCGCGAGCAGTTCTGCCGCGTTGTTGTAGGTTCCGGTCTCATCGAGCAGGCCGAGGGTTTTGAGAGTATCGGTTGTGAATGACTGAAGTGAGAGCTTTGCTTTTAGGCGATTCTCTAAAACGGTGAAAGATAGATCTTGCTTGCTTGCCGGGAGCTGTTCAAAGGAGAGGTTTTGACCCTCGAGTACAAGACGCGAAAGCCCTAGGGTGTCAACTGGTATGGTCGCGGTGTCATTGCGCTTGTATGCCTTCGAGCGGTATAGGTAAGGCTTCGATCTGCCGGGAAAGACCGTAAGCTCTACGGTTGCATCGGACTCGTTGATTTTTAGGGAGTAATCGGGCTGGGGGATGATCGAATCGTTAATCTTGTTTTCGATATCCAGACAGGTCTGCTTGAGGTCATCGAGGCCAACGGCTTCTCCGTCGTCGTTAATTCCAAATAGCACGCGTCCTCCCGTGCCATTTGCATAAGCGGAGACGGTTTTAAGGAACGAATTGGTGACGCATTCCTTGAATTCAAGATCTTTGGATTCTTGCATCGTGTTGCTCCGTTTCGCTTCAATTTGACGTGAGAAATGACACGTAAAATTTTACACGTCATTTTGCATGTCAAAAATATGACACGAAAAAATTTGCGTGTCAAAGTGACGTGAAATGACACGCAAACGTGGACGCAGTGACGTTCTGCGGGCAAACGAAGTTTGCGGGCCTGTGATTTGGCTGAGCTGGCACACCGGATTCTCTCGCATAGCCGAACGGGCTTTCGGTGTCATATCAGCACCAAATGATACCGAAAGCCCGTTCGTGATACCGAAAACTTGAGGCTGTGCTCCATAGCTGATTGGATAGTTTGGATTCCACCATCCGATTGTCTCGATCTGTAACAGTTAGGGGAGAAAAGCTCATCTAGATGTTACAGATCGAGATTTTCTGCCTGGCCGATTCCGTTTGTCTAAATCTGTAACGGATAGGGGTGAAATGGTCGTCTAGATGTTACAGATTGAGATTGAATGGATTGGCCTGCGCGTTCGTCTCGATCTGTAACAGGTAGGCGGCCAATACCGGATTTAGTGTTACAGATTTAGATCTTTCGGCCCGGGCGGGCCCGTTCATCTCAATCTGTAACAGTAAGGACCGAAAACCCCTGCTAGATGTTACAGATCGAGACGAATGATCCGCTCGGGCTCACCAAAAACAAAAAGGCCGCATGCGAGCCCGTGGGGGATTCGTATGCGGCCGACAGGGGGTATGTGGCAAAAGTTAGGCCATGAGCAGGCCGGTCTCCGCGACGTTCTTGTACCAGTACGCGCTCGCCTTGGGATAGCGCTTCTGGGTCTCAAAGTCGATGTAGAACAGGCCGTAACGCTTGTTATAGCCGTTGGTCCAGGAGAACTGGTCCTGCAGCGACCACACAAAGTAGCCGTCGACGTTCACGCCGCCGTCGATTGCCTTGAGGATCCACGCGAGATGCTGACGCATATAGTCGATACGAGGGGCGTCATCGATAAAGCCGTCCTCGAAGTCGTCCTTATAGCCCATGCCGTTCTCGGTGATGTAGATCTTCTTGTAGTTGGGGTAATCGTTCTTAATGCGAAGCAGCAGGTCGTAGAGGCCCTCGGGATAGATGATCCAGTCCCAATCGGTGGTGGGTACGCCTTCGCGCACGCATGCCTCGCCCACGCCCTTGAGGAACCAGCGCGAGGAGCCCTTGTCGCCGGTGCCATTGTGGTTGATGTCGTTTTCGCCCTCGGCGGCACGCAGAAACTGGCACTTGTAGGTGTTGACGCCCAGGCAATCGTTGTAGGGGAGCGCGGCGGTCAACGCGGCGATGTCCTCGTCGCGAACGTCGAGCTCGCCGCCGGCGATATGGGTCAGCTTGGTCGCAGCCTCCATGGTGTCGGCTGCATAGTGGCCGCGGAAGGTGGCGTCGAGTACCCAGCGGTTGTTGATGACGTCGGCCATGCGGGCGGCCTCGCAGTCGGCAGCGCTGTTGGGGTCGAGAGGATACTTGGGCTCCAGGTTCTGGACAATGCCGATCTCGCCCTCAAAGCCGCCCTCATGGAAGGCGACGACAGCCCTGGCGTGGGCCACCATCATGTTGTGCATGAGCTGGAAGGCCTTGTCCAGGCGGTACTTCTCGCCGTGCGGCCAGTTGCCGACGATAAAGCTGCCCTCGGCGGTTGCGGGAATCTCGTTAAACGTGAACCAGTGCTTGATCTCGGTGAACTCGGCAAAGCAGAACTTGGCGTACTCGACAAAGGCGTCGATCGTCGTGCGCGTCAGGAAGCCCTCGCCGTCGTCCTGGTAGAAGGCCTCGGGCGTATCGAAGTGATCGAGCGTGACATAGGGGATAACGCCGGCATTGTTGCAGGTGGCGAAAAGCTCGTGATAGAAAGCGACGCCCTCGGGGTTAATCTCGCCGGTGCCACTGGGGAAGATGCGGCTCCAAGCGATGGAGACGCGAATGCCGTTAATGCCGAAGCGCTGGCACAAGTCGATATCGACCGGATATTTGTTGTAGAAGTCGCTTGCGGGGTCGGGGGAGAAGCGACCCTGAGCAGCCAGGAAATCGTCCCAGGGCACTTTGCCCTTGCCGTGCGTGCGGGTCTCACCCTCAACCTGGTAAGCGGCGGTGGCGCCGCCAAACACAAAGCCGTCGGGGAACTGCATGGGGTTGGTCATGAGTCATCCTTTCTGTGGGATTCGAATAGGGAGAGGTGCCCGAACTGGGGATCCGGGCACCAACAGAGGGAGGAACCTAGTCGAGGTTCTCGCGGAGCCACTTGATGGCGCCAGCGGGGTCGCGAGTAAGGTCGATATATTCCTTACCGCGCGGGGCGAGCAGCTTAATGCCCAGGCGATCGGTGTCGGCCTTCATGTCGTTGTAGTAGCTACGGACCTGCGGGGCAAGCACGATAACGTCGTACTGATCCATGATGGCAGTGTGCTGGCCATAGGCGCCTGCGGAGGAAGCGATGTTCTCTCCAGTCTGCGCAGCACCTTCCTTGATGGCGTTGGCAAGCATGGCAGAGGTGCCGGCGCCGGCACACAGGACGAGGACCTTCAGGCCATCGACATCCTTCTTGGCGGATGCATCGGCAGCGGGCTCGGACTGATCGGCGACAGGCTTGCTGTCGGCGGCGGCAACGGTCGTCTCGACGGAAGCGGTGGCCTGCTCGACAGCGGGCGTAGAGGCGTTGGCGGCGACGGAAGCGGCACCATCGGACTCGAGTCCCAGCTCGGCGGCGCGCTCGGCCTCTTGGTCGCAGAGCAGCTTATCGTATGCCTTCAAGAACGGCAGGTAGATGATGGCGTCCAGCAAGATGATGATTGCGACAAATACCAGGGCGATAAGCTGGAAGTTCGTGGTGATGAAGATGCCGATGGGGGCAGGGGTAGCCCAAGGCACCACGAAGGAGAAGCCGTTCATGCCCACGTTATCGATAAAGAACTTGGCAACACTCACGTTGACGCAGCCGGCGGCAACAAAGGGGATGAGCATGTAGGGGTTAAGGATCATCGGCGCGCCAAAGAGCAACGGTTCGTTGACGGCGAAGGCAACAGGAACGATCGAGGCCTTGCCGACGGCTTTGAGCTGCTTGGACTTCATAAAGAGAATCAGCAGAAGCGGCACGATGAACGTGGCGCCGGTGCCGCCGAACTCACCCACGAGCGACATGTTAAAGGTGAGGGAGTGGGCGGGGTGGCCGCCTGCCAGCAGAACCTGCAGGTTTTCGGCCTGGTTGGCAAGACGGATGGGGTCGATGCCCGGCTGGACGATCGAGGGGCCGTGGACGCCGATAAACCAGAAGAACGCGGTGGCTGCCTGGATAAGGATAAGGCCAGGATAGGTTTCTGCAGCGGTGAAGAGCGGGGAGAGCAGTTTGATAAGCAGCTCGGAGAACGGAACGCCCATGAGGTTGCGCACGACGACATCGATGATGCCGCAGATGATGACGGCGCCGCCAAAGGGGATGATGTCGCGGAAGTTCTGAGCGATGGCGCCCGGGACCTCCTTGGGCAGCTTAATGGTCAGATCGCGCGAGACACAGAATTTGTAGACCCACACGGTGATGAACGCGGCGATATAGGCCGAGAACAGACCGCGCGTGCCCATGCTGGTGCAATCGAAGACCGAAAGTTCGGAGCCGTTGAACTTGGTGGTGAACTGCGTGACTGCGAGCAGCAGCATGCTGCACTGGGCAGCCACCATGGTGGAACCGTCGTTGAGCACTTTGCCGGCGGGCATACGACGGTTCATGGATGCCGTGAAGTTCTTGGCAGTGGTGCCAGCAACCATGATGCCCATGACGCCCATGGTGAAGTTGTAGAGCTTGTTGCACCAGTCGATGAGCGGCTGGGGCAGCGTGATGCCGACTACGCCGGGAAGGGTGGCAATGAGCAGAAAGATCGAAGAGGTGAGGACAATGGGCATGCACCCAAGGAATCCGTCCTTGATGGCCTGGAGGTATATGTTCCTCGAGATCTTCTCAAAGAACGGTTGGTGCTTTTCGAGCATCTTTACGATGGCGTCCATAGAGCTCCTTTGCTACTTGATGCGCGATGCATGTGGATGGAACTGGTCGTCGATGGATGGTCAGGACTGCCCGGAAACCTTCCTGTTTAAGGAAGGCATTGCGAAATGACAACGTTGTCATTTCGTTAATGACAACGTAAGACATTTTTGGAAGAGCAACAAGGATTTAGGGGTGAGTGGTCGATATTGTCCGGTAAACGGTTGATTTATCAGTCAGGCAGGTAGTGTATGCTAGAACGCAAAAAACAAGCGATAGAGAACCGAGTGGAGAAGCAGTGGCAACGATGGACAAGAAAAACGTCTCGATGAACGATGTGGCGATTGCCGCGGGTGTTTCTCTCAAGACGGTTTCGCGTGTGATCAACGAGCCCGATAGCGTGCGAGAGTCAACACGCGATAAGGTTCATTCGGCCATGGAGGCGCTCGGGTTTCGAGCCAACTTTGCCGCGCGTTCGCTCAAGTTGGGCCGTTACGGGTGCATCGGCGTCGTGCTGTTCCACTTGTCGGGCGGTGCCGTGGACATGATTGACGGTATCGCCGATGCCGCCGAAGAACGCGGCTTTGCGCTCACGATGATTAAGAAGCGCGCAGGGGAGAAGATGACCCTTGCCGATGCGGCGCGCAGGATGTCGCAGCTGCCTGTTGATGGCATGATCTTCAACCTGCGTCAGATGGTCGATGACTTTGATACTTTTGAGGCACCGAAAGACCTCAAGACGGTGATTATCACACCGATGGAACATCCTACCTGCTCCACCGTCAGTGACGATCAAGAGGGCGGCGCGCGCATGGCGTGCGAGTACTTCTTGAATCACGGGCACAAGAACGTGTACTTCGTCTCTGGTAAGAAAGAAGCGCTGTCGAGCCAGTGCCGTATGAAAGGTTGGCGAGCGGCACTCGAGGCGCATGGCATTGAGCCGCCCGAGCCTCTGCAAGGCGATTGGAATGCGGATAGTGGCTATGCCGCGGGCCTTGTGCTTGCCGATAAAGCCGATTGCACGGCGGTCCTCGCTGCTAACGACTGCATGGCAAACGGCGTGATGATGGCTCTACGTGACAAAGGGCTCAGTGTGCCCGACGACGTGTCCGTGATCGGCTTTGATGACGAGCTTTACAAGACGATTCCCAACTCGATTCTGACGTCGGTGAAGTTCCGTCACCGCGAGCTGGGCGTCCGTGCGCTTAACGAGGTCGTCGCAGGTCTGGAAGCCCCGAGCTCCAGAAGCCGTACGCTCGTCTCGGGCGTGTTGGTCGAACGTTCCAGCGTAAAGGACCTGCGGGCGTAGACGTGCTCGGCCTGTTCGTCTAAATCTGTAACAGGTAGGGCCGAAAATCTCAGCTAGTTGTTACAGATTTAGACAATTCGGTCCGGTATATTCCGTTTGTCTCGATCTGTAACGTCTAAGCGGTCAAAAGTGGTCTACATGTTACAGATTGAGATTTTCGGCTTGGCCTGTGCGTTCATCTCGATCTGTAACAGCTAGGACCGAAAAACTCGGCTAGATGTTACAGATTGAGATGAACAGGAGGACGGGTGCGGTCTAAACAAAATGGCCCGCGCATCACACATCGATGCACGGGCCATTTATTGTCTGCAAGCGGCAGGTGGTGTCAGCGTCTTATGCCTCGAGGTTTTCCTCGATCCAGGCGACGGCACCCTTGGGATCCTTAGTGAGGTCGATGTACTGTTTGCCCTTGGGCGACAGCAGCGTGATGCCCAGGCGGTCGGTGTCGGCCTTCATCTCGTTGTAATAGGTGCGAACCTGCGGAGCCAGGACGATGACGTTGTACTGGTCCATGATGGCGTAGTGGCTGCCGTAGGCACCGGCGTTGGCGGTAATGTCGATGCCCAGCTCGTCGGCGCCTTCCTTAAGCGCGTTGGCGAGCAGTGCAGAGGTGCCGGCGCCAGCGCACAGAACCAGAACCCTCAGATCCTTGCCCTTAAGGGCGGACGGAGCTGCGGAGGCCTCAGTGGCAGAAGCGGTCTCGACAACAGGAGCCTCAACGGCGGGGGCGGCAGCGGTCTTGACGGCCTTGGTCTCCTCGGCCTCTTCTTCGGCCAGGGTCTCGGCCTCCTGCTTGCACAGGACGTTGTCGTAGGCCTTGCAGAACGGGTAGTAGATCAAGAAGTCAACGACCAGCAGGACGACAACCAGGACCAGAGAGATCGGCTGGAAGTTGGTGTCGATGAAGGTGCCGATCGGTCCGGGGAGTGCCCACGGCATGGCATAGATAAAGCCGTTCATGCCCAAAAAGTCGATGAAGAACTTACCAATGAGGACGTTGGCCACGGGGGCAAACAGGAACGGGATCAGGAAGTACGGGTTGAGGATGATGGGCGCGGCGAACAGCAACGGCTCGTTGACGGCGAACATCACGGGCACGACAGAAGCTTTGCCGACGGCCTTGAGCTGCTTGGAGCGCATAAAGAGCAGGAAGATGATCGGGACAATGAACGTGGCGCCGGTGCCGCCGAGTTCGCCGATGTAGTTACCGAAGTTTTCGGTCAGGGCGAGGGCGGGGTGACCGCCGGCCTGCAGCGTGGCGAGGTTGGTGGTGATGTTGCCAAACAGCGCGGCGTTGAGGGCAGGCTTAACGACCGAGGGGCCGTGGATGCCCATGAACCAGAACAGCGGGATCATGAACCAGATGAGGGCGAGGCCGGCGTAGGAATCGGCAGCGGCGAACAGCGGGCTCACCAGCGTGGAGATGACGTTGGCAAACGGGACGGCCAAGCAGGTGCGGCAGATAACGTCGATGACGGCGACAAACAGGATGGAGAAGCTGAAGGCGAAGATGTCGCGGAAGTTCTGGGCGATGGCGCCGGGGACTTCTTTGGGCAGCTTGATGGTGATGTCTCGCTTAATGCAGAAGGCATAGATGTTGACCGTGGCAAATGCGGCGACAAAGGAGCTCAGCAGGCCCTTGGTGCCCATGTTGTCGGTAAAGAACACCGAGACATCGGCGCCGTCGATCTTGGCACTCGTCTGGGTAACGGCCAAGATGAGCATAGCGCACATGGCGGCGACCATGGTGCTCGTGGCGTTGATGGCCTTGCCGGCAGGCATGCGGCGGTTCTTGGAGCCGGTCAGCGCGCTTGCGGTGGTGCCGGCGACCATGATGCCCACGACGCCCATCGTGAAGTTGTAAACCTTGTTGCAGAAGTTCACGACGTCGACGTTCCACCAGTCGGGCAGCGTAAAGCCGCCGACCGTGGCGACAACGCCCGGCAGGGTCGAAATAAGCAGGAAGACAGAAGAAGACAGGATGATGGGCATTGCTGCCAAAAAGCCGTCTTTAATGGCCTGAAGGTAGATGTTCTTAGAGACCTTGTCGAAGTACGGCTGACCTTTCTCCAAGAACTTAACGATCGATTCCATAGTTCACGCTCCTCTTTGCATGAAATCTTAATGGCATGGACGTTGAAAACCTATATGGTCTCCCGCTTGCTAAAAGCCCGGGTGCAGGCGGGGCCGGTCCCAGGGGGAGAGAGGGGGGGGCGGCTGGGTTTGTATCGCATAGGGCCGCTCCCTTCTCGGGGGAAAGCGAGGCGATGCGCTACTGCGCGTCCGCCATAGTGTCGGCGAGCTCCTTGTACCAGAGTGCCGACTGCTTGATGTAGCGTTTTTGCGTGTCGAAGTCGATGTAGAACAGGCCGTAGCGCTTGTTATAGCCATTGGCCCACGAGAACTGGTCCTGCAGGCTCCAGATAAAGTAGCCCTGGACGTCGACGCCCTCGGCGCGCGCCTGGAGCACCTTCTCCATGTGCTGGTCGACAAAGTCGATGCGCTCGGGATCGGCGACGATGCCGTTTGCGTCGGGCTCGGGGTCCTTGTGGCCCAGGCCGTTTTCGGTGATATAGATGACGGGGAGGTTGGGATAGGTGGCGCTGATGTGCTTGAGCGTGTCGTAGAGGCCTTGCGGGTAGATGAGCCAATCCCAGTCGGTGGTGGGGATACCCGGCATATCGACCTGCTGCCCGACGCCCTTAAACTTAAAGCACGAGGTGCCCTTGTCTCCGGTGCCGTTAAAGCTGTTGGTTGACTCGCCATCGTAGGCGGCGATAAACGCCGACTGATAGTAGTTGAGGCCGAACATATCGTTGCGGGGCGCCGCCTTGGCGAGCTCCTCCATGTCGCTGTCCTCAACCGTAAGTGTGGCGTTGTTGGCACGCAGAATCTCGTTGATGAGTGAGAGGGTGCGCGCGGAGTAGTGACCCAGGAAGGCGCCGTCCATGATGAAGTCGGTGTAGAAGGCGTTGTACAGGTCGGCGGCGTGCTGGTCGGCGGGCGAGTCGGTGGCAGGATATGCCGGCGTCAGGACGTTGACCATGCCAATGCGTCCGCCCAGGTGCTCGGTCTCGTCAAGATCCTTATACAGGTTGACGGCGCGGGCGTGGGCAACGAGCTCGTTGTGCTGGCTCTGGATGCCGCTCGTCACATCAAAGTGATGGTTGGGCGGGAAGTTGCCTTGGATGTATTGGGAGTGCGAGAGGCTGATGAGCTCGTTGATGGTGAACCAATTCTTGACCTCGCGGAACTCGCGGAAGCAGAACTCGGCATAGCGCACATAGGCGTCGACGGTCTTGCGGTTGAGCCAGTCGCCCTGGTTGAACAGGGCGGCGGGGGAGTCAAAGTGATGCAGGGACACATAGGGCTCGACGCCATACTTTTTGCAGCAGGCGAACAGCTCGTGGTAGTGCTTAACGCCCTCGGCGAGGGGTTCGGCATCGTCGCCGTTGGGGAAGATGCGGGTCCAGCCGATGGACACACGAATGGCGTTGAGTCCATGCTCGGCAGAAAGGCGGATATCCTCCTCGTAGCGGTTGTAGAAATCACTGGCCGGGTCGGGCAAAAAGCGACCCTGGGCGACAAGGTAATCGTCCCACATGGTCTTACCCTTGCCTGCCACCTTCGTGGAACCTTCCGTTTGGTACGCGGCGGTTGCGGCGCCCCAAACAAAGCCCTTCGGCAGCTGCTGTACGCGGTTTAGCAAAGACATATGCATACACCCTCTCGTCTCGCTGTTCGATATTGTGCGTTTGCGCTCAGGAGGCTCCCTAGTTAGCGTTCAGCGGTGAAAAAGCCCGATAAACACTATCTTAAAATGATTAGAACCAAAATGAGCACGTGAACATTTGACAATGAGCACGTTAACATCCGGCTGGGATGTATAGAAACAAAACAACTTCAAACAGCCGCGAACGGTTGTATTTGTTCGGTAAGCGGTTTTGATTGACAGAAGTTTTCATGTTGTGGTATATGGCTCGGGTATCATGAGCACGTTATCAATGTATGTACGATGCGCCATGGGCGCGGGGAATAGTTGGGAAGCAGGTTAGCGTGGAAGGCATGGATCAGCAGACAAGGAATGGTCGTTCGGCGAGCGCGGCAGAGGTTGCGGCGCTCGCTGGCGTGAGCCGCCAGACTGTGTCTCGCGTGGTCAACGGTATGCCCAACGTGACGGAAAAGACGCGCAAGCGTGTGCTGGCCGCCATGGAAGAGCTGGGCTTTCGTCCCAATTTTGCTGGAGCGGCGTTGCGCGGCGGGTCGTATCGTTCTATTGGCCTGTGCATGTACAACATCACACGTGTCGGTAACCTGGCGACGCTCGAGGGTATCATGCAAGCGGCGCGCGAGCACGATTTTGCCGTCACTATGATCGAGATGGGCGGCGACAAGCCCTATGCACTTGCCGATGCCTCGCGCCGCATGGTCGAGCGACCCGTCGACGGCATGATTCTCAACATGAACCGCATGGCTCCCGATTTTGAGGAGTTTGTTCCCCAGCCGGGAGTGCGAACGGTCATCCTGTCCATGTATGCGCATCCGCGCTGCACGACGATCGACTCCGACCAGTATGGTTCGTGCGAGCTGTTGACCAATTATCTGCTGGAACATGGTCACTCGAATATGCGGTTTGTGGCGGGTCCGGAAAACTCGATTTCCTCGCGTTTTCGTGAGGCCGGTTGGCGCGATACGCTGGGTCGTGCTCATGTCGATGCCGCTCCGATGCTGCGTGGCGATTGGAGTGCGGACAGTGGGTACGCCATGGGCGAGCGGATTGCGGCCGAGGTGCTTGCCGGCGGGTCGCAGGCGCCGACTGCCGTGCTTGCGGCAAATGACCAGATGGCGCTGGGCGTTATCGCCGCGCTCGAGAACGCGGGCCTGTCCGTGCCCGACGACGTGAGCGTGGTTGGTATCGACGACGCACTCGAGGGACTTGTTCCTCACAATCGGCTGACGACGCTGCGATTTGATTTGCGCGGTGTCGGTAAGCTTGCGTTTGAGGCGGCGATTGGAGAGAGCTCGTCTATCGAGGCGATTCATGTGCCGAGCACGCTGGTCGAACGCTCGACTGTTAGGGACATACGGGGTTAGGTCCTACTCCGTTTGTCTCGATTTGTAACAGGTAGACGGTCAAAAGCGGGCTACGTGTTACAGATTTAGATTCTTCGGAAAGAGCAATCCTGTTCGTCTCAATCTGCAACAGCTAGGACCCAAAAACTCGGCTAGATGTTACAGATTGAGACAAACAGACCCCGAACCGCCCAAAAAGGCCGGGGGCGGCGCGCCGTGTGACGTGCCGCCCCCGGCTGAGAAATGGGGACAGGTTATGTGGGCGGTGCAATTCCGCCAACCGCTTGTCGCAAGCCGCTAGTCCAGACGACGGGTCTGCGCCACGTGCTTGTACCAGTAGGCGCTTGCCTTGGGCGTGCGCTTCTGGGTTTCAAAGTCAACGTAAAAGAAGCCGTAACGCTTGTTGTAGCCATTGGTCCAGGAGAACTGATCCTGCAGGCTCCACAGGAAGTAGCCGCCCACGTTGACGCCCACCTCCATGGCCTTGAGCAGCCAACGCAGGTGCTGCTCGATGTAGTCGATGCGCGGCTGGTCGTCCACAAAACCGTTCTTGTAGGGGTCCTTGTAGCCCATGCCGTTCTCGGTGATGAAGATCTGCTTGTAGTTGGGGTAGCGCTGCTTAATGTAGACGAGCAGATCGAACAGACCCTCGGGATAGATGATCCAGTCCCAGTCGGTGGTGGGGATGCCGGGCTTGTTCACATGCTCGCCAATACCCTTAACGCGCCAGCGGCCGGTGCCCTTCTCGCCCGTACCGTTGTGGTGCAGGTCGTTCTCGCCGTCGTAAGCCTTCAAGAAGCGGCACTGGTAGTTGTTAACGCCCAGGTAGTCGTTGTAGAGCGCGGCCTCGCGCATAATCTCGAGGTCCTCGCCCAGGATCTCGATGGTGCCGCCCGAGACGGCAGCCAGGCGGTTGGCGCACTCGAGGGTGTCGGGGGCATAGTCGCCGCGGAAGGTGGCGTCGAGCAGAAACTGGTTCTGCAGCACGTGCTCGTTGTTGGCGGCTTTGATGTCGGCGGGGTCGTTCTCGTTGAGCGGATACTTAAACTCCAGCGACTGAATGACGCCGATCTTGCCCTTAAAGCCGCCGTTGTGGAAGGCCAGCACGGCCTTGGCGTGGGCGAGCATCATGTTGTGCTCGCACTGGAAGGCCTCGGCCAGATGCGCCTTGACGCCACCGGGGAAGGTGCCCTCGATGTAGGTGTTGGAGGCGTCGGCCCAGATCTCGTTAAAGGTGAACCAATAGGTCACCTGGTCGGCGTACTCCTTAAAGCAGAAGGTGGCAAAGTCCACAAAGGCATCGATGGTCTCGCGGTTGAGGAAGTCGCCCTTCTCAAAGAGGGCAAGCGGCGTGTCAAAGTGATGCAGCGTGACGAACGGCTCAACGTGGTGCTTGTGGCACTCGGCGAAGAGGTCGTGGTAGAACTGGACACCCTCGGGGTTGATTTCGCCGGTACCGTTGGGGAAGATGCGGCTCCAGGCGATGGAGAGGCGGATGCCGTTGATACCGAACTCCTCGCACAGCTCCAAGTCGACGGGGTACTGGTTGTAGAAGTCCGAAGCGGGATCGGGGGAGAAGCGCCCCTGGGCCTCCAGGAAGTCGTCCCAGGCAACCTTGCCCTTACCGTGGGTGCGGGTCTCGCCCTCTACCTGGTAGGCAGCGGTGGCGCCGCCAAAGACAAAGTCCTCGGGAAACTGCGCGGGCGGGTTGGTGACGCTAGCAGGGTTAACGGACATGATGATCCAATCGTCTAAATCGAAGGGCCAGCCGGCTGTGGATGGTCGGCTGGCCCTGAGCGTTACTTACTTCGAAAGCTGCTCGGAGACGAAGGCGAGAGACTTATCGCCGTTCTGGGAGAGCTCGATATACTGCTTGCCACGGCAGGCGACGCACTTGTTGCCCACGCGCTCGCAGTCCTTCTGCAGGTCGGCCAGGTAGCTTGCGGCCTGCGGGGCCAGGACGACCAGATCGAAGTCGGGGAGCATGTCCACGTGGTTGCCATAGGCCTCGGCAGCGGTCTCAAGATCAATGCCGCGCTCCTTGGCGGCCTTGGCCAGCGCGTTGGCGAGCAGGCCCGAGGTTCCGCCACCCTGGCAGAGCACGAGTACGCGCTTGCCGTTGAGGTCGCTGGCGGTCGTTGCCTCAACGGCGACAGCGGCGGGAGCATCGGTCTTTACAGCCTCGGCAGCGGCGCCGGCGGCAACGCTCTTGGCATCGGCCTTGCCCTGGAAAGCGTCGTTGAGCTTGGCGGCCTTCTCGGCGTTCTTGGCGGCGAGCTCCTCCTGGGAGATCTCGGCCTCCTCGGCGCACTTCTGGGCGTCATAGGCGCGGAAGAACGGATAGTACAGAGCGAAGTCGACGACCAGGATAAGGGCGAGCATCACAAAGGCGAGCGGCTGGAAGCCCAGGCCCATGATAGTGCCGATGGGGCCGGGGACGGTCCAGGGCAGGGTGTACATAAAGCCGTTCATGCCCAAGAAGTCGATAAAGATCTTGAGGATCCAGATGTTGGCGATCGGGGCAAAGACAAACGGGACAAAGAAGACGGGGTTGAGCACGATGGGCGCGGCGAACAGCAGCGGCTCGTTGACGGCAAAGCAGACGGGGACGATGGCGGCCTTACCGACGGCGCGCATCTCCTGAGACTTGGCCAGGAAGCAGAACATAAAGACCAGGACGAGCGTGGCGCCGGTGCCGCCCATGCAGACGACGAAGTACTGGGCACCCTGGGTCAGGACAGCGGAAGCGTGCTGGCCAGCCTGGAACGCAGCCAGGTTGTCGGTCATGTTGGCAACGAGGGCGGCGGCGATGGCGGGCTCGACGATCGAGGGGCCGTGGACGCCCACGAACCAGAACAGGCTCATGGCGCCGTAGATCACAGCGAGGCCGATGTAGCCATCGGCAGCGGTGAACAGGGGCTGGAACACCTGGATGACGCCCTGGGCAAAGCAGAAGCCAAAAGCAGCGCGGAAGGCGATGTCAAAGACCCAAAAGACGGTGATGCAAACGGAGAAGGGGATGATGTCCTTAAAGGTCTGCGAAATGTTGGGCGGAACCTGCTCGGGCATCTTGACGGTGATGTTGCGCTTAATGAAGAACTTGTAGATGATGCCAGTCACAAACGCAGCGATGAAAGCGGTCAGCAGGCCCTTGGAACCAAGGTAGGTGGTGTTGAAACCGCTGGCGGCGTCCGTGGCGATCGTGTCGCTCGAAAGGAGCAAGAAGCCGATGATGGCCGCGCACATGCACGAGATGAAGTTGATCTGGTTGTTCTTGGGCAGATCGCGGTTCTGAGCGTCGGCGAAGTGCTTGGCCGTGGTGGCGGCGCAGGCGATGGCCAGGATGCCCATGGAGTAGTTGTAGCACTTCCACAGGGCGTTGTTGATGTCATCGGGCCAGTAGAAACCCCAGATGTTGGGGACCGAGGCTACCAGGCAGAAGATGGACGAGAAGATGATGATGGGGATGACGGAGATAAAGCCGTCGCGGATCGCCTTGAGGTACTTGTTGCGGGCGATCGCGTTGAAAAAGGGCTGGCCCTTTTCGATGATGGCGATGAGTTGCTCCATGCAATGCTCCTAAGAGTCGGTGGGTTAGCAACGATGGTAGCTTTTGACTTTCGGTTGCCAAAATGTTGACGTTGCCATTTTGTGACACAAAAAAAGAAGCGAACCGGTGGTTCCTGTGCCTGCGAACCGTCGATTCCTTACGCGTAAACGTTTGAGCCGCCCGGTGGCTCTGTGTTTGCACAATGGCAACGTTAACATTTGGTCGACAAAAGCCGTTTGGGGAAGCAAAAATGTCGGTGAACGGTAGGTTTTGGGTGGTGAGCGTATGGTGGGGGAGGCGTTGGATATACTTGAAGGCGGTAAAAATGACTGCGCAAGGTGCCATCAATGGCATCGTTGACATAGAAAGATCGACCTATGGCCGCTGTTAAAAAATCGGTATCCGTTAAGGATGTGGCGCGTCTCGCGGGCGTCTCGGAGCAGACGGTCTCGCGCACCGTGCACGATTCGCCCAGCGTGCGCCCCGAGACCAAGGAACGCGTGCGTGCCGCCATGCGCGAGCTGGGGTATCGCCCAAACTTTGCCGGTCGATCGCTGCGCCGCGGTAAGTTTAAGACCGTCGGCGTCGCCATGTTCAACATTACCGGCACCGGCAACCTCGACCGTATGGAGGGCTTTGCCGCCGCGGCCGACAAACACGGCTATGCCATCACCCTCACTAAAGTAGACGGGCATCCGTATACCCTCGAGAGCGCATCGTCACGCATGAGCGCACTGCCAGTGGACGGTATGGTTGTGATCATGAATCGCATGCCGGCGGACTTTGGCACCTTCGAGCCGCTACCTGGCATGCAGACGGTGCTCGTTACCATGCTGGAGCACCCGCTCTGTTCAACGGTCGATAACGACCAGTTCGATTGCTCGCGCCAGGTGGTCGAGTATTTGCTGGGGAGGGGGCACAAGACTGTGCACTTTATCTCATGCCCCGAGCGCTCGCTTTCGGGCATGCGGCGCGAGGAAGGCTGGCACGAGACATTGCGCGCGCATGGCATTGAGCCCCCGCAGCTCGTGCGCGGCGACTGGACGGCACAGAGCGGGTATGCCGCAGGCCAGGCTCTGGCGGATGATCCGACCTGCACGGCCATTTATGCCTCCAACGATGCCATGGCATATGGCTGTATCCGTGGGCTCGAGTCGCGCGGGAAGTGCGTGCCCCAGGACGTGAGCGTGGCGGGTGTTGACGATAGTCTGGGCGATATCGTGCCCGACCGTCGCCTGACCACGGTGCGCTTTGACAACAAGCGCGTCGGCATGTGGGCGGTCGACAAGATTGCCGGCGCCGATGGGGGTGCGTCTGGCGTGGAGCACATGCTGATCCCCGGTGTGCTCGTAGAGGGCGATACGGTGCGCGATTTGCGTTAGGGTGCGGTCCTGTTTGGGTTGTCACTAACTGTGTTCGATATTGTTCAGATTGGTTTAAAAACCGTTCACGGGCGAAAAGTGACCGTTCATAGCTTGAAATTGCGTTTTGCGCTGTTCTTTTTTGTTTGAATGTTAATGTTTCTGTCATACAGAACGCAGCGCGTATGCCCGGACGCGATGCTCTCCATTGGTTCATATGTGAAAGGAACGCAATATGGCAACCAAAGAAGAAATCTCGATGGTTGGATTCGAGATTGTCGCATACGCAGGTGACGCCCAGACCGATCTGCTTGCAGCGCTCGATGCTGCTCGCGAGGGCGATTTTGAGAAGGCCGAACAGCTGCACAAGGATGCCAGCGATGCACTTATCGGCGCCCACGACACGCAGACCAAGCTGCTTTCGCAGGAGGCCGGCGGTGGCGAGATGGAGATGACCTTCATCATGGCTCACGCTCAGGACACTCTCATGACCACTATGATCCTGGAGAAGCAGGCCCGCTTTACCATCGATGCCTACAAGCGCATCGCCGAGCTCGAGGCCAAGCTCGCCTAACGAGCCCTCACAACCAAGTCCCCTTCCAAAAGCTCTGCCGCTACCCGCGGCAGGGCTTTTTCTGTCCTCCTCCAAGTTGCGGTGAAATAGGGACTGAATAGGGGCCGACGGGCGCAAAACAATCCCTATTCCACCGCAACTCATCCGGAGATAGTCATTGGGGACAGTCTTGGTGCGCTCTGTTCGTCTTCCCGTTCGTTTTTTGCTCGGTGGGTATACTTCCTTTCGCATTAAGCCCCGGACTGAGGAGGTATCCAAATGCCGGATAACGGGTCAATACAAAAAAGAGACGCGCACGAGATGGCTCATGGGCGTCCTGTCCAGATAACCGAGCACACGACGGTAACCGAGCTGCAGCCCAGTCTGTCCGATGTCGTGTGCGCAAACAAAAAGCTGCAGATTGGCTTTATCGTTGCGCTCGTGGTACTGGCGCTGCTGTCGGGCTTTGTAGCTCGTCCGCATTTCGCCGATACCAAGACTTGGGACTCCACCATCGAGGTCATCGACCAAAAGAAGGGTAACGTACTGGCGCTCACGACCTCGTGCGTGGCGCTGTCTGCGGGCATTACCGCGCTGCCGGGTGATACGGGAACGCCGGTTGCCGAGCAGCTCGCGCAGCTTTCAGGCAACCTTGGTATCGTGCTTGCCGTGCTCTACCTCGAGAAATACCTGCTAACCATTTTGTGGTCGGTTGGCTTGGGCATCTTAATCCCGTTTGCGTTGGTGCTCTTTGCGGTGTCGCTCGGCATTCGCGGGCGCTGGAGCACGAGCGCTGTCCTGCGCCGTGTGGCGACACGCGTGCTGGTAGTTGCCGTGATCGGCATGGCGTTGGTGCCTGCAAGCGTTTGGGTGTCGCAGAAGGTCGATGAAACGTATCGAGTGAGCATCGAAGCGGCCGAGCAAAAGGCGGCCGACGCTGCGGGTACGGCAAATAGTGATAGCTCCAAAGCAAGCAAGAAAAAGACCGAGTCCACAGAGTCCAAGAACGTGCTTGAGCAGCTTGCCGACGGTGCCTCAAGCCTGGTCACGTCGGTAACCAGTGGTGCCAAGCAGATGACCGACGAGATCGTGCAGCAGGTGACCGACCTTATCGAAGGCGTCATCGTGATGATCGTGACCTCGTGCGTGATTCCATTGCTGGTGCTCGCGGCGTTTTTGTGGCTGGGGCACACCCTGCTGGGGATTGATATTTCCGGCCCGGCGAACTATTTGACGGGTCGCTTTCTGAGCGCTCCGTCCAAGCACGCCAAAAAGGGCGGGCAGTCCGAGTAGCTAAAACAGCTGTATATACCGGGGAATACCGCCGAAGGGCGGCCGAGACACGTTCTCGGCCGCCCTTTTGTTTGTTGAATACGTGGCAGGGTGGGCTTTCCCCGATTCCAAACGGTCAGCAATCATCCGCGAACGGTATTTGTTCAAAAAAGAACAAAGACAAACAAATAATTCTTGCAGTTGATGTTCGAATGTGTTCAAATAAACATGAACAGTGAAGAACCGCACATTCAGATGCCCGGACCTGAACGCGATTCAACACTTCCAAACAGAAACTACGCACCTGCGTATCTCTCAAGGAGGATGTCATGAGGGTTGTAATCGCTTCCGATGCCGACGGTATGTCGATGAAGGAGTCCATCAAGGAGATGCTCATCGCCGACGGTCACGAGGTCGTCGACTATTCCGAGACTCCTGCCGCGGACTTTGTCGATTCCGCGACCGCCGTTGCCAAGGACCTGCTGGAGCACAAGGATTCCCAGGGCTTCGCATTCGATAAGTACGGCGTCGGCTCCTATATGGCCGCCGTCAAGATCAAGGGCATGGTCGTCGCCAACATTTCCGACGAGCGTTCCGCTTACATGACCCGCGAGCACAACGGCTCGCGCATGGTCACCATGGGCCCGGGCGTTGTGGGCACCGAGGTCGCCAAGAAGATCGCCCGCGAGTTCCTGCGTGCCCAGTACGCCGGCGGCCGTCACCAGATCCGTGTCGACATGCTCAACAAGATGGCCTAACGAGAGCCACCGAGAACTCGAACTTCTACCTCAACTTGTGAATTCAGACGAAAGGACGTTCTGATGAAGAAGACCATCGCAATCGGTTGCGACCATATCGTTACGGACGAGAAGATCTATCTGGCCGACCGCCTGGAGCAGGCTGGCTACAAGGTGCTCGACTGCGGCACCTACAGCCACACCCGTACGCACTATCCCATCTACGGTAAGGCCGTGGGCGAGGCTGTCGCCAGCGGCAAGGCCGATTTTGGCGTGGCCCTGTGCGGCACCGGCATCGGCATCACCAACGCCGTCAACAAGGTTCCCGGCGCCCGCTGCGCCCTGGTCCGCGATATGACCTCTGCCCTGTATGCCCGTCGCGAGCTCAACGCCAACATCGTGGGCTTTGGCGGCAAGATCACCGGCGAGTTCCTGATGGCCGATATCATGCTTGCCTTCCTGGAGGAGCCCTACGAGAAGACCCCCGAGCACGATGCCCTGATCGCCAAGATCGATGCCTGCAATAAGGCCGATGCCGAGGCTCAGGCTGACCCGCACTTCTTTGACGAGTTCCTCGAGAAGTGGGACCGCGGCGAATACCACGATTAGCGGGTATCCGGCGTAATTAACTAGTCCGTTAACGGCTCGCGTTTCTGTGAGGGGGCGCGAGCCGGTTTTCTATCAGCCCTATTGACTTGGCGGGCTGTCGTAAGAAAGGGAAGGCTCCTATGGAGTTTGTTCTTGATAACGGTTCTGTTCGCGTGGTACTGAGCACGGCTGGCGGATCGTTCACTTCGATTAAAGCCAACGGTCGCGAGTACCTGTGGCAGGGCGATCCTTCGGTCTGGTCGGGCCAGGCACCCATTTGCTTCCCGATCTGCGGCGGCCTTCGTGATGGTCACGCAATGACCATGGGCGGCCGCGAGGTAAAGTTCGCCCGCCACGGCTTTGCGCGCAAACAGGAGTGGAAGCTCGAGGAGCAGAGCGACAACATGGTTGCGCTGAGTCTAAGCTCTGCCGACCATGCCGAGTTGCTCGAGCAGTACCCGTATCCGTTTAAGATCGTTGCTCGTTACACGATCGATGCGGAGAAGGTGGCCGTGTCGTACGAGGTGACCAATGAGGGCACCGAGGACATGCCGTTCTTTGTGGGCGGTCACCCTGGCTTTAAGTGCCCGCTTGACGAGGGCGAGTCCTATGACGACTACGAGCTCCGTTTTGAGCAGCGCGAGGCCGCCGAGCTCTGTACTGCCGTTCCCTCGACGGGCCTGATTGATGTTGAGCATCGCAGCAAGAACCCGATGGTTGGCCATGACCTGCCGCTGACCCACGAACTCTTTGACTTCGCGGAGACCATCTTTGACGTGCTCGAGAGCCGCGTGGTTACGCTGACCAAGAAGACCGAGGACAAGGGCGTGCGACTGACGTTCCCCGATATGCCGTACCTGATTGTGTGGAGCAAGCCCGAGGGTGACTTTGTGGCCGTGGAACCGTGGGGCGGCCTGTCCACCTGCTCCGACGAGGACGATATCCTGGAGCACAAGCGCGGCTGCCTGGTGGCCAAGCCGGGGGAGACCGTTACCCGCGGCTTTGAGATCGAGATCCTTTAACGAGCTATCGTATGTTTGGGGCCGCGCGTGTCGTGCCCCGGAAACAGGAGTTCAATATGATTCTGACCGTTACCATGAACCCGTCGATTGATACGCGCTATCAGCTCGACAAGCTGATCATCGACGATGTAAACCGCGTGACACCCGAAAAGACCGCTGGCGGCAAGGGCCTTAACGTGAGCCGTGTGCTGCTGCAGTTGGGCGACGATGTGCTCGCGACCGGTCTGCTCGGCGGCCACATGGGTGCCTATATGGCCGAGCTTATGGATGCCGACGGCGTCAAGAACGACTTTGTGCCCATCGCCGGTGAGACGCGCATTTGCCTGAATATTCTGCACGAGGGTAATCAGACCGAGCTTTTGGAGAGCGGCCCGCAGATCGCCCCGGCCGAGCTCGAGGCCTTTACGGCAAAATTCGCCGAGCTTGCAGCAAAGGCGGACGTTGTGACGCTTTCGGGCTCGCTGCCGCGTGGTGTCGATGCCGGCTACTATGCCGAGCTCGTCAAGATTGCCGAGGAGGCGGGCGCCAAGGTGCTGCTCGACACCTCGGGTGCATCGCTGGAGGCCGCGCTGGAGTCCGACGCTAAGCCTGAGCTCGTAAAGCCCAACCTGACCGAGATTAACGGCCTGCTGGGTACGTCCTTTACGACCGATGATGTCGATGCCCTGCGCGAGGCGCTTGCCGCCGATGACCGTTTTGCCGGTATCCCCTGGGTTGTCGTTTCGATGGGCGCTGCCGGTTCGGTGGGCTTCCATGAGGGCCGCGCGTTCCGCGCCAAGACGCCCGCGATTGCGGCTGTGAACGCGACGGGTTCCGGTGACTCGACCATTGCCGGTTTTGCGCATGCCATTGCTGCTGGTGCCGACGACGTCACGGTGCTCAAGACCGCCAATACCTGCGGCAAGCTCAACGCCATGGATCCCAAGACCGGCCACCTGGTCATGGACCGCTGGGACGAGGTCTACAACAGCGTTGTCGTGACTGAACTGTAGGGTTACGCGGTTTTACCAAACCGCGTAACGGCGCGACGCTGCAAACGCCCCTAAGCGGCAATCTGACGTTCAATCGTCGGGCATGACCAAAAGGTCAATGCCCTCCTCTTTCACGTCACCTTGCTCGCTTAGGGGCGTTTTCGCTCATA
>NZ_JAQEKC010000010.1:0-74891 GCF_027679495.1 Collinsella aerofaciens
GGCTCTGTTAGACCAGGATTGACATACATGTGTCCCCACGGTGCCATATCGTTAGCCCCGTAGACCGCGACGGATGGGGGCAGCATGAACGCCGAAGACCTGGTCCTCAACTTCAAGAAGGACATCTCGAGCCTCAGCAGGACCGAGCGCCGCCGCGCAATCGAGTCCGTCAGGGACGTTATCCGCGCGGCGGCGTTCGACGACGCTGCCGGCTCAACCTATGAGGTCGAGCGCTGCCCGCGCTGCGGGTCCGCCGCGGTCGTGAAGAAGGGCAAATCGAGGAACGGCGAGCAGCGCTACCTCTGCCGGGGCTGCGGCAGGACCTTCGGCATGGGCAGCGGGCGCATCCTTGGGACGAGCAGGCTGCCGAGGGAGACCTGGATGGCCTACGCCGAGTGCTTCGTGCTCAAGCTGCCCCTGCGGGAATGCGCGAGGCGCTGCCGCGTCTGCCTCAAGACCGCCTACACCATGCGCCACAGGCTCATCGAGTGCCTCTCGGCCTACACCCCCTCGTTCAGGGTCGGGCGGGGCTGCGGCTGCGAGCTCGACGAGACCTACTTCCCCGAGTCGTTCAAGGGCAACCACGCGAAGGGGTCGTTCAAGATGCCGCGCCCCTCTCGGCGCCGCGGCAGGCAGGTGCACAGGCGCGGCCTCTCGCTCGAGCGGATCTGCGTCATGACCGGCGTGAACGACTCGAACGAGACGTTTCTCGAGGTCACGGGGCGGGGCGCCCTGTCGAGGAAACGCGCCATGGACGTGCTGAGGGGCCGCATCGCGTCCGGCTCCGTCGTCGCGACCGACAGGGCGGCAGCCTACGTCGGCGTCCTCGCGGAACTCGGGGTCGCCGCGCACGCGGCCTACGACCCCAAGGACCGCTCCGAGGGCACCATCAACCGGGTCAACACCGTCCACTCGCTCCTCGGCGCCTTCATGGAGCCGTTCAGGGGCGTGTCAACGAAGCACCTCGGCGCCTACCTCGCCTGGTTCAGGTGGTGCCGGACCTTCATGGCGACCGACCCCGGCACCGCCGAGCGCACGGTCGCGCGACAGCTCGCGAACGGGACCTGCGGGAGCCGCATCCGCGACATGTTCAACGTCCGGCCGCCCTACATGGACTACTGGGACGCGCCCGCCGCGCAGGGGCGGTAGAATGGTCGCACCGCGATATACGAGGAGGGGTGCAGCCATGCCGTCGAACATACCGGCCACGACGATCCGCATCGACCCGGAGGTCAAGAGGGAGGCGACCGTCATCCTGGACGAGCTCGGCCTGTCCATGTCCACCGCCGTCAACGCGTTCCTCAGGGCGCTCGTCCGGGAGGGCGGGATGCCGTTCGAGATGAAGGTCAAGGCGCCGGCACCCGACGGGAAGGCGGCGAGATAGCCGGCAGATCGACTTGGGGCGATAGGGCCCTCACGATTAACCCGACCGATCTTGAGCGCATCGACCCCTTGCCGGATTCAAACCCGGCAAGGGGTCGATAGCTTTGCAATTTCAAAAAGATGATTGAGGCAGAATGTCAATTCTGGTCTAACAGAGCCTTTTTAAATCCCCGTCCCAGAATAATCATCGGGATATACTGCTGGGCAGACGAAAGGAGCGCCGATGATGCTTAATGGGTGCGCATATATATTGACGGTCGACGTGGGCAACACGTTCATTCGCTTTGGCCTGTTTGCAGAGGATTCGGCCGCGGCGCAGGAATGTCCGCTTGCGACGTGCGAGATCACCACGCCGTCGAGCATCACAGCAGACGAGGCGCGCATGCGTCTCGTGCAGGTCATGGCCGCGCTGGCGGCCGATGCGGGCATGCCAGGTGCGCTTGTGCCTGCGGCTGCTGTGCTGAGCTGCGTGGTCCCGGCGCTCGAGCGCCCGTGGAAGGTGGCGCTTTCCCGCACCTGCACGGGGCGCGTGCTCACCGTGGGGCCGGGCCTCAAGACCGGCATGCCCGTGCACTACGACGATCCGGCCGAAATCGGCCCCGACCGCATCGCCGATGCCGTGGCGGCCCGTGCCGTCTACGGCTCGCCGTGCATCGTGATCGACCTGGGCACGACGACCAATATCGAGGTGATCGACGCGCACGGCACCTTTGTCGGCGGCGTCATCGCGCCCGGTCTGGCGCTCGGCGCCCGCTCGCTTTCGGCGGCAGCAGCGCGCCTGCCTCAGGTTGAGCCCTCGGCGCCGACACACGTCATCGGCCGCAACACGCGCGAGGCCATGCGCTCGGGCGTGGTTCTGGGCGAGGTGGCCCGCATCGACGGCATGCTCGACATGGTGCTTGCCGAGATGCGCGCGACCAAGGCCGCGGGGGAGGGCGATGTGCCCATCGTCATTACCGGCGACGATGCCGAGGCACTTGCGGCGCTGGTCGGCCATAGCCTGACGGTCGATGACGCGTTGACGCTGCGGGGTCTCGCCGAGCTCTACCACATCAACCAAAAGCCCCGCCGCGCGTAGGGCGGGGGGCTGGTGGGATAAGCGCCCCTACCTTTCACCTGCTACAATGGGTCAAACTATTGCGATTTCGGAGGTGTCTGCCATGTCGGACGATCTTCATCAAACCGCGTCGGGCAAGCGCCGCGACGTCATTAGCTGGGATGAGTTCTTTATGAGCGTGGCCATCGCCGCGCAGCGCCGCAGTAAGGACCCCAACACGCAGGTGGGTGCGTGCATCGCCAACACCAACCACCGCATCCTTTCGGTGGGCTACAACGGTACGCCCTCAGCGCTCAACGACGACTTTTTCCCGTGGGGCACGAGCGACGACCCGTTGCAGGATAAGCACAACTACGTGGTGCATGCCGAGGCCAACGCCGTGCTCAACTACCGCGGCTCGCTCAAGGACCTTGAGGGTTCCACGGTCTACGTCACGCTGTTTCCGTGCCACGACTGCGCCAAGATCCTGGCGCAGGTGGGCGTGGGCGAGGTCGTCTACCTGGACAATAAGTATGCCGATACCGACGACGGCCGTATCAGCCGCCGCATTCTCGACTCTTGCGGCATCAGCTACCGCCAGGTTATCGTCGATGTCCAGATTGGTACCGGGGGACAGGCTCAGCAGTAGCGCGTGCCAACGCCAGCTGGCGGCAAAACAGCCAAAAGAGCCCCGTCCCAAATTGACTACTCGTGAAAGTCGCGTCTGCGCGCATGGACGGCTCGTGAGCGGGTACATGGCTGTGGTAACATAGCTTCTGTCCGCGGGCGTGCCCGCGTTATTGTGAGAAAGGAGCCCCTGTGGCTGTTAACGAAGAGCTGCTTAAGAAGGTTCTTGAAGAGATCCGCCCCAACCTGCAGGCCGATGGCGGCGATATGGAGTATGTGGGCGTCGACGACGAGGGTGTCGTCAAGCTGGAACTGCAGGGCGCCTGCGCCGGCTGCCCCATGAGCTCGCTGACCCTGTCGATGGGCATCGAGCGCATCCTGAAGGAGCACGTGCCCGGCGTTACCCGCGTTGAGCAGGTCAATGCTTCCGGCGAGGCCGAGGACCTGTACGACGAGTACGCGCCGTTCTAAGATGCGAAAGCTGCGGACGGTACGCTCCGCATAGACGTTACGCCCAGATATGCGGCTGCGAGCGCAAGGCCCGTGGCCGCATTTGTATGTAGGGAGCAGGGGGATCGATATGCTCAACGACCTCTACCATATGCTTGATCCCGTCGCGATCTCGGCGGGCCCCATCACGATCTACTGGTACGGCCTGGCCTACGTGATCGGCGCTCTGCTTACGGCGGTCGTTATGTACCGCACGCAGCGTCGTTGGGGTTTCGACATTACGATCGATGACCTGACGAGCGTCGTGGTCGGCGCGGTCTTCGGCCTCATCATCGGCGCGCGCCTGTTCTACGTCGTCTTTTACGGCGATGGCTACTATTGGACCCACCCGCTCGAGATCTTTGCCACCAACGAGGGCGGCATGAGCTTCCACGGCGGCCTGGTCGGCGGCATCTTGGGCGGTATCATCGTGTGCCGCATGTATAAGCTCGACGCCTGGACCATCGCCGACCTTGCCGTGATCGGCGCCCCGCTGGCCCTGTGCCTGGGCCGTTGTGCCAATTTCGTCAACGGTGAGCTGTGGGGTAAGCCGACCGATCTGCCCTGGGGTGTGGTCTTTGACGGCACCGCGGGCGATATGCCGCGTCATCCTTCCCAGCTCTATGAGGCATTCCTAGAGGGCGTCGTGCTCTTCTGTATTTTGCAGGTGCTCAGCCGCAAAAAGCCGCCGCTGCCCCAGGGTACGTTTATGGGCGTGTTCGTGATGGGGTACGGCATCGTCCGCTTTCTCGTTGAGTTCGTGCGCGTGCCCGATGCCCAGCTGGGTTATCTGCTGGGGGGCGTTATCACCATGGGCCAGCTGCTGAGTCTGCCGCTTGTGATCGCCGGCCTGGCGCTCATCATCTTCGCCCGACACCGCAATCGCCCCCAGCGCATCTACCTCGACGCCTAACCACCAAAACCACCACAAAGGGGACAGGCACCTTTGTGGTGGTCTTGCCGAGTTTGATAGGTTTCTAGAAAGGCTTTCGGACTGTGAAGGATTCCGACCTCTCCACAACGGCTGCGCGCGACGCTGCCCGCATCGTCTGGTTTAAGCGCTACCCCGCCAAGCAGACGCTCATCGCATTTTTGCTCGCGCTGTTGGCGACCACGGCGTTTTCCATCGATCCCGCCCCGGTGTCGAGCAACGCAGTCTTGGCAATTGACCCCAAAGCCTCGGGCATGCTGTACGTGTGCTACGAGGTGCTCCTCTCGTTTGCCGGCCATACCGACGCGGTCATGCTGCTTGCGCTTGCCTGCCTGCTCACGCTGCCGTTTCGCTACGTATTCTTTGGCCGCGGCGACGCCTGGCGTCCCTCGGTGATCCTTCCGTCGCTGTTCTTTGCCGTCTGCATGGTGTTTGGCCGCAGCTACGACCTCACCGATTCGGCCGAGATCGTGCTCGGCGACAAGGCCCGCATTATCTGTGCCTGGATAGGCGGTGCGGGCTGGATGCTCTTGGCGGTCGTTGCCTTCTATCTGGCTTTTGAGTGTCTAGATTGGCTGAGCTCTCGGCGCATTCCGTTTTCTGAAGCGCACTTTGGCCGCGTATGGCGTGTGGCTCACGCCGTGCTCTCGGTCCATCCCTTTGCCGGGCCCTTCCTGGTGCTTATGGTCGCCTGGGCGCCCACGCTCATCGCTTCGCTGCCCGGCCTTTTTATGGGAGATACGGGTGCGCAGATTCGCCAGTGGTTCAACTACCCCAACGGCACGAGTGACTACCTGCGTCTGCTCAATCCCAATGTGCTGCTCAACGGACATCACCCCGTGGTGCATACGGCTATCATCGGTTCGTGCGTCCAGCTGGGGCTTTCACTGTTCAACAGCGCCAACGCAGGTCTTGCCATCTACACCTGCGCTCAGTTCGTCATTACGGCCGCCTGCATGGCCTATTCCATCTCGTCGCTGCGCAAGCTGGGCGTGAGCCTGCCGGTCCGCGGCGTGACCTTGCTGTTCTTTGTGTTTATGCCCATGTTCTCCAACTACGCGGCCCTGCTTACCAAAGATGTGCTGTTTGCCGACGCGTTTTTGATGCTGTTGGTGCAGACCGTGAAGCTCGTGGCCTGCGGCCTGCCCCGTCGCGATGCCAATGCCGAGCGTGCGGGCGAACAGAGGCCCGTGCTCTTTGCGCGCCATGACTGGTTGCTGTTCGCTCTGGGCGCCATGGGTTCCACGTTTCTGCGTAACGGCGGCCTGGTGTTTCCCCTGGCGGCATGCGTAATCGCGGCGGCGTTTTGCGCATGGGACGCGCATGTGGCTCATCGTGCAGCCAGGCAGACTGGTGCTGCGACTTCGGGCGCCACGCCGCGCTTCCGCTGGGTCGGCGTCCTCGCGGTGCTCGCGCTCTGCCTTGCTTCCAACATGTACTTCACCAAGGTCTTTATGCCGGTGCACGACATCACGCCTGGTTCCAAGCGCGAAATCCTCTCGATTCCGTTCCAGCAGACGGCTCGTTTCGTCCAAAAGCACGACGGCCTCAACTCGGGCGTCAACCCCACGGTTAAGGAGGACGGCACCATCGTGGAAGCTCCTTGCGACGGTTCGGTGACCGACGAAGAGCGTGCCGTGATCGATCGTGTACTCAAGTACGAGAACCTGGGCCGCCGCTACAACCCCGACAAGTCCGATGCCGTCAAGAATTGCTTTAACGAGTACGCCTCGCAGGAGGACATCAAGGCCTATTTTGAGGTGTGGGCCCAGATGTTCAAAAAGGACCCCGGGTGCTATATCTCGGCGCTCATCAATAACTACTATGGGTATTTTTATCCGAGCGCTCGCGACGCATGGGTCTACAGCACGGCGCGCAGTGCCGAGATCATGGCGAAGCCCGATAACCTCAAGTACTTCGACTTCCATCCGGTCGATAGCAAGGTTGTGCGCTGGTGCGACCACCTGATCAACCTGTATCGCGTGGCAGTACAACGCATCCCGTTTATCTCGCTCACCATGAGCTCGGCCACCTATGTGTGGATCATGATCGCCGTGGTGGTCTATCTGCTACGTCGTCATTCGTGGCGCGGGCTGGCCATTTGGGTGCCGCTGCTGGGCGTGCTTGCCGTGTGCCTGATTGGCCCGTGCAACGGCTCGACCTACATGCGCTACCTGTATCCGGTCATCGCCTGCATGCCCTTCGCCATCGGCGCCACCGTCACCCGCAGCGACTTCCTCCGGTCCTAACTTGGTGCATTGGGGGTCAGGTTTCTTTGCACCAAAGGGGTCATCATCACGACGCCTTCATTTTGGGGTTTATCTCGCAGGCCAGTAGGTATATCATAACGACGTTTGTTTATATTGCCCGAGCATCTGCGCTGGGCTTTAGGTCGAAACCGATAGGAGACACGTATGTCCGGACACTCTAAGTGGGCCACAACCAAGCATCGTAAGGGCGCGCAGGACGCCAAGCGTTCCGCCCTCTTCTCCAAGCTGAGCCGCAACATCACCGTTGCTGCCCGTCTCGGCGGCGACCCGCTGCCCGAGAACAACGCCAGCCTCGCCGCTGCCGTTGCCAAGGCCAAGGCTCAGTCCATGCCTAAGGACAAGATCAAGTCCGCTATCGATAAGGCTTTTGGCTCGGGCGCTGACGCCGCCGTCTACGAGAACATCGTGTACGAGGGCTACGGTCCCGCCGGTGTCGCCGTCTACGTCGACTGCCTGACCGACAACCGCAACCGTACCGCCGCTGATGTCCGTTCCGCCTTCTCCCACGCTGGTGGCAACCTGGGCACCTCCGGCTCCGTCGCCTTCCAGTTTGAGCGCAAGGGCCAGATTGTCGTCGCCAAGGAGATCCTGGACGAGAACGCCAAGAAGGAGACCATGATCGCCAACGGTGCTGCCGGCGACGAGGATGAGTTTATGATGGCGATCGCCGAGGCCGGTGGCGAGGACTACGAGGACGCCGGCGAGGAGTGGATCGTCTGGACTACTGCCAACGAGGTCATGGCTGTCTCCAAGGCGCTCGAGGAGCAGGGCGTCCAGGTCAAGGGCTCCGAGACCACCATGGTCCCGACCACCCCGACCGAGGTCTCCGGCGCCGACGCCAAGAAGGTTCAGCGCCTCATCGACCGTCTTGAGGAGCTCGACGACGTCCAGGATGTTTACAGCACCATGGACATGACCGACGAGGTCATCGCTGCCCTCGAGGAGGAGTAGCGCCCGCACGGGTTAAGCCGTGCATATCTGGGCATAATGAAGCGAGCATGCAAGCCTCGTGGAATAGATGAGCCGGATCCGCGTGCGTAGAGCACCGGACCCGGCTCTTTTATAATGATGCGAACCGTTTTGCATTTCGAGAGCCGAGATTTGAAGGGAGCGCCACGTGCGCGTACTCAAACGAGCCCTAGCGATCGTGTATCTTGCCGCCGCCATCGTGGCGCCGGGTACGCTTGTCTGCCAGTTTTGGGGGCCGTATACGTATCGCTTTATGCTGCTGATGCGCGACCCCATGCCGCGCATTGTCGTGACGGCATGCGGCGGAGTTGTGGCGATTGGCGTGCTGGTAAGCTTCTTCCGCCTGATGTTTGCTCGTCGCGAGCCGTCCTGCGTGCATCCGGCGGGGGAGCGCAATATCGAGGTTACGCTCGCGGCGCTTTCTTCGTGCGCCAGGGCTGCTGCCGAGCGCGACGATCGCGTGATGATCGAGCATGTCGAGGCCCGCGTCCAAGGTTCCGACGATTCGCACGTCCGTTTTAAGGTCGAGGCTATCGCGCTTGACGATAAGGACGTGGCATCTCTGGCTACCGCGATGCAGCAGCGCATCGAGGAAGCTTGCGACACCATGCTCGGCACGCCGGGTACGACCACGCGCGTCCGTTTTTTGCCGTCCAAGACTACCGTCCAGACCGTGGAGGTTTCCGGTGAGTGATACCAATCAAGATAAGACCGCTCGTACGCCGCGCCTGACGATTGACCAGAGCGCCACACCGGCGAGCGAACCTTTTGATTCCAAAGCAGAGGCAACCGAGTTACAAGACGCGGCAGCCGTGGATTTTGACGAGGCTATGGGTCTCATCAAGGGTACGGGCGCTGCCATCTGGAGCTATGCTGTGCGTCATCCCAACACCACGCTCGGTGCCGTCGCTGGCTTTATCCTCGCCGTGTTGGTGCTCACACTCGGCCTGTGGGACACGCTCGTCATCGCATTCTTCGTGCTGATCGGCGCTGTGATCGGCCAAATTCGCGACGGCGAAAACGGGATCGTCAACTTCTTCGGCCGTCTGTTTAGCGGCCGCTAATATGTATTCGACTGTCGCATCTGCGGCAGGCATAAGGAGGAACCATGGCTTTTAATACGAAGGTCGATGTGGCCGATACCGAGCTCGAGGCAGACGAGACCGTCACCGCCGAGGCCGAGGACGTAACGCTCGAGGACGAGGCGCTCGTCGAGGCCGAGCCCGCCGATGATGCGGACGAGGATGATGAGGAAACGGACGAGTCCGAGGACTCGCTGACCTATTCCAACGGCGTGATCGAGAAGATCGTTGCCATGGCCACCCGTGAGGTTCCGCACGTTCTGGGCATGAAGGGTAACCTCATGCATTTTGTGCAGGAGCAGTTTGGTGCCGAGAATCTGACCAAGGGCGTGACGGTCGAGGTCACCGATGACAATCGCGTGGTCGTCAACATCTCCGTCATTATCGAGTACGGCGCCTATGCGCCCGCGATCTTTGACGATGTCAAGGCGCGTGTCACCGAGCGCCTTGCCGCGATGACCGGCCTTGAGGTGGCGGGCGTCAACCTGCGCATCGAGGACGTCATCACCCCCGAGGAGTACGAGCACCGCACCAGCCAGCACGAGTAACCTTCCAAAAAGGGACAGGTTTGTTTTGGCAGGTTTTATCTGCGAAAACGTTAAATGGCCGACCGCGCAAGCAAAAGCGTGGCCGGCCGTTATTTGTATGCCCCCCGATGTAGGCATACCGCTCGTCTAACTAGGGGTTGCAATCGTCGCGTTCCGCGTTACCCTAATGGGCGCATTGTTTCCAAATTGTTAACGAGGAGTTGCCGTAATGCCCGACGAGCACGAAACAGAAAGCAAGGCATGGGCGATTGAGGCCGCCGCGGCAGAGGCGGCATCGCGTGCTGCCGAGGAGATGCATCGTCCTCCCGTGGTGCCGATGGAGCGCGTGGTTGATCGCACCGATATCGAGCGCGGCGAGCGTGCCGGTCAAAAGCGCAGCCAGGAGCCGGGCTTTCCGCGCTTTTTTGCCGAGCTCAATATGGGCCTGATTCTTACGGCCTTCGCCATCGTTGCGTTTAAAACCCCTAATCACTTTGCTTTTGGCGGCACCTCGGGCGTGTCGGTCATTCTGTCCACGCTGTTCCCGACCCTGCCCGTCGGCGTCTTTATGTGGATTATTAACGCGGTTCTCGTCGTTTTGGGCTTTATCTTTTTGGAGCGCAAGGCAATCCTGTGGAGCGTCTTCGCCTCGTTTGCGCTGTCCGCCTATGTTTCGCTTTTTGAACTCTTTATCCCGACTGATGTCTCGATGACGGGCGATATGTGGCTTGACCTGTGCTTTGCCGTGATCCTGCCGGCGCTCGGCAGCGCCATTGTCTTTGATATTGGCGCCTCGACGGGCGGCACGGACATTCTTGCCATGATCCTCAAGCGCCGCACCACGCTCGAGATTGGCCGCGCCCTGCTCCTGGTCGATATCGGCATCGTGACCATCGCGGCCTTCTTGTATGGCCCGCGTGTCGGTCTGTATTGCGTGCTCGGCCTGTTTGCCAAGACGCTTGTGGTCGACAAAGCCATCGAGAGCATTCATCTGCGCAAAGTCTGCACGGTCATTTGTTCCGAGCCCCTTAAGGTCGAGGAGTTTATCGTCAAGCATCTCAACCGCACAGCGACCATCAGTCGCGGCTACGGTGCCTTCTCGGGCAAGTGCGTGACGGTGATCATGAGCGTGCTGAGCCGTCGCGAGGCCGTGCAACTACGCCGCTATGCGCGCGAAGTCGATCCGGGTGCCTTTATCACGATCGTCGACAGCTCCGAGATTGTCGGCAAGGGTTTTCGCGGTACGAACTAACGCGGACGTATTCAACGAACCGCCTGCTGGCGCCGTGTACCTTGCAAATCGGTCATCTTTGAGTATTTGAACTCACATTGGGTGATAATGATGCCAAAGACATCGTTTGCGATCCAGGTGATTCGCTCAAGATACGAAGGGATGATTTCGATGTTCTGCTCGCAGTGTGGCGCCCCTATGGGCGATAACGACAAGTTCTGCGGCGTGTGTGGTGCTCCTAATGCCGGTGCCGCTGGCCCCGCTCCCCAGGGACAGCCTCAGCCCCAGCAGTTTGTTCCGCAACCGCCCGTGGCGAATGCGCCAAAGGGCTGTGTGGTTCAGGCGTTCCAGGATATGACCAAGACCCCGGGCGTGCTTCAGCGTGTATGCCAAATCGCGTTTTTGCCGGCGCTGATTTGCGTTGTGTCGGTGCTCGTGTTGTTTATTCCCGTTATTGGCGGCATTGCGGCTGCCATCGGCTTTTTGGCAGCTTGCATTGCGAGCGTGTGCGGTTCCGGCTTTGGCATCGAGTGGGGTCGCGATCTGTCGCTTAAGATCGATGACGGCATGGATCGTCCGCTGATGCGTTCCACGTCGTTTGGTCTCGGAGTCTTTTCGAGCGTTATTTCGGTCGTGCTCGAGGTTATCGCTGCCATTCCCGTTATCGGTGTAGTGCTTTCGCTGGCGGAGGGCGCGGTAATTGGCGCCGCAGGCTCGTATTCGTATTACGGCTCTTATGCGCTCGAAGCTGCGCTGTTTGGCTCGCTTGGCCTGCTTGTCCTGGCGCTAATTGCCTCGGCGATTCTGGGTGTCTTCTTTAAGATGTTCGCCGACATTGCCGTGATGCACTTTGCGGTGACCGGGCGCGTCGAGAGCGCGTTTTCGCTCGATAAGGTCTGGGCGGCCTTTAAGCACAACAAGACCAAGCTGTTCTGTGCTTCGTTCCTTCCCGAGTTTTTGACGGGCCTGGTTTCCAACGCCATTACGTGGATCTTGACAGCTGTCTTTGGTGCCATCGCCGGAATTGGCGCGTACGGCTATTACTATCGCCCCACGGGTATCGAGGCGATTGTTACCGCCGGTGGTGTCACGCTCGTATTGTTCCTGGTGCTGATTGCATTCGTCACGGTGTTCCTTACGGTCTTTGGCAAGATGCTCAAGCACCGTGCCGTTGGCTATTGGGCTGCACGTTATGCAAGCGAATGGGCCGATGAGGACAAGGACGACGTTTTGACTTTTGTGCTCCCGGGTGAGAAGAAGCCTGCTCCTGCGGGATTCAATCCCACGGCAGCCACTGGTGCTGCGCCTGCCCCGGCGCCCGCGCCTGCACCTGCCCCGGCACCCGCGCCTGCCCCTGCCCCGGCACCTGCTCCTGTCCCCGCACCGGCGTCCGAGGCGACGCCTGCGGAGCCCGATTGGGATGCCGTTGCCACGCCGGCGGATGAGCCGGGCGATAATCCTGCTGCCGAAAACAATCAAACCGAATAGCCGGTCGAGGCGCCCTGGGCAACTGAGCCCGGGGTGCCTTTTTCTACTGCGAAAGCAAGAAAATGCCTGGGAAAACGGTTGCAGCAAAATTTCTCGGAAATTGGTCAATGTTGCGCAACAACGTCGCGGCTATTGTTGAGAACGTAGACGTGTAAGGTTTGAAGGCGTGCGACGCCTTAGGAAAAGGAGAGGCTCATGTTCTGTCCCACTTGTGGTTCTCCCATTTCGGATGATGCCAAATTCTGCCCTGTTTGCGGATCCGTCGTTGGTGCCGCTTCTGCCGCTGCGGCCCCGCAGCCCCAGCCCGCTCCGGCCCAGGCTATTCAGCCCGCGCCCCAGCCTCAGCAGCAGTACACCGGTCAATACGCCCAACAGTCCGCATCCGCTCCGATGGGCTATGACCCCATTAAGGCTGACCGCAGCCTGATCGGCTGGCTGCTGCTCTCTCTTGTGACCTGCGGTATCTATTCGTTCTACTTCCTGTATTGCTTGGCACGCGACGTCAACACGTTGTGTCAGGATGACGGCGATTACACGCCGGGTCTGGCGGAATTCATCCTTCTATCGTTTGTGACCTGCGGCTTCTACGCGTACTACTGGTATTACAAGATTGGCAACCGCCTGCAGGCCAACGCTCCTCGCTACGGCCTGGTGTTCCAGGAAAACGGCACCACCGTTCTTCTGTGGCAGATCTTCGGCGCGCTCCTGTGCGGCCTTGGTCCCATCTTCGCTATGAACATCGTCATCAATAATACCAATGCCATGGCAACGGCTTACAACACTCGCCTTGGCGCTCGTGCCTAACAATAAGGGCGGCGTGAACAGCTTCCAGGGACATAGGGGCACGGCAGAGCTCCTTCGCCGCGCCCTTTTTTGCACCGGCGCGCTCTTTGTCGCCTGGCTCGCGCTCTGCCTGCTCGACATTGGCTGCATTTTTCGATTGATGACGGGCATTCCTTGTCCGGGATGCGGCATGACGAGGGCGTGGCTGGCGGCGCTGCGCCTCGATTATGCGGCTGCCTTTGCCTACCATCCGCTGTTTTGGGTGGTGCCGATTGCGTTTGTGCTCGCGTTCGTGCGCGAGGAGGTGGCATCGAGCAAGCTAAAGCGTGGTATCGACATTGCGGTCACCGTGTTGTGCGTGCTGGTCGTCGTCGTATGGATCGTGCGCCTCATCAATCCGGCAGATGCCGGTCTGCTCTTTGGCGGCTATGCGCCCGCCGGAGTTCCCGACGATATCATCCACCTCGAACCCCCACGCTGGCTCACCATCCTTCGCTCTTACCTGGCGTGACGGAGGACGCGCTAGAAAAACGGTCGACACATAAGCGGGGGCGAACGTTGAGATAACGTCCGCCCCCGCTTTGCTTTAGCCAGGCTGTTATGGATGGGCGTGACGGCTACTCGTCGCGCTTTTCCTCGTGGCGAGCGGCAGCCCGCGCATCGTGGATGCCCTTGATTGCAGCATGGCGGGCGGTGCGAGCATCGTGCATGGCGTCGCGCGCCTCAGCGGCCGTGGCCTTGGCAGAGCGCAGCTTGGCGGCCAAGTCGGGATTGGTTTCGGCGACTGCGGTAATCGCGGGGCCGTCGAGCTCTTCTTGCGTGGGCTCGGCCAAAAAGTCGATGGCATACTGGGCGGCCACCATGGAGCCCTTTGCCAACACGCTCTCATCAATCTTGTAGAAGCAGGAATGCTGGGCGTACGTGGCGCCGATCTTGGGGTTGCGCGTACCTACAAAGGCGAGCACGCCCGGTACGCGGCGCAGGTACTCCGAAAAATCCTCGCCCGAAAGCGTGCCGCGGTAATGGCCTTGACCGGTGGGACCCAGGCATTTGATTACAGCCTGACGGCAGCGCTCGCTCGAGGCGACCTCGTTTTCGACCTTGTAGTTGGCGATGGTGTAATCGGTGAGCTCTGCCTCGGCGCCCAGGGCGGCCGCGGTATGCTCCACGATGCGGCGCATAAGCTCCGGCATTTCCTCATGGGTCGAATCGCCGTAGGTGCGCACCGTGCCGGCGAGGTAGGCCGTGCCGGCGATAACGTTGCGCGCGGTGCCGCCGTGCAGCTCGCCGACGGTGATGACGGCCGGCTCGTAGGGGCTGATTTCGCGCGAGACGATGGTCTGCAGAGCATTGACGATCTCGGCGGCCACCATGACGGCGTCGTGACCGCGCTGGGGCATGGCGCCGTGGCACGAGGTGCCGCGTACATCGATACGGAACCAGTCGGTATTGGCCATGCGCGGTCCGGGCTCGCAGCTCACGGTGCCGGCGTCGACCTCACTCCAGATGTGCGCGGCGTAGGCGCCATCGACGCCGTCGAGCACGCCCGTGCCGATCATGAGTTTCGCGCCCTGGCCGTTTTCCTCACTGGGTTGGAAGACGATGCGGACCTCGCCGTGGATGTCGTCGGTCATATGGCGCAGAATCTGCAGCGTGCCGAGCATCATGGCGATGTGGCAGTCGTGGCCGCAGGCGTGCATGCAGCCCTCGTTGACGCTGGAGAAATCCTCGCCGGTCTGCTCGGTGACGGGCAGGGCGTCGATATCCGCACGCAGCAGGATGCGGCGGCGCGGCGTGCCGTCCTCGCGATAGGCGTCGGGCGCGGTGCCGCGAAGGGTCGCCACCAGGCCCGTCTTAAGGGGACGCTCGTAGGGGATATTCATGGCGTCGAGCTGGTTGGCGATGTCAGAAGTCGTGCGCTCTTCGGCGAGGCTCAGCTCCGGGTGCTTATGGAAGTGCCGACGCTGCTTAATGATGTAGGGTTCAAACTCGGCGGCGATATCTTGGATGGCTGCGGTGACGTCGTCAGCCGCGCGAGCCTCGGTCGCCGCCATAATCTGCTGTGCCTTGGTCTTCGTCATGGTCGATTTGCTCCTTACTGGTTTGATCGCAAAATCGTACAGGCTCTCTCCAGTATGCCACCTGCCGCTAGGGCTGGTAAAGTTGCCGTTTGCCGCTTGGGGTTTTGTTGCAAGGGCGGGGGAGTACACTCGGGGGTGTTGAATTTCCTGCCAGAGATGGGGATGCCCATGCAACATATCGATCGGATTATCCGCTCCAAGAACGTCTTTACCGCGCAAGACGGCATCGATACCGCCCGCGAGCTGGCGATTGCCATCGCAGGCGACCGTATCGTCGCAGTCGGTGCGCCCGATGACGTGATCGCCGCCGCGCCTGCCGCCACGCCGGTTCTCGACTACGGCGAGCAGTTTGTCTGCCCCGGTTTCCATGACGCTCATCTGCACTTCTTCCATACCTCGGTCGGTTCCTCGCCGTACATGCTCATGGATATGGGCACGTCCGAGGCGGCACTGGTGCAGCACGCGCTCGAGTTTTCCCAGGACCTGCCCGACGACGCCTGGGTTGTGACGCAGGGCTGGCGCGACTACCGTTGGGACCCGCCCGAGCATCCTACCAAGGCGTCGCTCGATGCAGCATTCCCCGATCGTCCCTGCGTTATGTATTCGGGCGACGGGCACACGCTTTGGCTCAACAGCCGCGCACTCGAGGCGCTCGGCGTCACACGCGACAGCGAGCCGCCAGCGGGCGGCAGCTACGACAAGGATGCAAACGGTGAGCTCACGGGCATTGCTCACGAGGCGGCTGGCATGCAGCTGCTACCGCGCTGCCTTGAGTGGCTGGGGGAGGATCGCATTGCAAGCGCTTACTCCGATCAAATGAGGCGTATGGCCGAGCAGGGCATCACCTCGATATGCGATATGTCGCTCATGCCCATGCCGGGCTGTGACTTTATTCGCGACGATGTTTACGACAAGCTGCAAGCCGCCGGCAAGCTGGGCATCCGCGCCCATCTGTTTCCCACGCTGCTGGATGACCAATCGCGCTTGGAAGAGCTGCAGGCTCGCTATGCGAACAACGCGCTGCTCTCGGCGCCTGGTTTTAAGCAGTTCTTCGACGGCGTGTCGAGCGAACACACGGCGTATCTCACCGAGCCCTATACCAATCCGCGCTTCCCGGGCGATCAGGGCCGTTTGACAGTTCCTGCCGAGCGCATGCGTAAGCTGGTTCTGGCGGCTGCGGAGCGCGGCCACACCGTGCGTATCCACGTCATCGGCGACGGTGCCATCCATGCCGCGCTCGATATCTTTGAGGAGGCCGCCGAACTGTACGGCCTGCCCCAGCACTGCCATAATACGCTCGAGCATCTGGAGAACCTCTTGCCCGAGGACATCGATCGTCTACGCAAGCTTAACGTCGTTGCCTCGAGCCAGCCCTGTCACATTACACTCGACCCGGGCGGCCCCGAGCGCGATCTGGGCCTGGAACGCAGCCGCATCATGTGGCCGTTTGCGACCTATAAGCAGCGCGGCATTCGCCAAGCTTTCGGTACCGACAGCCCTATCACGCCCGTTACCAGCATGAACGTGCTCTACACGGCTATCACGCGCCAGGACCCCAAAAGCCACTGGCCCGAGGGCGGCTGGTTACCGAGCGAGCGCATCGATGCAGCAACAGCCCTGCGCAACTACACCCTGGGCAGCGCGTACGCAGCGGGCGACGAGCAAAACCTCGGCAGCTTGGAGCCCGGCAAGTATGCCGACCTTGTAGTCCTGGACCAAAACCCGCTCACTGTCGATCCACAAGAGCTCCAGGCTACCAAGGTTCAGGCCACCTACCTGGCAGGTAACTTGATTTACGAGCGCTAAGTATTCATGCCGTACCGTTAAGCGCGGCTCGGGCAGCCAATTTTGGGATAACGCTCGAGCCGCGTTTGTTTGCCGGTGAGGATTTGTTAGGAGCGTCCCCGCTCTGCTGGATTTGGGCGCAGGGCGGACGCGCCGCTGCCCTGCGCGCTCAATTTGGACACCAGCAATGCTATCTCTTGGTGTTTTGCATACTTCCCATTACAGATTGCATAAAAAGGCTGGGATATTTTTCCTGATCCTGATGTACCCCCGCCCGTGCCGTGCAAAAAACGGAGTATTCAGCACCGCGAGCTCTGCCGGTGCCGCTGCAGTCGGGTAGCATTGCGGAGATCGACGTCATTTTGGGGTCCGACGTGGCGCGAGGCATGCTTGTTTGTCTCGACGAGGCCTGTCTGCCGACCCAAATCGCCGGTCGAAGGCTACCGTGGGACTAATTAGATGCGCCCGGTGCGTATGCATTTGTCCCGGCCTGCTGAAAACTCCCAAAAATGCACGGTGCTCCCCAGGGGACCCGTGCTCGCAACGAAAACCATGCCCATGTCGCTATCCGCATCGCCTTTTTGCTGCACTGACTTTTCTGAATGCCGGGCTCGAATTAGTTAACCTGCCTCCCGTGTGGCTCCGGAGGGGCGGGGCATAAGGTTTATCGCGAGTTCCGCACGAGCCGAAGGCCACTTAATGTGGCCTTCGTGCGAGCAGGACTGCCCGAGCAGGAAACCTTATGCCCCGCCCCTCCGGAGCCACACGGGAGCCACTGCTAAGTTATCCCCCGGCATTCAGAAAATCTAAGTGCCAAAAAATAAGATTTTTTGACTCTGTGTTGTATAACCCGCCATTCGTGGGTACCATTCAACGCGTACGCAAACAAAAAGGGTTAATTCGCGTGGTATAACCGCGCGGCCCAAAAAGGAGGAGACAAGCATGTCGTCTTTGAAGCCGCTTGCAGATCGTGTTCTGGTCAAGCCCGACGAGGCCGAGCAGAAGACCGCTTCTGGTCTGTATATCGCCAGCAACGCTCAGGAGAAGCCGCAGCGTGGCACCATCGTTGCCGTTGGCGCCGGCAAGGTCAACGACAAGGGTGAGCGCATCCCCATGGACGTCAAGGTCGGTGACGTTGTCATCTACGGTAAGTTCGGTGGCAACGAGGTCAAGGTCGACGGCGAGAAGTATCTGCTGATGCGCGCCGACGACATCTACGCCGTCGTCGAGGCCTAGTCTCGTCAGAATCTCTGATTCGTCTTTGAACGCGCCCGCCGCACAGGACTCGGAAGCGGCGACGCGAGTCACATTTCTTTTGGAGGATTACCTACCATGGCAAAGAACATTACGTTCAACACCGATGCCCGCGCTAAGCTTGCCAAGGGCGTCAACACTCTGGCCGACGCCGTTACCGTCACCATGGGCCCCAAGGGTCGCTACGTTGCGCTGCAGCGCACGTTCGGTGCCCCGACCATCACCAACGACGGCGTTTCCGTCGCCAAGGAGATCGAGCTCGAGGACAACATCGAGAACATGGGCGCTCAGCTGGTGAAGGAGGTTGCCACCAAGACCAACGACACCGTGGGTGACGGCACCACCACCGCAACCCTGCTCGCTCAGGCCATCGTCAACGACGGTCTGCGCAACGTCGCCGCTGGCGCCAACCCGCTGGCCATCCGTCGCGGCATCGACAAGGCCGTCAACGCCGCCGTCGCCGAGATGAAGAAGCAGGCCAAGCCGGTCGAGACCAAGGAGCAGATCGCTTCCGTCGGTACCATCTCCGCCGGTGACCCCGAGGTCGGCGAGAAGATCGCCGAGGCCATGGAGGTCGTGGGCAAGGACGGCGTCATCACCGTCGAGGATTCCCAGACGTTCGACATCACCATCGACACCGTCGAGGGCATGCAGTTCGACAAGGGCTATGTCTCCGCTTACTTCGTCACGGACAACGACCGCATGGAGGCCGTGATGAAGGATCCGTACATCCTCATCACCGACCAGAAGATCTCCAGCGTTCAGGACATCATGCCCGTTCTCGAGGCTGTCCAGCGCGCTGGCCGTGGCCTGCTCATCATCGCTGAGGACATCGACGGCGAGGCTCTGCCTACCCTGGTCCTCAACAAGATCCGTGGCGCCCTCAACGTCTGCGCCGTTAAGGCCCCGGGCTACGGCGATCGCCGCAAGCGCATCCTCGAGGACATCGCCGTCCTCACCGGTGGCCAGGCTGCCCTGGACGAGCTGGGCGTGAAGGTCGCTGACATTACCGCCGATATGCTCGGTACCGCTAAGTCCGTCACCATCTCCAAGGACAACACCGTCGTCGTCGGCGGCGCTGGCTCCAAGGAGGCCATCGACGCTCGTATCGCTCAGATCAAGGGTGAGATGGAGAACACCACCTCTGACTTCGACCGTGAGAAGCTCCAGGAGCGCCTGGCCAAGCTCTCCGGTGGCGTTGCCGTCATCAAGGTCGGCGCTGCTACCGAGTCCGAGCTCAAGGAGATCAAGCATCGCGTCGAGGACGCCCTGCAGGCTACCCGCGCTGCTGTCGAGGAGGGCATCGTCGCCGGTGGCGGCGTCGCCTTCATGGACGCTGCTCCTGCGCTCGACGCCGTTGAGCTTGACGACCCCGAGGAGAAGATCGGCGTCGATATCGTCAAGAAGGCTCTGACCGCTCCGGTCGCTACCATCGCCAAGAACGCTGGCTTTGAGGGCGCTGTCGTGGTCGACAAGGTTGCCGAGCTGCCTGCCGGCCAGGGTCTCAACTCTGCCAACGGCGAGTGGGGCGACATGATCGAGATGGGCGTCCTCGACCCCGTCAAGGTCAGCCGCGTCACCCTGCAGAACGCTGCTTCTGTCGCCAGCCTGATCCTCATCACCGAGGCCACCGTCTCCGATGTGCCCAAAAACACTCAGCTTGAGGACGCTATCGCTGCTGCTACCGCTGGTCAGCAGGGCGGCGGTATGTACTAAGGCCGACAAGGTCTAGAACTCCCACCGGGAATCCGGGGGCGGGACGGGGACTTCTCTCCGGAACGTCCTCGGACATGCAAAGAGGCTCCGCATCGCGCTTCGCGCTGCGGAGCCTCTTTGCGTCCTGACGCTCCTATTTGGCAAGGTGTTTTTTAGAATCCATTTTGCGCTCGGCCTCGAAGGCTTGCCTGTCCCAATCGAGCGGAAGTCCGGCCTCGACCCATGCCTCGTAGGCCCTCCTTATGGGCTTGAGCTCCCTTTGGCCCCTCTCCAGCATCGAGATGTACTTCTCGCTGGTGCCCAGTATGGACGCCGCCCTCACCTGGCTGACCTTCGCCGCGCGCCTGGCCGCCACGAGCCCCGAGGCGTCCTCGGGCCTCCTGATCTCGTGCGGGCGCATCAGCGCCCGGTACGCCTCCCAGGACGACGTCCCCTCCATCGCGACGCAGGCCGGCTCCCCGGCCGCCGCGATCGCCCCGGCGAGCGCCTCGTAGCCCGCCGCGTCGGCGGGGAACTGGCGGGACAGGACCTTGCGGCCCCTCCAGTCCAGGACGTACAGCCAGTGCGAGTCGGCGTGGGTGTCGACCCCGCAGAAGACCGGCCCGCGGGCGCCGGGTGCCGATTCGTTTTGCATGTCTCGCTCCGTTCTTTCCGTGCTCGCCTGGACCGGGCAGACGGCACACTGACGGGGCGCGATAGAATGCGGTTGTTCGGGTCCGCGGTATCGCTCCATGCTCCTATTAGGTCATGCGGCGGTCTCGGCTCGTCGCGGCCCGCGCGGGACATGTCAGGAAACGAGGGCAGCCCTGTGGGCGCCAGCGGAATGTGGGGTCACCGCGCGGTCCGCATCTGATGGTGTCGACGTCAATGGTATACGGGTGCATCATCGACGTCTTCAATACAGAAAATATCAGTGCGGAATGTTCCGGAGAGAAGTCCCCGTCCCGCCCCCGGATTCCCTGCGTTTACGGCCTTGAGGTCGGCGTGGGCGGAGAATGTGGTTGATGGGGATACGTGTCCCTTTCGCTGTTTCGCGGCTTTGCCGCGAAAAGCGCGTTACTTTGGGATGGGTGGGGAACGTGGTTGTTGCGGCAACTGATCCCCGCCACAAATTACCCTTGGCATACTTGCGCGAAAGCCTACTGGTGCTACACTTGCAAGTGCTGTTTCAGGGCGGGGTGAAATTCCCCACTGGCGGTAAATCGGGCGGTGCCAAAGGGGTGCCGTGGCGCAGGCGAGGCGTCTGCGACCGAGCCGATGAGTCCGCGACCCGTGTGTGCGTTGGTTCGCATGCCGGCTGAACTGGTGAGATCCCAGTACCAACGGTTAGAGTCCGGATGAAAGAGGCAGGTGATCTTATGTCTGAACAGTCGCAGCATATCCATTTTGAGAATACGAATAGGTGGAGCACCAAACAGCTCGTTACCATGGCGTTGATGTGCGCCTTGGGCGCCCTGTTTATGTACGTGCAGCTGCCTATCCTTCCTTCGGCGCCGTTTTTGACGTATGACCCGTCGCTGGTGCCGGCGATGGTGTGCGGTTTTGCGTATGGTCCTGGCGCCGGCACTGCTGTTGCCGCCATGGCGATCGTTATCCATGCGCTCACCACGGGTGACTGGGTCGGCGCGCTTATGAACCTGGTTGCCACGCTGGGCTACATTCTGCCCGCGGCTACCGTTTACCAGAAGATGCACACCTATAAGGGTGCCGTGATTGGCCTGGTGCTCGGCGTCATTGCCGCTACGGCGCTGTCTATGGTCGCAAACCTTACCATTGGCGTTTGGTTCTGGTATGGCTCGGTCGATGCGATCGCCCCGCTCATGATTCCTGCCGTACTGCCGTTCAACCTTATCAAGACCGTGCTTAACTCGGTGTTGACGCTGGTGGTGTATAAAGCAGTCTCCAACCTCATCACGCCTAAAAAGGACCAGGTCAAAGGCCGCGCATGATTGAGTGTCGGGGCGTTTCCTTTAGCTATGACGGTGCCGTGTCGGCACTCGACGGTGTCGATCTGAACATCGAGGACGGGGAGTTTTTCTGCATCCTCGGTGGCAATGGGTCGGGCAAGTCGACGTTTGCCAAGCATCTGAATGCGCTGCTGCAGCCCGATGCGGGCACGGTGCGCATTAACGGCATGGATGCGTCCGATCCCGAGCTGGTCTACGACATTCGCTTGACTGCTGGCATGGTGTTCCAGAATCCCGACGACCAGCTTGTGGCGACGCTTGTCGAGGACGACGTTGCGTTTGGTCCCGAGAACTTAGGGGTCGAATCGGCCCAGATCGCGCAGCGCGTGCGCGAGGCGCTGAAGGCCGTGGGTCTGGTGGGCTTTGAGCGCCACGAGACCCATGCGCTCTCGGGTGGCCAAAAGCAACGCGTGGCGCTTGCCGGCGTGCTCGCCATGGAGCCGCGCGTTCTCATTTTGGATGAGGCCTCCTCGATGCTCGATCCGCGCGGACGCAAGGGTCTTATGAAGGCCTGTCATGCGCTGCACGAACGCGGCATGACCATCGTGATGATTACGCACTTTATGGAAGAGGCCGCTGAGGCCGATCGCGTTGCTGTCTTCCAAGCGGGCCGCGTTGCCATGTTGGGCACGCCCGAGGAGATCTTGACGCAGGCGGACGAACTCGCGCAGCTCAACCTTGATATGCCGGAGTCGTGCCGTTTGGGCGTGGCGCTTCGTGCGAAGGGCGTGCCCGTTTATGCGCAGGTGCGCGAGGCGGATGTGGTCGCCGGTATAGCGCAGGCTTATGCCGAGCGGAGTAGGACAGGCATCGCCGGGTGGCCTTTCGCATTCGATCCTCGTATTCCCGACAACGTTTCCTCTGCGCTCGATGGCGCAGACGCGCTGGAGCCCGTTATCGAGATTTCGCACCTTTCGTTTAGCTATTCGCTGAGCGCCCGCGAGCGCCGCCGCTGGCATAAGCGCTCGGCCACTGCGGACAAATCGAGCAAACAGGCTCTCTGGGGAAACGTCCCCAGCAGCCCGTGGGCGCTGCGCGGTGTATCGCTGACGGTGCGTCGCGGCGAGTTCCTGGGTTTGGCAGGTCATACCGGTTCGGGTAAGTCGACGCTGGTCCAGCATCTCAACGGTTTGATTCGCCCTCAGGAGGGATCCGTTCGCGCGCTGGGGCTCGATCTGTCAAACAAGAAAGACGCCGCCGCGGTTAAGGCCAAGGTCGGCGTGGTGTTTCAATATCCTGAGCGTCAGCTGTTTGCCGAAACCGTGGCGCAGGACGTGGCGTTTGGTCCGCATAACCTTGGCTTGCCGCAAGATGAAGTCGACCGTCGTGTCGAGTCATCGCTCTCGCGCGTGGGCCTCGACCTTTCCACGGTCGGCGACAAGAGTCCCTTTGAGCTTTCGGGCGGTCAGCAACGGCGTGTGGCATTCGCCGGCGTGCTCGCCATGGAGCCCGAAGTCCTGGTGCTCGATGAACCCATGGCGGGGCTCGATCCGGCTGCGCGCAGTGATTTCCTGGAGCTCATCGATCGACTCCATCGCGAGGGCCTGACCGTTGTCATGGTTTCGCACAGCATGGATGACCTGGCCAATTGCTGCGACCGTATCGTCGTAATGAACGAAGGTGCGGTGTTTGCCGAGGGAACCCCCGCTCAGGTGTTTGCGCATGCGGATGAGCTTAAATCAATCGGCTTGGGTGTTCCCGCTGCCCAGCGCATGGCGCTGGCGCTTGCGAAGGCAGGCGTGCCGCTGCGCTTTGACGGCCTTTATACGGTTGAGTCGCTGGCAGACGAGTTGGTGGACCTGCTAATCGGTCGCTCGGGCGGTCCTTCTAACGTCGCGGACATTGCTAAATCCAAGACGGTCGCGCGAGAGGAGGGCTGCTAATGGAGGCGTTTTCGTTTGGCAGCTACTATCCCGGCGATAGTGCGATCCACCGCCTGGACCCGCGAACTAAGTTGCTCTTGGGCTTTGTGTTTCTGATCACGACGCTCACAGTCAGCAGCTTCCGCGGACTGGTCCCGGTCGCAATCTTCGTTGTCCTGATCTATACCGTGTCCCGGGTGCCGTTGCGCCGGGTCCTATCATCGATGGCGCCGCTGCTGGCAATCGTCGTCGTGGTCGCGGTGCTCAACTTGTTTACCGATCAGAGTGGGCGCATCTTGTGGCAGCTCGGCTTTCTGCAGATAAGCGAGGGCTCGCTGCGTTCTGCGGCGTTTATGGCGTGCCGCCTGACCCTGATGATGGCCGGCATGAGCGCCATTACGCTCACCACCCCCACGCTCGACCTCACCGCGGGCTTTGAGCGTCTGCTCGCACCGTTTGCGCGCGTGGGGCTTCCGGCGCATGAGCTCGGCATGATCATGGGTATCGCGTTGCGCTTTATGCCGCAGTTCGCTACCGAGATGAAGCAGACGGCCGATGCGCAGGCGAGCCGCGGTGCGCGCGTGACGGGAGGCCCGCTCGGCGGCGTGCGTATGCTCGGCAGTGTGGCCATTCCGCTGTTCACGGGCGTGTTCCGTCATGCCGAGACGCTTTCGGCCGCCATGGATGCGCGTTGCTATCACGGCGAACAGGGACGCACGCGTCTGCATGCACTTACGTTTGGCCGCGGCGATGCGTTGGCGGCGGTGGTGACGGCGTTGCTGCTCATCTGCGTCATTGTCATCAATCTTCAACTTGTTTAGGCGCGATTCGAGCGCAGGAAAGGGGTCCCTATGACCGACAACGACCGCACGGCGCAGCTCGAGCGCGCCTGTTCGTATCTTAGGCGTATTCCGGCGTGGTATCTCGCCACGATCGACGTGACGGACGGACATCAGCCGCGCGTGAGGCCGTTCTCGTTTGCCATGGTTGATGATGGCAAGCTGTGGTTTTGCACCTCGCGTGATAAGGATGTGTGGGCCGAGCTCAGCGCGAACCCCAAGTTTGAGGTTTCGGGTTGGAAACCGGGGGAGTGTTGGATTGTGCTGACCGGCGAGGCCGCGCTCGAGGACGACGCGGTCGTGAGTGACCGGGTGCGCCAGGCGGGCTTTAAGCACATGGTGGGCATTGGCGAGCAACACGATAGTGCCAACGACGGCCGCCTTGCGTTTTTCTCGGTGCGCAATATCGCCGCCCGCTTCTGTGATATCGACGGCAGCGAGGAGCGCCTGGAGCTCTAGCTCGCACAAACCGGGCTCCCAAACTAGCTAGTACAGGAGGAAACGTGGACGGATTGAATACGGTGTTGGAGTATCTGACGTCGGTGCCGGCATGGTATTTGGCGACGAGCGTTGACGGACAGCCTCATGTGCGTCCGTTTTCGTTTGCGCAGATCCAGGATGGCAAGCTGTGGTTTGTAACAGCGCGCACCAAAGATGTGTGGCAAGAGCTGCTGCAAAACCAGCGCTTTGAGGCCACGAGTTGGTGGCCGGGCCATGGCTGGCTCATCTTGCGCGGGCGTGCCGGCTTGGATGACCGGGCTTTAGACGAAATGCGCGAAGCCGGGTGGAAGCATCTAGAGCACCTGGGCGAGCACTATGAGGGGCCTAACGACCCCACGCTCGTCTTCTTTAGCGTCGAGGATCCCGAGGCTTTTATCTGCAATCACGACGAATGGGTGCCGGTCGAGCTCTAGCCAGCTGGCTCATCCTAACAACTTGGTTTTCGCATGGGCGGGCCCCGTATTGCCCGGCGCCGTTAGGAGCGCCGGTCAATACGGGGCCCGCTCCATTTGTCAATTCCTTCAAGCGAATGTGTCGGGAATGTTTCAATGCATGAATATGCAAGCCATTTACGTGTTCATGCATCTTTTGGTGCTAAAGTTTCAACCCACTTCATAACGACGGCTGCGAGATACGTATTGGTGCATAACTGCAGACAAGGAGTCCGATATGTCTTTAAAGGTTGGAATCGTCGGTGCGGCTGGATATGCCGGCGCCGAGCTCATTCGCCTCGTCCTCGGTCATCCCGAGTTTGAACTTGCTGCCATTACGTCCAACGCCGATGCCGGCCAGCCGTTGTCTGCGGTGTACCCGAGCTTCGCCGGCGTAAGCGATCTTGCCTTCACGACGCATGATGCCCCCGAGCTCAAGAACTGCGACGCGGTCTTTTTGGCCGTGCCGCACACGGCTGCCATGGCACAGGTGCCCGCCCTGCTTACCGCGGGAGTCTCCTGCATTGACCTCTCGGCGGACTATCGCCTGAGCGATCCGGCCACCTTTGAGGCCTGGTATGCCGCCGAGCACACGAGCCCCGAGCTACTCAAGAGCCGCGCCTTTGGTCTGCCCGAGCTGTTCTGCCAGGATTTGGAGACCGCTGCATCCGACCACGCCGACGGCAAGCCTGTACTGGTCGCCTGCGCCGGTTGCTATCCCACCGCAACGAGCCTTGCCGCCGCGCCTGCCGTGCGCGCCGGCTGGGTTGCCCAGAGTGGCCCCGTGATCGTTGACGCTATCAGCGGCGTGACGGGTGCCGGTAAGTCCTGCAACGCCCGTACGCATTTTTGCAGCGCGGACGAAAACCTGGAGGCCTATGGCGTGGGCAAGCATCGTCACACGCCCGAAATCGAGCAGATCTTGGGCCTAACCGATCGTGTCGTCTTTACCCCGCATCTGGCACCGCTCAAGCGCGGTCTGCTCTCTACGGTGACGATGCCGCTTGCGCCGCAGGCTATCGATACCTTGACCCTTGAGGACGTTGTCGACCATTACAAGCAGTTCTACGCCGGTCGCACCTTCGTGCGCGTACTCGATGCCGGCCAGCAGCCCAAGACGGCTTCGGTCGTCGGCACCAACGCCGCCCAGATCGGCCTCGCGCTCAACAAACGCGCGGGCGTTCTGGTGGCTACGGGCGCCATCGACAATCTGTGCAAGGGCGCAGCAGGCCAGGCGGTCCAGTGCGCCAACATCGTCTTTGGTTTTGATGAGCGACGAGGCTTGCCCACAGTGGCGTGCCCGGTGTAGCACATTCGATTGTTGACGATTTGGTAGTCGGGCATCGAGTGGGGCGCCACTCTTAAGCTGGTCTCATGATTGTGGCTGGCATGGCGCACCAACCGATGCCCATTTTTTGTTTGACATAAGGAGTCATAAAGACGATGAATACAGAGCAGTTCGATATCAAGATCCGTGCCGTAGAGGGCGGCGTAACGGCGGCAGCCGGCTTTAAGGCGGCGGGCATCCATGCCGGATTCCGCAAGAATCCCGAGCGCCTGGATTACGCGCTCGTCGTGCCCGATAAACCCTGTCCCGGGGCCGGCGTGTTTACGACTAACCGCTTTTGTGCGGCGCCCGTGCAGGTGAGCCGTGCCAACCTGGGCGGCGCCGACAAGGGCTATGGCATCATCGCCGGTGTTTCTATCAACTCTGGCAACGCCAACGCCGCCACGGGTGAAACCGGTCTTGCCTGCGCGCGCGAGACCTGCAACATCGCCTCGCAGGTCATCGGCTGCGAGCCCCAGCAGATTCTGGTCGCCTCCACGGGCGTAATTGGTCAGATTCTGCCGATCGACACGTTTGAGACCGCCGTTCCTGCCGCCTACGAGGCACTCTCCGCCCACGGCGGCGCCGATGCCGCTCGCGCTATCATGACGACCGACACGCATTCCAAGGAGTATGCCGTGTGTTACCGCAGCGAGGCCGCGGGGCACGCAGGTAATGCCTATACGGTGGGCGGTATGTGCAAAGGCTCGGGTATGATCATGCCCAACATGGCCACCATGATCGCAGTCATCACTACCGATGCCCCCGTCGAGCCGGCGGCGCTTCACGCCCTGTTACTCTCCACCGTCAAGCAGACCTTCAACAAGGTAACGGTCGACTCCGATACTTCGACCAACGACACCTGCATCATGTTCGCTTCCGGCGCTGCCGCAAATGCCGAGCCTATTGTCGAGGGCTCCGATGCCTTTGACGAGTTGGCCTTTGCCGTGCATGAGGTGTGCGAGAGCCTGGCGCGCAACATCGCCGCAGATGGCGAGGGCGCATCCAAGCTCGTGACGGTTAATGTCACCGGCGCCGCGAACGACGAGGAGGCCGATATCGCCGCCCGTGCTGTTGCCAACTCGCCGCTCGTCAAGACCTGCATCGCCGGCCACGACTGCAACTGGGGCCGCGTTGCCATGGCGCTCGGCAAGTGCGGCGTGCAGTTTAACCAAGAAGATGTGTCCATCGACATGATGGGTATGCCCGTCTGTCGCGATGGCCTGACGGTCCCCTTCGATGAGGACGAAGCCCTGCGACGTTTTGAGGCGCCCGAGATTGTGATCTCGGCAGACCTGGGCGCAGGGGACGCGGCGACCACCGTGTGGACTTGCGACCTCACGCACGAGTACATCTCCATTAACGGCGACTACCGTTCCTAGACTCCCGATGTGCCGCGCGTCCCGCTGCAATCGCGGGCAACGAGGGACGGCGCAATAGCTACACGAAAGACGAGGCAGACTATGAAGTTCGCACGCGATTGTCGCTCGAGCGAATCCAATGAAGTTACCGCGCAGCTGCTGTTCGAGGCGCTGCCGTGGATTAAGAACCTGACCGGTAAGACGGTCGTTATCAAGTACGGCGGTGCCGCCATGGTCGACGAGCAGTTGCGTCGTGACGTGATGAGCGACATCGTCCTGCTCAAGATTATCGGCATGCGCCCTGTTATCGTGCACGGTGGCGGAAAGGCCATCAACGAGGCGCTCAGCCACTACGACATCCCCGTCGAGTTTAAGAACGGCCAGCGCGTGACTACTCCTGCCACCATGGACATCGTTCGCGAGGTACTGGGTGGCAAGGTCAATCAGGAGCTGGTCGCGGCACTCAACCACCACGGCAACCTTGCCGTGGGCGTGTCCGGCAGCGACGCCGGTACCCTTATCGCCGAGCCACTCGACCCAGAGCTCGGCCGCGTAGGCAAGGTCACGCACGTCAACACCGACTATATCGAGCGTTTGCTCGATAGCGAGTACATTCCCGTTATCGCCACGGTCGCGGCGGGGGAGGACGGTGGCTTCTTCAACATCAACGCCGATACCGCCGCCGGTGCCGTTGCGGCGGCGCTTCACGCGCACAAAGCGATTTTTTTGACCGATGTCGACGGCCTGTACAAGGACTTTAGCAATAAGGATTCGCTCATCTCCAACCTGACGCTCGACGAGGTCAATGAGATGCTCTACGGCGGCGAGGTCGACAAGGGCATGATCCCCAAGCTTCGCGCCGCCGTCGATGCGCTTACCGCTGGCGTGTTCCGAGCCCACATCATCAACGGCACGACGCCGCACTCGCTGCTGCTGGAGCTGCTGACCGATGCTGGCGTCGGTACCGTGATCCACTCCACCGAGACGGCTTACGAGTTCGATACGCATCCGCACCCGCTTTCGACGTTTGCGGCGCGCCTGACCGAGAACCTCGACGAGGTCGAGAAGCTTCAAACGGTCTAGTCGGTTTTAAATCGCCACGCCATTACGCTTACAGTTTGCGCTTCCTGGCGCTTAACGAAAGGTATCCCATGTCACTTGCAGCTCAACAATCACTCGAATCCCATTATGTTATGCACACCTTTGGTCGCTCTCCGGTCGAATTTGTCGAGGGTCACGGTATGAAGCTCATCGGTGACGATGGCCGTGAGTATCTCGATTTTCTTGCAGGTATTGGCGTATGCAGCCTAGGCCACGGCAATGCGGCAGTGCTGTCGGCGCTCGAGACGCAGACCAAAAAGCTCTTGCATGTCTCCAACTATTTCTACATCGAGCAGCGTGGCCAGGTCGCGGCGCTACTGTCCAAGCTCGCTAACGACGATGTGGATGGCGCGTGCGTGCTTGCCGACGCGATTGCCGCCGGCGACGAGACTACGGCGGCGGCGCTTGGCGTTCCGGCTGCGGGCGAGCAGGTGTGGGAGACGTTCTTTGCCAACTCCGGTGCCGAGGCCAACGAGGGCTCGATGAAGCTCGCGCGCCTGTACGCCAAGCGTGCCGGCAACGGTGGCAACACCATCGTGTGCATGCGCGGCGGTTTCCACGGTCGTACGCTCGAGACCATTGCGGCGACCATGCAGGATTGGCTGCAGGACAGTTTTCGTCCGCTGCCGGGCGGCTTTGTGGCCTGCACGCCCAACGATGTCGATGAACTGCGCGCAATCTTTAAGCAGCTCGGAAGCGAGATTTGCGCCGTGATGCTCGAGCCGATCCAGGGCGAGAGCGGCGTGCATCCCATGACCGAGGAGTTTATGGCGGCTGCGCGCGACTTGGCGCACGAGGTGGGCGCCGTTCTTATCGCCGACGAGGTCCAGTGTGGCATCTTCCGCTCCGGCAAGCCGTTTGCATTCCAGACCTATGGCGTGGAGCCTGACATCATGAGTCTTGCCAAGGGCATCGCCGACGGCGTCCCCATGGGCGCCGTGGTGGCAAAGAAGGAGATCGCCGACGTGTTTAAGCCCGGCGATCATGGTTCGACCTTCGGCGGTAGCTGCTTGGCCATCGCGGCATGTGCCGCGACACTCTCCGCGCTTGTGCGCGGCGATTATGCCGAGCATGCCGCCAAGGTTGGCGCCTATATGGAGGCAGAGCTCGCCAAGCTGCCGCACGTTACCGAGGTGCGTGGACGTGGCCTGATGCTCGGCTGCGATCTGGATGACGCTGCGGGCGATGCGCATGACATTGTTGCCCGGGCGCTGGAGGCCGGTGCCGTGATTAACGCGACCGGAGCTCATACACTGCGTTTCCTGCCGCCGCTTGTCTGCGAGGAAGCCGACGTGGACAGCCTGATCGAGATTTTGTCGGACGTTTTGGCCTAACACAACGCAATAGCTCAATTTGGACCGGGTTCCGGACTGCGGACGTGCCTTATGCGGCACGATTCAGCGGTCTGGACCCCGTTTTGTCTTAGATTTGCTAAGGCGGGGGAGACCTGCTGGTCAAAAAACATCAAATATGAGTACTGTTACCGATTTGGTAGCAGCAATTTTGGACTAATAAGGCTAGATAGCAAGACGAAATGGCGATGAATACACGATTTTAATCCAACTGTTAGTCCTTATAATGGACACATGTTGCGTAACTTAGGCAAATACTATCTTATTATATGTTGCAAACAAAGTAGCAGTACTCATTTTTGCCATTTTTTGGCCACGGCCTTTGTGGCAGACGTGCTGGCGGGTTCGAATCCCTCTGCACGGGGCCCAAAAAGGAAAGGCCCCCATCGCTGGGAGCCTTTTCAATCATGTGGTGGGCGATGAGGGGTGTCCGCGTGCGGCTGGCGCCGCCCGCGCCCCGCTTCGTCGCTTCGCTCCTCGCGTGCTGCGCTGGAAAACGCTTACGCGTTTCCTCAGCTCCGCACCCTTGCGGGTTCGAATCCCTCTGCACGGGGCCCAAAAAGGAAAGGCCCCCATCGCTGGGAGCCTTTTCAATCAAGTGGTGGGCGATGAGGGATTCGAACCCCCAGCCTTGTGCGTGTAAAGCACCTGCGCTAACCGTTGCGCCAATCGCCCGCAGGGATTGAGTATAGCGGAAACCCCGTGCTGTTCACCGCTAATCCATAACGAAACTTACGCGGCGACTTCGGCGCCCTTGTCCTCGTCGATAAAGAAGCGCTTGTACCAGATGAGGAACGTCAGCGTGGTATAGATCTTGCGCTGGTTGAGCGCGCGACCCTCAAAGTGATCGTCAAGCAGTTTCATGAGCGCATCGGTGTCAAAGAAATCAGCAGCCCACGGTGCGGTGAAGTATTCCTTTACGTAGTCGTAGTACTTTTGCTCGCGAAGCCAGAACTTGACCGGTACGGGGAAGCCCACCTTCTTGCGCGTTGCCCACTCGTCGGGCAGCGTGCGGTTGGCGGCGTGACGCAGGACGAGCTTGCAGCCTTCTTCGTTAACACGGTAGTTGGCGGGAATGTGCTCGGCAAACTCCATGACCTTCTTGTCCAGGAACGGGACGCGAAGCTCCAGAGAATGCGCCATGCACATCTTGTCTGCCTTGAGCAGGATGTCGCCCGGCAGCCACATGTTCATATCCAGATACTGTTTCTTGGAAAGCTCGCAGCAGTTGGGAACCTGCTTGTAGTACTCGGCGCACATCTCGGCGGCGTTCTTGCCGGTGTCATAAGCGGGCTTGAGCACCTCGTCGACCTCGGAGGGATCGAACACCTTTGCCTGACCCACATACCAACGCTCGGGAACCTCGGCGCATTTCGTCAGGAAGTTGTGGCCCTTAAAGTAGGGGAGATGCTGAACGAGCGAGCCCAGGGCGCGACGTACGCCGAGCGGCACGCGCTTCTTAAAGGAGCGCATCTCGGGGGTGTCCTCGTACCACTCATAGCCGGCAAACAGCTCGTCGGCACCTTCGCCCGAAAGGACGACGGTGACCTCCTCGGAAGCCATCTGCGCCAGATAGTACAACGGCACGCTGGACAGGTTCGATTGCGGTTCGTCCATGTGATACTGGATATCGGGCAGCGCATCGAAGAACTCGTCGGCGGTAATCATCTTGCGCACATTCTTGATGCCCAGCTTGTCGGAAAGCTCGGCAGCGTAGTTGGTCTCGTTGAAGTTCTTGTAATCGAAGCCGACAGAATACGTGGTGTCGGGCATAAGGCAGGCGGCAATGTAGCTGGAGTCCACGCCGCCAGAAAGAAACGAGCCCACCTTAACATCGGCGATTCGGTGCGCAGCGACGCTTTCGTGCACGACCTTGTCGCACTCGTCCACGTACTCCTCGAAGGTCTTGGAGTTGTCGTCGGTGAAGTCACAGCTCCAGTAACGCTTGATGTCCATGGTGTTGGTCGTCAGGTCATACGTAAAGCAATGCGCCGGGGCAAGCTTGAACACGCCCTTAAAGAAGGTCTCCTCCGTGGCGGGGAATTGCAGCGTCAAGTAGGGGCGTAGCGCGTCGTGGTTGACAGCCTTCTCAAACTTGGGATGGTCCAGGAAGCTCTTGATCTCGGAGCCAAACAGCAGTGAGCCATCGGATGCCTGGTAGTAATAAAACGGCTTGATACCAAAGATGTCGCGAGCGCCGAAGAGTTTGTTCTTGTTCTGGTCGTGAATCACGAACGCGTACATGCCGCGTAGGCGGTTGACCAGGTCCTCGCCCCACTCCTCGTAACCGTGTACCAGGACCTCGGTATCGGCGTTGCAGTGGAAGGCGTAGCCGGCTGCCTCCAGCTCGGCGCGAAGCTCCTGGAAGTTGTAGATCTCTCCGTTGAAGACAATCGTGACCTTGCCGTCGTCGCTCGACATGGGCTGAGCTCCAGCTTCGGAAAGATCGAGAATCGAAAGACGACGGAAGCCAAGGGCAACGTTGTCGACGATATGCTGGCCGCCCATATCGGGACCACGGTGGATGATGCGATTCATCATGGCCGTGAGAACCAGCTCACTCTGTTCATCTGTACCGGTAAAACCGACAAAACCGCACATGCAAGATCCTTTCTGCTGACGGCTCAGGTGTACTGCCGCAAGGATCGCGGCAGCTGATGTCAAATAATCTTTACTATCATGCCAATCTTTTGTTTCGTGATAGGGCATAAGCGCCGAGCGAACCGAAAAAACCACGGCGTGACTCGTCCGGGCTTCCGGTAGCGGTTCCAAGATTTAGCAATCTGTGCCCGATACAAGATTGGGCGGCATATTACGATGGCTGCTAGTATTGAAAGGGTTTTGTTGAATCGGTTTGGTCTCGAGGCAATTGAGGCTGGGCTTAGCGAGAGAGGTCTTTGTATGTCGAGTCCGACACAAGAGAAGCTAACTCTGATGCGCTATATAGAGTTGCTCGAGGAAGATGACCTTGTTGTTTCCAGACCGAGCGCTTCGTGCGACCAGCGCATTGAGTTTGCAACTGATGACTCGCGCCAGGTGCGTCCGGGCACGTTGTTTGTCTGCAAGGGCCGTACGTTTAAGCGCGAGTACCTGCTTTCGGCAATCTCCGATGGCGCCGTGGCCTACGTTTCCGAGGTTGATTACGATGTTGATCTTCCCGCGGTGATTGTGAGTGATATTCGTCGCACGCTCGCCGTGGTGGCAGATGCCTTTTATGGGCACCCGTCGGGTAAGGTGAAGGTCTGCGCCTTTACAGGCACCAAGGGCAAGTCGACCTGTAGCTTTTATCTGCGCGGCATTCTCGCCAACGAGGCCAAGATTACGGGCTGTCATCGACCCGCTCTTAATACGGGCATTGAGTTCGACGACGGCATCGAGACGGGCCCTTCCAAACTGACGACCCCCGAATCCTTCATGCTGCAGTCTCGCATCGCGCATGCTGCGGAGGCGGGTGCCCCGTGGCTGGTTATGGAGGCATCGAGCCAGGGCCTCAAATACGAGCGCACGGGCAAGATCGCCTTTGAAGTCGGCGCCTTTACCAATATCGGCGAGGATCACATTTCGCCGATTGAGCATCCGACGCTCGAGGATTACTTTGCCAGCAAGCTCAAAATTTTCTCGCAGAGCCGTTTTGCCGTGGTCAATCTCGATATGGATAAAGTCGATCGTGTGCTCGAGGCGGCATCTCGTTGCGAACGTACGGTGACGTTCTCCCTGACCGACGAGCGTGCCGACGTGCTTGCGCTGGCGATTCGCAATGGTGACTGCGGCGTGGTGGCAACGGTGCGCACGCCCCGCTTTACGCGCGACATGGTGATTCCCACGCCGGTTAAATTCAATGTGTCCAACGCGCTTGCCGCTATTGCCTGCGCCGAGGCCCTGGGCATTTCCGAAGAGGGTATCGTCCATGGCTTTGAGGGCGTCTTCGTTCCCGGCCGTATGGAGCTCTATCCGTCCGTATCGGGCAAAATCTTGGGCGTCGTCGATTTTGCACATAACGGCATGAGCCTCGAGACACTTCTGCGCGACTTGCGCGAGAACTATCCCGAGCGCGAGCTGGCGGTTGTATTTGGCGCTACGGGCGGTAAGGGTGTCGATCGACGCACCACGATGGGCATCGCCGCTGGCAAGTATGCCGACCGAATCGTGATTACCGAGGATGACCCCGGCCCCGAGGATGTCGAGGATATTTGCGCCGAGATCGCGCGCAACGTTCAAGCGCAGGGAAATGATAACTGGCAAATCGTGACTGATCGCGTTGCCGCTATCGAGACTGCCGTGCGCGAGACCGTCCGTCCTGCCGTGGTCATCGTGACCGGTAAGGGCGAGGAAGAGTGTATGCTGCGCAAGAACGGACCCGAGCCTTGTGAGCGCGACGGTTCGATTCTCAAGCGCACCCTTGCGGCGTACGATGCCTAAGACCAGAAGCCCCTTCTACGTAAATGGAGTGACCATGTCCCACAATACCCTGCCGACCGTCGCTGAGCTTTCGGGCGAGATGCGCGAGCGTCTTGCCAAGGTTAAGTACGTCTTTACCGACCTGGACGCCACGATGCTCGCACCCGGCTCGTGCGTGCTGCGCGATAACGACGGCAATCCCTCGACCAAGCTCGTCGAGGCGGTTGTCGCGCTCGCTCGTGCCGGCATCCAGGTGGTCCCCACCTCGGGTCGCAATCGCACCATGATCCACGAAGACGCCCGCGTGCTCGGCCTCAACTCCTACATCGGCGAGATGGGCGGCCTGGTCATGTACGACCTCAAAGCTAACGATTGGGAGTATCTGACCGGCGACATGCCTTACGACCCCGCCTGCGGCCTCACACCGCATCAGGTGATCGAGCAGACCGGCGTGTGCGAGAAGATCCTTGCCCGCTGGCCGCATAAGATCGAGTACCACAACGACATGTCGACTGGCTACAAGTACCGCGAGGTCACCGTCGGCATGCGCGGCGATGTGCCCGACGACGAGGTCCAGGCCATTCTTGACGAGGCTGGCTGCGGTCTGGTCTGGGCCTGCAACGGCCATCTGACGCATCTGTCCAAGCCGACGACGCTCGAGCTCGAACGCGTCGAGGATGGCCGCGCGTTTAACATCAATCCCGCCGGTCTCAACAAGGGCGTTGCCATCGCACGTTTCTGCGAGCACCTGGGTATCGAGCGCGAGGAGACGCTGGCGCTCGGCGATTCCGAGTCCGACTTCTACATGGCTGACCACGTGGGCACGTTCTGCCTGGTCGAGAACGGTTTGACCAGCGCCGGCGCGCCCGAGTTCCTGGATACCTGCGATAACGCCTACGTCACGCGCGGCAAGATTGTCGACGGCTGGGCGGCAACGGCAGAGCTGCTCGTCGCGGCTCGTTCGTAGCGCGGCCCTATAGTTCTGAGCCATATCTTTTCGAGAGAGAATCTGGTGAGGTAATGTCCGATATCGAGAATCTGGCTGGCGACACACGTCCCATTGGCGTGTTCGATTCTGGTCTGGGCGGTCTGACGGTTGCACGCGCCATCGCAACGGCGTTGCCGCACGAGTCCGTCTACTACTTTGGCGACACCAAGCGCTGCCCCTACGGCACCCGCACCGAGGACGAGGTGCGCTCGTTTGCACTGCAGGCGGGCCGTTGGCTGTCGAAGCACGACGTCAAGATCATGGTCATCGCCTGCAATACAGCGACCGCTGCGGCCTTGCGTTTGGCCCAGCAGGTGCTCGACGTCCCCGTCATCGGCGTGATCGCACCGGGCGCACGCGCGGCAATCAACAGCACCCGCACGCGCCGGGTGGGCGTGCTCGCCACCAACCTCACCATTCGCTCAGGCGCTTACACGCGTGCCATCCAGGACCTGGATGCCGGCGTCGACGTATACGGCTGCCCTGCCTCGAGCTTTGTCGAGGTCGTTGAGCACGAGCTCGCCTCGGGCGCACATCTGCAAGAGCAGTGGCTCGAGAACGAGGACATCTTTGATACGCCTGCCGTACGCGCGCTGGTCGGCGCCACGGTTGAACCGCTGCGCGACCACGGCATCGATACCGTGGTACTCGGCTGCACGCATTTTCCGCTGCTCGTGGGGCCTATTCGCCATGCGCTGGGTCCCGGAGTGCGCGTGGTGAGCTCCGCCGAGGAGACCACGCGCGAGCTGACCGATATTCTCACGCGCCGCGAGCAGCTGGCGGGCGACGCGGCCGAGCCGCAGCATCGTTTTGCAACGACGGCCGATAACATTGCTGAGTTTGCGGTGGCGGGCAGTTTTATCTTTGGCCAGCCGCTCAAAAGCATTGAGCATATCGATATCGACGAACTGAAATAGATATAAGGTCACCGACCAAAGGCTCACGTTCACCTTTTGCCGAAAGGATATTTCTATGGAGTACATGCAGGTCAATCGCGCCAACGACCGCGCCGCCGATGAGCTGCGCCCCATCAAGCTTACTCGCGGTGTCATGAAGCACGCCCACGGTTCGTGCCTGGCCGAGTTTGGCGATACGCGCGTGCTGTGCGCTGCCACCATCGAGGAGGGCGTGCCGGGCTGGCGCAAGGGCGCCAAGGCCGGTTGGGTAACGGCGGAGTATGCCATGCTGCCGGCATCGACCGGCAAGCGCTGCAAGCGCGAGCACGCCAACCGCAAGGGTCGCTCCATGGAGATTGAGCGTCTGATCGGCCGCAGCCTACGCACCGTCGTCAACATGAAGGCGCTCGGCGAGTACACCGTCACCGTCGACTGCGACGTGATTCAGGCAGACGGCGGCACGCGAACGGCGAGCATTACCGGCGCCTGGGTGGCACTGCACGACGCCCTTGCCATGTGGGTCGAGGCGGGTAAGCTCGAGCGCATCCCGCTCACGGGCCAGGTCGCCGCGATTTCCATGGGCGTTGTCGATGGCAACACCCTGCTCGACCTGGATTATTCCGAGGACAGTCACGCCGAGGTCGACATGAATCTCGTCGCTACCGACACCGGCGAGATGATCGAGCTCCAGGGCACTGGCGAGCAGGCGCCCTTCGACCGCAAGCGCCTCAATTCCCTGCTCGATTTGGGCGACAAGGGCATTGCCGAGCTCATCGAGCTCCAGCGCCAAGCTCTCGCCTAGCCTGCCAAAAAGGGATGTTTATTTTGGCAGGTTTTATCTGCGGAAACGCCGATAGATAAGGTTGATGCCACATGAAAGGGGAGACGTCGACGGACCGGTCCCTTTTACGTGACTTTGCTATACGGACAAGGAGACCACTCATGGCACTTGAGAAGATCGACATCGACACCCTCGACCCGGCGGCGACCATCGTCGTGGCAACGGGCAACGCCCATAAGCTCACCGAGATCGAGGCCATTTTGGGCAAGGTTATGCCCGAGGTTCGCTTTGTGGCGCTCGGTCAGCTGGGCGATTTTGAGGACCCCGAGGAAAACGGTACGACATTTTTGGAGAACGCCATCATCAAGGCGCAGGCTGCCGTCGAAGAGACGGGGCTCATGGCCATTGCCGACGATTCGGGCCTGGTCGTTGACGCGCTGGATGGTGAGCCCGGTGTGTATAGCGCGCGCTACGCGGGCGTTCACGGCGACGATGCCGCCAACAATGCCAAACTGCTCGTTAACCTGGAAGGCGTGGCCGACGAGGACCGCACTGCGCGCTTTATGAGCGTCGTCGCGCTCATCGACACGGACGGTTTGGTCACCTATGGTGAGGGCGCCTGCGAGGGTGTTATCGCACACGAGGGTCGCGGCGATCACGGCTTTGGCTACGACCCGCTGTTCCTGCCGGTCGACACGCCGGGCAAGACCATGGCCGAGCTGACGGCGGACGAGAAGAACGCCATCAGCCATCGATTCCATGCGCTCGAGCACCTATCCGCCAAACTGACGGGCGAGGAGTAGGCCGTGCGTGCAGTAGTGCAGCGCGTGCTCAACGCCGGCGTGACGGTCGACGACGAGTGCGTGGGCAAAATTGGGCGCGGCTATCTGGTACTGCTGGGCGTGGGTCACGGCGACACGCGCGCCGAGGCCGATAAGCTGTGGGGCAAGCTCCGGGGCTTGCGCATTAACGAGGACGAGAACGGCAAGACCAACCTGGCACTTGCCGATGTCGACGGCGAGGTTCTCGTGGTGTCGCAGTTCACGCTGTTCGCCGATTGCCGTCACGGCCGCCGCCCATCGTTTACGGATGCTGGCGCCCCCGATGTCGCCAACGAGCTCTACGAGTACTTCCTGACGCTTGTGCGCGAGGACGTCGAGCACGTAGCGCATGGCATCTTCGGCGCCGACATGAAGGTCGACCTCGTCAACGACGGTCCATTCACCATCGTCCTGGACACCGATGCTCTGTAAGTAGCTAATTAGCTACTTGCGTATGGCCACAACAGGGTGCTATAGTATTAGAGTTTTGTCTATCTTAGGGGTATTATCCCCTTTTTGAATTGCACCTTCTGGAGGCCCTGTTCATGGAAGAGATGGAAGTCAATCACGTCGACGACATCCACGAGAAGCTGACCGATATGGTGGGCGATCGCGTTAAGGTGAAGGCCAACATGGGCCGCACCCGCGTCGTCGAGCGCATGGGCACCATCAAGAGCGTCCATCCGGCAGTCTTTATCGTCGAGGTCGACGAGCGCCGTGGCCGCAAGTCGCGTCAGTCCTACCAGTATATTGATGTTCTCACCGGCCAGGTCGAGCTGTTCGACCCCGAGAGCGGCGAGCACATTTTTACCCCGCTCGGCAATCAGCTCGAGGAGCACTAGCGGTGACCGATTGGTCCCTGACCCTTTCCGCGCCGGCAAAGATCAACCTCTATCTGGGGGTTCATACCGAGCGTGACGACCGCGGCTACCATAAGGTCGATTCCCTGATGGCAGCCGTCGGTCTTGTCGATACCGTGACGGTTACGCCGGCACAGGCGCTGACCGTCCAGACGATTCCGACATCCGACTTTCCCATGCAAAAGAATACGGCGTATCGTGCTGCGCTCGCTATGGCCGAGCATTATGGTCGTGAAGCCAACGTCTGCATCACGATCGAGAAGCGCATCCCGTTGTGTGCCGGCCTGGGCGGTCCTTCGACGGATGCCGCGGCGGTCATTGTCGCCTTGGCAGAGCTGTGGGGTATCGACCGTGCCGATCCCGCGCTGGACAACATCGCGCGCGGCATTGGCGCCGACGTTCCCTTCTTTTTGCATGCCAGCCCTGCATTTTGCGTGGGTGGGGGAGACGTGCTGGCAACCGAGTACCCCGCACTTCCCGCGACACCCGTCGTGCTGGTCAAGCCGCGCGAGGCAAGCGTTTCAACAATTGAAGCCTATCGACGTTTTGACGAGACCCCAGCGCCTGCGGACAAGCCCGGAGCGATCGCGTCTGCCCTTCGCTCGGGAGACGCAGAGGCGGCCTACGCGCTCGTCCACAACAACCTGGGAGTCATTTCCGCGCAGATGGAGCCGCGGATTCAAACGGTGCTCGACTGGCTTCGTTCACAGGACGGTATCATTGCCGCAAACGTGTGCGGTTCGGGTGCCTGCTCGTTTGCCATTTGCGATACTGCCGCCACGGCAGTTAATCTTGCGGCAGTCGCTCAACAAAACGGCTGGTGGGCTTATGCAACGGAGCTCATTTCCGACACGGTTCGCATTGAAGCGCCAAAGAAGTAAAAATTTCTCTGGCACACGACGGAAATCTTTGTTACTATAGTCGAGCTAACGGGTTGTGGCTCAGTTTGGTAGAGCACTGCGTTCGGGACGCAGGGGTCGCTGGTTCAAATCCAGTCAACCCGACCAGAGCATGAGGAGGGACCGCTTCTTGCGGTCCCTTTTTTTAGCTATTGTTGTGATACCGCGATACCCGCGGTATACTCATTCGAGCTTGTCTCGCTGTATTGTGGAGGTCTACATGTTTGGACTGAGGGCTCCTGAGCTCATCATTATTCTCGTTGTTGTCCTGATTATCTTTGGGCCTAAGAACCTGCCGAAGCTCGGTAAGTCCCTCGGCTCTACCGTCAAGAATATCCGCGAGGGTATGGAGGGCGACGATAAGGGCGAAACCAAGCAGGCCGAGGAGGTTGTGGTCGAGGAGTCCAAGGAGGACAAGGAGATCGCAGAGCTCGAGGCCAAGCTCGCTGCTGCCAAGCAAAAGAAGGCAGAGGACAGCGACGCGGACGCAGAGTAGTCCCATCCCTTTGGGGTGAGCACCTGACCGGCTTGCCCGCAGGCTAGCCGGTCTTTTTCGTTTTTGTTGACAGTTGATCGTTACATCATAGTTGGGGAGATATCCGTATGGACGCAAGCCAGATCGTACTGACCGCTGAGGGCCGCCAGAAGCTCGTCGAGGAGCTCGCTTGGCGTGAGGGCGATTACGCCAAGGAGATCGTCGAGGACATCAAGGAAGCTCGCGCGTTCGGCGACCTTTCGGAGAACTCCGAGTACGATGCCGCCAAGGACAAGCAGGCCCAGAACGCCGCTCGTATCGCCGAGATCCAGGCCATCCTTGCCAACGCTCAGATCGCTGCCAGCACGGGCGACCTGACCGTCTCCATCGGCTCGACTGTTACCCTGGTCGACCCCAACGGTGAGCTCATCGAGGTCACGCTTGTCGGTACCACCGAGACCAACTCGCTCGAGCACAAGATCTCCAACGAGTCTCCGGTCGGCCACGCCATCATTGGTCATGGCGAGGGCGACTCCGTCGAGGTTGTTACGCCTTCCGGCAAGACTCGCGTCTACACCATCGCCAAGATTGCACGCTAGACCACGGTCCCGCGTAAAGGTATGTTTTCGCTCCCTGGGACCGAATCCTGGGGAGCGTTTTAGTTTGAGGAGCTAACTATGGCAGAAAACCAGAACGCCGCCGATCAGGCATCGACGCTCAACGACGAGCGCGCCACCCGCCTGGCCAAGCGTGCCTCCCTGTTCGAGGCGGGCCAGAACCCGTATCCCGAGCACTCCGAGATTGAGGACTACGTCGCCGATATCGAGGCTAAGTACGCCGAGCTTGCCGATGGCGAGGACACCGAGGACGTCGTGAAGATCGGCGGCCGTGTGGTTGCCAAGCGCGGTCAGGGCAAGATCATGTTCATCGTCGTGCGCGACGCGACCGGCGAGATCCAGCTGTTCTGCCGCATCAACGATATGGACGAGGCCGCCTGGAACACGCTCAAGGCGCTCGACCTGGGCGATATCCTGGGCGTGACCGGCGTAGTCGTGCGCACCAAGCGTGGCCAGCTTTCCGTTGCCCCCAAGAGCGCGACGCTGCTGTCCAAGGCCGTTCGCCCGCTGCCCGAGAAGTTCCACGGTCTCTCCGACAAGGAGACCCGCTATCGCCAGCGCTATGTCGACCTGATCGCCAACGACGACGTTCGCGAGACCTTCCGTAAGCGTTCGCAGATTCTCTCCACGTTCCGCCGCTTTATGGAGTCCGATGGCTACATGGAGGTCGAGACCCCCATTCTGCAGACTATCCAGGGCGGCGCTACGGCTAAGCCGTTCATCACGCACTTCAACGCGCTCGACCAGGAGTGCTACCTGCGCATTGCTACCGAGCTGCACCTCAAGCGCTGCATCGTCGGTGGCTTTGAGCGCGTGTTCGAGATCGGCCGTATCTTCCGTAACGAGGGCATGGACCTTACTCACAACCCCGAGTTCACCACGATGGAGGCCTACCGCGCCTTCTCCGATCTCGAGGGCATGAAGGCGCTCGCTCAGGGCGTCATTAAGGCCGCTAACAAGGCTATCGGCAACCCCGAGGTTATTGAGTATCAGGGCCAGACCATCGACCTTTCTGGTGAGTGGGCCAGCCGTCCCATGACCGACATCGTCTCCGACGTGCTCGGCAAGCAGGTCACCATCGACACGCCGGTTGAGGAGCTCGCTGCCGCCGCACGCGAGAAGGGCCTGGAGATCAAGCCCGAGTGGACCGCCGGCAAGATCATCGCCGAGATCTACGATGAGCTGGGCGAGGACACCATCGTCAACCCCACCTTCGTGTGCGATTACCCCATCGAGGTTAGCCCGCTTGCCAAGCGCTTTGAGGATGACCCGCGCCTGACCCATCGCTTTGAGCTGGTCATCGCCGGCCACGAGTACGCGAACGCGTTCTCCGAGCTCAACGACCCGGTCGACCAGGCCGAGCGCTTCGCTGCCCAGATGGCCGAGAAGGCCGGCGGCGACGACGAGGCCATGGAGTACGACGAGGATTACGTGCGCGCCCTCGAGTACGGTATGCCTCCCGCGGGCGGCATTGGCATCGGTATCGACCGCGTGGTCATGCTGCTCACCAACCAGGCTTCCATCCGCGACGTGCTGCTGTTCCCGCACATGAAGCCCGAGAAGGGTTTCCAGTCCGGTGCCGCTGCTGCCAAGGCTGCCGAGGCCGGCAACACCGCGAGCCCCTTCGTCAAGCCCCTCAAGCCCACGGTCGATTATTCCAAGATTGCCGTCGAGCCGCTGTTTGAGGAGTTCGTCGACTTCGATACCTTCTCTATGAGCGACTTCCGCGCCGTGAAGGTCAAGGCATGCGAGGCCGTCAAGAAGTCCAAGAAGCTGCTGAACTTTACGCTCGATGACGGTACCGGCACTGACCGTACCATTCTCTCCGGCATCCATGAATACTATGAGCCCGAGGACCTGGTCGGCAAGACCCTGCTCGCCATCACCAACCTGCCTCCGCGCAAGATGATGGGTATCCCCAGCTGCGGCATGCTCATCAGCGCCATCCATGAGGAGGAGGGCGAGGAGCGCCTCAACCTGATTCAGCTCGACGCTTCCATCCCTGCCGGCGCAAAGATGTACTAGGGGGTTACGGCGTTTTACCAAACGCCGTAACCGCTCGACGCTGCGCGCCGCCCAGAGCGACAATTTGTCATTCAAAAGGCAAGGCATGACCAGAAGGTCTATGCCTTGCCTTTTTCATGCCAACTTGTTCGCTCTGGACGTCGCTCGCTGTCCGTCCTCTATCTGCGGCGTTGACTTGGTTGACACTTAGAACATCGATGTAGTCATTGTGGACGTTCTTAAACGACTACCCACGGCTATTGCGCGCATGGTTCGCATGACAGCCGTCTCTTTTATGTTTCCTTTAGCCGTTGCTGCCTAGGATGGGGGTTAGTCGGTAGGAAGGGAGCGTCTATATGGACGACGCGAGCGAGCGTTCAATCGAAGAGGACATGCTCGATCAGTTCAATTACTTTGATGATGAGGACGAGGAGCTGATCGACCGTCGCGAGCCAGCGCCGCTTGATTCCTTTGATCTGGTCGATGAAGAGCCCGACGAGGACGAGGGCGAATCGGCGGAGCCCTCACAGCCTTCGCGCCTTGACTCGCTGCTTTCGAGAGCCCCCATGCACCACGGTGTCCGTGCCGGCGCGCTCCATATGAAAACTGACTGGCACCAGATCGTGACGGCAGGCGATGAACTTGCCGTCGATGCGCCGCTCACCGATAAATCATCCATCATCTGCCGCACCGGTATGCTTATGCTCGCGAGCGGAACGGGTGCCTGGCGCGTGCGCGATACCATGAATCGTGTTGCTGACGTGCTCGGCGTCACCATCCATGTCGACCTGAGTCTCCTATCGTTTGAGTGCACCTGCATCGAAGATGGCCACTGCTTTAATGAGGTCGTCAGCTTGCCCACAACGGGCGTCAATACCCATCGCATTTGGATGATGGAGAGTTTCCTCAAGGAAATCGAGACCTATGGTCGTCGCTTCACGGTGCACGAGTATCACGAGATGCTCAAGACCGTTGAGAGTTCAAAACCTGATTACGCGCCTTGGCAACAGGGCCTTGCGGCGGCCTGCGCCTGTGGCGCCTTTGTCTTTTTACTTGGTGGCGGTCCTATTGAGATGGCATGCGCGTTCGTAGGCGCGGGTGTCGGCAACTTTGCCCGCTCCCATATTCTCAAGCAAGGCCTTGGTCAGTTCAGCGCGCTGACGACCGGCGTTGCGCTCGCTTGCGTTTCGTATCTGCTGGCATTGCTCGGCCTTGGCCAGGTCATACCGGGGGCAATGTCGCACCAAGAAGGCTATATCGGCGCCATGCTCTTTGTGATTCCCGGCTTTCCGCTCATTACGGCAGGCCTCGACATCGCTAAGCTCGACATGCGAAGCGGTATCGAGCGCCTTTCGTATGCCGTATCGATTATTGTGATGGCGACCCTCGTGGGTTGGATGGTTGCCGAGTGCGTGGGACTGGCGCCGGATGACTTCGCCCCGCTCGGCCTCTCACCGTTGGCTCTTACGCTCTTGCGCATACTGATGAGCTTTATCGGCGTATTTGGCTTCTCGGTTATGTTCAACAGCCCAGTAAAGATGGCAGCGGCGGCAGGGCTCATCGGCGCCGTGTCCAATACCTTGCGTCTTGCGCTCGTCGATGCGCCGACGATGCTTCCCTTCCTGGGGCTGAGTGCGGGCATGCCTCCCGAGGCGGCTGCGTTTATCGGTGCGCTGGTATCGGGGCTGCTCGCGAGCTTAGCTGAAATCAAACTCACCTATCCACGTATCGCCCTCACGGTGCCATCGATTGTCATTATGGTGCCGGGTTTGTATCTGTATCGCTCGATGTATTACATGTGCACCTTCGACACGGTCAATATGCTCGGCTGGTTTGTGCGTGCAGTGCTCATCGTGGCGTTTTTGCCCGTTGGCCTGGGTGTGGCACGTACGCTCACCGACCCTCGCTGGCGCCATACCAGCTAATTGGTGCAAGGGGGACATGTTACTTTGCACCAAATGAGTTGCGGTGAAATAGGGACTGAATTGCTGCTTAAAGGGTCAAAACAGTCCGTATTCCACCGCAACTTAGGGGGTCGGGGGATTATTGGTGCCCTGCATCTTCATAAACTCAACGCTTACGAAGCGCGGGGTTTTCGTGCTAGGCTGGTTCCACCACATAAGTAGTCGCAGACGCACGTATCACGGGCGGGCGAGATGAAGTCCCAACAGCTCCATCTTGCCCGCCCGTTTTTGTTGCGTGATGCCGCGGCGTAACACGGAAAGGACCATGCCCTTTATGCCTATCAACAAACGAGAGAGCCTGCTGTTCACCTTTATCATGTGCTTTTGCATGGTGCTCTGGATGAGCATCTACAACGTTGCCCTGCAGCACGGGGCCATCAACGGCGAGGTCGTTGCCGCTGCGTGGCTCGGCTTCCCCGTTGCCTACATTTTTGCCATGTGCTGCGACTGGTTCGTCGCCAGCCCGCTCGCCAAGGGTTTCGCCTTTAAGTACTTGGTCGCGCCGGGCAAGAGCTCGCCGCTCGCCATGACGCTCGCCGTTAGCTCCTGCATGGTCGTTCCCATGGTCATCATCATGTCGCTGTACGGTGCCTGCGAGGGTCTGACGCACATGCCCGGCGGCATCCTTGCGAACCTGTATTCCGTGCCCGCGATCTGGATGATCAACATCCCGCATAATTTTGTGATGGCGCTGCCGTGGAACCTTTTGGTAGCCGGTCCGATTTCCCACTTCGTCTTCCGTCGCGCCTTCCCTGTGGGGACGGTTTTCGAGGAGGAGCATGCCGAGCTCTTGGAGCAGGCTATGGCTCCTGAGTGCGAGTAGCTCGCTTAGGGATCTGCTGAGCGCGGGCGACTTGCTTGGTTGGAGCCCTAAGCGTGGATAGCTCTCTCGGCGACATCGCGGGCGTGAGCGGTGCGCATGACCGGAGGCCCCGTGCTGCTCCGTTGCCCGACGTGCTAGCGCGCAGAACAATCTGTTGGTGCATTCGGCGGCTGCTGAAGCGTTTCGGCAGCCGCTTTTTATACGGAGTTTAAATACAACAGTCTGTTGTATTACGTAGAGTGGTATATCTCTAGCAGAAAAAATGCGAGAGACGGAGCATTATGGCGTTGCTAGTAGGACTGGACGTAGGGTCGACGACGACCAAAGTTTACGCGATGCACGAGGATATGACCGAGGCGTGGTGGGGATATCGCCGCCACGGGGCGTGTCAGACAGCGAGCGTGCGCGCCATGCTCGGCGAGCTCGCCGAGCGCTTTCCCCATGAGTCGCTGCGCGTTGCGGTGACCGGCTCGGGTGCGCGCGATATCGCGACCGCGCTGGGCGCCTCGTACGTTCAGGAGGTGGTCGCCAACGCGCTCACGATCAGCAGGTTCTATCCGCAGACGCGCTGCGCCATCGAGCTGGGCGGCCAAGACGCCAAGATGATCTTCTTCCGCACCAACGATAAGGGAGACATCGAGGTTGCCGACATGCGCATGAACGGCTCGTGCGCAGGCGGTACCGGTGCATTTATCGACGAGATGGCAAAGCTCATGGGGGTTGGCACCGAATCGGGCGAGTTCGAGCAGCTCGCAAGCCGGGGAACGACCGTCCACGAGGTCTCGGGCCGCTGCGGCGTGTACGCAAAGACCGATATCCAGCCGCTGCTCAACGAGGGCATTCCTACCACCGACCTGGCGCTTTCGGCGCTTCACGCGGTCGCCCGCCAAACGATCGGCGGTCTGGCCCAGGGTATCGACATCGAGCCGCCGGTAATCTTCGAGGGCGGTACGCTCGCCTACAACCCCACGCTGGTCCGCGTGTTCCGGGAGCAACTGAATCTATCGGACGATCAGGTTATCGTCCCGCACGACCCGCAGATCATGGTCGCGCGCGGTGCCGCCCTGTCGCTGACCGACATGTTCGCATCGTCCCAACCGATCGACCTTCCCGACGCTTTTGTCCGGCTGGATAAGCTCGAGACGGTCGCGCCTGCAAGCGGGGAGGGACGTCTTGCCCAGCCCTTTTTTGCCACACCTGCCGAGCAGGCGGATTTTACGGCACGGCATGGCAAGGAGGCGCCGGCAAAGGGTCCGGATGCGTATGCGCCCGGAGAGACGGTGCGTGTGGCGCTCGGTATCGATTCGGGGAGCACGACGACCAAGTTCGCCCTGGTCGATAAGGCGGGTGAGCTTGTCGATTCGTTCTACGCGTCTAATAACGGCAGGCCGCTCGACGTCGCCCAACAGGGTCTTGTCAGCTTGAAGAACCGCTGGGAGACAGCGGGAGTCACGCTTGCGATTGATGCCGTGGGCACCACGGGATACGGCGAGGAGCTTTTCGCGCGCGCGTTCCACGCCGACTACCATACGGTCGAGACGGTCGCGCACGCCCGCGCCGCGTGCGCATGCGTTCCCGATGCGACCTTCGTGCTCGACATCGGCGGACAGGATATGAAGGCCATCTGGCTCAACCACGGCGTGCTGACCGATATCGTCGTCAACGAGGCGTGCTCTGCGGGCTGCGGCTCGTTCCTCGAGGGCTTTGCCAAAAACCTCGGAATAGCCGTTGAGGATATCGCGACCGAGGCATTTTCGTCCAAAGCCCCCGCCGTTCTCGGCAGCCGCTGCACGGTGTTCATGAACAGCAGCGTTGTTTCCGAGCAGCGGCGCGGTAAGGGTCCGGGCGACATCATGGCCGGTCTCTGCCGTTCGATTATCGAGAACGTGTTCACCAAGGTCATTCGCGTTTCAAATCTCAACCGTCTGGGCGACAAAGTCGTCGTCCAGGGCGGCACGTTCCGAAACGACGCGGTGCTGCGCGCATTCGAGCAGTATCTGGGCAAACCCGTCACGCGTGCGCCCCACCCGGGGCTGATGGGCGCTATCGGTATCGCCCTGCTCGCGCGCGAGGAATGCCGCAAGGGCGACGCCGGCACGTCGTTTATCGGGCTCGATGCCGTGGAGCGCTTCGAGCATCGCGAGTTCGGCGGCGTTACCTGCCGTCGGTGCAACAACCGCTGCCAGCGCGCGGTCGTGGCGTTTGGCGACGGCTCGCTTTACGTCACGGGCAATCGCTGCCCGCGCGGCGGCGCCATCTCATGGGATGAGCTCGTGCGCGAGGTTCCCGCGGCGGAGGAGCTGCGTCCGCAGGGTGCTTGCGAGGCACAGGCGCCCGGCACGGGGCGCGACCGGACCGCGGCTGCCCCCAATCTCTTTGTCGACCGCGAGAAGCTGCTGTTCGAGTCGTACCCCACGGTTCCCGTCTGCGGGGGGCGCGATGTCACGATCGGCATTCCCCGTGTGCTCGAGTTCTGGGACACCATGCCGTTCTGGTCGACGTTCTTCAGCACGCTCGGCTTTAAGGTGCGCGTCTCGGGACGCAGCACCAAGGCGATGTACGAGCGCGGTCTGGCGCACGTCACATCCGACACCGTGTGCTTCCCGGCCAAGCTCGTCCACGGGCACATCCGCAATCTCGTCGACGCCGGCGTCGACCGCATCTTCATGCCCATCATCACGACGGTGCCCACCGAAAACACCGCCGCTACCAGCAAGTGGATGTGCGCCGTCGTAAAGGGATACCCCTACGTGATGCGCAATTCCGATAACCCGGAGGAGCGTTTCGGCGTTCCGTTCGATACGCCGCTGTTCCACTGGTACGACGAGGGCGACCGAAACCGCCAGCTCAAGGCGTGGTGCAAGGAGACCTTCGATATCGATGCCGACCTGGTTGCCAAGGCGACCGAGCAGGCGGACCGCGCGCAGCAGACGTTTGAGAACCAGCTGCAGCTGCGCGGCAGGCAGGTGCTCGAGAACCTGCGCGAGGACGGCGGCTACGCGGTGGTGATCGCTTCGCGCCCGTACCACAACGACCCGCTGGTCAACCACGGGCTGCCCAAGCTCTTCTCTGAGCGCGGCATCCCCGTGCTGACGCCCGATGCGGTGCCGGGGGTCTGCAACGTCGACCTTTCCAACAGCCGCATCGACATCGTGAACAACTACCATGCGCGCATGCTGTCGTGCGCGGTCATCGTCGCATCGACGCCCGAGCTCGAGCTCGTGCAGATGGGCAGCTTCGGCTGCGGCCACGATGCGTATCTCACCGACGAGATCGCGCGCATGATGGGCGAGATGGGCTCCAAGGTTCCGATGATGATCAAGCTCGATGAGAGCGACGTCGCCGGTCCCATGGGCATTCGCGTGCGTTCGTTTATCGAGTCGGTCAACCGTCGTCGCGCGGAGGAGCGTGCCGAGGGCGCCCGGGTGCACGCGGTCCATCCGCTCGACGACCCGTATAAGGTCAAGTACACCAAGCGCGACCGGCACGACAAGATCGCGCTGGTCCCCAACACCTCCCATGCGTTCTGCAGGCTCATGACCGCGGCGATGCGCAATCAGGGCGTGCGCGCCGAGGCCCTTGATATCGGGCGCGAGGATGCCATCCGCCTGGGCAAACGCTATGTGCACAACGACATCTGCTTCCCCGCGCAAATCGTGATCGGCGAGGCGCTCGCGGCACTCAAGAGCGGTAAGTACGACCCGCACGACGTCGCCGTGGTGACTGGCAAGTATATCGGCGACTGCCGCCTGACGCACTACATGCCCCTGCTGCGCCGCGCGCTCGACGACGCGGGGTACGACTATGTCCCGGTGCTCACCAACGACGACGTCGATGCCCACAATGCGCATCCGGGCTTCAAGCTCGGCCTTGGCCCGAGCATCCAGATCGCCTACGGTCTTCCCATGATCGATGCCCTCGAGGCCATGCTTAGGCGCATCCGTCCCTACGAGCTCGAGAAGGGCGCGGCGGACGCTGCGTTCGACCGCGCGCTCGATGAGGTTATCGAGGGCATGGAGCGCTCCGGGCTGAGAGGCCAGGCGACGGGCTTCAAACGCGCGCTTGCGATCATGGACGCCGTTCCGTACGACCGCTCGAACCCGCATCCGACCGTTCTCATCGTGGGTGAGTACCTGCTCAATTTCCATCTCGGCGCCAACCACGAGATCGAGCGCTACCTCGAGGACAACGGGCTCGAGGTCATCGAGGCGCGCATGACCGACGTGATCCGCAAGACCTATTTCTACAAGCATGCGCAGTCGCGCGAGTTCCACGTCGACCTGTCGCTGCCCGAAAAGGCCTGGTACGCCACGGCGGACAACCTGTTCGAGCTCGCGCACGACCGTTGCGACCGCCTGGGCGCGGCGAGCCCGCTCTACGAGCCGCCGACGCGCATGCCCGAGCTCGTGCGCGCGAGCGATAAGATCCTGCACCATACGTTCGATGCGGGCGAGGGCGTGCTGATTCCGGCGGAGATCCTCGAGCACGCCAAGCGCGGCTGCCGCAACTTCGTGATCCTGCAGCCGTTCGGGTGTCTGCCCAACCATGTCGTGGGGCGCGGGCTCATCCATGCGCTCAAGGAGCAGTATCCCACGGCGCAGTTCCTGCCGCTCGACTACGATCCCGACGTGAGCTTCGCCAACGTGGAGAACCGTCTTCAGATGCTCATCATGAACGCCAAGGCGCAGGGGCGCGGTGAGGCGCATGGCGAGACCGCGTAAGGACGCCGATGCGCCCGATGCACGCACCCGTATCATCGAGGCGTTTTGGGAGCTCATCGAGAACAACAGCATCTTCGAGCTGTCGGTTGGCGAGGTGACCCGCGCCGCCCAGTGCAATCGCGGAACGTTTTACTACTATTTTCACGATTTCGATGAACTCGTCGCCATCGCCATAGCCCAGCTGCTGCAGGATAACGAGCTCATCACCGATGCCCTCTGGCATTTTTCGAGCGGGGGCGACCTTTCGGCGTTCGACCGGCGCGACGTCCGCTGCCTGCTGCGGCGCATCGTCATCACCATGAGGGCGGGTGCCGCCGAGCAGGTCGTGCAGGGCATCCATACGATCATCATCGACCGCGTGAGAGAGATCGTCCACCCCGACGGAGAAGAGCTCAAGGCAGATTCGAGCTTTGCGGTGGGCTTTCTGGTCTCGGGCATCATGAGCTTTGTGATGGCGGTCGGCTTTGCCCGGGAGGGCGGCGAGGAGATACACCTCGAGCAACTGGGGGACAGCGCGTGCGCGTACCTGAGGGCGGTCGCCATGCAGACGGTGGAAACGGTCGCGCAAGTCGAGGGCGTCGATACATCCGAGCTGCTCGAACGCGTCTCCAAGGAGGCCGATGCCTATCGCGCATCGCGTGCGACGAGTCCCGACGTGGTGAAAGACGCCTAGGGTTTCTCTTGCAGGGCGCCCGTCACGCATCGCGCGGTGAGTCCCGCGATGCGGTCATAACCTGCATTCATGTGAGCCGGGTTTATAGATATTCCTCCAGCTGTTAACATAGACAACCTGTGGGTAAAGAGACAAAAGCGCCGCCGACGGGCGGGCGTTTTGATTTCGATGAACTCATGTAAGGAAACGAGCATGTTAGATAGATTTACCGATCGAGCGCGCAAGGTCATGTCGATGGCCAAACAGGAGGCGCTCGATCTTCATTCAAATAAGGTGGGCACCGAGCACCTGCTGCTCGCGCTTGCCAAGGAGGACGAGGGCATTGCCGCCGAGGCACTGCGTTCGCTCGACATCTCCTACGATGACATCATGGATACTCTCAAAGAGGTTCAGACCACGGTTCCCGAGCCCAGTGAGGAGACCGAGGCGGCCAAGCTCGCCTTTACGCCGCTCGTCATTAGCGTGATGGAGCGCTCCTTCCGCGTGGCGCGTGAGAACAACCAGACCTACGTGTCGACCGAGCACTTGCTGATCGGCATCGTCGAAGAGGGCAACGGCATGGCCATGGACATCCTCATGCGCCTGGGTGTGTCGTCCGCCTCTATCAAAAAGGCTATCGAGAAACTCACCGCCAAGGACCAGGACAAGAAGCGTCCGCTCGCCGGCGCCGGTGCTGGTCGTCCCGGTGCGGGCCTGCCGTTCTTTAGCGGCTCGGATGCCTCTCAGCAAAAGGGGAGTGGCACCGATACGCTTAAGCAGTTCGCGACCAACCTCACGCAGAAGGCGCGCGACGGCGAGCTCGACCCTGTAATTGGTCGCGAAAAGGAAGTCCAGCGTATGATGGAAATTCTTTCGCGCCGCACCAAGAACAACCCGCTCATTCTGGGCGACCCCGGCGTGGGCAAGACGGCCATCGTCGAGGGCCTGGCTCAGCAGATTGCAGCCGGCAACGTGCCCGAGAACCTCATGAACCAGAATATCTGGACGCTCGACCTGCCGGGCCTCGTGGCGGGTGCCAAGTATCGCGGCGAGTTTGAGGAGCGTCTCAAGAACGTGATCCAGGAGGCAACCGAAGCCGACGACGTCATCCTGTTTATCGACGAGATGCACACCATCATCGGTGCCGGTTCTGCTGAGGGCTCCATCGACGCGAGCTCTATGCTCAAGCCCGTGCTCGCGCGCGGTGCCTTCCAGATTATCGGCGCCACCACGGCCGAGGAATTCCGCAAGTACCTCACCAAGGATCCGGCCTTCGAGCGTCGCTTCCAGACCATCGATGTCGAGGAGCCGAGCGTCGAGGACACGGTCAAGATCCTGACCGCGCTCAAGCCGCGCTACGAGGAGCACCACCATGTGCGCTATACGCAGGGTGCTATCGAGGCCGCCGCGAACCTTTCCAACCGCTACATCCAGGATCGCTTCCTGCCCGATAAGGCCATCGACCTCATTGACGAGGCCGGTGCCCGCGCTCGCATCGCCGCGAATCGCGCGCCCGAGCCGGTGCGCGAGGCCGAGCATCGCATCGAGGAGCTCAAGGCCGCCGCGCAGGAGGCCACCGAGAGCGACGACATGAACAAGGCCGCCGAGATTACCGAGCAGCAGAAGGCCGCCGAGATTGAACTCGCCGAGGCCAAGGCTGCCTGGACCGCCGAGCTCGACGCCAGCCCGCTCACCATCGACGTGAGCCAGATTGCCGACATCGTGTCCGTGACTTCGGGCGTGCCGGTGTCCTCGCTTACTGAGAGCGAGAGCCGTCGCCTGCTGCAAGCCGAAAGCGTGCTCAAGACGCGCATCATCGGTCAGGATGAGGCTGTTGGGGCAGTTGCCAAGGCCGTGCGCCGCAGCCGCTCACCCCTCAAGGATCCGCGTCGCCCCGGCGGCAGCTTTATCTTCCTTGGTCCCACCGGCACGGGCAAGACCGAGCTCGCCAAGACGCTCGCCGAGTACCTCTTTGGCAGCAAGGATGCACTCATCAGCTTCGACATGTCCGAGTTCGGTAGCGAGTTCGAGGTCTCCAAGCTCATCGGTAGCCCTCCGGGTTACGTCGGTCACGACGAGGGCGGCCAGCTCACCAAGGCCGTTCGTCGTCACCCGTACTCGGTCGTGCTGTTCGACGAGATCGAGAAGGCGCACCCCGATATCTTCAACATCTTGCTGCAGGTGCTGGAGGAGGGCCGCCTGACCGATAGCCAGGGCAAGACGGTCGACTTCCGCAACACCGTGATCATCATGACGTCCAACGTGGGCGCTCGCGAGATTGCGCAGGATGCGAGCGTTGGCTTTGGCACCACCGGCGAGCAAGGTCTCACGTCGAGTGAGATCCGTGGTCGCGCGATGGGCGAGCTCAAGCGCCTGTTCCGCCCCGAGCTGCTCAACCGTATCGACGACATCGTGGTGTTCCAGAAGCTCTCGGGCGAGAATCTCACCAAGATCGCGCACCTGCTGGTGGACGACCTGCGTCAGCGTTTGATTGCCAACGGCATGAACATCAAGCTCACCGATGCGGCCTATGACAAGATCGTGGCCGAGGGCACCGACCTCACCAACGGTGCGCGTCCGCTGCGCCGTGCTATTCAAAAGCTTATCGAGGACCCGCTGTCCGAGGAGCTTCTGGCCGGCGAGTGGGGCGAGGGCGATACCGTCCTGTGCGACGTGGCCGATGGCAAGTTTGTCTTTAGCCACGGCACGGGCGAGATCCCGGCACCGCGTCCGGCGGGCACGCTCGGCGGCGATACCGCCCCGGCGGCACCGCACACCGGCAACGCCGCGCCCGTGAGCGGCGGCGTGACCTCGGGCCCCGGCGGCATGATGCAAGCCGGTTCCGGCGCGCTGTAGGGCGTGGCGACAATTTGATACGCGCAATCGAGGCGCTCTGGCAAGGGCGCCTCGATTTGTAGAGCTGCGAAGTTGTGACCGTTACGCTATGCGGTCCACCGTTAGCCGATGATGCGAGAGCGCTCGGCGTTTTCGACTGGTTTATGCACGCAAAGTCTGGGAATATACAAGTCGCATGTCTTACTGTCTAACCAGTTGCGCCAAGGAGGCACCATGGACTACAAGATTACCGGCTGCGAGCCCGCCCAGCTGTTCCATTTCTTTGAGGAGGTCAGCGCGATCCCCCGTGGGTCTGGCAACGAGAAGGGCATCAGCGATTTCCTGGTCGCGTTTGCCAAGGAGCGCGGTCTCGATGTGTATCAGGATGAGGTCTACAACGTTATCATTCGCAAGCCCGCATCTGCCGGCGCCGAGAATGCCCCGACTGTGATGCTGCAGGGCCACATCGACATGGTGTGCGACAAGCTGGGCTCCGTTGAGCACGACTTTACGACTGACGGTATCGACCTGGTCGTCAAGGACGGCGTCCTCACCGCTAACGGCACCACTCTGGGCGCCGACAACGGTATTGCCGTCGCTCTGATGCTCACTGTTCTCGATGACGATTCGATCGTTCACCCCGCCCTCGAGTGCGTATTCACCACCGACGAGGAGACTGGCCTGGTCGGCGCCGAGACGCTCGACAAGTCCCAGATTAGCGCCCGCACCATGATTAACCTTGACTCCGAGGAAGAGGGCGTTGCTACCGTCAGCTGCGCCGGCGGTGTCGTCGTTACCTACACCTGCCCGATCACGCGCGAGCACAAGACCGGTAGCACCCTCACGCTCGACATCTCCGGCCTGCTGGGCGGCCACTCCGGCAGCGATATCAACCTGGAGCGCGGCAACGGCAACCTCATCATGGCCCGCATCATCGACCGCCTGATGGTCGCCGGCGAGCCCGCCATCGTTAGCTTTAACGGCGGCACCAAGGACAACGCCATCAACCGTGAGTGCAAGGCTGTTCTGGTCTACGCCGACCACGCTGCAGCCGAGGCCGCGGCCCAGATCGCAAAGGGCATCATCGCCGACGTTACTGCCGAGCTCGAGGTTTTCGACCCCGGCTTTACCTGCACGGTTGAGATTGCCGACAACACTGAGGTCGAGGCCATGGACGAGAAGTCCGCACTTGCCCTTATTCGCGCTCTGCGTCTTGCCCCCAACGGTGTGATCCGCCGCAACGTCGCCACCGACGGCTCCGTCGAGGTTTCCTCCAACATCGGCGTGGTTGCCACCTCTGACGACCAGGTCAAGATCATGCTGTCCCCGCGCTCCTCGATCACCTCGCTGCAGAACGAGTTCAAGGACCGCCTGCAGACGCTGGCCGATGTCCTGGGATTCGACGCCAAGTTTGAGTTCGAGTATCCCGGCTGGAGCTATGCCGAGCATTCGCCGGTCCGCGACATCTTTGTCGAGAGCTATCGCGAGCTCTTTGGCTCCGAGCTGCGCATCGAGTCCATTCACGCCGGCCTTGAGTGCGGCTTGTTTGCCGAGGCCCTGCACGGCCTGGACGCCATCGCCGTGGGTCCGACGCTCTCCGATGTCCACACCCCGGACGAGAGCATGGAGCTCGCTTCTGCCGAGCGCTTCTACGAGCTGCTCATCGACGTGCTCAAGCGCCTCGCTGCGTAAAGGTTGCGCTAGCAGCAGTCCGAGCCACGTGCTAGCGGATTGCAAATGACATTACGAGAGGGGGCATTCGAGCGTTTGCGACGGGTGCCCCCCTCTTTTGTTTGATAATTGCGAAATTACGGTCACCTAGTCCATTTCTGCCCTGATGAGGTCGAGGGTGCGCTGGCAGTTTTCGCGGACGGGGCCGAGCATATGCTCGCGCAGGTCCGCCATGCCGGGCAGGTCGGCGTATTCGTCCATGACCTCTTCCATGCAAATGGGTACCTCGTAGGCGAGGTCCATCATGGTCGCAAAGCAAAACTTCTCGGATAGCCCGGCATCGGTAAGCGCCGCCTCCAGCGCGGGATCGCCCATACCGTGGTATCGGCGGATAGCGCCTGGACCGATTCGCCCCACACGATTTTCGCCGCCAACGCTCATGGCGAGGCGCGCTTTTCGCCGCATACGTTCGTATGCTAAGCCCGATGCGACATCGTACATGGGTGCGAGCGCCGCGTTTGTGCCTTTGCCTAGGATGAGCGAGTAGTTTTTAGCGTGTGCGTCAGGCGCTCCGATAATGGCGTTATAGAACAACATATAGGTAAAAAGCACAAGATTCATGTGGTGGGGGACTGTGTTAATCAGTCGTTCTTGGATGTCTCGTGTAGTTGGTCCTCCGTCGGCGGTGTATTTCTGGGTTGGCAATACACCGAGTGCCTGGCAAAAGTCCTCCTGATGCAGCCTTTCGATATTTCCGCTGCTATTGACCATTCTGTCGTACCGTTCAACGACGAGCGCAGCTTCGTCTTCAAATGTGCAATAGGAGACGTTGGCAGTTGGAATGCCAACACGCCGAGCTGTTTTCATGCAGACGAATTCGTTTAAGGCCTGATGTTTGAACCCAACGACACCATTTTTGAAGATATGGGTAGTGGGGGATGACCCTAGACATTCGCACCATTGTCCATCATGCCAAGCTAGTGCAAATTTGCCTTGGTTGCCGCCCAGGGACCAGCTTTCGTTGGAGCCCATCCATGTCTCTCTTTCGTCATCGCGAATTGCTTTGAGCTTGTGAGCGATTTGAGAATTGGTAAGCGGGCGGTATGCTGAGACCCTGCCGTGGGCGGCATCTAATTGATCGGCTCGACAAAACTGAACGGCCCCCGCGCAGTCTAGACCGATATGGCACAAGAGGGCGACGGGGTTGTTGGATGCAACGTCATGCTCGGCGGCAATAGCGCGACGCTGCTCTTGGCTGTCGGGCAAAAGGCCAAATAGGAACGGACGGACGATGTTATGGCCATATGTGCGATTGGAAAGCGGCATTGTTAACGATAGCGGTGCTCCGCGATAGGTTGGGGCGTATACAAAGCTGCAGAGTCCATGCTCGTCTTGCCGGAGAGTGCCGGCGATTTCGCCACAAATGAAGGTCGCAAGCTCCATTTCTGCCATTTATTTCACAACCTTACAGCCAAAGGAGAGGTCTGAAGTGCCGGAAAGGCCTTGCTCGGCTGCGATTTGGGCCAGCAAGGCACCATAGAAAGCTGGCGTTCCTTGTCGAGCGGGTCGTCTGCCTACGCTTGGCTTTGGCAGGGCATTCGAGTTCGCGATAGGGAGGTCCGCTATCGTCATCGGATGTTCGGAGGGTGATGCGATGGAGTCGTTATCGCTTTGCGCAAAGAGACCTATGCCGAGTGCGTTAAAGACGGTCAACAGCTTGTCGAGCCGAATGCCCGTGGCATCTCCCAGCTCGAGCGATGCGAGCAGGCGCTCCGAAACACCGGCCTTATTAGCGAGGGCGGCACGGGTGAGACCCTGAGCCTCGCGTGCCTGGCGCACGTAGATGCCAGCTTGGCGCGGTGTGGTGATGGGAAGGGTATCCACGGCGATCTCCTAACGTGCAGACTTTTGCATCATAGCATGACATGCAAAAGTCTGCATGAAAAGGCCTCATGCAAAACTCTGCATGAGGCCTCATCCGGACGTTTAGTTTTGAAGGGTGTTTTACAGCGCCAAAATCCCCAGATGCTCCAGCAAAATCTTGAGGCCGATGAGGACGAGCACGACGCCACCCACGATGGTGGCGGGCTTTTCGTAGCGCGCGCCAAAGGTGTGGCCGATCGCTACGCCGGCAACGGAGAAGACAAAGGTCGTGATGCCAATGAGCGACACGGCGGGAACGATATCGACCGAGAGCGCGGCAAACGAGATGCCCACGGCAAGCGCGTCAATCGAGGTGGCGATGGCAAGGATTAGATATTCGCCCAGGTCGATCTTTTCGGCATCCTTGCCGTCGCCTTCGTTCTCGTCCTCAGTAAAGGCTTCCCACAGCATCTTGCCGCCGATAAAGGCGAGCAGGATAAAGGCGATCCAGTGGTCGATGGGGCTGATGATGCCCATGAACTGGCTACCAAGGGCCCACCCAATTACGGGCATGCCGGCCTGGAAACCGCCAAAGAACAGGCCGAGTATCACGGCGACCTTAAGGTTGATCCTTTTCATGCCAAGGCCCTTGCAGATGGATACGGCAAAAGCGTCCATAGAAAGGCCGATAGCGAGCAACACAAGCTCTGCGAGTCCCATAGTCTGGCTCCCTCTCTGCGGGCGGGCCCGCGTGTACCTCTTGGGGGAGTAACAAAAAAGACCCGTGGCGTACGCGTTGCGCGCACAGCCACGAGTCTCGTTCATTAAGGCAAGCCAGGCCGCATCGGCCAGTGTGTTGACTTGCCGCGCCACCGGAGGCGAACCCGATCACGCGACTACTCCCTCATTTATGCGAATCCCGATGCTACCACGTGAACAGCTGATTTGGGTTGGGCTCTCAGCTGTGTTCGCTCATTCTGTAAGCATCGGATTTCGCAAGCGCCGCAGGGACAAACCGTGAGAAACTATTTAGCGTTTATGGAGCGTATACGATGGGAGCGATGCCTTGGATAAGAACGAGCTGCAAAAGCGTATGGAACAGGCCATCCGCCTGACGGCACCTGGTCAGCCGATCCGCACCGCCCTCGACATGATCATCGCCGGTCACCTGGGCGCCCTTATCTGCGTCGGCGACACCGAAAACGTGCTCGCTGCCGGTAACGACGGCTTCCCGCTCAACATTTCGTTTACCTCGAACCGCCTGTTCGAGCTTTCCAAGATGGACGGCGCCATCGTTATCGATGGCGACCTCACCCAGATCCTGCGCGCCAACTTCCACCTCAATCCCGATCCCTCGCTCGCCACGAGTGAGACGGGCATGCGTCACCGTACTGCCGCTCGCATGTCGGTGCTCACCGATGCCATCGTGATCTCGGTTTCGGCTCGTCGCGCCGTCGTCAACGTGTACGTCCACGGCAAGAGCTACGAGATCCAGCCCGTCACCACCATCATGAGCTCGGTCAACCAGCTCGTCGCCACGCTCCAGACTACCCGTCAGTCGCTCGATCGCTCCCTGCTGCGCCTGACGGCCCTCGAGCTCGACGACTACGTCACGCTCGCCGACATCACCGGCATTTTCTCGAGTTTCGAGATCATGCAACAGGCAAAGACCGAGCTTAAGGATTGCATCGTCAAGCTGGGTAACCAGGGCAAGCTCGTGCAGATGCAGCTTGAGCAGCTCGCGGGCTCCAGCATGGATACCGAATACGACTTGATGATCCGCGACTACGCAAGCGATTCCTCTGAGGCCAACGCCGAGAAGATTCGCGCCGAGCTCGCTCGCATGACGCCTAAGGACCTGTCTGACCCGCAGCACGTGGCGGCAGTTCTGGGCTATGACGACCTGGACGAGGACTCCGTCATGACGCCGCTGGGCCTGCGCACGCTTTCGCGCGTGTCCGTCGTGCGCGACGGCGTGGCCGAGAAGATCGTCGACGAGTATGGCTCGCTGCAGGAGCTCATGGACGACATCAGCGAGGATCCGGAGCGCTTGGGCGACTTTGGCGTCAACAACCCTGCCATTCTTGCGGACTCGCTGTACCGCATGAAGGGCACCAAACAGGGGAACGCATAATGGCGCCCGTATGCGCTGTGGTCGTTGCCGGCGGCAGCGGCCAGCGCTTTGGAAATCCCGGCGGCAAGCAGCTCGTTAACGTGGCGGGCCGTCCGCTCATGAGCTGGTCCATCCGCGCGTTCGATCGTAGCGACAAGGTCGGCCACATCGTGGTGGTGTGTCCTGCTGTGCGCCGTGCCGAGATGCGCCGCCTGGCCATCGACCCGTTTGACTATGACACGCCCATCAGCTTTGCCGATGCCGGCGATACCCGTCAGGATTCCACTCGTGCCGGCGTGCATGCGGTTCCGGCGGGTTTCGAATATGTCGCCATCCACGATGGCGCTCGTCCGCTCATTACGACCGAGGCCATCGACCACGCTATCGACGTGCTCATGGGTGACCGCTCGCTCGACGGTGTCGTGTGCGGTCAGCCCGCGATCGACACGCTCAAGATCGTCGACGGCGATAATATCGTCGAGACGCCGCCGCGTGAGCTCTATTGGGCCGCGCAGACGCCGCAGATCTTTAGCGTCGATGCTATGAAGCGCGCCCACGCTGCAGCCATTGCCGAGGGCTTTATCGGCACCGATGATTCGTCGCTGGTCGAGCGCATGGGTGGGCGCGTCCGCTGCGTCCAGAGCCCGCGCGATAACCTTAAGGTGACGGTGCCCGAGGACTTGCGTCCCGTAACCGCGATTCTGCTTGGCCGCATGGCCGAGGGAGAGGACCTTCCCCATGTTCAGTAACCTGCGCATTGGCCATGGCTACGACGTCCACCGTCTGGTGGAGGGGCGTCGATGTATCATCGGCGGTGTCGACATTCCCTACGAGCGCGGCCTGCTGGGCCACTCGGATGCCGATGTGCTCGCGCACGCCTTGGCCGACGCCATTCTGGGCGCCTGCCGCGGGGGAGACATCGGCAAGCTATTCCCCGACACCGATCCCGCCTACGAGGGTGCCGATTCGATGGTGCTGCTTGCCCGCGTGATGGACTATGCGCGCGAGCTGGGCTTTGAGTTTGTCGATGCCGATTGCACCATTGCCTGTCAGCAACCCAAGATCACCCCGCACCGCGATGCCATGCGCGCCAACCTCGCCCATGCCCTGGGCGTCGATGTCGAAAACGTGGGCGTCGCCGCCACTACGACCGAAAGGCTCGGTTGGGAAGGCCAGGGCGAGGGAATCGGCGCCTGGGCCGTCTGCCTGCTACAGAAAACCGTTAAGGAGTAACGAATGCGTATCTACAACAGCGCTACCCATAAAAAGGAAGAGCTCCAGCCCATCGAGTCCGGCAAGGTCCGCATGTACGTGTGCGGCCCCACGGTCTATGACAACATTCACATCGGCAATGCCCGCACGTTCATCAGCTTTGACGTGATTCGTCGCTGGCTCATCGCGAGCGGCTACGAGGTCACGTTTGCCCAGAACCTCACCGATGTCGATGACAAGATCATCAAGCGCGCCAACGAGCAGGGCCGCACTGCCGCCGAGGTCGCGACAGAGTTCTCCGACAAGTTCATCGGCGTCATGCGCGCCGCCAACGTGCTCGATCCGGATGTGCGTCCTCGTGCCACCAAAGAGATCGGCCCCATGATCGCCATGATCAAGACGCTTATCGAGCAGGGCCACGCTTACGCCGCCGATAACGGCGATGTGTACTTTGCCGTGCGCAGCGATCCCAACTATGGTCAGGTCTCGGGCCGCAACATCGACGACCTTATGGTTGGCGCGCGCATCGAGGAGAACGAGGACAAGAACGATCCGCTCGACTTTGCCCTGTGGAAGGCCGCCAAGCCCGGCGAGCCCAGCTGGCCGAGTCCCTGGGGCGAGGGCCGTCCCGGTTGGCACACCGAGTGCGCCGCCATGGTGCACCGCTACCTGGGTACCCCGATCGACATCCACGGCGGTGGCTCCGACCTTGCCTTCCCGCATCACGAGAACGAGTGCGCCCAGGCCACCTGCGCCTGGCACCAGGGTTTCTCCAACACCTGGATGCACACGGGCATGCTGCTGGTCGACGGCGAGAAGATGTCCAAGTCGCTCGGTAACTTCTTTACGCTGGCCGAGGTGCTCGAGCAGCACTCCGCTGCTGCCCTGCGCCTGCTGATGCTGCAGACGAGCTATCGCTCGCCGCTCGACTTTTCTTGGGAGCGCCTGGAGGGTGCCGAGAACTCGCTCACGCGTATCGCCGGTACGGTCGAGAACCTGCGCTGGGCCGCGAACCATGCGACGGCCGATGCCGATGCGGCTGCCGCCGAGGCGTTTGCCGCCAAGGCCGCTGAGACTCGTGCCGCCTTTAAGGAGTGCATGGACGACGACTTTAACACCGCTGGTGCCATGGGTGTCGTCTTTGGCTTTGTGACCGAGTGCAACCAGTACCTGGAGCAGGCGGGCGACGCTGCCGACAAGGCCGCCGCGCTTGCCGCCGCCGACACGCTGGCCGAGCTGCTCGATACGCTTGGCGTTGAGCTCCCCGAGCCCAAGGTCGAGCTGCCGCTGGGTCTGCTAGGCGTTGCCGCCGGCCTGGTCGCCTACACGGGCGACGACGTGGACGAGGCCGCTGCCAAGATTCTCGAGGCCCGCGCCGAGGCCCGCGCCGCCAAGAACTGGGATCTGGCCGACGCCATCCGTGATCAGCTCAAGGACCTGGGCCTGACGATTGAAGATACCGCCGCCGGCACTCGTATCAAATCTCTCTAATCCCCGCGGGTTTCCCAAGCACCCGACCTTGCCGTTCAAACCGTCGCTCGCGTACTCAAGTACGCGTCGCTCCTCTTTCACGGCAATCTCGGGCACTTGGAAAACCCGTACCGACCGCCCGAATTAATATTCATGGGCGGTCGTTTATTTTGTTTCGTTTGATAGTTGTATTTAGGAGGTCACTTTATGGCCGACAATCGCAAGCGTGCGCCGCGTGGAGGCAAGCAGGCTGCTTCTGGCTCGCGTCCGATTCGCCGCAACGACCGCGCTGCCGCTCCCAAGGGCCAGCGCGAGCGCTCCCAAGCCCAGGCTGCACGTCCGCAGCGAGATCGCAACCGCGACAACGTTCAGGCTCCCAAGGGCGAGTTTATCGAAGGTCGCCGTGCTGCCGCCGAGGCGCTACGCACTGGTTTTCCCATCAAGTGTGCGCTCATTGCCGAGGGCGGGGAGCGCGATGCCGCCTTGTCGCGCCTGATCGATGACCTCAATGCCGCGGGCGTCCGCATTAAGTATGTGCCGCGCGCGCAGCTCGATGCGCTGTCGAGCCATGGCGCTCACCAGGGTATTGCGCTCGAGGTTGGCAACTTCCCCTATGCCGACGTCGCCGACATCCTCGGCCGCGCGGGTGACGGACCGGCGCTCGTCGTCGTGCTCGATCATGTGACCGACGACGGTAACTTTGGTGCCATTGTGCGCTCTGCCGAGGTCGTGGGCGCGGCGGGCGTCATCATTGCCAACAAGCGCGCCGCCGGCGTGACCGTTGGCAGCTACAAGACTTCTGCCGGTGCTGTCATGCACCTGCCTATCGCACAGGTTCCCAATATCGCCCGTGCGCTCGATGACCTCAAGGCCGCTGGCTTTTGGGTGGGCGGTGCCTCCGAGCACGCCGAGGGCAGCTGCTGGGATGCTCCCTTCGAGGGCCGCGTGGCGCTCGTCATGGGCTCCGAGGGCGACGGCATCTCGCGCCTGGTGCTTGAGAAATGCGACTTTTTGACCAAGCTTCCCCAGCGCGGCATGACCGAGAGCCTCAATGTTGCCCAGGCGACAACGGCGCTGTGCTTTGAGTGGCTGCGCCGCAATGCCGGCGAGCTCATGGGGGAGGAGTAGCGCATGTCCAAGAAGAACCGCGCCAAGTCCAAGGCCAAGCGCTTTGGCGAGGGCTCGGCCAAGCCGATTGTTTCGGCTGCGACCTATGGCGTGGGCGGCAATGCGTTTGCGCAGGCTATCGCCGACCCAGTCTCGACGGTGCACTCCAACAAGCCCGAGCTGCTGGTGGTCGACGGTTACAACGTGATCCACTGCACGCCGCGCTACGAAAAGCTCGTGTACGACCATTCCGACGATCCGTATTCCAGCGACGTTCACGATATGGCGCGCACTGCCCTCATCAACGACGTTGCCGCGTTTGCCCAAGGCCGCTACGAGGCCGTAATCGTGTTTGACGGCGCGGGCAATATCTCCAGCGAGCGCCCCAATCTGCCGGCCCGTGGCGTGCGCATCGAGTTTTCGCCGACGGGCGTCTCTGCCGATACCGTGGTGCAGAAGCTCTGTATCGAGGCACGCGAGGAAGGCCGCGCGTGCTCCGTGGTATCGAGTGACGGCACGATCCAGGCCGTCGTCATGGGCAAGGGCGTTACGCGCATCTCGAGCCGTATGCTGGTGGACGAGATCAAACAGATCGATAACGACGTTCACGAGGCAGAGGAAGCTCCGCAGATCAAGATGACCCTGGGCAGCCGCCTGAGCCCCGATGCCCTGGCCAAGCTCAAGGCCCTGCGCGGACGGTAGGGGAGCTGACGGCGCGACGCTGTCTCGCTAACTCCATTCAGCGATGTCGATCATTCTACGGAGGCGCCATGTAAGCGCCTCTTTTAGATATGGCAGCCTTGCCGTGAGCGCGTCGTTTCTGGACAGAATCTCGATTGCCTCGTCAACGAAGCCTTCGAGTTTGTCGCCGTCAAACCAGCCCATGTCCTCGACGAGCAACATTTGTTTGGCGGGGCTTGAATGAAATTGTGCGCTGGTAAAACTGTGCTCTCCCGCCCTAAGCTCTTCTAGTGATATGTTGCACCAGAGTGATGAGCCCGAATCGAAGATGGGGGCTGGTCTGCAGGCTAGCGTGTTTACGTTTCGCACAAGGCCAAAGTTACGCCAATGGCGGTCATAGTTGGCGATGATGTCGTCGCACACGATCATGCGGTCAAGGGCGTCTTTTATATCTGTCGCTCCAAGCTCTTCGCAGTTTGCTACATACCGTTCGTAATCGGTTAGTCGCTCGTCTGCATTTGCATGCTGGTTTACATAGAACGCAGGGACATACTCTTCTTCATCAGTTAAGAAGACATCGCATGTGCTCAGGGCGGAAGTGCCCGTGCCCTCGAGCGAGTAAGGCACATAATCGCAGGCGTTTAGGATGCGACGGTGGAGCGCGGTCGCCACCAGCTCGTTATAAGGTTCCTGGTCCAGGTGCGCTCCTGCCTTATGCAGAATTCGACGTTCGCCCTCGCACGTCCAGTACTTTTGAAGATTGCCGTCCGAGGTGTTATCGGGCTTTGCGGCAGCCGCTTTTCCCTCTGGGGCAAAGGGTGCAATGGACAGCGAGACGTCATCAAAGGCGTTATTGAAGAAGTTGATATCCTCCCAGGTGAGACCGGAACCTTGGGGCCTAATCCAATACTGGTCGGATAAGGAGAGGCCGAGATTTCGCTGGACGAGTTCATCGGGAACATCGACTGCGGCTTCTGCAAGCAGGGAGGCTAGCCCAATGCGTGCGAGCGGGATACCGCGGCCGCGCCACCAGATGCGGAAGGAGTCTAGCGATATGGGGCTATTAGGGCCAAATACTCCAATAGGGGCGTGGGCGTAATCGATGTCGGCACCGATGTGGGTAAAGTCTTTTCGCGATGTACTGTAGACCAGCTGAGCGACTTCGTGCGTGCGATTCATGAGGGTGAACGCGATCTCGCTCTTACCGTGGCCGCGGCGGGGACGTCCCCCCGTTTTGGTCACGGAGCGGAGTCGCGTGTCGACGCTGTCTTTGTCGATGAGCCATACACCAGAAGCCTTGCGGGCCTCAAGTGCTCCGTTTTTTATGAGCTCCTGCACCCTGCGCGGAGTGATGCCGAGCAGCTCGGCGGCTTCTTTGGTAGTAAGCATCGCGAAACCCTTCGCCAGAACGAATAGTTTTATATATAGCAATTGTAATTAAAACTATTCGTTCTGGCGAATGGTTTTAAGATTGAGGGCGCACTGACAGAAATGAACGGGCCTGGTACGCGTTGTTGCTGGATTTTGCATATTTGTATAACGCCGTGCGGCCTGTTGCGCCCCGTCCGCAATTCCTTTATTCTTAACTCGCTTCGCGTGAAAGCGCCAAGTGTGCCAGTGTGGCGCAACGGTAGCGCAACTGATTTGTAATCAGTGGGTTGCAGGTTCGATTCCTGTCACTGGCTCCATGAGAGTTTCGGGCTCTGTTTCCTTGTGGGACAGGGCCCGTTTCTATTTATGTCGATAAGTCAGCGTGTTTGGCGCCAACCAAGCTTCAGGTTTGTCTCGATCCGTAACACGAGTGGGCTGAAGACCCTCCTTATAGTTACAGATCGAAACATTGCCAAGGGAAGGCCGATAACATCTCGATCCGTAACACGAAGAGGCTGAAAACCGTTCTTACTGTTACAGAATGAGACGTAAGCGGGGGTTTCTGCGAAACATCTCGATCTGTAACAGATAGGGGAGGAATAACCCTCTTACTGTTACAGGTCGAGACATAGGCCGGGGCGAGGTTGGTCATCGTCATCGAGCGTGGATTATCGGACACACGAGCGTGGAAAATCTTCCGCCTAGTGAATGAGCGTGGATAATCTGCCACTTTGGATTCGATGGCACGGCAAAGTGGGAGATTATCCACGCTCGATTTCAAACGGAAGAAAATCCACGCTCGATTTTGCCTGGGAAGAGCAATCTTCTGTCTGGGCAGCCCCGATCTCGACCTATATATAGGTGCAAATAAGCTGGTATCGAAGGTCGATGCTGCAGATGTACTCCACCGTGACAAAGTGTTCCCTCGTGAAATGTCACAAGCGTAGCCAAATCCACCGTCCTTCATATCCAAACTCAACAAAACCGCAGGTCACAGCTATATAGATACGCCCGGCACCGTGTATCTAGAGGTTTTCGTTGACAGCCCCCAAGGTTGCATCGTATTATCTTTTTCGTTCGCGGGGGCGGCGGTCCAAAAGACCAAAGGACCTGCGGATACTTGAACGATTGGGAGTTTGCCCGAGTGGTTAATGGGGACGGGCTGTAAACCCGTTGGCTCTGCCTACATAGGTTCGAATCCTATAGCTCCCACCCGTCAAGTGCCTGTATAGCTCAGTCGGTAGAGCACTTCGTTGGTAACGAAGAGGTCACCAGTTCAAGTCTGGTTGCAGGCTCCATCCGGCGGTGTAGCTCAGTTGGTTAGAGCACACGGTTCATACCCGTGGCGTCACTGGTTCGAATCCAGTCACCGCTACCATAGGTAACACGGTGGCTTCTCAATAGTATGTTGAGAGGCCACTATGGTATAAAGGCAAAGTCCCGTCCGGGGACGACCTGTTTAGAGGAGGGCTTTATGGCCAAAGAGAAGTTTGAGCGCACTAAGCCGCATGTTAACATCGGCACCATTGGTCACGTCGACCACGGCAAGACCACGCTGACCGCTGCCATCACCAAGGTTCTCTCCGAGACCGAGGGCTGCAAGGCTGACTTCACTGCGTTCGAGAACATCGACAAGGCTCCCGAGGAGCGCGAGCGCGGCATTACGATCTCCGTCTCCCACGTCGAGTACGAGACTGCTGCCCGTCACTACGCTCACGTTGACTGCCCGGGCCACGCTGACTACGTCAAGAACATGATCTCCGGTGCTGCTCAGATGGACGGCGCTATCCTGGTCATCGCCGCTACCGACGGCCCCATGGCTCAGACCCGCGAGCACATCCTGCTCGCCCGTCAGGTCGGCGTTCCCTACATCGTCGTCTTCCTGAACAAGTGCGACATGGTCGACGATGACGAGCTCATCGACCTCGTCGAGATGGAGACCCGTGAGCTCCTCTCCGAGTACGATTTCCCCGGCGACGACATTCCCGTCATCCGTGGTTCCGCTCTGGGCGCTCTCGAGGGCGACGCCAAGTGGATGGACGCTATCCGCGAGCTCATGAAGGCCGTCGACGAGTACATCCCGACGCCTGCTCGTAACAACGACCTCCCCTTCCTGATGGCCGTTGAGGACGTTATGACCATCTCCGGCCGTGGTACCGTTGCTACCGGCCGTGTCGAGCGCGGTGAGCTCAAGCTCAACGAGCCCGTCGAGATCGTCGGCATCAAGGATACCCAGAACACCGTCGTTACCGGTATCGAGATGTTCCGTAAGTCCATGGACTTCTGCGAGGCTGGCGACAACGTCGGTCTGCTGCTCCGCGGCATCAAGCGCGAGGACATCGAGCGCGGCCAGGTTCTCTGCAAGCCCGGTTCGGTTACCCCGCACACCAAGTTCACCGGTGAGATCTACGTTCTGACCAAGGAGGAGGGCGGCCGTCACACCCCGTTCTTCGATGGTTATCGTCCTCAGTTCTACTTCCGTACCACCGACGTTACCGGTACGGTCAAGCTCCCCGAGGGCACCGAGATGGCTATGCCTGGTGACCACATCACCATCGAGGGCGACCTCATCCACCCGATCGCCATGGAGGAGGGCCTGCGCTTCGCTATCCGCGAGGGTGGCCACACCGTCGGTTCGGGCATCGTCTCCACGATCATTGAGTAAATTTGCTCTTTGATATAGCTGACTTAGAGAACCCGGCACTTATATGGGTGCCGGGTTCTTTTCTGCAATGGATATTGAGCCGTTGCTGGTGTCGAGAGGATCGACAATGGTCCTGGATGCACCGTCGATTAGATCTCGATGGCTTCATTGATGTGTTCCAAATATGAATGGATCCACCGAGAACCAATTGACTCGAGGTTTTCATTGACAGCACTTACGTGGAGCTGATAAAGTAACAACTCGTGCCCGTACGGGGCGGAAATGAAAGGTTCAGGATACATGCGTACTCTAGTTACTCTTGCGTGCACTGAGTGCAAGCGCCGCAACTATACGACCACCAAGAACAAGTCGACCATGCCTGATCGTATGGAGATCAAGAAGTATTGCCCCTGGTGCCGTCACCACACGCTGCACAAAGAGACTCGCTAGTCTCTAGTCACATACGCCAGTAGTTCAATTGGTAGAGCATCGGTCTCCAAAACCGAGTGTTGAGGGTTCGAGTCCTTCCTGGCGTGCCAGTCATTATTCCGTAAGCTCCCAATTGGGGGCTTACGGTTTACTCATGTATAAGTGCATTGCGCGGAGGTAACCCAAATGGCCAACAAGAAGAACAAGAAGAAGGCTCAGCAGCAGGCGCCTGCCAACAACGCTGCCGCCAACTCCAAGGTTGAGGCCAAGAAGGCCGTTGCCAAGAAGAACGAGAAGGCTGCGAAGTCCAAGAAGAACGAGAAGCCTGGTTTCTTCGCCCGCACCAAGAAGTATTTCGCTTCGGTCAAGTCCGAGATGAAGCGTGTCACGTGGCCCGATAAGAAGGAGCTCGTGAACTACTCGGTCGTCGTTTGCGCTTCTCTGATCGTCGTCGGCGTCGTCATCGCTCTGCTCGATGCTGGCTTTGGCGAGGCTCTTGCTCTGTTCTCTGGATTGAGGGGCTAAACCATGTCTAAGCGTTGGTACGTCGTTCACACTTACTCTGGATACGAGAACCGTGTTAAGTCCGATCTCGAGCATCGAATCGAGACTATGGGCATGCAGGACCGTATCTTTGATATCGAGATTCCTATGGAGCGTGTCACCGAGATTAAAGAGGGTGGCAAGCGTGAGACCAAGGATTCCAAGATTTTCCCGGGTTATGTCCTTGTCCGCATGGAGATGGATGATGATGCTTGGACGTGTGTTCGTAACACGCCTGGCGTCACCGGTTTCCTAGGCGGCAACGGCAAGCCCGCTCCGCTTTCCCGCGACGAGTACAACAAGATGACTCGTCGTCCCGGTAAGGGCGATTCGCCCAAGCGCACCTCGGTTGATATTGAGGTCGGTACGTCCGTCCGCGTCACCGATGGCCCGCTTACCGACTTTGATGGCAAGGTCTCCGAGGTTAACACCGAGGCTGGCAAGCTCAAGGTCACGCTGATGATCTTTGGCCGCGAGACGCCGGTCGAGCTCGACTTTAACCAGGTCGCTGTCATCGCTTAAGTTTTCGTCCGTTCGCGCGAGCGTGCTTCTTCTGTGACTGCTCATCTCAGGAGTGCTTCTAACACGTGCGTGCTTACGATATAGCAAGTACTTCACACTCGTGATTCGAAAGGAATGACCATGGCTGAGAAGAAGGTTGCCAACGTCATTAAGCTCCAGATTCCTGCTGGTGCAGCAAACCCTGCTCCTCCCGTCGGCCCCGCCCTGGGCGCTGCTGGCGTGAACATCATGCAGTTCTGCCAGGCCTTTAACGCCGAGACGCAGGACAAGAAGGGTGACATCATCCCCGTTGAGATCTCTGTCTACGAGGACAAGTCCTTCTCCTTCATCACCAAGACCCCGCCGGCGGCTCACCTTATCAAGAAGGAGCTGAACCTCAAGTCTGGTTCCGCTAAGCCCCAGGCTGACAAGGTTGGTCAGCTCTCCCAGGAGCAGCTCACCAAGATCGCCGAGATCAAGATGCCGGACCTCAATGCCAACGACATTGACGCCGCCAAGAAGATCATCGCCGGTACCGCCCGTTCCATGGGCGTCACCATCGCTGAGTAGCGATTTCTTATGGTAACGGCGGGTGCTCCGACCGGGGCGCCCGTTAAATGTGTGCAATAGGGCACACGATACGATGTGGGAGGGCTCACGCCCGTTTAACCACAGGAGGTAATGCACATGGCTAAGCATGGTAAGAGCTATAACGCCGCTGCCGAGAAGATCGACCGCGCCACGCTCTACACCCCCCTTCAGGCTGCCAAGCTCATCAAGGAGCTCGACACCGCCAAGTTCGACGAGACCGTCGAGGCTCACTTCCGTCTGGGCATCGATACTCGTAAGGCTGACCAGAACATCCGTGGTTCCATCTCCCTGCCCCACGGCACCGGCAAGACCGTTCGTGTTGCCGTCTTCGCCGAGGGCGAGAAGGCCCGTGAGGCTGAGGCTGCCGGCGCCGACATCATCGGTTCCGACGAGCTCGTCGCCCAGATTCAGAAGGGCGAGATCAACTTCGACGCCGCTATCGCTACGCCGAACATGATGGCCAAGGTTGGCCGCATCGGTAAGATCCTTGGTCCCCGTGGCCTCATGCCGAACCCCAAGCTCGGCACCGTGACCATGGACGTCGCCAAGATGGTCTCCGAGCTCAAGGCTGGCCGCGTTGAGTACCGCGCCGACCGCTACGGCATCTGCCACGTGCCCCTGGGCAAGAAGTCCTTCTCTGAGCAGCAGCTCGTCGAGAACTACGCTGCCCTGTACACCGAGATTCTGCGCGTCAAGCCCTCTTCTGCTAAGGGCAAGTACGTCAAGTCCATCTCCGTGTCTTCCACCATGGGCCCTGGCGTCAAGGTCGATCCCGCTGTCCAGCGTGACTTCCTGGCTGAGTAACTGCTAGTTACTGCCTGAGTACAGCAAGCATTGCTAAAGAAACCCGGTTCTGCCTTGTGCAGGACCGGGTTTCTTGTTATCGCGTCAAAAGCACCATAAAGGGGACAGTGTCCCCTTTATGGTGGTTACCAGGGTGTTCTGGCTGTTGAAGACTCGATGGCTTCGTGGCGTTTGAGCTCGCGGCGCATGGTTTGTGAGTTGAGCCAAGCTGCTTGCCAGCCGCGGATGGGGTAGTGCGTCTGGTCGAGCTCAAACTGCGTATAGCCGCAAGCGTTGATGATCGTCGTTCCGCACACATGCTGACGCTCGCGCTGAAAATCGCAACCGTAGCTTTGGTGCACATGCCCGTGCACCATGTAGTCGGGATTCCAGGATTCGAGTGCTGTGTTAAAACACTCGAATCCTCGATGCGGCAGATCGTCCAGATCACCCATACCGGCGGCGGGTGCATGGGTAAGCAGAATGTCGCACCCGCCGACCATCCTAACCTTACGCGACAGCTTACGCATGCGCTTGGACATCTCGCGTTCGGTGTACATGTTGGCGCCGTCGCGATAACGCATGGACCCGCCAAGGCCCGCAATGCGAATCCCTCGGTACGTGTACACGCTGTCCTCTACGCAGATACATCCACCCGGTGCATGACGTGCGTAGCGGTCATCGTGATTGCCGCGCACGTAGATGAGCGGTTTGTTGATGACCGTAACCAAAAACTCAAGATAGTCCGGGTCCAGATCGCCGGCGGACAAAATCAGGTCGACTCCCTCAAAGCGTTCCTTGCGAAAGCACTCCCAAAGGCATCGTTCTTCGGTATCGGCTATGGCAAGGATTTTCATAGGGCAGGGACTTTCGGCTCATCGTCGAGCTGCGGAATGGTGCCTACCACGTTGTCCGCCAGCCAATTCATCTCGACAATCTGCGTGCTCGGCAGCGGAGGGAAGCCTTCGATCTGTACCACGCCGTTCTGGCTGTGGAGCTCGCCGCCAAAGGGGTTGATGGATCCCACAACAATGCCGTTGCGGAGCAACTGCACGAGTTTGCGCGTTTGGTAGGGTAGGCCCGGAGCGTAACGAATGTCGATAACGCCGGAGCTCATGCCATACCAGTAGTTGACAGCGCGCACTTGGTTGTCGTCGCTGGTCTCGTCCCACGTGCCGTGAAGAAGGCTGCGAACGATGAGCTCGTAGTAACGGCCCCAGTTCCATACGGGCATGGCGATGCCGGTGACTTTGCCGTCGACCAAGCGGTGAAGCCCGTAGGCCGTTGGGTCTTCGAGCGACTTTGACATGTCAGCGCCGGTCATGACGCTTACGCCTTCGCGGCACATGGCTTCGGCAAGACCGCCGGCGGGAACATCGCCCCAGGTGAGGATGACCTGCGCGCGCGGGTCGAGCAGCGAGGCGCCAATCGCAAAGGCGTTGATCTCGCTGAGTGCGCCCGAGGCGAAGACCGACGCGTGGTAACCGATGCGGTGGTTGTCCGCCATGCTGGCCGCAAGGGCGCCCAGCAGAAACTTGGCCTCGTACATCTTGCCAAAGTACGAACGGACGCTTTGATGGGGAAGGCCGATAGAGCAGTTGAGGAACCGAACCCGGGGATACTCAACGGCAGCCCTGAGCGTGTATTCCATCAGGCGGTGCGAGGTCGAGAAGATGACGTTTGCTCCATGTTTGACAGCCGTTTCCACGGCGGCGTAGAACACATCCGGATCGTGACAGTCCTCGAACGCCTCGGTGCGCACGATACCGCCAAAGTGTTCATCGAGATACTGACGCCCTTGGTCGTGCAGGCTGTCCCAGCTCGACGTCGCACAGGGGAACTCATGGATAAAGGCGATGCGCAGGGGGTTGGCCGTCGAGTAGACGGTCTTGCCCATAAAGAAGTTGAGCACGCCAGAGGTGGACTTGGCGGGCGTCTCCTCCTCGTCGACGCTCGGTGCTTCGACAAGATCGACCTTGTCCTCGTCATTTTTGCCGGCAATAACCAGCTCGCGCCAGATCTTGCACAGGCGGTTTACGACGATATCCGTCGGCGTATCCAGCAGGCGGTCCTGGTTGTACACATTGAGGTAGACGAGCATGGCGTCGGCGGGCGTAATGTCCAGGTGGTCGCCGCCTGCGCGAAGGTAGGCGCGCTTAAAGAGCAGGAAGGTGTGGCGCAGGTAGTCGACCTTTTTCTGCGGCCATTTTTCGATAAGGTTCTGACCGAGCATCTTGGCGAGCGTCTCGTAGCTTCCCTCACGCGAGAACTCGATCTCGTATAGGGGGCAGACGCGCCAAAACGCGCAGAACTCGCCGTACAGGCGGCTTTCGACGGAATCCCATGTGCCGGGGTAGAGACGGGTGACCTTGGCCGAAACCGTCGGAGCGTCCAGGAATTTGAGGACACTGACGCGTTTGTTGCCTTCCTGGACATAGAACCGATGCATGAACTCGGTGACGATGATGGGGTCGCGATAACCCTCGGTTACCTGGATGTCGTAGAGGTTGGACCACTTGCGGGCGAACTCGGTGCCAAACGGCAGCAGGGGCATAAAGTTGCATGAAAAGGCGGACTGACGGCCCTTGGTAACCGTACCGACGACCATTTCGAGCGGAATGTCTCTCAGGCCGACATTCTCTCGCTGGCCTAAGGGGAGCTGGGCAACCAAGCTATCGAGGTCCGTGAGGTACGGATACTCGCTTTGACTAATGGCGCGTCGACGTCCTTGCTCGCCGCGCTTGCGTGCTTGACGGTAGGCCTCTTCCATGATGTTGCTCCCTTAGTCGTTTAAACAACTATATAAACCATGGTACCACGAATGAAAACCACAACAAAGGTGCCTGTCCCCTTTGTGGTGGTTTAGGCAATGATGGGGGCGATGGCGCGGATGCAGGCGTCGGCAGCGGTGAAAGTGGTGCTGTCGTCGCTGACGATAAAGATGATCTTGCCCTTGATGCCAAAGTCGCCGATCTCGCTAAAGAGCACATACGGCTCCTTGTCAAAGCCCGAGATGGGAAGCACGGCGGCCTTGGTGGCGCTGGTCAGCTCGTCTGCCAGCGCGTCGAGCGAGGCCCACTTGGACGTGTCCTTTACGGCAACGGGCACAGCCACGCGCCCAAAGGGCATCAAATGCACGAGCGTGTTCTTGGAGATGTTGGAGTTGGGGACGATGATGGTCTGTCCACAGGCATCCTCAATCGTTGTATGACGCCAAGTGATGTCTTGGACCACGCCGGATACGCCGCCGACCTCGATATTGTCGCCGGGTTTGATGATGCCCATAAAGGTCACTTGCATGCCGCCGATAAGGTTTGACAGCGTGTCCTGAAAGCCGAGCGAGATGGCGATGCCGCCGACGCCAAGAGCGGCGACGAGCGCGTTTGCGTTAATGCCAAAGCAGTTGTCGAGGATAAAGCTGCCGCCAATCATCCAGATGACAGCGCGCGCGATGTTGATGAAGATACTTGATGCCGGAAGCGGGTTATCGTCACGGTTAAGCAGATGGTTCAGGGTCTTGGATACGACCTCGGCGGCGACGGCGGTGCCTATCGCCAAGATGACGGCCCAGATGATGTTGTGGACCCACCGTTGCTCAAAGAAATGAAGAATCGGCTCAAACAATTCCATGTAGGGAAAACCTCCTAATGATCGTCCAACCATGATACCCACCAGGAAGCCCGTCCGATCAAATTCAGACGGGCTTCTGTGCTCGATATAAGGTTTACCTTGATTATCAACTTCATCCGAACACTTCCCACATTCATCCGCACATGTGCGGATGA
>NZ_JAQEKC010000011.1:0-69274 GCF_027679495.1 Collinsella aerofaciens
CTAACTGCGGGAATGGCCTATTCGCTCAATGTGTTCGGCTGAGATCGGAAATCAACCATAAACCAAGAACCGCCATGCGCTACAATGGTCCTGTCGATGGGCAACGTCGTCAGTCGAGACGCGACCGCGCTCCACACCCCTCCGTCTACTCGGTGTGTTCCCGCCTCCTCCCCGAGGCGGGATGTCGGCATTTTTCATGCACTGACAACCCAATAGCCTGTGGACAGCCCGGGCAGCATCGCGCATCTCGGCACCAAATGCAAAAAGGGACCCGTCCATTGCGGACGGATCCCTTAAAACAAGTGATCGTCAAACCGATTTACTCGGCGTCGGTCTCCTCGTCCTTCTTCTCGGAAGGCAGCGGGGTAACCTCGATCTCGACGCCCAGAGTCTCAGCAGCGGACTTCATGGACAGGGAGATACGACGACGGTCGAGGTCGATCTCCATGACCTTGACCTGAACCTTGTCGCCCACGTGGGTGACCTGAGAAGGCTGATCGACGTGCTTGTTGGCCATCTCGGAGATGTGCACCAGGCCCTCGATGCCCTCGCCCAGATCGACGAAAGCGCCGAACGGGACAAGCTTGGTCACAGTGCCCTCGACGATAGCGCCGACGGGGTACTTCTTGACCAGTGCGCGCCACGGATCCTCGGTGGTCTGCTTGAGACCCAGGGAGATGCGCTCGCGGTTGAGATCGACGTCGAGAACCTCGACCTCGACCTCCTGGCCGACCTTGACAACCTCGGAAGGATGGTTGACGTGGTTCCAGGAGAGCTCGGAAATGTGGATGAGGCCGTCGATACCACCGAGGTCGACGAAGGCGCCGAAGTCGACGATGGAGGAAACGGTGCCCTGGAGACGCATGCCAGACTTGAGCTTGGACAGGATCTCGGAGCGCTCGGCCTTACGGGACTCCTCGAGCACGACGCGACGGGAGAGGACGACGTTGTTGCGGTTGCGGTCCATCTCGATGACGCGGGCCTCGATGCGGGTGCCCATGTAGGAGGTGAGGTCCTTGACGCGACGGAGGTCGACGAGGGAGGCGGGCAGGAAGCCACGCAGGCCGATGTCGAGGATCAGGCCGCCCTTGACAACCTCGATAACCTCGCCCTCGACGTTCTCGCCGGAGTTGAACTTCTCCTCGATGCGGTTCCAAGCACGCTCGTACTCGGCACGCTTCTTGGACAGGACCAGACGACCGTCCTTGTCCTCCTTCTGGAGTACCAGAGCCTCGATGGGATCACCGAGTGCAACGATGTCTGCAGGGTTAGCGTCCTTGCGGATGGACAGCTCGCGGACCGGGATAACGCCCTCGGACTTGAATCCGATGTCAACGAGCACCTCGTCATGCTCGATCTTAACGACAGTGCCGTTAACGAGATCGCCCTCATCAAAGTCGGTAATCGTACCGTCGATGAGGTTGTTCATCTCCTCCTCGTTGACATCGTCAAGAGAGAAAATGGACGAGTTCTGAATCTCACTCAAAGGTGGACCCCTTTCGAACTACGGGGCCCCGATTGCTAGGACCTACAGAAGGGTGCGACAAGCACACAACGTTTAGGAACACTCGGGAGCCGACAGATACTAATGTGACGCTTATGCAATCACGTTCGTATAGGTTACGGGGAAATGAGTTCGATTTCAAGCGTGAACTGCGATTTTTTACTCGTGTGGAGACTTTTTCGTAATCTTATGAACACACGTCTCCGCAACTTGACGATAACCAGCCAGGCATTCGGCTTTGGGGTAAAGTATCCGGAGCCAACGATTCTAGATCGATTTTTCGAGAAAGGTGCCCGCGTGCTCAAAGCAGTCGTTTTCGATATGGACGAAACGCTTCTCAGCATCAACCTCAACGCGTTCATCCTTCGCTATTTTAAGGATGTCTCTTCGATGCTCGCGGATATCGGGCGCCGCAGCCGCGGTGGCACGATGGCGCGCCTCGGCACCATCCTGGTCGACCTCAACGCCAATCGCCGCAGCGGCACGGACAACCGCACCAATCTTGAGTTTTACCAAGAAGAGGTCGAGCGCCGATGCGGGATCTGCCTCTCCGATCCCCTCATCTACGAGGCGTTTACCTACTATGACCGCGAAGTTCTTCCGTACAAGAACGACGATATCATTAACGCCCACGCCATGCCGGGCGCACACGCCGCGCTCCAGGCCGTACAGGACGCAGGGCTGCGCTGCGCGCTCTTTACCAACCCCAGCTTTCCCCAGGGGGCCATCGAGTGCCGCATGGGTTGGGGCGACCTGGCCGACGCCCCCTTTGAACTCGTGACGCACATGGGAAACGCCACCCGCTGCAAGCCCGATGCCACCTACTATCTAGAGCAGCTTCAGGTGATGGGGCTCGAGCCACACGAGGTCCTTATGGTGGGCAACGATCCCAAGCGCGACTTCCCCAGTCCCGCCTGCGGCATTCAAACTGCCTATGTTGGCCAGGGAAAACCCGGCCGAGCCACCTGGCGCGGAACCATGGAAGACTTCGCCCGCGACTTTAACGCCGTAATCGAAGCCTTCTACGAACACCAAGTAGCCGACGAACTGTCGTAGGACCCCTCGCTCCAAACCAAATATCGCCGCAGGTTGAGCACAAGTCAGCGAAAATGCCCCTAAGCGAGCAATGTGCCTTGAAAGAGGAGGGCATAGGCCTTCTGGCCATGCCCGACGATTGAAAGGCAGATTGCCGCTTAGGGGCATTTGCAGCGTCGACTGGTTACGCGGTTTGGTAAAACCGCGTAACTAGCACACCTGGGTTTTGCCGATCATGATGTTGAGGATCTCGATGTCGGTGTCCTTCATGCCCACGCGGCCTACGTAGCCCATACTGGCGATTGTTTGCTCAACGGTATCTTGGATCAGGCCCTCGCCGGCGCGGAAGCCGCGACCCTGCATGGCCATATCATGGCCCAGAATCGCCGCATCGACGGCAGCCGAGATCTTGGCGGCACAGCTCGCCTTGGCGCCGTCGCACACGATGCCGCCCACGTTACCGAGCGTGTTCGAGACGGTCGCGCCAATCTGTTCGCGCGTGCCACCGCACAGCCAGGTAATCGCAGCGCCGGCGCCGCACGCAGCGCAAATAGCACCGCAAAACGCCGAAAGCGCACCAATATAGCTCTTGATATGCACGGCGATAAGATCGGACAGCATCACGGCGCGCACCAGGCGCTCGTGGTCGCAACGCAGGTACTCGGCATACTCCATGACGGGCAATGCGCAGGTAATGCCCTGATTGCCCGAGCCGCACACAATGGCGACCGGCAGCGCGCAACCGTTCATGCGGGCGTCGGACCCGGCGGCCGCACGGGCACGGGCGCGGCAGGCGACGTCATCGGCACGAGCACCCAGCAGCGTACGGCCCACCTCGGCGCCCCAAGCGTGCGCGAGACCCTCGGCACTGATCGCGCCATTCAGCTCAATCTGACGCTCAACGGCAGCGCGGGCGTCCTCAATGTCACCGTCCTCGATAAAGTCGATGATGGTCTCGATCGACATGGGCGTGTCGGCGTTATCTGCCGCACGCTCGGCCACCACGCGCTCGGCGCAGGCGGCGCACTCCCCCGCCGACTTACCGCATACCGGAATACCGTCGAGCGTATGGCACGTGACATTAGTGTGGTGATCGGTAATCTCGACGACCGCGGTATGGCCCCCGGCCGTCGCAGTCACCTTGATGTAGAGGTTGGGCACACCCTCGACAAGCGACACATCGCAGTAGTCCGCATCGGCAAGCAGCTCGGCCACGCGGGCGCGGTCCGCGTCATCGACGCTCTCGAGCACCTCGAGCGCGCTCTTGGCGTCGCCGCCCACGGCACCCAGCACGGCCGCGGCCTCAATACCGTGCATACCGCCCGAGTTGGGCACGGTCACGCTCTTGACGTTCTTGATGATGTTGCCCGAGCAGGCAACATCCATATGATCGGGTTCGCAACCGAGCGTCTGGCTCGCCAGCGCCGCTGCATAAGCAACGGCAATGGGCTCGGTGCAGCCGAGTGCACAAACAAGTTCGCGGTTCAAAACATCGCAAAACGCGGCATCACGAAGGGAATCGGCAGGCATAGGTATCTCCTACTTGTATAACGGGCTGGGCTCTCAATAATAATTAGCTCTTTTATTTGATAACAATGCATCAAAAACCGCAACCCAGGTTCCGGTAGACGGCATTCAGGCGCAAACTGACGGCATTCATTCATGAGAAACCGGTCTTGTTGCATGCTAAAGCGTTTGACCAAAAAACGCCCAAGCGTTTACACAAAAGTCGCGCTATCATGCAGTCGAACGCGGTAAAACCTTTAGCAATCTCGCCGCACAGACCAGAGAGGAACTATCCATGAAGATCGGTATCGGTAACGACCACGCCGCCGTCGAGCTCAAGAACATCATCTCCGAGCACCTGAAGGAGCGCGGCTGCGAGGTCGTGAACTTTGGCACCGACACCTCCGAGAGCTTTGACTACCCCATCGCCGGCTACAAGGTGGGTAAGGCCGTTGCCAACGGCGACGTCGATCTAGGCATCCTGATCTGTGGCACCGGCGTCGGTATCAGCCTGGCTGCCAACAAGGTCGAGGGCGTACGCGCCGTCGTGTGCTCCGAGCCCTTCAGCGCCAAGCTCTCCCGCATGCACAACAATACCAACGTGCTCGCTTTTGGCGCCCGCGTCGTGGGCTCCGAGCTCGCCAAGATGATCGTCGACGAGTGGCTCGACGCCGAGTTTGAGGGCGGTCGTCACGAGCGTCGCGTTAACCTCCTCAACGAGATCGATCACACGCGCGCCCTTAAGATCGTCGACGAAGCCTAAACTATTCAGTGCCACAAGCTAACAGCAGGGGCCCGCTCGGAACACATGTCCGAGCGGGCCCCTGCATAGATTTTGGAATAAAAGGGCGCCGCGGATGGAGTTCCGCGGCGCCCAAGCCACACGCTAACAGCTTTAAGGAGTCAAAGCTGGTTTAGCCAAAGAAGCGCTTGATCTCAATCTCGGCGTTCTCCAGGCAGTCGGAGCCGTGGATCACGTTGGCGTTGACATCGACGGCAAAGTCGCCGCGGATGGTACCAGGAGCAGCCTCAAGCGGGTTGGTAGCGCCCATGAGGGTGCGCATCTTAGCAACAGCGGAGAGACCGGAAACGACCATCTTGACGACCGGACCGCTCGTCATAAAGTCGCAGAGACCGCCAAAGAAGGGCTTGTCGGCCAGATGGGCGTAGTGCTCCTCGACGGTAGCGCGCTCGAGCGTGGTCATCTCCATGCGCTCGATGACAAGGCCGCTGCGCTCAATGCGAGCAACGATCTCGCCGATCTTGCGGTCGCGCACGGCGTCGGGCTTAATCATGATGAAGGTCTTCTCGATAGCCATAAAAGTAGCCTTTCAAGTAGGTTCGCGCGTGCCCAAGTCCCATTCCGGCACCCGCCTGGACTGCATCGTAACAGAGTTTTAGCTGCAGTTAAACAAAAAGCTGTTTATTGAAACGTTGCAATTTATTAAAGCGCTCCATATGTGTCACTTCTGTTTCGAAGCCCGATTAGAGTACCATCCGACCGCCCATCAACCGCGCCGAACAGAGCAGGCGGTCGGTTGCCGCCCGCGAACGTATCCCCTTCACAACCTGCCCAAAGGTCCTACAGAAGTTCTCGACAAGCCCCTCCCCCATAGCAACAAAATACGGGCTCCCACATCAGCAGGCGCCCGTAAAGCGAAAACGATTTATCAATACATGGCCAAAACGGCTTCAGCCAAACCTCTACTTTGCCCCGTGACCCATCTCGACGACCTTGGTCAGCGATCCAAACACGCCCTCGTCAGCCACGAGCTGTGCCTCGGCACGCTGCAACTGCACGGCAACGGCAGCAGGAGCGGTGCCGCCCTCGGTCGTGCGCGCGGCGACAATCGACGGGATATCGAGCGCCTCGGTAATGTCGCGCTCAAAGAGCGGGCTTGCCTCCTGGAACACCTCAAACGGCAGGTCCTCAAGATTGCAGCCGCGCTTCTCGCACATCAGGACCAGATGGCCCACCACGGCATGTGCCTCGCGGAACGGCAGGCCACGCTTGGCCAGGTAATCGGCAACATCGGTGGCGGCAAGGTGCCCCACGCCGCACTCGCGCGCCATGGCATCCTCGTTGACGGTCCAAGTCGAAATCATTCCAGCCATAACGGACAGGCACTGCATGAGCGTATGGGCGGTATCGAGCGCGCCCTCCTTGTCCTCCTGCAAGTCCTTGTTATAAGCAAGCGGCAGGCCCTTCATGGTTACCAGCAGCTGCACCAGGTTGCCGTACACGCGACCGCTCTTGCCGCGGATAAGCTCGGCAAAGTCGGGGTTCTTCTTCTGCGGCATGATGGACGAGCCAGTGGAGTACGAGTCGGAAAGCGTGATAAAGCCAAATTCGGAGCTCGACCACAGTACGATCTCCTCGGAAAGACGCGACAGGTGCATCGCCATGACGGATCCGGCGTAATGCAGATCGAGCAGAAAATCACGGTCGGAAACGGCATCGAGCGAGTTGGGGATCACGCCCGCAAAGCCAAGTTCGGCAGCCGTCATCTGGCGATCGAGCGGATAGCTCGTACCGGCAAGCGCAGCGGCACCCAGCGGGCAGTTGTCGGCAGCATCAAAGGCGGCCTTCAAACGCGTAAAGTCGCGCGCGAACATCCAGGAATACGCCAGCAGGTGATGCGACAGCAGCACGGGCTGAGCATGTTGCATGTGCGTGTAGCCCGGCAGAATCACCTTGTCGTACTTCTTGGCCGCATCCACCAGCACATGGCGCAGCTCAAGATTGGCCTCCATGAGCTCCTTGGCCAGCGCCTTGACGCCCAGGCGCGTATCGGTCGCCACCTGGTCGTTGCGCGAACGCCCAGTATGCAAGCGCTTGCCAGCCTCGCCGATGCGACGCGTCAGCTCGCTCTCGATGGACATATGAATGTCCTCATCGTTGATGTCGAAGGTAAAGTTGCCGGCATCGATATCCTGTTCGATTCCGGTCAGGCCCTTGGCAATCGCCTGCTCGTCCTCGGCACTGATGATGCCCTGGGCGGCCAACATCTTGGCATGCGCCTTAGAGCCGGCGATATCCTGCTTATAGAGATGTTTGTCGACCGGCAGCGACGCGCCAAACTCCTGCGTGACCTCGGCCACGCCCGCCTCAAAACGACCGCCCCAAAGAGCCATGGAACCGTCTCCTTTCTCCAAATACCAAAACAAGCGTCCAAAGCAATGTGCCCTGTCGCTAAAGCGATTTATCAACCGCTAGTTTTACACACTCCCTGCCGCGCGCGGGGCCATGTGGCTAATTTGCAAAGAAGTGACGCACCATGCACTTGGCGCCCAACGTCTCCCTCCGGATGTTGCCCTGCGAACCATCGATCCAGGCCTTCAGGCTCATAGGAACGTCCTCGACCCTTACAGCATCGAACTCGGGCGCGAGGGCAAGCAAAGCATGCGCGATAGCATTGAACATAATGGATACTCCTCATATATATAGGCACAGAGCCGCCAAATTGATAGAAGGAGCCCCGCCGGACAACCCCGACGGGGCTCGGACTCAGCCGCAGACGCGGCATCATATATGCGGGCGGAACGTAGGGGCCACCGATGTTAAGAAGTGTCAGCAAGCATAACGAAAGGTAGGGACCCCGTGCGCCCGTTATGTATCACGCGGATGGGCCGCGCGGATACCAAGGGAAGGAGGCGCTAGGCCTGGGCAGCAGCAGAGCTGGGGCCCTGGACCTTTGCCCACGTCTTGAGCGACAGCGTATCGATCTCGATAAAGCCGGCGCTGGCCTTCTCGTCAAACGTGGTGTCGCGGTCGTAGGTAGCCAGGCCGTAGTCGTAGAGGCTGAAGGGACTCTTGCGGCCGACGACATGGCAGTTGCCCTTAAAGAACTTCAGACGGACAGTGCCGGTCACGAACTTCTGGGTATCGGCCATAAAGGCGTCGAGCGCGTTCTTGAGCGGGCTGTACCACTGGCCGTTGTACACGGCGGTGGCCCAATCCTGCTCGAGCTTGATCTTGGTCTTGAGCAGGTCGCCCTCGACGCAGATGTCCTCGAGCGCCTTGTGGGCGGTGATGAGCGTCAGGGCGCCGGGAACCTCATAGCACTCGCGGCTCTTGAGGCCCACCAGACGATCCTCGACCAGGTCAAGACGGCCAAAGCCGTTGTCGCCCGAAATCTTGTTGAGGGCGATGACGATCTCGGAGAGCTTCATCTTCTTGCCGTCGACGGCGACAGGCTTGCCGGCCTCAAACTCGATCTCGGTATAGGTCGGGGTGTCAGGCGTGTCCTCGGGGTTCTTGGTCATAACCCAAGCGTCATCGAGCGGCTCATTCCAAGGGTCCTCCAGGTGACCGCACTCGATGGCGCGACCCCACAGGTTGTCGTCGATGGAGTAGGGGTTGTCGTTGGCACCCTCGGGAACCGGCACGTTGTGGGCGTGGGCATAGGCGACCTCGTCGGGACGGCACTTCAGGTCCCACTCGCGAACCGGGGCGATAACCTTGAGCTCGGGGTCGAGGGCCTTGACGGCGGCCTCAAAACGGACCTGATCGTTACCTTTGCCAGTGCAGCCGTGGGCGACGTAGGTCGCGCCAAACTCGTGGGCGACCTCAACAAGCTTCTTGGCAAGCAGCGGGCGAGACAGGGCGGAGAGCAGCGGATACTTATTCTCGTACATGGAGTTTGCGGCGATGGCTTTGGTCAGGAACTCATCGGAGAACTCGTCGCGCAGGTCGAGCACCTGGCAATCGAGAACGCCCAGGTCGAGCGCCTTCTGCTTCTTGGCATCCAGTCCGGTCTCTTCCTGGCCCACGTTGCCGCAGACGCAAACGACATCGAGATTCTTCTCGTCCTGGAGCCACTTGACACATACGGATGTATCAAGACCACCGGAATATGCGAGAACGACTTTTTCCTTGCTCATGGCTGTTTCCTTTCGCCCTTGGTAGCTAGTTAGAACATCGGTCAGTTGCAAGTCATTTCAAGGTCATATACCGTGCAATATCAGGTTAAATAGCAAAAATCAGCACATACATGCCCTAGAAACATGCAGCAATGTCGTGCTAAAACCCAACGACCTCAAAATGACTCTGTTGAGGCAATTCGCCCCATGCGGACAGAGACGATTGTTATCGTCGTCGGGAAATTGCGCGCTGGCGTCGGATGGCATTGTCTGCAGTGGTGATGATCTTTACGAACTGCATCTGCCTCTCCTTTCACGTATCGCCGGGCGCAATTCAAATATCGTAAACGGTACCTTTTACTCGGTAAGCGGTTGTTTTTCCGTCTCCGTTTTCGATGGTCGCTATATTACGCTAAAGTGCCCGCAGCACAAGCGACAAATTCAAATTTCTGAAAAGTTTTTTCATTACTTTGTGAAGCGTGGTGCAAATACGCACCATTCCTGCGAAAATACGCTCGACTACTAGTTGATGGTTATAACGTCTGAAACAATCTCGAAACGAAAGGCGCATTTTTATGCAAACTTACGAATCGGACGCCAACATCGGCAACATTAAGATTCTCGCCGTCGATATGGACAAGACGCTGCTGACCGACGAGCGTGTGCTGCCCCAGGGTCTTGATGAGCGCCTGGACAAGCTCGCCGACGCCGGCATCGTATTCTGCCCCGCCAGCGGACGTCCCGCCCCCAAGCTCGAGGAGATGTTCGAGGGCATCAAGAACCGCCTCGCCTTTTGTCCCGACAACGGAGCTTGCGTGATCTATCGCGGCAGCTATATCTATAAAAGCAATATTGACGTGGAGCTGTATCAGCAGGTCTTGAACCGTGCCTCGGAGGATCCTCGCGCTGTCCCCGTCCTGTGCTGCTTCGACGAGTTCTACGTGCTTGCCCGCGACCATCAATACCACGACGAGATCAGCGTCTACTACAACACAATCAACTACGTCGACAGCTTTGAGGGCATTGATTTCGAGTCCAACAAGATTTCGGTCTTCTTCCCCGGCTACGACGCCGAGCCCGCTTTCCGCGAGACCTATAGCCCCGAGTTCTCGGACAAGCTCTACGTCACCAACGCCGGGCGCGAGTGGATCGACTTTATGAACCTGGGTGTCGACAAGGGCGCCGGCGTCGCGCACCTGTGCGAGCACCTGGGCATCGATATTGCCGACGCCGCCGCCGTGGGCGATACGTACAACGACATCCCCATGCTGGAGCGCGTCGGTCACAGCTTTATCGTGGACAATGCCGAAGAGCACATGAACGCGCACGCCAAGTGGCGCATTCCGAGCAACAACGACGGGGGCGTACTGACGCTCATCGACGCCATCTTGGCGGCTCGTTAATCTATCCCGTCGCCATGCCCGGGGCCGACCGCTTGATTTTTGCTCGGTCAAGTCCTGGGCTCGCACGAAGAGCACATTTAGTGCTCTTCGGCTCGTGCGGAATCTACAAAAATCAAGCGGTCGGCCCCGGGCATGGCCATGTTGACTTTACTTGCCGCCAAGATGGCCTCTTGAGTGTCTAGATACTTGGCTGAATTTATTTGAACAGAGGGGAGCCCCTTTTTGGAAGGGGCTCCCCTCTGTTTTGGTTACTTTGGGGTTGTGGGCACTTCCCTATTTGGCGTCGGCCCAGGTTATGCCGGTGCTGGCTTCGGCAATTAGGGGGACGCGGAGGTCTACTACGTGTTCCATGACGTCGCGGACCATGGTGGTTAGGCGCTCGACTTCGTCGATGGGGCACTCAAAGTCCAGTTCGTCGTGCACTTGCAGGATCATGTGGGCGGCAAAGCCTTCCTCTTCCAGGCGGCGGCTTACGCGGGCCATGGCGATCTTGATGATGTCGGCGGCGGTTCCCTGCATGGGGTGGTTCATGGCCGTGCGCTCGCCAAAGCCGCGGAGTTGCGGGTTTTTGGCCTTGAGCTCGGGAATATGGCGTCTGCGGCCATACATGGTCTCGGCGTAGCCCGTCTGCTTGGCGCGCGCCACTACGTTGTCGAGGAACGTACGCACGCCCGGGTAGGCCTCGTAGTAGCGGTCGATCATGTCGCGTGCCTCGGCCATCGAGATATGCAGCGACTGCGACAGGCCGTAGGCCTGCTGGCCATACACGATGCCAAAGTTCACGGCCTTGGCGCGACTGCGCAGGTCGGGCGTTACCTCGGACACCGGCACACCGAACACGCGCGCCGCCGTCTCGGCATGGAAGTCCTCGCCCTCGTTAAAGGCGCGCACCAAGTGCTCGTCACCTGAGAGATGCGCCAGCAGACGCAGCTCGATCTGCGAGTAGTCCACCGCCAAAAAGACGCTTCCCTCGCCTGCCGAAAACGCCGTCTTGACGGTACGACCCAGCTCCGAGCGCGTCGGGATGTTCTGCAGGTTCGGGTCGCTCGAGGACAGACGCCCCGTTGCCGTGATGGTCTGGTTGTACGTAGTGTGTACGCGACCGTCACCACGGCGTAGCGGGCCCAGCGTGTCCAGATAGGTGGACTTGATCTTAGATTTCTCACGCCAGTCCAAGATCAGACGCACGATTTCGTGGTCACGCGCAAGGTCGCTCAGCACCTTGGCGTTGGTCGAATAATAGCCGCGCTTAGTCTTCTTGAGGCCCTTGGTCGGAAGCCCCATCACATCAAAGAGCACGTGCGACAGCTGCATGGGACTGCCAATATTAAAGGTCTCGTCACCCGCCAGGTCGCGAATACTGCGCTCAACCTCGGTAATCTGGGTCGCCAGACCCTCGGACAGACTGTGCAGACGGTCGGGGTCCACGAGCATGCCCGCGCGCTCCATCTTGGCAAGTACCGGAACGAGCGGCATCTCGATGCCATCGAACACGTTGGCGGCATTCTCACGGGCCATGCACTCGCGCAACGGTGCCACGAGCGCCAGCGTCAGAGCCGCAGTACGGGCGGCAGGCGCCGGAGCGTCCTCACCGGCACCCTCTGCGCCGCGCGCCGCAGGCAGCGCCATCTGCAGATACGTATCGGCAAGATATGCCTCATCGAACTCGGAGCGATCGGAATCCAGCAGATAGGCAGCGACCACGGTATCGAAGATACGCGTGGAATCGGTAGCGAGCGGATCCATGAGCTCGGGCTCAGAAGAATCGACGGGCGAAAGCTCGTGCAACAGCGCCTTCATATCCGGGCTCGCCACGCGACCCTCCATAAACAGACGCGCGAGCACGCCGGCAATCACGCCGTGAACGAAGTTGAAGCCCTCAACCTCAGCCGCCGCACAGCTGTCGCCCTCCTCGAGCGCGAACAGGCCCTTGGACGTCGCCAACCACAGCGTGCGCGTCAGTCCAAAGAGCGCGCCCTCTTCCTTGTCGTCGTCCACCACGGCGGCGACCCACTCGCCGGCATCAATCGCGCGGGAGACCTCAGCCGCAACGGCACCAAGCGCGTCGGCATCGCCGGCGGCTGCGCGAACCATAGCAGGTATCTCAACCACACTGGAGGCAGCAGCAGCCCCGCCCTCGCCGCCGACCAGCGCCAAGAAACGGTTCTGCATGGCGGTGATACCAAGTGTGCCCAGCGCCGCGGACACTTCGTCGGCAGAAAACGCCGGGAAGGACGTTTCGTCAAAGTCGAGCTCGACGGGCGCATCGGTGCGAATGGTTGCGACCTTGCGGCTCAGCAGCGCATCGTCGATGTGCGCACGCAGGTTCTCGCCCATCTTGCCCTTGACCTCGTCGGCATGCGCGATGACCTCGTCCAAGCTGCCGTACTGTGCGATGAGCGCGCTCGCCTTTTTGGGGCCGATGCCCGGTACGCCGGGAATGTTGTCCGACGTATCGCCCTTTAGACCGTAAAAATCGGGCACGAGCGCCGGCGTAATGCCGTGATACAGGTCGTCCACGCTCTCGGGCGTCATGATCGCCACGTCGGACAGGCCCTTGCGGGTCGAGACCACGTTGACGTGCTCGGTCACGAGTTGATACATGTCGCGGTCGCCGGTCACCAGCAGCATGTCGCAGCCGGCCTCTTCACCCAGGCGCGCCATGGTTCCCAGGATATCGTCGCCTTCCCAGCCCTCGGACTGCAGAATCGGCACGTTGAGCGCGGTGAGCAGCTCCTTGATCATCGGAAACTGCGCATGCAGATCGGGGTCCATGGGCGGGCGTTGCGCCTTATACTGCGGCAGCATCTCCATGCGCACGCGCGGTTTGCCCTTGTCAAACGCCACGACCACACCGTCGGGGTTAAAGGCATCGATCATCTTGAGAAACATGTTCAGAAAGCCGAAGATCGCGTTGGTGGGGCGGCCGTCCGGCGCATTCATGGTGGGCGGCACGGCGTGGAAGGCGCGGTGCATGAGCGAGTTGCCGTCGATAACGGCAAAGGTGCGGCGCTTGTCAGACATATTGAATACCTCGCTTTGGGCTGGGCACGGTTTGCTCACACCAGTTTACACGCTCCCCGCCCCGCGGCCACCGCACATCAGGCTTCCCTGCCGCCGCGGGCCCGCGCGTGATACGATGGCTCACGGTACATCAACCAGCACAATCGATCCGAAAGGAGCCTGCGTCATGGAGCGTCCCTGCGCATGGAAAAAGTACACGCCACAGCAAGTCGAGGAGCTCGAGGAGCTTTGCCGCGGCTATAAGCAGTTTTTGAGCGAGAACAAGACCGAGCGCCTGTGCGTCAAGACCGGCATCAAGATGGCCGAGGAGGCGGGATACGTCGACCTGGAGACCGTGATCGCCGAGGGCCGCGAGCTCAAGGCAGGCGACAAGGTGTACGCCGCCAACCACGGCAAGGACCTTATGCTCGTCAACCTGGGCACCGCCCCGCTCGAGCAGGGCTTTAACATCCTGGGCGCCCACGTGGACTCGCCGCGCCTGGACCTTAAGCAGAATCCCGCCTTCGAGGCCGGCGACATGGCCTACCTCGACACGCACTACTACGGCGGCGTCAAGAGCTACCACTGGGTAGCCTCCCCGCTCGCACTCGTGGGCGTCATCTGCAAAAAGGACGGTACCACCGTCGACATCAATATCGGCGACAAGGCGGACGACCCGGTCTTTACCATCTCCGACCTGCTGATCCACCTCTCGAGCGAGCAGATGTCCAAGCCTGCCAAGGACGCCGTCGATGCCGAGATCCTCGACGTGATCGTGGGCGGTCGTCCCGTCAAGTTCGATGGGGACGACAAGGACGCCCCCAAGGAGCCCGTCAAGCAGATGTTCCTGGACATCCTCAAGGAGCAGTACGACGTCGAGGAGGAGGACTTCCTCTCCGCCGAGATCGAGGTCGTGCCCGCCGGCCCCGCCCGCGACATGGGCCTCGACCGCTCCATGATTTTGGGCTATGGCCACGACGATCGCGTCTGCGCCTACCCCTCCATGCTCGCCCAGATCGACGTCGCCAACGTGGAGCGCACGAGCATCACGCTCATCGTCGACAAGGAGGAGATCGGCTCCGTGGGTGCCACCGGTATGACGAGCCGCTTCTTCGAGAACACCGTCGCCGAGATCATGACGCTCGCCGGCGAGGATAGCCCGCTGGCCCTGCGCCGCGCACTCGCCCGCAGCCGCATGCTCTCCTCCGACGTGTCCGCCGGCTTCGACCCGGGCTATGCCGGCAAGTTCGAGACCAAGAACGCGGCCTTTATGGGTCGCGGCCTGTGCTTTAACAAGTACACGGGCAGCCGCGGCAAGGGCGGCTCCAACGACGCCGATGCCGAGTACGTGGCCCTCGTCCGCGACATCATGGACGAGGCCGGCGTGGACTTCCAGACCTGTGAGCTCGGTCGCGTCAACGCGGGCGGCGGCGGCACCATTGCCTACATCATGGCCAAGTATGGCATGAACGTCATCGACTCCGGCGTTGCCGTCCTGTCCATGCACGCCCTGTGGGAGGTCGCCAACAAGGCCGATATCTACGAGGCCTATCGCGGGTACAAAGCCTTCCTCGAGCGCGCCTAACCAACCCTTGTAAGGCGCACCAAACCAGCCCTTTATAACTTGCGGTGGAATACGGACTAACCTGGCCTTCAACCGGCTCGCGCAGACCGTATTCCGCCGCGACTTTTTTGGCAGAGGAGAGTTCATGCTCCAGGTCATCGTTTCACCCGCCAAGCAAATGCGCGCGGCACAAGATGCTTTTGAAGTTCAGGGGATTCCGCCCTTTGCGCGCGAGACCGCTCAGCTGCACCATGCGCTCTTGGACATCGAACGAACCGAAGGCGACAGCGGCCTACAAGCTCTGTGGAACGTCAGCGACAAGCTGCTGGCCCCTTGTCTCGACATTTTGCATGAGTTCGAGCCCATCTTGGGGAACGGCGATCTCGACAATCCCGCACTCGCCCGTCACCTCTCCCCCGCCATCATGTCCTATCACGGCATTCAGTACCAGAGCATGGCACCCGAGGTGATGGATTCAGTGCAGCTCGCATGGCTGCAAGACCATCTGTGGATCCTCTCCGGCCTCTACGGGTGCGTTCGTCCCTTCCATGCCGTCGAACCGTATCGACTGGAGATGGGCGCGAAGCTCGCCGTTGACGATGCCCAAGACCTCTACGCGTTTTGGAGCGACAAGCTCGCGCGGGCTATCGCCCCGGCAGGCTCAAACACCACGATCGTCAACCTCGCCAGCGTAGAGTATGCCAAAGCCGTTCTGCCCCACCTCGCGGACGACGCCACGGCCGTCACATGCCTCTTTGGCGAGGGCATCCGCAACGGGAAGCCCATCCAACGGTCGACCGCCAGCAAAAAGGCGCGCGGCTCCATGGTGCGGTGGATGGCAGAAAACAAGCTCGAGGATGCAAGCGAACTCACCGCATTCAACATCGGCTATCGGCACATCCCCGAGCTTTCAGACAAAAACACCCTGGTTTTCATGAACGCGCAGGCACAATAGGCCCGCCGTTTCCAAACACCCCATTACTCCGCCAAGCCATCGGCCTTTGCAATCTCGCTCGTCGAGCCATCTTGGTAGGTAATCTTAACGTGCTCCACCTCGGATACCGCAGCGCCCGCCGGGGGCTCCAAGCGCCATTCCGTCAGCGCAATGTCCATGGTCGTGGGCACGTCCCCTTGATCTTTGAGCTTCACCGTCAGCGTTTTGAGCGTCGCATCAAACGTCACGCGTTCGATTTCTTCGCCCGGAATAGACCCGCCGCTCAGCTGCAGCTGCACAAACTCGTCGCGCGGATACCAATAGTCGCCCGGTGCGGCAACCGTGTTGCCACCAGAAACTTTCATGGTCATAATCGGCAGGCCCTCGTCGGCTTCAAACCCCCAGGTAGCGCCGCCAGGACCGCCGAACGTCCAAATACAAAAGGCAATCACCAGCACGGCAAGCACCGCAAAACCAATCGCAACCAACCCATGGTGCGCACGGCTTTCCTCGGCCGATACATCCCATTGCGTCTCTCGATATAGATGCTTGTCTTCCATGTACGCCTCCCCACAGGCACGCTCGTTAGGCCAATCGTACCCATTCGAGCTATACTTGAGCCCATTACATAAACGGGGAGCTTGCAGGACAAGACGGCAGGCTGAGATTGGGCGCGCCCGCCCTGACCCGCAAACCTGATATGGGTAATGCCAACGAAGGGAGCCGTGCCAATGAGCACACAGACCGAGCCCAAGCTCGTCACGCAAATCGACTTCGCCCGCGCCGGGCAGATCACACCGCAGATGAAGGAGGTCGCCGAGCGCGAGCATCGCGACCCCGAGTACATCCGCGAGCGCGTGGCCGACGGCCGCATCGCCATTCCCGCCAACATCGTGCACATCAAAAAGGGCATGCGCGCCTTTGGCGTCGGCGAGGGCCTTTCCACCAAGGTCAACGTCAACCTGGGCATCTCGGGCGACAAGGCCGATGCCGCCGAGGAATGGAAGAAGGTCAAGATCGCCGAGGACTTTGGCGCCGACGCCATCATGGACCTCTCCAACTCGGGCAAGACGCGCCAGTTCCGCCAGCAGCTCATCGACGAGACACCGCTCATGGTAGGCACCGTCCCCATGTACGACGCCATCGGCTACATGGAAAAGCCGCTGGTCAAGCTCACCAAGGACGACCTGTTCGAAGTCGTGCGCGCGCATGCCGAGGACGGCGTGGACTTTATGACCATCCACTGCGGCATAAACAAGTCGGTCACCAAGACCTTTAAGGAGACCGGCCGCCTGATGAACATCGTGAGCCGTGGCGGCTCACTGCTGTTTGGCTGGATGGAGGTCACCGGTAACGAGAACCCATTCTATGAGTTCTACGACGAGTTGCTCGAGATTTGCCACGAGTACGACGTGACGATTTCGCTCGGCGACTCCTGCCGCCCGGGCTGCCTCTACGACTCCAACGACGCCACCGAGACCGCTGAGATGATCGAGCTGGGCAAGCTGTGCAAGCGCGCTTGGGCCGCCGGCGTCCAGGTCATGGTCGAGGGCCCGGGTCACATGGCGCTCGACGAGATCGCCGCCAACATGAAACTGCAGAAGCGCCTGTGCCACAATGCCCCGTTCTATGTGCTCGGGCCGCTGGTGACCGATATCGGCGTGGGCTACGACCACATCACCGCTGCCATCGGCGGCGCTATCTCCGCCAGTTCCGGCGCCGACTTCCTGTGCTACGTGACGCCGGCCGAGCACCTATGCTTGCCTAACGCCCAGGATGTGCTCGACGGCCTCATGGCCACCAAGATCGCCGCACACGCCGCCGACATCGCCAAAAAGGTGCCGCACGCCCGCGACATGGACGACAAGATGGGCCAGGCACGCCGCAAGCTTGACTGGGACGCCATGTGGGAGTGCGCGCTCGACCCGGTTACGGGCAAGAAGCGCTACGAGGAGTCCCCCGCCGCCACCGAGGGCACTTGCACCATGTGTGGCAAGATGTGCGCCGTCCGCACCGTCAACAAGATCTTCGAGGGCACCACGATCGACCTCGGCATGGAGGACTAACCCTGTCGCCGCGGCCGCCTCTGGCGGCGAGCTGGTGCCTGTCAATTGTTGACGTGTGAACATTTGCTTGCATTTGCGTAAAGATTGCATCGCCCGCCCGGGTTCGACATAGAGTCGGCCCGGGCATCTTTATAATGCTGGCTTAAAGACCCATTTGATTCCGACCGAACAAGGGAGCGAACATGGATCGTAGTAAGGTACCTACCGTCCTGTCCATCGCGGGATCCGATTCCAGCGGTGGCGCCGGCATTCAGGCCGACATCAAGACCATCACGGCGCACCGCCTGTATGCCGAGACGGCCATCACCGCCATCACAGCGCAAAACACACTGGGCGTCACCGCCGTGCAGGATATCTCACCAGATATCGTAGCCGCGCAAATTGACGCCGTTTTTGACGATATCCGCCCCAGCGCCGTCAAGATCGGCATGGTTTCTTCTGTCGAGATTATCGATGTTATCGCCGACCGCCTGAGCGCCTGGAACGCGACAAACGTGGTAGTCGACCCCGTCATGGTAGCCACCTCGGGCGCACGGCTGATTGCCGAAGATGCCGCCGAGGCGCTCACCCGCCGCCTGTTCCCGCTAGCGACGGTTATCACGCCCAATATTCCCGAGGCCATGGCGTTGCTCGATTATGAGGTCGATTCCGAGCGCACTCAGCAAAATGCCGCCATGCTTCTCACCCGCCGCTTTGGCTGCGCGTCTCTCGTTAAGGGCGGGCATTTTGTCAACGAGGCCAACGATGTGCTAGCAGAGCCCGCGCCGCTCGATGACGAGGGCAACCACCTGGGCGATCCGCTCACCACGTGGTTCCGCCACAAGCGCATCGAGACCGGCAACACGCATGGCACCGGTTGCACGCTCTCGTCCGCCATCGCCTGCGCGCTGGCCCAGGGCATGGATCTTGCCGACGCCGTCAACGCAGGCAAGGCATACCTGACAGGCGCTCTGGCCGCCGGCCTGAACATGGGCAAAGGTTCCGGCCCCGTCAACCACATGTGGCAGTACTGAGACAGTTTGCCGCAGCTCGCTATTGATGCTGACCATCAGGCAAAACTCGCTGACGGCACCGCAACACGCTGACCGTACTTGGGGTTTTGCGCCCACTTGGGATATTCGAGGGATACGAGAAAGGGGCCGTGGCGACGAACCGCCACGGCCCCTTTTGCTGTTATCGCCCGCGGTCGCTCCCGCCCCAGATCAGGGCGAGCGCGACAACCGTGACGAAACTGCCCAAAATCGCGCCGAGCGCCGCGCCCATGACGAAAGCCATTACCACGGCACCCCGTCGGTGACGCAGACCTGCAGACGGTCGAGCGGCTCGCCGTAGATACCGGCGTAGTTGTCGCCGCTATAGGTAGAGCCGTCGTCGCACACAGTGTTCAGCCATCCGGCGCGCGCAGTGGTCTGGGAGCGGTACCACGCCTGCTTGTACTCCTCGCCGCTCGGCGTCACGTAGTACATGCGTACGCCGTCGATGGTATGGCCGGCGATACCGGCGCAGCCGTTTACGGTGTCGTTGCGGTCGCCCTTGGCGACCCAGTCGAGCCAGCCGTCCTCGACGGTGTGGACCTGATACTTGAGCGTACCGCGATCAACTCGGGCGCAAAGGAGGTCATGCTGTCGGCACGGGTAGCCCGCGAAGCCGTCGTCGCCGGCACCGAAGTCAGTCACCTCGTCCAGCCAGCCGCCACCCTTGAGGTGCAGCGAGTAGTGTACGGGAACACGGGCGCCAGTGGAGCGAGGGAAACCGCCCGGCGCGCCCTGCGACGCCGAAGGCGCAGCGGGGGTCGCCGCGGGCTGCACAGTCGGCGTGGACGGCTGCGTGCCGCCGACCATCGCGTCGTACCACTCGACGGCGCGCTGCATGTAGTGGTCGCGCTGCGAGCCGGCCAGCTCGCCGGGGCAGGCCGTGGACGACCAGTGCTTGTGCGGGAACACGTTCACCATCCATGCCGGGCGGCCCAGCCCGTAGTACAGGCACAGCGCCGCCACGAGGTGCGCACCGCTCTCGATAGCGGCCTCGTGAACCGTCCACGGGCCGCGCGCGCTGTTGGCGTGCTCGATGGAGATCGTGGTGTCGTTGCCGCCGCCCGTGCCGATGCCGTCGCCGCAAGCGTAGGCGCGGTCGGTGTCGTTGACGTGCTGCACGATGTAGCCGTTGCGGTCGACCGAGTAGTGCGCCGAGCAGCCGTTGGCACCCCAGATGCCGTTGCACTGGTCGGCGTTGAGGTCGCCCGCCATGTGATGGATGGTCACGCCCTTGATGCCAAACGGGCGGCCTGCCGAATAGTTGCAGCCCAACAGCTTGTACTCGTCCGGTTGGACGTTAGCGAAGTCTGCCATTAGTCCTCCTTGATGTCGCCAAGCGCCAGCAGGGCGTCCAGCCATTTGTCCGTGATGCCGACAGATTTGAAGGCCGCATAGGCCACCTGCACGCCTCCGACTGCGGCGAAGACGGACGTCACCCACGCCGAAGGTTCGGTCGGGATGCCGCCCGACATGGCCGTGAGGGCGCCGCATCCCGCAGAGACGGCGATGGCCGTCCAGCGGGCGGCATTGCCCGTCATGGCCTTGGTCTTGATGGCCTGCACGATGTAGGGCACCACGAGCACCGTGGCGACCGTGAGGCCGGCCTGAATCTCAGTCATTCTGTTGCTCCTATCTGCTTGTCTCCTTGTTGTACATGAGGTCGACACGGTCGTAGATGTGGTCGACCTTCTCGGCCATCCCCTGGCTGCGTGCCTGGCTGTTGACCAGATCGGCATGCAAGACGTCGTTTGACGCGACGACCGACTCCATGAGGGTCTTCATCCCCTCAATCAGGGTGTTGCTGCGCTCCATCTGCGCGGCGATGCGGCCCTCCATCTGCGAGCGCTCGCGGTCTCGCTGTGCGCGCTCATCCACCTCGGCCTGCTTTCGCTCCTCGCGCTTGAGGTCGAGGTTCGCCTTGCGCTCGTTCTGGACCTTGTACTCGGCCAAAAATTGCCGCCCAAAATAGAAGGCAATCAGCGCCAGTAGCACGCCGCCAAGCCAGCCGGGTCCGTACGGAGCGAACAGCTTGAGCACCTCCATCCGGCCTCCTTCCCGTTCAATCGACTGCGGGGCCCATCCCCCGCCACACTGCAGGTTCGGGCCCCCGTAACGCCGGCCTACACCGCCGCCATCGTGCCGATGCACACGGCCAGCGGCCCCTGCGACAGGATCACGGCGCGGTCGGTGATTACGCACCCGGTGCAGGAGCGCACCATCGGGACCGTCACGACCGTCCCGCGCAGCATCACGTCGAGCGCCGTGTCGTGGACGCCCACGACCGTGCCGAACTCCATCGTCAGCCGCTTGCCGCCCGACGGCATCGCCGCCGCCAGCCGCGCCGCCGCGCCCTTGATCTCGACCGCCGAATCGCTCATCGCTCGTACCTCCTCGCCGTGTGCTTTATGACGCAGCCGGCGTCAAGCGTCAGCGTCTGCTTCTGGATCGCCAGCTTGCCGACCACCCCGCCGGTCCTGTAGTTCATCGCCACGGCCATGCACGGCTCCACGGGCTTGTATACGCTCCTGAACTCGTCCGTGCGCGTCACTGAGCGCTCGGTGGCGAGAAGCTCCGCCGCCTTGCGGTCCGCCGCCGACTGCATGGCGTCCTGGGGCCAAGGCGTGGCTGTGGAGCCCTCCTCGACCTTGTCGGCGACGAAGATGGCCTCGCCGCCGTCGATGTAGCAGTAGCCCCAGCTGACCTTGCTGTGGTTCTCCGTGGCGTGATAGGTGTAGCTGACCTTCTGCCACTCGCCAGTCAGAGTGAAGCCCTCGGTCACCGGGCCAAGCGCCCTCTCCTGGTCCCAGAAGGACTGTATGATGCCCGTCGCGCCCTTGGTGCCCTTGACCCACACGCTCTGCGTGTAGTCCGTGTCCTCCTTGACACTCGGCCCCTCGTCCTGGCAGAAGCCGATACGCCCGCCACTCGAAACGACCTTGATGCCGAAGAGAACACCCGTCTGCGGCGAGTCGGGAACGTAGACGGTCTGGATGCTGCCGTGCGAATCGCTCTGTCTGAAGCTCTTATCCGACTTCTTGCCGGTGCCGATGAGGGCGTTGGCGGCGCCCTCGACAAGGTTGCTGTCCTCGGTGTCCACGCCCGGCAGGCTGTCGTAGCTGTAGCTCTTGACGATGCGGCGCCCGACCGAGACGGTCGACAGGTCGGAGTCGGGCGAGTCGTCCACCGCCGTGCCGCGCACCGATGCGTCCTGCGTGCTGAAGTCCACGTGCACGACGTTGCAGACCTCGGCGCGGTTGGTCGATTCGGTCATGTCCGGCATGAAGCGCGCGTCCCTGCCCTCGGTGAACTCCGCCGAGATGGGCATGTCGGCAGGCTCGACGTAGCGCCTGTAGAGCACGTTGCCCATTCGGTCGGTCGCCGGCGAGCGGAACCCGGCCGCCTTGAGGAGCAGGTCCACCGCGTCCAGCTTGTTCTTGGCGTCGTTGTCCCTGCCCACGCCGAAAACCAAGGTGCTGCCCAGAAGGAGGCTGCTGGGGTCGGCGTAGACGGTGAGGCCGACCGATTCGGCTATCTTGACGGCTTCATCAACCAGATTGCTGCCAGCAACGATCACGTACGGCCCGTCGAAGTCGTCGTCTTTGAGCCGCTTCAGGAGGCCGTAGGCGTTGATCTGTCCCTCGCGGTAGGCGCCGTCGATGTCCACCGAGTCCACCACGGGCATGAACGTTCCGAGGCACTCGCGCCTCTTACTGCCGTCCGAGAAGGAGGCGTTGAGGTACACGCGCAGGAAGTCGTTGCCGACGTCGAACTTGTCGGCGAAGTCCAGGGATGCGGTCTCATAGAGCGCCGTGTTCGCATTGCGCTCGATGGAGCCGCCGTTCTCGATGTCGCGCACGAATTCGAGCTCGAGCCCCGTCTCGCGCGAGACGCGCACGAAGTCGTAGGAGGCGTCGAACGGCCTTATCCAGCTATCAGCCATTGGCGGGCTCCTCCCACGTCTCCCACGTCGGGTCGCACGAAGCCACCCACGCGCCATCCGAGCGCTTCACGCTGCAGCTCAGGCGGGCGCGGAACCGCTCGCCGTAAAGATCGCGCACCCAGAAGCGCCCCGCGGTGTTCATGACCTTGAGGAATGACTTGTAGTCCTCCTCGTCGAGCAGCAGAAAGTCCATGCTGTCATTGACGTCCCTCTCGTTGATGCCGTACGAGACGGGCAGCCCTTCCCCGCCGTCGGCAAAGTGCAGCATCTTGTACCCGTGCGTCACCTTGCGGCTCGAGCCCTTCTTGAGATAGCGCCCGAGCCACGTCCTCTCAGCGCCGGCCCCCCAGTTGAGAGCCACCGCGCGGCTCGCCACGGTCGTCTTGACCCTCGTCGCCGTGCTCACGCCCGTCGCGGCGTAGGCGACCGCGACGTACTCGAACTCGCTGTTGAGCGGAGGCAGCGGGTCGCTCGCACCCTCGCCCGCCGCAAGGTGCGAGCCGAGCTGCAGGGTCGAGCCGTCGGGCAGGACGCGCGACACGGTGAAGTGGGACGTCCCGGGCGTGTCGTCGCTGTCGGCCTTGCCTGGGAATACCGACAGCTGGCATCCCAGCCTCTCGTCGACGAAGATGTTGAGCGACGGTTTGGCTGGCGGTGCCCAGTCGGTCCGGAAAGTTCTCGAGACGGTGACCGATAGCGACGATCCGGCCGTGACCGTGAGCATGACCCTGTACGGCGTGAAGTTGACGAAGGCGTGCTGCGCGTAGCCGAGGCCAAAGGAGCGCGCGTTCTTGTCCACAGTCCCGCTCCACAGGAGATTGCCCCTGATGTCGCACAAAGACAGGTACTGTCGGCTGACGCCCGTCTCGTCGGCCACCTTCCACGTGAAGGTATGCGGCACCGCGCGCAGGGTCGCCCCGTCCGCAGCCGGGTCGGTGAAGAATGCCTGGGGCGCGTCCGCCACGGTATATGCCGCCGCGCTCGACCATGCGCCCCAGTCCTCGTCGAGGCCCTTGGTGCGCACGCGCGCGGTGTACATGCCCTTGGCGTCCGTCGGCAACTTCAGGCTCGTAGCCGAGCCCTCGACCGTCGTGGCAGTGGTGCCCGCAGGGGTCGTGATCTGCACCTCCGCGGAGGCCTGCGCCGAGCCGTCCGGATGGTTGGGCACCCATTCGAGTGTCGCGGTCGAACCCGTGGCGTAAGCCGCCCTGACGCCCCTGATGGACGGTGCGAGCGGCGGGCATATTGTCGTGACCTCGTTTGACTCGGTCCACGGTCCCTTGAGGCCGCTCTTGACCGCGCGGGCGCGGTAGCGCACCGTACCCGCCGGTGCCTCCTCGTCCTCCCATGAGGCGTTCACGTCCGCATCGACCCACGTCTTGCGCCCGTCGGTCGACAGCTGGAACTCCCAGCTGTCGACGAAGGCCGGCGCGTCGTGCCCCTTGAGCACGACCTTCGCCGCCTCCGCCTTGACGGCCTCGAGCATGCCGAGCGCCGTCGGCGTGGTATAGATCGCCGGCGCGCTCACGCCGTAGTCCGACGTGCCGCCGGGGCCCGTCGCCTTGGCAGAGAAGATATACATGCAGCCAGGCTCGAGGCCGTTGTAGGTGTGGCTCGTGGTATCCCAGTTCACGGTGCCGACGTCGGTGAACTTCCCCGGGCCGTTCTTCACCACGCCGACGGTCACGGTCGACCAGGGGTAGTCGCCGTTCATGCCCGTGTAGTCGACGTCCCAGCTGACCTTCGCGCTGGTGTCGCTCAGGCGCTCCGCCCTGATGTTCTTCGGCGTGTGCGGCGTGTGGTAGGCACGGCACGGGACCGTGACGGTGTTGGAGGCGTTCGACGTTCCGTTGCCGAAGCCGCCCGTGACGTTAATCTGGCCAGTGAAGGTGTGGTTGTAGGCGTCGCCGTTGCCGCGCGCGAGCTCGACGTCGCGCGACGTGCACTGGACCCACACCCAGCCGGAGTTGTTCGTCGAGTAGACCGAGCCGTTCCACGAGCCGCCCGCCGACGAGCTGCCGTTTGCGTAGCAGTCGATGGCGTAGCGCGTGCCGTATCCGTGCGTGACGCGGTAGGTCACGGTGGTGTCCGTGCGCCCGACCTCAGCAACGTCCACGTACGCGCACCAGCAGTACTTTCTATAGCCACTGCCGCCTTGAACCCAGTTTCCCTGCGCCATACTACGCGACCCCCATCGCCATGCTCTGCTCCACCGCCGCGACGAAGCTCCTGAAGGCGGAGGCCACGCGCCCGTCGACGCCCAGCAGGTCGCCGTCGAGGTAGAGGTTGTAAACGTTGCCGCCGCCCGCGATGCCCGCGGCTCCGCTGGCGGTCGCCCCGTATGCTCCGCCGCCGGTAACGCTCGCACCGAACACGGCGGCCTTCTCGACGTTGCGCACCGCCGACCTCATGGACTTAACCGGCTCGTCCGCCGTGTCGTCGATGCCGAGGGCCGCGCCCTCCATGACGTAGCCGAAAATCTTGCGGAACACGCGCGACGGCGAGTGGATACCCAGCAGGTTCTTGGCCGCGTCGATGGCGCCGCCCACCACGCCGGTAATCTTGCTCACGACCACGCCAGCCGCGCCGCTGATTCCGTTTGCGATGCCCTGCACGATCTGCGAGCCGATGGAGGCCACGCGGCCGGGGATTGAGGACAGGGCGCCCATGATGGAGCTGCCGATGCTCGAGACCGCCGAGGTCACGAAGCCGACCGCGCCGCGGATGGCGGAGCCCAGGCTGCTGATTCCGTTGCGGCCGATGCTCGCCAGGGTGGACGGCAGGTTGGCGATGGCACCGCGGATGGCGGACACGATGTTGGTGCCGCACGTGCTGACGAAGCCGGCCATGCCGGTGATGCCGTTGCCCAGGAACGTGATGGCGTTCCTGCCTAGGCTCAGCCAGTCGAGCGCCGACCACACCGAGACGAAGGCCGAGAAGATGGCCGGGATGTTGGCGATGAGCGTCGGTATGGCCTGCACGATTCCCATTGCGAGCGTCGCTATCGCCTGAAGGCCGGCACCCAGCAGCGTCGGCGCGTTGTCGTTGATAGCGTTTGCGAGGTTCTGCACGATGACCGGCGCCTGCTCGATGATCGTCGGCAGGCTGTCGGCGATTCCCTGCGCCAGCCCCACGATGAGGTTCGCCGCGCCCTCTGCCAGGACGCCCGCGTTCTCGGCTATGGACTCTGAGAGGCCGGTGAGAATCTGCAGGCCGCTCTCCATGATGGAGGGAAGGTTCTCGGACAGGTACCCGCCGAGCGAGGTCATGAGCGACGCCGCCGTCTCGGAGAGGAAAGACAGCCCCATCTCGATTCCCTCGGCGAGCCTGGGGACGATCTCGCCGCCGACGCCCGCGAAGCCCTCGGCGATGCCGGGGAGAGAGGAGGTGATGTTCTCCTGCAGCGTGGACAGGTCGCCGTCGAGCAGCGTCAGCCCGTAGACCATGGCGAGGTGCAAAGACTCGAGCGGGTTGTCCCCGACCGACCAGATCTCGCGCAGGCCCTTGAAGCGCTCGCCGATCTCGTCCACGCCGTCAGACACGGCGGAGAGGATGTCGCCCATGGGCCCGGGCACGGCCTCAGCCGCGCTGTCGAGCGCCTGCGTGAAGACACCGACGAACGCCTCGCCGACGACCGGTGCCAGCGTCGAGATCACCCCCGGCAGCTGCTCGACGGCCGTGGACACGATGGTCGCCACGCGCGGCACGATGTTGGAGGCCGCCGTCTCGACCGACTCGACCAGCTCTGAGGTGAGCTTGCCCATGTCGGCGTCGTCCTTGCCAAGTTCGGTCACCCAGTTCTCCCAGGCGGCCTTGGCCATGTTGCAGGAACCCTCGATGGTCGTCGCGGCCTCGCGCGAGGTCGTGCCCGCGATCTGCATCTGCTCCTGCATCGTGTGGATGGCGAGCACGATGTTGTCGAACGACAGGCTCGACTCGTCCACGGCGGAGTTGACGGCGTGCGCGTCCTTGACGAGGCGCTGCATCTCCTCCTTGGTGCCGCCGTAGCCGAGTTTCAGGTTGTCGAGCATCGTGTAGTTCTGCTTTGCGAAGCCCTGGTAGGCGTTCTGCAGGTCATCCATCGCCGTGCCGAAGGTGTTCGCGTTGTCGCTCATGTCGACCATGGCCGTGTTGGCGTACTCGGCCGCCTTGACCGTGTCGCCGCCCAGCGAGGAGACGAGCGCGGCCGAGAAGCCGGTCACCTGCTCCATGTACCGGTTGGCGCTCAGGCCCGCCGTCTTGTAGGCGGCGTCCGCGTTGGCGAGCACCGTCGTCTGGGCCTGCTCGAGCTGCTCCCACTTGCCGGAACACTGCTCGACGGTCTGCCCGGTCATGGCGGCGTAGTCCTCGAGTGACTTGCCCATGTTGCCGAAAATCTTCTGGATGCCGCCGACGTTCTGCTCGTATGCGGCATAGGCGTTCATGCTCATGCCCGTGACGGCAGCGACGCCCGCACCCACGGCGGCGACGCCCGCGCCGATTGCCTTGGCGGCGGTCGCGCCGGCCTTGCCGAGCGTGCCGACGATCTTCGAGGCGACGCCCTCGGCCTTTCCGCTGGCCTCGTCCTTGAGGCCGACCTTAATCATCAGATCGAGAAGGTTCACCTAGACCACCTTCAATCCCATCCGCTCGATGATGTCGGCGGCGATCTCGTCGCCGCCGCGCGTGTCCTCCGCCTCGGACCCATCGCCCGCGCCGCCGTTCACGATGCTCAGGAAGGGCTCCTTGAGCCACTTCCCCTGAGCCATGAGGCGAACCGATTCGCTCAGGTACACGCGGAACGCCTCCCGCTCGTCGCGCTCGCGCCACCGCGCGACCATGTACCTACAGAAAGGGCGAGCACGCCGTGGCCCGACGTACTCGCCCAGACAGAGCCATATGTGGGATGGGTCCTCGGCGGCTATCCAAAAAAAGGAGCCAGGATGTCCTTGATGCCGTCGATGCCGTCGATGGCATCCTTGATGTCGTTCACCCACTTCTTCACGGTGAACGCGGCCTTGTACTCCTCGAGTGTCTGGCCGTCGAGCGCGGCGAGCAGCTTGTAGCTGATCTCGCCGCCCTGGCGCAGCACGTCGGGCAGCAGCCCCGCCACCATGTCCACGGCGAGGCCGTTGACCTCGGCGACAGCTGCTGCCTTCGCGGCCTCGGGGTCGCCCTTGGCCTTGGTGTTCGCCTTGGCCTTGGCCTTGGCGGAGTCGGCGCGGAACTTGGCGTAGGCGGCCTTGGCCTTCGCGCCAAGCTCGCCGTTCATGACGTCCTCCGCGACGTCCGCCAGCATGCACATGGCGTTCTGGAACTCGTCGGCGGTAAGGTTCTCCAGCTTCATGGTTAGGCTCCAATCTCCTGCTTGATGTACAGCTCGTAGGGCACGATCTCGGGGTTCTTGATTGAGTAGTGGCCCGTGAACTCGAACGCGAACTGGCCCTTGGCCTTGTTCTGCGTCGTGATTTGCAGACCGCCCGTGTTGAGCGCGTTGATGAGGCGGATGGCGATATAGCCGTTGCCGTTCTCGCCCGAGTAGTCGCCGATGAGCCAGATGTCGGCGAAGTCCTCCTCCGAGAGCGCGGAGCGCGGGACGATCTTCCCCTCGGTCTCGTCGGCTGCGGCCGCGAGCTTCTTGCCGAGCGCGGTGTTCAGCGTCACGAACGTGCCGCTCAGCTTGGCCTCGATGCTGTCGATGCGCTTCAGCTCCATCGTGTTGGCGGGGCAGTTGTCGATGTCCTCGCCGTAGTCGATGAAGCTGGGCGTGGCGGCGAAGCTGGTTCCGCCGCTCGTCGCGCCCATCAGCTCGGACTCCGCGACCTCGGCGGTCTTGGGGTTGAAATTCGTGGCGAGCAGGCCCGCGTTGATGACGATCTCCTTGAACGTGTTCTCGGGGATGCGCGTGAACTTAGACATATGACCTCCTAGTAGCTGGTCATGTACTCAATGGTCAGGTTGATGATTCGGCGCTTCACGGCGTTGTCCTCGTCGGCCATGGCGTTGCAGAACGGCTCGCCCTGCATCACCCACATGCCGCCGCCGTCGCACGGCAGCAACACGCCGGAGAGCCCGAGCGTCCGGGCGACCTCCTCGGCCTTGACGTTGGGCGCGGCCTCGGACGAGGTCCGGTACCAGAGGTTCACCTCGGAGTTGCACTGCGCGCCGAACGCCGCGGTCGGCAGGTCGTAGGTGATGTAGGGCATCTTCGCCTCGCCCGGCACCGCCGAGTCGCGGTACACGGGCAGCCCGAAGCCCTCGAGCCACGCCTGCAGCGCCGCCGCCTTAGTCGCCATCCGGCACCTCCCACTCCTCCGCGCTGCACTGGCCGAAGCCGAACGACGCGCAGCGCGGCGCGGCCCCGTCGTCCGCGTTCGAAGTGCAGCGGAAAACCTGTCCGTCGGACGCACGCCGGAAGAGGTCGCCGTACCGTAGCGGCTCGCCGGTGGTCACGGTGTAGACGTTCCTCACGCCGTCGTGCTCCGCGATGCGCGAGGCCGTCGAGCTGTCGCGCACAATCGCCGCCGTGAAGCCGTCGCCGACGGCGAGGACGGTCTTGAATCCGCCCTCGCCGTCGGGCTCGGTCTTTGAGACGAGCCTCGCGCACGCCACCGCCATGCGCTCGTACAGGCGGCTCACAGCTTTCTCCAAGGGTCGAGGCGCGCCTTGAACTGCTGTCGCCACGTGATTGGCGAGCCGTCGCCGCCGACGCGCGTGTAGCTGTAGCCGCCGAAGCTCTCGGATGCGTAGGGGCTGTCCAGCTCCTTGGCGTGCTCGGTCTGCCACGCTGCGATCTCGTCAGCGAGGTCGACCACGGCCTGCGGGATGGCGAGCGCCCAGACGGTGCCGACGAACTCCTCGTCCGTGAGTCCGTTGTAGGGCCACGCGTGCAGCCCGTCGTTGAAGGTCGAGCCCGTGATGCGGACGTACTGGCCCTCCTTGAGGCCGAGGGCCGCGGGCGGCACGAGGCGGCCGTCCTCGATACGGACGCGCCCCGTGCGCTTGTCGGCGACGAACCAGTTGCGCAGCGACAGAAGCACCTGCTCGAGCATCTCTGCGCCTATCGCTTATCGGTGATGACTGCGGCGAGCTCGGGGCTGAGGGTCTTGACGCCGCATAGCATGTCGATGGAGACGGTATCGGTCTTGGTCTTCTGGTCGTAGCCCTGCACGACGCGCAGGCCGAAGCCGTCGTAGGAGGTGGAGAAGGCCTTGGGCGCGCCGAGCGGCATCTCGAGCTGGCGGGTCACGAGCGCGAAGGCGTTCTTGTGGAACGCGATGGACGGCGTGTAGTTCGCCGTCTCGGCGGTCGTCTTCTGAACGTTCTGGTCGCAGTAGAAGTCGAGGCCGTACTTGCGGCCAAGCGACGCCTCCTTGAGGGCGGTGCCGTTGTCGCCGACGGCGGAGGCATTGGTGAACGCCTCGGTGTTGAGCAGGTCGGCCTCGGCCTGGGAGCCGTAGACGAAGCGGCGCTCCGTGGAGGGTGCCTTGGCGTCCACGAGGAACTTGCGGGCGGCGATGATGTCCGCCACGGCGATGGCGCCCTTGGCATGGTCGACGCGGTTCGTGACGTCCTTCTCGAGCGCGAGCAGGTAGCCGTCGATCTTGTCGGCGAAGGCCTGCATCGCCGGGACGAGGAACTGCGCGGAGAAGTCGACGATGCCCATCGTCAGCTCCTTGGACGTGACGGCGAACGTCACGTCGAGCAGCTTGTCCATCTTGACGGGGACCTTGCCCTCCGTGGCGTCCTGCACCTCGACCTCGGTGGTGAACTCCTTGGCCTCGAAGGTGGCGGGCTTGCGGACGGTGATGGTGTCGCCCACGCCGGCGACGAACTCGGAGGAGTAGTCGCGGTGGACGAGGTTGGCCATGACGGCGTTGGTGCGCAGAACGTCCAGCGCCTCGTTGGCGATGATGTTGGGTGTAAGGATGGTGTTCGACATAGATACCCCTTAGCCTCTCTGCTCCGCCTTGTACTTCATGTACTCGGCGGTGCTCATTTCGTTGATGTCCTTGCCGCCCTCGCCCTTGGGGGCGTGGGCCACGTCGGCACCCTTGACGGTCGTGGTTGCGATGAAGTCGGCCCAGTCGGCCTTGATGCCCTCGGTCAGCTTGTCCGCGTCCTCGATAGCGCCGTCCTTGACGGTCACGCCCTCGAGGTCGGAGACCTTGAGAACGGTCTCGATGCGCTTGGGGTCGACGCCCGCCGACTTGAGCAGCTTTCGATACAAGCTGCGCTTCTCAGCTGCGGCTTTCTCGCCCTCGACCTTGGCCTTGTAGTCCTCTAGGTTCTTGACGGCGGCCTTGTACTTTTCCTCGTACTCGCCCGCGCCCTCGCCCTTGGCCTTGAGCGCGTCCAGCTCCTTCTTGTAGCCGTCCGCCTTGCCCGCGGCCTCCTTGAGCTCGTCGCGCTGCGCCTTGAGCGCGTCCACGCTCTCGGCGTGCTCCTCGATGATCTGGTCGATCTTCTCGTCCTCGATGCCCATTGCCTTGAGCATCTTTCGCGTGAGTGCCAACAGAATCTCCCTTGCTTCGGAATGGGCGGGTCCCAGCCTGTTGCCTCGGCAGGGCCCGCACCGCAATACCTCGCGGCAAGGGTGAGTATCCAGGCGGAGTAACGCGGCCCTACGCGCCACCCCTCAGGTGCTTCTCGAGAATCGCCCGGTACGTGTCTCCGTGGCCCGTTGCCGCCTTGCGCAGGAAGTGCTTGCCCTTCATGCGGGAGGTCCCCTCCTCGACGTATGGCGCGTACTCGACGTTGGTCCCGATGAAGCAGTCGTAGCCTTTGAGGAGGTGCGTGACGGAGTTGCGCAACCTGCCCGTGTCGACCGGGCACGTCGCCTTGGCGTAGCCCTCCGCGACGAGGCCTATCTCCTCTAGGCCCGTCTTATAGGCGCGCAGGAGGGCCTTCTCGACCTGCTCGATGTTGTTCTGCCGTATCTCGATGCACTCGGCGGTATCCAGCTTCGCAGCGTTCACGATCTCCTCGGTGATGAGGGTGCCGTGCCGGCCGTGGTCGCCGATGCCGCCGACGAGCCCGTAAGCCATCAGTCGAGCACCTCGCACCCGTAGCCCACGCGCCCGTCGACGTCCGCCTCGATGGCCTCGATGGCCTGCACCGGAACGCCCTCGCACCCGAGCGTGCAGCCGTCGTCGGGCTCGACCTCGTCGCCGCGCTGCGTGCAGATGTAGGTATCCGGGAACGTGAAGCCGAAACCTAGCTTTACGGCGCAGTCGCCGCAGTTCGCGCAAGTGAATAGCTCTTTCATGCCTGCCCCAATCTCTCTGCGGGCAGTGTCGCGGCACGGTCACGCGGCATGAAAAAAGCCCCGCCGTGGCGGGGCCTGTTGGCTAGTTATTTAGTTCGCTTTCGAATATCTCGACTATATCGGCCTCAAGAGCATCCTCGAACTTATCCGGGCCAAACAGCTCGTAGTACTCCCTGCGATTCTCGTCGTCGTATTTGGCCTCTTTAAGCCATAGCTCCTGAACGGCTTTAGGCTTGGAATCGAGAACGTGGCCTATAGCGTCGACGTCGTCTCTTCCGTCGAGATAGCTAACGGCTTCGTTGAGTATGTCATTCATGATGCTCAATCTTGAAACCGAACCTCTCCTCAATCGCCCGAAACAGCCTGTCCTCGTTGCCGCCGTAAAGCCTTTGGATTCTAAGGTACTTCACCTCATCGACATTATAGGACGCATCCGGCTCGGAAACCTTCTCGAACGTGTAGATACTTCCATCGTGAGCTGCGATTATCCCCATCTCGCAGCCCTTGCCGCCAACCACCAAAAGGTCAGCCGCGCTAGGGATGCCAGAGGCCGGGTGGTTGTGGAGCAGCACTACGCGCCGACCGTCCCCGATTGCCGCCTCGACCTTCTTGCCAAACTTCGCCGGAGGGACCACGGTGCTGCCGACGGTCGAGTTAACGCAGCTCGTGATTGTCTTGCCCGTTGACAAGTCGATGGCGTAAAGATCCTCGCCGTTCGTGCCACCTCGGTGGTTGAGGATGCGCCTTATGCTCGCGTGCACGCCGTCCGCGGCATCTTTGCCGACAGCCCTGGAGACCTTAGCCCGGTAGTCCCTACTCTCGATCTTCCCCATGTCCACCGCGAACGCCTTTGAGTGCTCTACCGGCTTAGCCCTCGATTTCCCGCCGCCCTCGTAAACCGTGCCGAGCGCCGAGTCCAGCACCTTTTGCTGGTCGCCCGCCGACATCTTCCTGAAGCCGCTCGACGGTATGCCGTAGTCCTCGAGCTGGCGCGAGAGCCGCTTTCGCGCCTCGGTCTTGGACACGCCCGCCGTATCCAGCTTGCGCTTGGTTCCGGGCATTTCCATGAACTCGGAGATGGTACGGTTCGCGGGCTTGGTGCCGTTGACGGCGGGCTTGCCCGCCTTCCATTCCTCGTAGGTCATGCCCTCGGGCAGGCGGCTAAACCGCTCGCCGTCGAGCACGTCGAGTCCGTCACAGCACGCCACCAGCGTGCAGCGGCAGTTGCACGTCTCGGCATACCGCGCCTCCGGGTCGCCGGGATAGCGACACCCGTTGCTGAACTTCTCGCCGACCTCGACCTTCTCGCGGTCAATCTCCCTGTGGCTCGAGCGCGTGCGCAGGTCGAGCGTCGCCACCCATTCCTGCTGCACCTTGATGCCGAGCCCCTTGGCCCTCTTGTAGCTGTCGACGCGCCCGGCGTTCTCCGCCGCCGTCGTCGAGGTCCGCGCCAGACGCACCGCCGCCGCGCGGTTCGCCCCCGTCACGTCCTGCATACGCTTGGCTATCTTGGGTATCGACTCGCCGAGCAGCACGCCCTGCGTGATCTGGTTGGCTATGAGCCGGCGGTTCCACGCCACGTCCTTGGCGACGTTGACGGACGGCTTTGGCAGGTAGCTGTCGTGGTCGGTGAGCAGCCTCTGGACGGTCGACGCGTCCTGCAGCGCGTAGGCCGTGTCAACGCCCACTGCGCTCTCGACCTGCCACGTGCCGTAGTTGTAGTTCTCGGCGTAGACCTCGGGCAGCCTGCCTTCGATGGCGGCGGCAGCGACGACGTTCGCATGCGTCATGGCCTCGGCGCACTGCTTGAGGACGATTCGATAGCGCCTGCCCGCCGCTATCTTCCCGCTTCGCCAAGACCCGTATTGAGCCTTGGTGATTTCGCCGGCCTCGAGCCGCTCGAGCATCTTCTCGTCGTCGGCCTCGAACTGCGCCAGATAGCGCTTGAGGTTGTCGTAGGCCGTCTTGCTCGCCTCGCCGTACACTCCCGCCACCTCGCGCTCGAACGCCCGAATCTCGGCGTCTGAGAACTCGTGAGCGCTATCCTTCGCCATGCGCCGCCTCCAATCGTCGGCACGCATGGTCGCCCGCGCATAACGGAAAAGGGCCCCGACCGAAGCCGGGGCCCTTCCCTACTCGCCGTCCGCCTCTAGCATCTGGCGTACCTCGTCGCGCCAGCGCTCGGGAACGCTCTCGAGCGTGCGCTTGCCGCTTTTCACGGCGCGGTAGTAGATCTTCGCCAAGCTACTCACCCCCAACGATGTCGCCGAGCTCGAGAAGGGCCGCTTGCGAGTCGGCGACCTGCTGCTGGAGCGATGCGATCTGCTCCTCCATGCTCATGCCGTCCGCCTCGTGTGCCGCCCAGACGGTGTCGAAGTCGGCCTTTGCGCCCTCGACCGTCAGCTCGCCAGTCGGGTCGGTGAAGTGCAGCTCCTCGTAGGTGAACACCTTCACCTTGACGGAACCGCCCTCGCCGCCCTGCTCCTCGCGCTCGCCCTCGGCGATGCCGCGGCGCAGCCAGACGTCGGTCCCCGCGATCTCGACCGTCTCGGGCCTCTCGCCCGTTCGCTCCGACTTCACAACCATATTTTTCCTCCTAACCCACGGCCCTCGCCGCGTTGAATATGCACCGCTTGACGTTCATCTGGTGCTCCATGACGGCCGTTTTCAGCCAGCCCCAGTAAGAGCACACGCGCCTCGCCAAGCGCTCGGTGCGCCTGCGCATGTAGCGCGCGAACGCGCGTCGCAGCCGTTTCCAGAGCCTCTTTCGCAAGTCGACCCGGCGCCCGTGAGCGCACCAGATGCGATAGCCCGCGAAGTCGATGGGCTCGGCGCCGTTGCGCCTCACCTTCCACGGTTTCAGCGACAATCCTAGCCGCCCCAAAACGCGCGCGGCGATGGCCGCGGCCTTCCTGAGCGAACGCTTTGAGTTGCCGAGAAAATAGCCGTCGTCGGCGTACCACACCTGGCATCCCGCGAGCCTCACGCGTTTGCCGCGCCGCTCCTTCGCCGCCTCCTCGACCGCGTGGTACGCGAACGAGATCACGAGCGCCGCCAACCGAAGCGACAGGTAGCTGCCGAGGATAAGGACGCCATCCATCGTCGACAGCAGCGAATGGAGCAGGTAGAGGACCTGGCTGTTCTTGACGTAGCGCGCCACCAGACCCTCCACCACCGCCGTCCGCATCGAGCCGTAGCAGTTGCGGATGTCGACGTGTATGTGGTAGGCGAAGCGATGGACCTCGCGCCTGAGCTTGCGCATTCCAAGCGCCGCGCCCTTGCCCTTGACGCCGCTCGACACCTGCCAGAAGCCGACCTTGGCGGCAAGGAGCGGTTCGAGCGCCCCAACGCACAGATAGTTGCACACCTGCCGCTTGATGCTCTCGACGCTTATCTCGCGCAGCTTGCCGCTGTTCGGGTCGTGCTTCAGGTAGGTTCGAATCGGCTCGAACGCAAGCGTCTCGGTCGAGAGCTCTAGCCAGATGCGGTCGACGAACGCCGTCTCGGTGCCGTATTCGTCGGCGACGCGCCAGCCGTTCTCCTTGCCGGAGTCGCTTTTCTTCCATCGGTGCAGGGTCTCGACGACGCTCTTGCGCGTGAACTCGAGGCCCTTGCAGTAGGTTTTCATAGATCAAAGCTCTTTCTGTCTGTCATACGAGCGTTCGCCTTGCGGCTACCAGCCCGTGAGCCTTGCGGACAAATTTCACTCAAAGGAGTCAGGCTGAGCCGCGTCCCGCCAGAAAGCGGCGGGCGCGGTAGACACGGTGCGAGAAGAGATTTATAGACAGATTGCCGGGAGACGAAGTACCAAGCGGCCCCACCGGACCAGTTCCCCGAGTACGCGCAACGAAGACCGGCCCTCGAGCCGTTCCCCAGGTTGCCGAGGAACTGAACCAGAAACCAGCGCCGCCCTCACCGTGAATCCCTGTTTGGGGTTAGGAGGGGGCCAGCCCCCTCTCAGGGCTACGCCCTGATTCACCCCCGGCTACGGCCCGTAGCAGAAAGCCGGGAGACGAAGTACCAAGCGGCCCCACCGGACCAGTTCCCCGAGCACGCGCAACGAAGACCGGCCCACGAGCCGATCCCCAGGTTGCCGAGGAACCGAACCAGACGGATTGTGCCTTTGACCTTACCGCCGGATGTGTCGAAGTAGAAGTAGTCGCCGACACCGGTCGTCGCCGAGCCGCCGAGCCCCTTTCCCAAGATAAGCCCGTTGACGAACTGGATGTCGAGCATGTAGCCATCTGCCGTCGGCATGCACGCCGCCGTCGGGGTCACCCCGTCCGCCACGGCGTTCTTCTTCTCATTGCGAGTGTCGGGGTTGACCGCGATGCCGAAGCCCGTGCCGTCGGAGACGAAGAGCGTATCGCCCATGAACTCCCACAGGCCCAGCCCCGTCTCGACGCCGCCGACCTTGAACGGGTGCTTGCCGTCCTTCGCCACCTGGCCGTCGCCCACGAGGGCATCGGTGTTGCCCGTGCGCCACGGCGCGCTCTGGAGCCATGTGTTCACGGTCGTGTCGAACGCCTTGGCGACGTCCATGAGAAGCGCCACGTTGCCGTCTGCGAGCGTCTCCTTGCCGCCGACGACCGCGCCGTCGAACACGTCGTACGCCGCCGCGGCGCCTCGGTCTGGGCACGTGGTGCCCGTGTCGGTGCCGTACATCATCGACGCGGCCACGGGAATCTTCGCCGCCTGCTCGGCGGTGACGACCACGCGCGTGACGCCCGTCTCGGCGAGCGCGGGGTGGATCTGGATGTTGAAGTCCGTGCAGCCCGGGAAGTCCACCTGGGAGGACTTGCACAGCGTCTTGGTCAACTGGTGGAAGTTGATATACCACTGGTCGTAGGCGCTCATGCCCGAGTAGCCCGTGGTCGCGGTCTTGCAAAGGTCGACGAGCGAGTCGTGCGACGTCGTGCGGTTGGCGACCTTCGCGCCCGAGACGGAGCGCGGGCGCCCGTCAGCGTCGATGCTCATGGGGTATGTCGGCGTCAGCATGTACGGTCGCAGCGTGCCGTCCGGCAGCAACGCCTTGGGGTTCGGCTGCGAGCCGCTGAATCGGCTGTCGGACCACGAGACGAGCAGGTTGCCGTTCGTCAGCACCTCGACCGCCTGCCAAACGACCGGCGCGATCTCGTAGACGTTGTTGCCGTGTCCGTTGTCCACGCGCGAGAAGCCGTAGTCGACGCCGTCGATGGCCTCGACCCACGGCACGCCGTCGGCGTCGGCACCGGCGTTGGCGGACACGTGGAACCACGGGCCGCCCTCGGTGTCGAACGGGTCGACAGCCGCGCTCGTCGCCGTCGCGGGCACGAACTCGGTGGAGGCCACGCGCTTCGCGGCGGCGCTCATCGGCTTGATGTCGGTGGGGCTGCCCGCCGGGATGAGGAACGTGTACACCAGCCCCGTCTTGTGCTTGTCCACCATCGCGGCGACGCTCTCGTTGGAGTAGCGGCCCGTCGAGGCGTCGCGCTCGAGCGACTTCTGGTCGCCCAGATTCTTTACCGCGCCGACAAGCGCCCACACCGCCTTGTCCGATGCCAGCGGGTCCGCGTACTCGAACCCCTCGGTTGCCTGCTCGGTTGCCTGCTCGGTTGCCTGCGTATCGGCCATTTAGGCACCTACCTTTCGCATCTGGCAAATCTTGCCGTTTACCTTCTTGAGTCCCAGCGCCGTCACGGCAGCCGCCGAGTCGATAATCGACTGGTAGTTCAGGGCTGCCGTCTTGGCGTCCTTGAGCGCCGCCTGCGCGTCGGCGAGGGCTTTGGTCGAATCCTGCTCGCGCTTCTGCTCGGCGGTCTTGCGTCCGGCCTCAGCCTGTTTGCGCTCCGTCTCGTTCTTCCCGCGCTCGGTCTCTTTCTCCTTGCGCCCCGCCTCGGCGTCGGCGCGGCCCTTCTCCGCCGTTTCGACAGAAGCCTTGAGCTGCTTGAACTCGTTGTTGACCTTGTTCACGCCAGCCGCCGCGTCCGTCGCGGGCTTCTTGAGCTCCGCGATCTGCTCGGCGGTGAGGTCGCTGTATCTCAGCGCGTCCCCCTTCGGCACGCCGACGACCAGCACGTTGTTCTCCATCGTCGCCGTTGCCTTCGAGCCCGAGGCGAGCGTCGTGGCGCGTGCCCCCTTGACCTCGGCGGCGACGGCCCTGTCTCGTGCGGCCTCCGCCGCCTTCTGCGCGGTCTTGGCCTCGTCTCGCGCCGTCTCCGCGTCCTTGATGGTGCGCTGGTCGCTCGGCTCGTAGATGTACTCGGCGGGCTTGGCTCGCCTCTTTACGTCCCAGAGCGCCTCGATGCGCGTGCGCCCGCCGTATGCCTCGTCCGTGATGTAGGCCCATGCGTACACGCGCCCAGCCGCCTGGAGCAGATTGTCGGGAATCTTCGCCTTGCTGTCGGCCACCGCGACCGTGTAGCACGTCCCCGTGGTCGACTTGGCGAAATGCACCTGCTCGCAGCCGACAACCTCGACCTCGCGCCCGGTGTCCCACTGCCACAGCTCGCCGTCAAGCACCTGCAATGCCGCCATCACTCATCACCTTCCTCGTCCTCGTCGTTGTCGTCGTCCTCGTCGCCCTCCTGGGCGCCCTTCGCGTTAGCCGCCAGGGCGGGCGGCAGTGCTGCCATGCGCTCCTCCTGCTCCCGCTGCTTGCGCTCCAAAATCTTCGCCCTCTCGTCGGGCGTGATGTTCGGCAGCTTTCGCAGGATCGTCTCGTCGTCCAGATACTCGGCCTCCAGGCACACGGTCTCGACCTGCTCCTTGGTGTTGCTGATGCGAGTGCGCGTGAACACGGGCGTGTCCTCGATGCCCTGGAGGGCAAGGATGTCCATGATACCCTCGCGGATGTGGCGCTCAAACTCGGCGGCCTCCTCGTCCATCGGCTGGTATGCCGCGTCGATATGGTCGTTGGTCGCACCCGCCGCGATGGTGTGGACGTCCAGCGCGCCGAAGTCCTCGTAGATGTCGGCCTTGATCTGCGCCAGCGTCTCCTTGCGGCCCTCGACGGGCACCTCCTGCGTGTACGGCGTCACGGACTGCCCCTGCTCGGCGTCGACCTCGGCCACGTGCGTCAGCTTGAGCTTCGCCCGCCACAGGTCGAGGTCCCTGTCGTCCATGCCGCCGGCTCCGTTGATGAGCCAGTAGATCTGTGCGCAGTCGCGCGTGTCGTTCACCAGGCCGCTCTTGATGAGGTCGTAGGCGTCGATGCTCTCGCGCATGCCGACGAGCGTGCTCTGGTGCGCGTCGCTGCCCCAGACCGCCACGATGGGCAGGCGGGAGTAGTTCTCCGCATCGACGGCCAGCTTCATCCCGTCCGCCGGTATCTCCCGATACGTGACCTTGTAGGCGCGCTTGGCCTCGGCCACCTCGAAGTCGAAGCCGCTGCCGCCCGACACCATCTCCGTGTAGCCGTCCTGCTCGTAGAGGGTCGCATGCCACGGGTGGTCGGAGTCGAGCCGCCAGAACCTCACGCCGGCGTATAGCGCCCCCGAGTACTCGTCCCACACCGGGCAGAACTCGTCGGCGGTGAACACGTCGATGTGGTCGAGGTTCCAAAACGGGAATGACACACCGTGGATGAGCGCCTTGAGCCCCATCTCCATGACGTCGTCATCGAAGCGGTCGCCAAGCCCTTCCTTGGTCGTGTCCTTGCCGCCCGCCGAGACGTCCACGAAGCTCACGCCCTTACCGAGCGAGTACGTGCAGCGTTGGACGTTTAGGCGCTTGAACAGGTTACTCGCCAGCCTCAGCTTCGAGGCCGTGAAGTCCTCGGCCTCGGCACCGGAGCACGAGTAGATCTTCTGCACGAAACGGTTGATCGTGACGTTGTGCTGGCGGTAGTACTCGTTCGCGGTGACGGCGTTGCGGTACATCTCGCTCGACATGTGCCGCTCGATTGCATCTGCCGCGAACGCCGTCGCCGACGCCGCCGCCTTGAGGTCGCCATCGGTCACCAAAGGCCCCTTAGACAAGCCGCTACCTCCCTCCGAAGAATGGGTTTACCTGCTCTTTCGCAGGCTTGTACATGCGCAGTGTTGCCACGCCGTAACGGAGCGCGTCGCAGCTGTGGTCCTCGACCTTGACAGGCCTGTCGCCGTCCGCCTTGGCGTCCCAGCAGTAGCCGCCGAGCTCGCCTATCAGCCCCGCGCAGGCGTCGGAGATGCGCACCGTGCCGTTGCCCAGGCACACGTCCGTCTCTCGTAGGCCATCCGCCACGTCGTTGCGGGCATTCTTGGTCTTGAACCCGGCCTGCCGCATCGCGGCGATGAAGCTCGTGGCGCTCGGGTCGATGATGAACGTGGGTGGCTTGCCCAGCCCGCGCACGAAGTCGGCCATGTCGGCCACGTAGCCGGCGTCCGTCTTCTGGTGGCCCGTGTCGCGGCCGCTGTAGCGGTACTCGTCCACCACGTGCCACACCTTGCCGTCAAACGCCCACAGCAGCGCCGCGAAGGCGTTCTGAGTTCCGTAGTCGCAAGACACAACATGCTTGGCGGCGCCGCCCGTATACCGGCTCTCGAGGGCGCCCTCCCACTCGGGGTAGACCAGGCCCTCGGCCAGCGTCCACTTGCCCAAGATGTAGCGGTCGTAGTACACGCCGCTGCCGTAGTCCTTGATGAGGGCCTCGATGACATCCGGTGCCAGCGCACCGTCCCAGATCGTGTAGTCCTGCCTGTAGATATCGCTGTCGCCGTCGAGGAACCGCTTGAACCAGTGGTTCGGGCTGTCGGGGTTGCAGGTGCCGTCGAAGCGGCTGTGCTCGCAGCGCAGGCGGCTCTTGAGCATCTGGAACACGTCTTCGCTCCACGTGGCGACCTCGTCGCCGTAGACCCACTCGAACGTGGCGCCCTGAATCTTGGATACGCTTGTCTTCTTGTCCGCCCCGAGGCAGTAGACCTTGCGCCCGAAAATCTGGGCCGTGTTGTCCCGCCCGATCTGGCTGACGACGTCTTCGCTGTAGAGTGAGCGCATCGGCTCGAGGATGTTGCGCTCGAGCGTCGAGCGGGTGTTCCCGATCATCACCGCCAGCCCCTCGCCCCTCATGGCGAGAAGCCTCTGCGGTATGGTCACGGCTATGTCGACGTAGCTCTTGCCCGAGCCCGTCGCCCCGCACTTCACGTTGTAGCGGTGTGTGCAGTTGGCGAGGTACTCGCGCTGCATCCTCGTGAGCGGCATCGGCTACTCGTCCCCGCCGATTGAGGACGGCACGGACAGCACCAGCTCCTTGGCGGCCTTGAGCACCGCCGTGTCGGTGGTATCCATGATGCGCTGCGCCTTGGCGTACTCCTGCGGGTACTTGCGCTCCAAAAGCCACGCCGCCGCCTGCCAGCTGTCGCCGCTCGCGTCCATGATGCGGCCCACGAGCGTCGCCTTGCGCTCGACCTCGGCCTTTTTTAGAACGTGACACAGTTGACGCTGATTGTCGGTTCTGGGGTGGTTGATCCAGCGGCTGTATGTCTCGCGTGCGACCCCGAGATACGCGGCAATGTCCTTGTCGGTCATTCCGGCACGGCACAGGCGGACGGCATCCTCGATGCCCTCCTTGGTCAGTTTTTCACGCCCTTTTCCCGCCACAAAATCACGTTTCCGCTGGTAGATAGCCATATGGAAACGCGAACGTTCCCACCTTTTTACGCACGTGGACAAGCGCGTGCGTTTGCCCACGAGCGTAAAAAGGGGGTAACGTTTAAAGAAAAGGCCCCGGTTTCCCGGGGCCTTTCGGCTACTCGACCTTCTTCCTGTGCACGGCCTGACGTATGCGGTTGCTCTCGGCCTCTTCCTCGAGCCGCCTCTTCCGCTCCGCCAGATAGCACCCCTTGCACAGCCTCCACTTCTTCGCCTGCACCGACGTGTCGAACACGGGCCGCGCGTCGCACACGATGCACAGACCGTCCGTTCCGGTCGAGAAGCGCCCGTACCGCTGCCGCGCGTGCCTCACGGCGCTCGGCGTCACCCTCAGCTCCGCCGCGATCTCCGCCGCCGTCCGCTCCGGGTGCGCCTGCATCCGCCTTATCATCTCGTCCGTCCATAGGACGTAAGAGGAGCGCCCCTTCCGGAGCGCCCACTCGTCCCTCAACGGATGTGCTGACTTTGTAGATGGGCCTTTTGGCCCATCTCCTGCAGGTGGCCTACACGCCATTCGCATACCCCCTCGCGCTCGGTTTGCTTCGGTTACCATACCAAGCGCCGGGGACCACCTCACGCACGGCGCTCGATTATCGCCCCGCACTTCGGGCAATGGACGGCCTCATACGCCAGCATGTCCCCAAAGCCGATATGTTCCCAGATCTGTCCATCCCATCCGCAGTCGGAGCAGTGGAAGTAGCCGTCGACCATCCGCTTGCCCGGGATGAACGGATCCTGCTCGTCCTCCTTGCGCTGGAACCCGAGCTGCTCGGTTATGTCGTTCTCGTTGAACGTCCACGAGTACATGCCGAACACTTCATACGAGTCGTTGATGATGACATTCGATACGTTCACCTCACGCAGCCGGCCATCCTCTTGCATGACCACGGCAACCGGCTGACGGGTTTTACCCGTATCCCTGCTGCTCGAGGATATGCAGCAGTCGAGGTCGGTGGTCGTCTTGTCGAAAACGCCGACGAGCAGCGCCTTCTCGTAGCCGGTCTTCGAGTCCGTCTTGAACGTCTGGACGAAGCACGGCACAAGGTTGCTAGTCAACATCAGTCCTCACCTTCTCCAGCTTGCGCCCGCAGAACGGGCAGTAATTGATCGGGATGCTCCATGCGTACGGAGGGTCGACAACAATGACGTGTTCGCCGTCGTTTGGCTCGTTAATCCACATTTCGACTTCCTCTTCAGCATCGCCGAAGTTGAGGTGTCGCTCTCCGCAATATGGACAGTTGCTAGGCATCGTACTCACCCCTCAGCTTGCGGATGCGGTCGGCGATGTCGCGCATGGCAACCCTTTCGCAGGTTTCGCCTTTGTCGGCGATGCACGATGAGCAGCTGCACGCATTCTTGCCAAAATAGGCGCAGGCTTCGTAATTCAGCGCGTCCGCGCCCCTGCCCAAGTCCTCTTCCAGCTTCTCCCATGTGTCGGTCTTGGGCGTGGTGAGGTACACGAGTGCTGGGTCGAGTGCAAATCCACGGTCGGTAATCGCACGCCATTTGTTCGACCATCCGTCACTCAAATCAAAGTCCGTGGTGAATATCCAGCGCACGATGCTGTATACGTTCCCGACACGGTTGAACAGTGCAACGGTATCAAGCGGAATCTCGCGTCCCTCGGCATCTTTCGGCAATTCGATACTCATAACCCGAACTCCTCGTAGTCGCGGCACTCGCCGCACTCGTCCTCGCAGTACAGCAGGTTCCCCGTGAGCCACGCCGCGGCCCACTTCGCCAGGCGCCAGCGCCCCTCCTTGCGGTCCGGCGCATCCGTGTCGTAGGCGCGCTCGAACCCGAGGTGGCAGTAGCCGTAGTCGACGTGGATGTCGCAGCCGCAGAAATGCCTGCAGTTCCCGCACATCCTAGGCTCACAGGCCCCGCCGAAGTGGCGCTCGATGGCGGCGTCGGTCACCCCCATCGGGTAGCCTCCGACCCTCGAGTCACTCATCGCAGTCCGCCCCCCCTACGCTCTCGTCGAGCAGGTCGATGGCATCCCCGACGGTCGCCTCGATGCTCGTCAGCTGGCGGCGCAGGTTCTGCACGAGGTTCGCGCCGGTGACCTCAGCCCTTCCCGCCTCGTAGGCGCGCTCGATCATGTTGGTCACCGCGACCTGCATCGCCGTGTCGTTGTAGCCGCGCCTGACGCGATACTTCCCCAGGTAGGCGTGCGCCCTGTCCTGCGGCCTGCACTCGCGGTCGAAATGGAACACCTCGACCGCGTCGGCCTTGATCTGCTCCAAAGTCTCCATCACAGACGTCCCCTCTCTCGGTTCCTCTCGTTGCAGCGCTCGATTGCCGCGTCCACGTCCTCCTGCGTGAACCCCTCGGCATCGAGCAGGTTGACGACCGCCTGGACCGCGTCCATGCACTCGTCGATAAGGCTCTGGCGGTACGCCCTGCGCGCCGTCATGATCTGGCTTTGGCGTATGCCGTCGTGTAGCTGCCACGCACCGAACACCTCGGCCGCCTCCTCGAGCGGCTTGAGCGCCTGCGCCTTGGGTTCGTCCGGCTTGTCGAACGCCCCGAACTCGAACCTGTATCCGTCGCGCATCAGATGCGCCTCCCTTCCGCCAGCGCCGCACGCATGGCGTTGACCTCTCGGCCCGACTCACTCCTCGTTCCGAGGTACACGTCCACGGGCCGCTTGCTCGCGTCCCTCCGCGCCACGTTCTCGCACCACCCGCAGCAGTACCTCTGGTTCCTGTACGCCGTGCGGAACCGCCTGCCGCACTGCCCGCACACGAGCACGTAGCCCCCGCGCCCGTCCAGCGACTCAGCCCTCATGTCGCGCCTCCCAGTAGTTGCACCTCGCGAGCCCCTGCGTGGCGTGCACGAAGTCGGGGCAGCGCATGCACGTGTACCGCTTGCGGCCCTCGCCGGACGCCGTCATGACCGCCTCGCTCACGGCGCAGAACCCGCACGTCTCGCAGCGGGCGCTGCGCGGCCCGTCGTCGTAGATGCTTGCGGACCCCTTCGGTCTGCCCATGTTCTCGTTCCTCTCGTCGTCCAAGCTCATGACGCCCTCCTCTCGCACGCGGCCCTCGCGTCCAGCAGGCGCCGCGCGTCCTGGTACGCCTTGAGCGCCACCGGGTCGGCGGTCGTCCCCCTCGGGGCCTTCACCTTCGCCGGGTCGATGCCCGGGTAGTCCTCGCGCCACCTGCGCTCGAGCTCCGCCCTCGTCTGCTCCGGCGTCCTCGTCGGCTTGAACGTGGCGGCCTCGACCTCCGAGGCGGTCGGCTTGCCCCTCGCCCGGTCGTCGGCGTCGATGCGCTTCTGGCGCCTGGACCAGTCGAGCGCGAGGGCGCCCCAGTTGCTCACCGGCTGGCCGTTGCTCTTGACCCAGCCCTGCGACTCGAAGTAGGCCCAGAAGGCGTCCGGGTCGCCGCTCAGGCAGTTGGCGCCGAAGTACCCGCGGGCCTCGTCGAGGGTCGGCGGCTTGAACTCGGGCGGCGCGGCGGGGGCATCGCCCCCATCACAGGCCAGTTCAGTACAATCCGGTTCAGTACAGGACAGGATAGGGTAGGTTAGGTTAGGGTTTTCACTTTCCGAAACCTGCGTTTCGGGTTTGTCGGAAACTGGTTTCCCGTTTGAAAAACCTAGGTTTTCACTTTCCGAAACCTGCGTTTCGGGTTTGTCGGAAACTGGTTTCTTGCGCGGGCGGCCGCCCTTGCCGCCCCTGCCGCGCGCGTCCTTGGAGTTGTCGATGGCGTTCTTCATCGCCTTGAAAACGCGGCGGAGGTGCTTCGGGAGGTCGGCCTCGACGCCGTGCAGCCCGTACATCATGATCGCGTCGGCGAGCATCGCGCGGTCGCGCAGGTCCTCGGGGTCGCTTTCATCGAAGTCGTCGTAGACCTCGGCGAAGCTGTCGAACACGGTGAAGGCCATCAGAACCACCCCCATAGAAGCGAAGAGAAGAACAGGAAACCCGCGGAGAAGGAGGCGGCGAACAGGGCCGCCTCCCAGTGGTCGCGGATGATGTCGGGTACGCGCCTCATCAGAACGGCACGTCCTCGTCGTAGAACTCGGACTGCGGGACCGCGGCGTAGGCCTGCTGGGCGCTCCACTGCGGCGCTGCCTGCGCCTGTGGCTGCACGGGCACCGTGTCCGCGAGGCTCTGCTGCGGCTGGGCCTGCGCCTGCCCCTCGCGGCGCACCATGAGCTCGATCTCGTCGACTATCACCTCGAGCTTGCTGCGCTTCTGGCCGTCGCGCTCCCATGAGCTGTAGCGCAGCTTGCCCTCGATGGCGACCTTCATCCCATTGGCGAGGAAACGGCTCACGGCCTCGGCGCGGTTGCCGAACATGGTGCAGTCGACGAAGTTGGGGTAGTCCTCCCACTCGCCGGTCTGCGCGTTGCGGCGGCGGTCGTTTACCGCCACGCCAAAGGACAGGACCTGCGTCCCGCCGGCGGTGGCGCGAAGCTCGGGGTCGCGGGTGAGGTTGCCGCTGATGTTCACTCGGTTGATGCTCACTGCCCGTCCTCCTTCGCGGTCATGTTGTTCTTGATAAACGCGACAAGGCGCGGCCCCTGCATGTACCCCAGGCCGCTCACGCGGCGACCATCGGGGATGTCAAGCGCCTTGACGATCACCTTCGCCGTGACCGGGCCGATGCCCGGGAACGAGCGGGCGAACTCATCGACCTTGAGCTTTGCCGCGGTGGGTGCCTCGATGGCCACCTCGGGCGGGATGTTCCCCGCCTTGCACGCTGCCTTGAACGCGGCACGCTCGCGGCGCGTGTGGATGGCCTTCGCCATCGCCTCCTTGCGCTGCTCCGGCGTTCGGAGCGGCGGCAGGTTCTTCTCCTCCATGTCCTACATCCTCTCGACGTATTCGTGAATGCCGTTGTCGACCATGACTGCCCTCACGCGGCGAAGCTCGTCCGCCGTGGCGCACTCGATGACCACGCGGTAGCCCCTCTGCGGCGCCGGTGCCGCATCCTCGGCCACATCCGGCTCGGGGCGCGATGGCACCACCCGCACGCACCTCGGCACGCCCAATGGCGGCTCAGGTTCCTCGACGGGCATCGGCTCGGGGTCGGGCGGCAGCGGCGCGGGCTCCGGCTCGGGCTCCGGTGCGGGCGCCGTCGCCCGCTCGTAGGTCGACACGAGCGCGGCGGCCTCGGCGACCTCCTCGCGGTGCGCGGCGACAGCCGCCGCCACCTCGCCCGAGTCCGCCGGCAGCGTCCTCGCCCACCACGCCACGGCCCACGCCTTCTCGGACTCGTCCGCGTAGTCGAGGCCGTTGACGAACTTGAACTGGTGCAGCAGCTCGCCCACGCGGCGCTCGATGATGTTCTTGGCCTTGACCTCGCCGAAGCTCGCGTTGAGCCACCTGTCGTCGGCGATGCGCTCGTAGGGCACCAGCGGCCCCATCTCGCCCGCGAGGTCGTAGTAGTGGCCCTTGAGCGCGGCGAGACGTCGGGCCCTGCACTCGCCGTCGTATCGGTCGATCTCGGCCTTGTACTCATCGGACAGCTTGTCGATGGGCGCCGTTATCTCGCCGATGGTCTTGTCGAACGTCTTGAGCAGGTCGCTGTACTTCTTCTTCGCGGCCTTGCGCTGCGCCTCGATGGGCTTCTTCACGTCGTTGACCGCCGCGCGGTACTTCTTCGCCGCCTTGAAGTCCTCGTCCTTCTCGATGTGCTTGACGTCCACGTAGTCCGCCAGCTTCTCGTCCACGTTCTTCTTGAGCCGCGCCAGCTTGTCCTCGAGCGTGTCGTCGATGGCGAGCGACGCTACCAGCGTGTCGAAGTCCTCCTCGAGCGGCACGGCCTCGACCGCCAAAACCTCGTCTGCCATTAGAAGCCTTCCAGCAGGTCGTCGTCGGTCGCATACTCGGCGGGCGCGAGCTCATAGACGGGCGCGGGCTCCGGCTCGGGGGCGGCGGGCTCGGGCTGCGCCTTGCGGGCCGCGATCTCCTCCTCCATCCACGAGGCCGCGCGGCGCGCCTGCATGACCGTCATGTCGTGCATGTTGCCCGACGAGCAGCCCACGGCGGCGCAGATGGCCGCCATGGCCCCGGCGCTATCGAGCCCGGTCGCCGCCATGAACGGCTTGAACAGGTCGCGCACGGGCTGCAGGTCGGCCACGGGCTCGACGCTCTCGGCCTCGACGGCCCGGGTGCCGGCGCCCATGTCGCGCTCGACCTTCTGGTCCATCTCCTCGCCCGTGTACATCCCGCCGAACTCGTCGGGGTAGGCCAGGCGCCACGCGCCGGCCTTGGCGCACTTCTCGATCATGACGCCCGGCATCTTCACCCAGTTGCTCTTGCCGGTGCTGTAGTCGGTGAGCGCCAGCTCGACGTATGCGGGCTTCTTGCCGTCGGTGAACGCGACCTCTGCCCAGCCGCCGATGAGCTGCTCCCCGATCATCTTGTAGACGGCGGAGCCCTTCTTCTTGACGACCTCGCCGTCGCGGAGCACCACGACGCCGCTCTCGATGCCGCCGTAGTTGGGCTGCCTGTTCGCGCGGCGGTTGAACACCTGGTAGGAAGTGATGATGCTCGCCGGGGCGCTGCCGTACTTGACCAGGTACACCTCATTGGTGAAGGGGTTCAGGTGCTGGCGGTTGCAAAGCTCCACGCACAGCGCCAGCTCGCTTTCGGTCGCGTTGGGGCACAGGCGCTCGCGGATGTCCTGCGAGGTGAACTTGACGGGCATGCCCGCATCGTCCTTGAACTCGATGACCTCGTTACTCATTGATGGTCACCCCTTCGTCATTGATCTCGACCTTCTCGATGTCCACGCCCGCCAGCTCGGCGAACACGCCGCACGGCCCGTTCAGCTTGTAGATGCGCTCCATGCGGCCGGCGCCGCCGACGATGGAGTCGTAGACCTCGGCGTCCTGCGAATCGGCTCCCAGCAGCTTCATGCTGTACAGAAGCCCGTAGGCAATGCCGCGCAGGCACGCTGGCTTCAGGCCCCTCTTCCCTATCTCGGCGCCATCCTCGTCTGCGAGGCAGATAAGGTTCGTGGCGAACTCGTCCAGCACCTCGAACGCATCGCCACCGACTTGGACGTCTATGTGCGTGTACTCCATTGCTTAATCTCCGTTTCTCTTCTTCTCCCTGGTGCCTGCGAACCAGCCGCGGTAGACCCGTATGTCCATATGCGGCTCGATACCGCGCATTCGGGGCCACTTGACGACATGGAGCTCGACCACCTGGTTGTCGTCACCCCAGACAGCCCCGTTCATCCCGTCCAGCACCAGCTTGGCTATGTTGTCCGCGTCCGGCTTGAACGTGTAAGGCTCCGACGTGACGCTCTTCGGTCTCGACTCCGGCAGCGGGCCGTACGCGTCGATGCGTACGGCGACGGGGACCCTGAACGGGAACAGCATCCCCTTGAGACCCGGGTACGCCTCCCGCATGGCCTTGAGCGCCGCGTCGCGGATGGCGGCCTCGTTGCGGATGGTCTCGGTGGGCGTGTACATCCGCGAGTGGCGTCGGTCGAGCCTGTGGCGAAGCTTGCCGGCCACGAACGGGACGGTGAACGCGAAGTTCCTTCCGATCACAGCATCGACCCCATCCCGAGCACGACGCGGATGCCGTCCGCCATGAGCAGCAGCGCCCGCAGGACGTACGGCATGATCTCGTACACCGCGAGTGTGAGCGCGACGTACCCCGCGCACCTAAGCAGCCTCGATGCCATGAGTACCCTCCTCGATCCACTGCTCCACCCATTCCGGGCGCACCATGCGCCCCACCTTGCGCCCCTCGGGCAGCTGCGAGCGCAGGCGGCCCGCCTTGCACTCGATGCGCAGCGTGTCGTACGGCACCCCCGTCACCCTCGACGCCTCGCGCAGCGTGTACATCAGCTTGTGGCGGATGCCTAGCTCGTCGGCCATCTGCTGGAACGTTTTGGCTCTGCTAGAATCCATGAGTGACCTCCTTTCAGGTCTTGAGCCGTCCCCGCTTTCCACACCGGGCGGCTCTTTTTTGTTGCTTGCTTTCGGGGCCCCGCCCCCGGCACGGCACCGGTAGGGAACGTCCCCGCGGATGGTTATGGAGAGCCGCGGGGCAACGGTGCCGCCCCGGGGATGGGGCCCGCGGGCTGCCTGAGCGGCAATACCCGCGTTGACGCGTTACACACGCGTTAGGCTTCGGGGCATGATTTGAAGACAGCCGACATACCGACCGAAGCACGTCCGACCAGCGGGCCCCCTACTCGTGCGGCTCGTCGACTGGGTCGAGCGGCACCCTCGCATCAGCGCCGCGATCGTCCTCGCCGGGTTCATCAACGACGCCTGCGACCTGCTTGGGCGCGTCGTTGATCTCGCGATGTTTCTCATGAAGCTCGCGGGTGTGCTCTAGCACGAACGCGACCGCGAGAACGTCGAGGAAGACCCGGACGGCCGCATGGATAAGGTCCAACATCGCCGCCGCCCCTACTTCGTGCCCACGATCGGCTGGGAGCCCTCGGGCACGACGACGAGGTTGCCGTCCTTGCCGATGCTCTTGAGCGCGTCGATGTAGTGCTGCTGGAGGACCTGGTCGTTGAGCGAGTTCGCGAGGACGGCGTTCGCGTCCGCCTCGCCCTGGGCCTCGATCTTCTTGGTCTCGGCCTCGACCTTGGCAGTCTCCTGCTCGTTCTGGGCCTTTTGCTTCGCGACCTCGGCGGCCTGCGCCTCGCTGTAGCTCTTGGTGATGTTCTTCGGGTAGCGGACGTCCTGCACGCTCACCTGCTCCACCGTGAGGCCTATGCCCTTCCACTTCTCGGTGAGGGCCTTCTGGACGGCCTTGGTGAACTGGGAGCGGTCGGTGAGCATCGTCACCGTGTCGAAGCCGCCCGAGACCTCGCGGGTGACGGCGCGGACGTCGTTGGAGATGTACTTCTCCACGAAGCTCTCCTGCGTGCCGTACTCGCTGTAGAGGCTGAGCGCGGCGTCGGGGTTGAGCGAGTAGTTGACCTGGATGTCGATGTTGGCGCTGGCGCCCGACTTGTCGTTGATGGAGACCTGCTTGCCCTCGTAGGAGCCGCCGTCCACCTCGTAGTCGGTGTCCCCGTAGAAGTTGATGAGGTTGTTGCGGACGTCGTAGGTCACGACGTCCTGCCAGGGGGCCTTGGCGTGGAAACCGGCCTCGGAGGTCGAGCCGGCGAGCGAGCCGCCGAGGTTGCGGATGACGCAGACCTCGCCGGTGTCCTGCGTATAGAAGCAGGCGGTGGCGGCGATGATGGCACCCGTCAGGACGAGGGGCAGGGCACACGCGGGCGAGACGATGCGGGCCTCGTACTTGTTGCCCCAATGGTCCGCGGGCCCGGCGGCCTTCTCGCGCTCGGCCTCGTTATACCGCTTGATGGCGACGGCGGCGGCCACGCCGCCGAGTCCAAGGCCCGCTCCGATAATCAGTTGAATCATGTCGCCCTCCCCTACAGCTCGAAGTCGGAAAAGTCGCGGGCCTCGGCGGGCTCGGCCTCGACCGTGATGGCCTCGGGGATGTTCCAGCCGCCCAGCTCGATGTCGATGTAGTTCTCGTTCATGGTTCTCTCCGTTTCGTTTTGCACCCTAATTTATTTAGGGTCGATACCCAAAAAAATATTGCCGTCAATGCCGAAGTGCTTGCCTAGCTTGTCCGCCATCGTGGCCGTTAGCTTGTCTGCCTGTGCGTCTTCAATGGCTGTAAGCGTCGGCTCGGTAATTCCCAGAGCTGCGGCGATTTCCTTTTTCTGGAATCGCTTGGCCCCAGCTTCTCGAAACTCCTTAAGGTTCTGCATCCGCTCCTCCTTTCGTTGTCCTAATCATAATCTAATTTGGGTCAAACCACAATTACTTTTTGCTTTAAACCAAAATTATTTTTGCTTAGGATGAAAGTAACCCAGTTAGGAGGCACTATGGAATTTGGTGATAAGCTCCGGTCGCTACGCACAAAAGCAGGATTGACCCAGCTAGACATTGCCGAAAAGCTCGACGTGTCGGCAGCAGCCATCGGAGCATGGGAAAACGGGCGGGCGAAACCTCGCCTAACCAAGTTAGGGCAACTTGCCGAACTGTTCGACACGACGGTAGCCGACCTCATGGGAGAGGACGCCTCCGAGGCCGCGATCAGCGGCGCGTCGCACATGGTGCCCCTGCTGGGCTTCGCGCACATGGGCGAGCCGTGCGACGAGGGCAGCCTCGCCGACGAGGTCGAGGTCCCCGCCTCCATCGCCGACGCGCACCCGCGCGGCTTCATGGTCCACGCCCAGGGAGGGTGCATGGACAACCGCTTCCCGCACGACGCCCTGCTGCTGGTCGACCCCGACATGGAGCCGGTGAACGGCCAGCCGGTGCTCGCCGAGACGGCCGACTACGGCGCCGTGGTGCGCAACTACACCCGGGGCCGCTCCACCGTGATGCTCACGGCGGACAGCCACAGCGGCGAGTACGACGACATCCTCGCCGGGCCGGGCGACGAGCCCGTGGTCTGCAAGGGCCGCGTCGTCTGGTACATGGGCGAGCGGGACGAGAGGGGCTAGAGCGTGGAGCGCGCGACCTACAACGTCTACTGCGACGAGAGCTGCGTCACCTCCTCGGCCTCGGACGACTTCATGGCCATAGGCGGGATAATGTGCCTCCTTGACCGGAAGAGGGAGATCGTGAGGAAGGTGGACCTGCTCAGGGCCTACTACAACGTGCAGGGGGAATTCGGGTGGAAGACGGTATGCCCGTCGAGGCTCCCCTTCTTCCAGGCACTGGTCGACCTCTTCTTCTCGGACCCCGGGCTCAGGTTCCGCGCGGTCGTCGTCAGCAGGCGCGAGACGAACTTCGAGGACACCGAGGAGATGTTCCAGAAGGTCTACTACCAGGTGTTCAACAACTGGCTCGACCGGAGGGACTCATACCGCCTGTTCATCGACCGCCGAATCGACGAGCGCGACAGGGTCGACACGCTGAGGAGGTGCCTGATAGACACCTTCCAGTTCGGCGATGCTGTCCGCTTCGTCGAGGAGGTCGAGTCTCACGAGAACGACCTGATTCAGCTGGCGGACCTGTTCATCGGGGCGCTTGCGGCTTCGAGGAACGGGCACCTGCAGGTCGAGGGCTCAAGCGCGGCGAAGCTTCAAATCTGCAGAGACATCTGCCGAAATCTCGGGATCAGCACCCTCGCGAGCTACGAGACGTGGCCCTCCGAGCAGAAATTCAATGTATTCCATTTTCGCGGCCGCAGGAACATGTGATGGCTATGGGGTACTCCATCGACCAGAACGGTCATCTCGACCTATCGCGATATTTTTTGGGTTTTGGCTATGACATGTTTCAAGTGCGAGACGTCTCACACGACTATTACTTTGCCGAACTCACAAGGCCGCTATATTGGAACGGGTTGCCGGTGATAGGACTGAACAGCGAAGCAAAGTGGCGGCATCTGATTTGCGTCCACGGACGCGACGGGCTCCCTCTGAACCCGATAACGGACATCGAGCTTGAAAGAGTGAAGCGACTTCCCCTCATTCCAAAGGTTCTCGATAGACGAATCGACCTCGATATTTTCCGTCAGACGAACAAGCGAGGCAAGGAGGACAGCATAAGCGTGGTGGCAACCGGTCCAGACATTAACTACCTCGTCACCCTCGGCGCTCTTCCCGGGAAGTACATTTTCCGAAGCGCTTACCCCGCCGGAAGCAAGTACGTAGGAAAAATATGGGACAGGGTGAACCGCCCGGAAAAATACCGGAAAGACGGAATCACCCAGCTAGTCGAAAGATATAGGAAATGAAAAAAAGAAGACCCCGGATTTCGGGCCCCGAGGTGCGGCCAGGTCCTGAGCTTTAAGCAAAGGGCTCGTCCTTATTATGCCTCAGCGGCAGTAAAAGTAAACCGAACAAGTTATGGAGATTGGAGACAGCGAAGGGAAAAGCAGGAGGCGCTGTTTGGGCGCCTCCAGAGGACTCCTTCACACACACGGTGGATGAGCTATCCCGATTATCGCCCCATCGCGGCGAAATTCCAAGCGTCTACATCTAGGGAGGTGATGCACATGAAAGCAAAAAATCTCGGGACCGCAGGCTGATGCCGCGGCCCCGAGACTAAGGAGACGGCCCCTGCACTTTGGAACATGAGACGGGGCCGAGGTCAGAACCGGGCGAAACGGAGAATAAGCCCGCGATCTGAACGGATCTGATTATATGACAAGAAAGCAGCGCCGCCGCGTCTGGGGCTCCGTGACCGAGATGAGGCGCGGCAAGAAGTACGTCCTGCGCTGGATGCAGAACACGCCGCAGGGCCGCAGGCGCAAGACCAAGACCGTGTACGGCACCTACCGCGAGGCGTGCGCGGAACTCGACCGCATCCACGTCGAACACGCCGACGACGCCCCCGTGCCCACCATAGCCAAGGCCTACGAGACGTGGCTCGTCCCCAAGATGGCCGCGCAGGTCGAGGCGGGGACGCTCGCCCCCAACACCCGCGACCTCGTGCTGCGCTCGTGGAGAAACTACGTCGGCCCCCGATGGGGACAGGCGCCCGTCGACCAGCTGCGAGCCGTCGAGCTGCAGGGGTGGCTGCTGACGCTGCCCGCCGCCACCGCCGACACCGCCCTGCTCACCCTGCGCAAGGTCTACGCCTGCGTCTCGACCTTCATCCGCCTGCCGCTCGACCCATTCGCCGCCAGCGTCAGGTACACCATGCCCACCCGCAAGACCCGCGAGCGCTCAAAGCGCGTCTACACCCTCGACGAGGCCCTGGACGTCCTCGACGCACTGCGCGGCAACCCCCTGGAGCCCGCGTTCATCCTCGCGTGCTTCGGCTCCTGCCGCTCGGGCGAGTCACTGGGCGTGCGCACCGAGGAGGTATTGCGCTGGGAGCGTAGCGGCACCGTCCTCGCCTCCGCCGACATCTGCCGCCAGATGCAGCAGTCCGGCACCGAGCCGGTGGGCGCCCTCAAGACCGCCAAGTCCGCCCGCACCGTCGTGATCCTGCCGCAGGCCGCCGACCGCCTTGTCGAGATAGCGGCCTCGCGCGCCGCCGATGGCCGCGAGTGGCTGAGCGACCGGGGCGACGGGCTGCCCATGAACCGGAGCATCTGCAACGACCGCTGGCGGAAACTCTGCGCCGCCCGCGGCATCGAGCACATCCCGTGGTCGAACCTCCGCAACTCCTGGCGTACGATAGCGGAGGTCGAGCTTCGCCTGCCGTGGGACCTCATCGAGATGCTGATGGGCCACGCCCTCCCCGGCGTGTCGGGACGGCACTATATCCGCCCCACCGCCGAGCAGGTCGTCCGCGCCGCCTTCGACGCGCTTAGGATAAGTTAGGATATTACCCCGCAAAGCCGCAGGTAGATGGCACGCAGTTAGTTGTGGCAGTATTAAGATTCGCAGTCCAAGCCACCGCAAAGGCGCCCGCCCCCTTTGTGGTGGCTTGGGGTCGCGCTACTCACCGAGCATCTCTTGGAGCTTGGCTGCCACGGCATGTCCCAAGCTCTCGTGGCTTTCGGGCATCATATGCAGATAGTCGATATCGCCCGGCTCGGCAAACTCCGCTGCATTCAAAAAGTCGCAGCCAAACTGCTCAGCCACATGCGCGTAGTACTCACCAAAATGTTCCGAGGCTTCTACGGAATGCTCGTCAAAATCGGTCATATATACGTCGGCGATCTGCGGCTTAATCTTGATAGGCGCCATCAGCAGAATGCGCGGACAAGGCGCAGCGTCGGTCCACGGAAACGCGCGGACGGCGCGAATCAGCGCCATGGCGCCACGGGCGATATCGGAAGCTGTCACGTTAAAGACCGTCTTACAGTCGTTGGTGCCCAGCATGATCACAATGGCGTCCAGCGGCTTATGGGCCTCGAGCAGCATCGGAAGTGCGCGGATGCCGTTAAGATTGGTGTCCAGATGGCACATGTCGTCGCGTACCGTCGTGCGGCCGTTGAGGCCTTCTTCAATTACATGCCAGCCCTCGCCTAAGTCACGTTGGGCCACGCCGCACCAGCGCGCATCCTGCGCATAGCGCACCGCGGTGCCGTCGCGCATGCCCGCCGGATCGTAACCATAGGTGTTGCTGTCGCCAAAGCATAGAACGTTTTTCATCGTAAGCCCCTCGCTCAGTAAAAAGCCGACGGAAGCAGCCTCTCCCGCCGGCTCGACCTATCTGTCAGCACGTACCGATTACAGGTACTTGCGCCAATCGTCCTCGTCCTCATCATCCTCGGTAGCAGCCTGGGTCTGCTCGGCGGCGCGAGCTGCCGCAGCGCGAGCGGCAACCTGGGCATAGGACTCCTCGTTGCGCTCGGGGAAGTTTGCCAGCACGTGCTCGAACTTGGCAAAATCCTCATCCCAGCGCGTAGAAGGCACGGCAAAGAAGACTTGCTTGACCTTAAAGTCGCCCGACGCGAGCTCCTTGCGGAAGAGCTCGGCCACGGCCTCTGCGTCAAAGCCGTTGTTGTCGCAGCCCCAAGCGCCCAGCACGAGCTTCTCGCGACCTAGCTCGTCGCAGATGGCAAGCACAAAGCGAATGCGGTCGCGCAGGGCGTCCAGCAGAGCATCGTCGCTCACGCGATACTCCTGGCGGGCGCGCTTAACGTTGGGCGCGGCGGCCACGATCACGTCGGCGTATCCATGCACGTGGTTGCGGTCGAAGCGCACCGCAGGCACCACCAGCGCACGGTTGCGGTAAAGCTCGCAGTTGATGTTGCGGCGACGGTTCTCGCCGTACCATTTGCGCTGCTTATCGAGAACGTTGTACAGATACGAATCGGCGCACAGCGTGGCCTCCTGGCCCAGATAGCCCTGGATGTAGCCACCGCCCGGGTTGGTGAACGAGGCAAAGGCGAGCACGGCCATGTCGCAGAACTGCGCATAGCCACGACCGTTGTCCAGGATGGCCTGCGTGGCGGAGGCATCGAGCACGGTGACCTCAGGCAGAACCGGAGCGGGCTCCTCAGCAGGCGCGGACTCAGCTTCGGCGATTTCCTCGGCAGGCTCAGGCGCTGCCTCGGTCTCGGGCGCCGTCTCGGTCTCGGCAGCCTCCGCGCCCTCGACGTCCTCGGCAACCTGTTCTTCGGCGGCCACAGCACTCTGAACCTTGGCCTTCATCGCCGCGACAAAACCGGCAGGCATACCATCGAACTCGCACACGCCGGCAAGCGAACGCTCGATATCCTTGGCGCACGCTTCGGACACAGTTGCCACGTGACGCTCGGCGGCCTTGGCACGGGCCTCGCGCTTGGGATTGGGCTGACCCGCTCGGTTGGACCTGCGGTTACGGTTCCTGTTGTCGACGTCTGCCATAAGTGGTCACCTTTCTCGGTCTCTGCCGCTATCGGCTTTTCCCATCCATGATACCCCGCCGCGTACAAAAAAGACGGCCCCGAAGGACCGCCTTTCGCATCGATTTGCACGTACGGCAAGCACCGCCGCAATTCGCCACTAGTCGCGACGGCCGAGGATGTTCAGAATGCGCAGGAACACGTTGATAATATCCACGAACAGATTGGACGCCATGAGCACGGCGTTGGGCAGCGTAGGCGGCACCGTCGTGGCAACATAGGTGTCGTAGCCAATAAAGCCGGCGAACACCACGATCACGATCAGATCGGTGATGGTCTGTGAGACGCCCATGAACATCAGCACGATCTCAACCAGAATAGTAGCGAGCAGAATGCCAAAACCGATGCCATATACGCGCTGGAAAAACTTGGGGAACGTCACGCCCAAGGCGCCAAAGACAAAGGTGATGGCGGCCGTGGCGATAAAGGCAGTGTTGATGGTGGGCAGGTCGTAGTTGGCAAGGCCAAACGACGCGGTCAGGCCAAAGGTGCTCGCAAAGATTACGTAGCCCACAAGGGACAGGCCCACGGACTGCTTGCTGGCGGCGGCCGACATCATGACCATGCCGACGATGGTCAAAATAAACGAGCCAAAAACCAGCGGTAGGGCAGCCCCGCTCATCATCATGCGCGCAAACGACATGGTGCTCGTAAAGTAAGCACCGACGCCCATGGCACAAAAGCCCAAGAAGATGAGGGCAGACATGGCAAGATTATACGCACGCGGCGACATCTCCTTGGCACGGCTTGCGCCGGTTTCGATGGGGCCGTTCTGATAGCCCTGAATATCGTTCATAATTTCGTCCTTTCAAAAGCGCCGCGACAGCGCAGTAGCTGACAAGATTCCTGTCATTGTACCCGAATGCCGTACGTCCTTACCTACGGCGCTCGCCCTCGAGCGTGCGATCAAAGGCCCAGACCCACCAACGCATCACGTGTGCCTGCGAGCCGTCCGCCCGCTCGCGCGTCTGGTCCTCCAGATACAACTCGGTCGCGTGCCCGCCAAAACGCACCTTATAGGTTGCCGTACGGATGCCGTGGACCATCAGGCCAAACCCGGTGGTCGAGATAATTTCGTCAATCGTAAAGCAACGACCGTCGACCCAGCAGACGGTGACCGGCACGACCTGTCCGCCCGCGAGGATGCGAGCCACGACGTCCACATACTGCTTGTGCACGCGCCGAGTTTTGCCATCTGTCTGTCGATATTCCATGCCTCCTATTATCGAACGCATGTTTGCATATTGTAAAGCGAACAGACTGTGGTTTTGGGATGTTGGGGCACGCACACGTGTCCTCATGGTGTGTTAGCAAAAAGAACACCCGCGGTCAACAGGGCTAATATTCAATATTAGTGCCAAAAAATTCACTTCTCCCATCAGAACTCGGTAAAGAAACCCGCAGGAGGTGATACGATTTATCATGTTTTTGTAACGTGCCTGCAAACTTCGAGAAAGCCCATATATGGACGTAACGTTCTCAACCTTCCTCGGCCAAATTGTGTCGAACCCAGTCCTTGCCGTCACCGTGATCCTCGCGCTCGGCGCCATCTTCGTCAATGGATGGACCGACGCGCCCAACGCCATCGCGACCTGCGTCACTACGCGTTGCATGCCCGCCCGCGCCGCCATTCTCATGAGCGCCGCATTCAACTTCCTCGGTGTGCTCATCATGACGCACTTTAATGCGAGCGTCGCCAATACCATCTCGCATATCGTCGACTTTGGCGGAAACAGCACCATGGCGCTCGCCTGCCTGTGCGCGGCCCTGTTCTCCATCGTCGTCTACGGCGCCACAGCGTCGCGTTTTGGCATCCCCACCTCGCAAAGCCACAGCCTTATCGCCGGCCTGACCGGTGCCGCTATCGCCCTCGGCGGCGCGAGCAGCGTCAACGTCCACGAGTGGATGAAGGTCATCTACGGCCTGGCGCTCTCCATCGGCCTGGGCTTTGTCATGGGCTGGGTCCTGTGCAAACTCGTCTCGATTCTTTTCGCCGCCGCCAACAGGCGACGTGCCAATGTCTTCTTTAAATACGCTCAGATCGCGAGCGCTGCGGCCATGAGCTTTATGCACGGCGCGCAGGATGGACAGAAGTTCATCGGCGTGCTCTTTTTAGGCGTGGCCTTCGCAAACGGCCAGACCAGCGTCGGCGATGCCGGCATCCCCATCTGGATTATGCTGCTGTGCTCGGCCACTATGGGTATCGGTACCAGCGTGGGCGGTGAGCGCATCATCAAGTCCGTCGGCCAGAGCATGGTTAAGCTCGAGAAGTATCAGGGCTTCTCCGCCGACCTCGCGGGCGCCGCGAACCTGCTGCTTGCCACCCTTACCGGCATCCCCGTGTCCTCCACACACATCAAGACCTGCGCCATCATGGGCGTCGGTGCCGTCAAGCGCCTCTCGGCCATCAACTTCGGAGTCGTCAAGGACATGATGTTCACCTGGTTCTTCACCTTCCCCGCCTGCGGACTCATCAGCTTTGTCATGGCCAAGCTGTTCATGATGTTCCTCTAATCAAACCGAACGTCCATCCGGACCGCAACACTTCGCCCACCCGTCTTCGCCTCGAAAGGACCCACCCATGGCAAAGAAACCCGATTCGTTCTACTTTGACAACTACGTCGCTTGCGCCGACCTCGCCGTCCAGGCCGCAGAGCTGCTCACCAAGATTTTTGAGAACTTCGATCCCGCGCAGATTCACGACATGCTCAATAAGATGCATGCGATTGAGCATGCGGCAGACAAGAAGCACCACGAGCTCGAAGACGCCCTGCTCACCGCCTTTATCACCCCGCTCGAGCGCGAGGATCTGGATCTGATGAGCTGCGCGCTCGACACCGTGCTCGACCGTATTGAGGGCGTCGTGCAGCGCGTCTACTTCACCAACATTCAGAGCATCCATCCCGACGCCATCGTCATCGCCCACAAGGTGACTGACGCCTGCCGCGCCATGAAAGACCTGATGGTCGAGCTTCCCAACTACCGCAAGTCCAAAACGCTGCGCGAGCTGGTCATCCAGATCAACACCATCGAGTCCGAGGCCGACGAGCTCTACATCAACGCCATGCGCAACCTGCACGTTAACGGCAAGGATCCGCTCGAGGTCATCGCTTGGCGTGACGTCTACGCCTTCCTGGAGTACTGCGCCGACTGCTGCGAGAATGTGGCCGATGTTGTGGATTCGATTGTCATGAAGAACAGTTAATTGGGGGTACGTGTCCCGGCGGTCGCGGGCCCGGCCACTAATAACCTTTTTCACTCCGGCTGCAAGCAGAGTCGTTCAAAAGGTTATTAGTGGCCGGGCCCGCTCCCTTACGTACCACCATTGGGAACTTTGGCTGATAGTTATAGCGCAATGGGGGTTTGGCTGAAGGGACCTTTGGTATCCGTTCGGACACTTTGGCCCTCGATGAGCGTTTGGCTGATTGCTGCTTTGGGTACTGTTTGGGTTACTTTGGGTTTGTTTGATTTTTAATTGTTGGAGGGCTTGTATGTCTTATTTGGATCTGGCTCGGGGTCGGTATTCTTGTCGTGAATTTCAGGATCGTTCTGTTGAGCAAGCTGTTGTGGATGCCATTGTTGAGGCTGGGCGTATTGCTCCTTCTGCTTGTAATAACCATCCAACCCGTGTGATGGTGTTGGATACGCCTGAGCTTCTGGAGAAGGCTGCTGCTTGTCAGCCTCGGTTTGCTCGTGATGGGTCTATCTTTGGCGCTCCGCTTATCTTCCTTATTTGCAGCGTTACCGATGATGCCTGGGTGCGCCCGTATGATCAGATGAACTCGAGTGCCATCGATACTTCGATCGTCTGCGATCAGATGATGATGGAGGCCACCGAGCAGGGCCTGGGAACGTGCTGGGTATGCCATTTTAAGCCTGGGGTGGCACAGGAGCAGTTCAATCTGCCCAAGGGCGTCTATCCCTATCACATGCTCGTCTGTGGATATCCTGCCGACCACATCGCCGATCCCGAGCATCGCGAGGCCCGTACCATTCCCCTCTCCGACTTCCTCCTCAAGTAGATTTTGGGACATGCCCTAAAACCTATCCTTGACCGCTCACCGGTTCGCCGAGTTCTGCGCCACCATGTGCAGGGCTCGGTTTTTTATGTTGCGCGCCCCGGTACAGTCATAAAAAAGGACCCGCAAGCTGCGGGTCCTTTCTAGGCACTAAATTGTAGGCCGAATGTTAGTCCAGGTCGTCGGCAGCGAAGTTGTCGATCGGGGCGAAGGGATCGGCCACGGGGACAACCGGGTCAGCGACGGGCAGCGGCTCGGCGGGAACAGTCACCGCAGGAGAAGCGGCAGAACCGACCGGCGTGGAGGCCATGAGGTCGGCCGGGAAGGAGTTCTGGGCATCGTCCATGAAGTGCTGGATGAGCTTGAGATACTCGGCCTTGAACTCCTCACGAGAAGCCTTGAGACGATCGATCTCCTCGAGCTCAGCCTGCTTTTCGGTCAGAGCCTGGCGGATAACCTCGCGGGCCTTGGCGTCAGCCTCGTTGCGAATACGCTCAGCGTTCTCATTGGCATCGTTGACGATGGTCTCAGCGGTCTGCTGGGCAGCGATCAGGGCAGCGGAAATCTGGCGCTCCTGAGCGGAGAAGTCAGGGGCGGGAGCAGCCACGGGGGCGGCAGGAACGGCCTGGGCGGGGGCATCCTGAGCCTGGGCAAGCTGAGCCTGCGCATCGGCAAGCTGCTGCTCGGTAGCAGTCAGACGACCCTTAAGGTCGACGATCTTAGCGAGCATAGCGTCAACCTCAGAGGACAGCGTCTCCAAGAAGACGTCGACCTCAGCAGGATCGTAGCCACGCTTGGCCTCAGAGAAAGTCTGAGCCTGGATGTCTGCAGGGGTAATAGCCATAACAAGTCTCCTTTTTCATCGCCTCGGCGCTACACGCCCGACGTAAGTTACTAAGACAGTTCTACACGAGTATACCTATAAGAAGCTGCAGAACCAGCCTCTGCACCAACTGCAACGCAATAATCGCAACGACCGGCGAAAAATCGATACCGCCCATCGGCGGGATGAAACGACGGAACAGGTTGAGCCACGGACCGCACACGCTATCAAGCACCGCGGCAATATCCTGAAGCAAACCACCCTGCTTCATGGGAATCCACGTCATAAAGCAGTAGACGACAATGAGCGTGGAATAGAAGTTGAACAGCGTATTGACCAGCTGGACGATAGTGTAGATGTTGATGGGAATCTCCTCGTCTTGTCTTTACTTAAGGTAGCCGTCGGCACGAAGCTTCTTGAGATCGGAATCTTTGACCTCGCAACCGGCGGGCAGCACCATGAACACGCGGTCGCCCACCTCCTTGACCGTGGCACCCAGACCGCAGGCAAAGCCGTAAGAGAAGTCCAAGACGCGCTTGGCAACTTCGGTGCGTACGCCCACAAAAATCAGTGCGACAGGCTGCTTGGTGCGAACGCGGCGCACCACGGTCTCCACGTCGTCATAGCTCTCGGGGCGCAGGACATAGGCCGGCAGCTGCGGTGTGGCGTTGATGATATTGCTCGCATAGGCCGAGGCATCGCTCGGTGCAGGCGCAGGCGCAGCGGCGGCACGGGCGCGGGTGTTCTCGGCGTAGCTCGACGGCGTGTCATAGGCACCAGGACGATAACCGCTCGCAACACTGTCCTGCGAGCGCGAAGGCGGGTTATACGTCGTGGCATGGCGGGAGTCATCGCCGACCAGCTGCCCGGAGCGTGTATACACGGCAACCGACTCAGCTTCACCACGGCGCGTCTGACCAAGCAGGCCGTTGCTCGGCTCGTCTTGGGTGTAGAAGCCCTCGCCCGAAGCACCGCTGTAGCCGTTGCCCTGATAGCCATCGTCATAGCCATCATCGTAGCCGTAGTCGTCGTCCTGGCCATAACCCTGGTCGTAACCCTGCTGGCCGCCCAGGTGCATCTTATTTTTAATCTCGTCAAGGAAGCCCATGGTTGTGTCCTCTCGCGGTTTAGTGCAGGCGCCCCGATAATCAGTGCGCACTTCAGAGCCTTATTTTACTGCAAACTCCGGGCTAAATACTACCCTGCCCAGGCGAACGAGCGTAGAGCCCTCCTCAAGGGCAGGCTCAAAGTCCTCGCTCATGCCGCAGGAAAGCTCAGGCAGGTTCAAATCGGGATGCGCCGCCTCCAGCTCATCCCTCAGCTCACGAAGCCCCGCAAAGGTGCGGCGTGCCACATCCTTATTCCCCCGGGGCGCCATAGTCATAAGCCCCTGTACGCAAATTCCCTCAAGTTCCGCAAGCTCACCCGCGGCGGCGCGAATCTCATCGGGCGAAAAGCCTCCCTTCGACTCCTCACCACTCACATTGACCTCAATGAGCACACGCTGGGGGCCGGCGAGTTCGCCTGCCTCAATCTTGCGGGCAGCACGGCTCGAGATCGCCTGCGCCAGATGCAGCGAACCCACCGAGTGAATCAGCTCGGCTGAGCCCAGCACCGCATTGATCTTATTGGTCTGCAGGTTGCCGATCATATCGAAGCGCACCTCGGGCAGCTCCGGATGCTCCGCCAAACCTGTGAGCTTGCGAACCAGCTCCTGCGGGCGATTCTCGGCAAAATGGCGATACCCCGCCTGGATGGCGGCAACGGTCTCATCGACACCAACGGTCTTGGACACGGCAATGAGGCGCGCGGCGTCGTGGGGACGGCCCGCGCGATCGAGCGCCGCATAAAAACGTTCCAGAATCTGCTCGCGGCGAGCGCGCATCAAGTCCAAATAGTTATCCATTGCCAATCGCCTCCGCTGACAGCCAAACAAGTAGTCCCATGCTAACGCAAGAGCGCGGCCCCGCATGTGCAAGGCCGCGCTCACTTAGGTATTTACAATCTTTCGACGAACGGGGTTACTTACTCCTCGTCGTCCTCGCCATCGTCCTCATCCTCAAGATGATCGAGCAGGTAGCGAAGACCCTCGCTGACCTCGTTAACGGGCACCTTGGCAACGTAGCGTGCATCGACGGCGGGCCTCATGATAACACCCTCGCCCGAAGGCACGCGCATGCTCTCGAGCTCATCCTCATCAGTGCAGGCGATATCACTGGCAGTCATACGCTGTCCGGTCAACAGGAAGGTCAGACGGCAGGCGGCATCGATGGAAATCGAGGCGATGCGATCGAGATAGCGCGATACCATGATGGCGCGGCGCAGGTCGTCATAGTTGCTGTCGTCGTCCATAAAATCGCCCGTGTCCATGCGGTTAAAGGTGCGGAAGAACTTCTCGTAGGCGGCGTGCACTGGCTCGTCCTCGACGGCCAAGTTGCAGATGATGGACATGTCGTTGGTGACGAGCGCAGAAAGCGAAGAGCCCAGCACCTGGTAGACGGCCTCAGCCTCGGCCTCGACCGTGCCGACAAGCTCCTTGGGCAGCGAGATGTCGGCCTTGATCATATGACGCGTGGCGCGGCAAATCTGGCGAACCTTATCGGTCATGCGCTGCAGGTTAAAGTCGACGTAGATGATCGTCTGCAGCAAGCGGAAGTCGGAGGCGACCGGTGACTGCGTGGCAATCAGGTTGTAGCAGACGGCCTCCAGGTTGGCGCAGCGTGCGTCAATCGAAAGCGTACGCTTCTTGGTCTTGGTGGCGAGCTTGCGGTCGTCGGTCACATAGGCCTTCACGGCGTCGTGAAGGGCAAGATCGACGGCCTCGTAGATACTCAGCATCTCGTGACGGGCCTCGATGAGCTGACGGGAAAACAGTTTGCGCATGGTTCACTCCAATCAGTTGGGTGCGGTCATGCCGCCCGCACAGTGAATACGCACCGGACCAGGTCCGATCGGCTTGGGACTAGTCGCACCGATCAGCCAAAGCGGCCGGTGATATAGTCTTCCGTCCGCGAGTCCACCGGACTGGTGAAGATCGCGTCGGTTTGACCATACTCGATGAGCGTGGCGGGCTCGCCGGCAACTTCCTGCAAGAAGAATGCGGTGTAGTCGCTAATACGAGCTGCCTGCTGCATTGAATGCGTGACGATGATGATCGTCATCTCGGGCGCCAGCTCGGCCATCAGATCCTCGACCTTAGAGACGGACGTGGGGTCGATGGCGGAGCAGGGCTCGTCCATCAGGAGGACATCGGGTTGCACCGCGAGCACGCGCGCGATGCACAGACGCTGCTGCTGACCGCCCGAGAGCGCCAAACCATCCTTGTTGAGCTGATTGGATACCTCTTTCCAGAGGTTGGCGCGCTTGAGCGATTCTTCCACGATATCATCGATGTCGCTTTTGCTAGTCACGCCCTGCAGACGAGGGCCAAAGGCGACATTCTCGTAGATGGATTTGGGAAACGGGTTGGGCTGCTGAAAGATCATGCCCACGCGACGACGGAGGTCGACCGGGTCGACACCCTCGGCATAGATATCGTTGCCGTCGAGCGTCATGGTGCCCTCGACGCGCGTACCCTCGATCAGGTCATTCATGCGGTTGATGCAGCGCAAAAACGTCGACTTTCCGCAACCCGAAGGGCCAATGAAGGAGGTGATGGCGTTTTTGGCGATGTTGAGGTCGAGCCCCGTCAGCGCATGAAAGTCACCGTACCAAAAGTTGAAATCCTTGGCCGTAATGGCCGCTTGCTCCAGCGTGGGAGCGGACTGATAAACGGACATGGGACTCCTTAACTAGCGACGCTTACGCGACAGGAAGCGCGCAAACAGGTTGAAGGCCAGAATGATCACCATCAGCAAGAGCGCGGTGCCGTAGGCTGCGTTCATGTTGATGCCGTCGTTGGCAAGCAGGTACAGATGGACCGTCATGGGGCGGCCGGAATCGAGCGGCGAGATAGGTAGATTGATGGCCTGGCCCATGGTGTAGAGCACCACCGCGGTCTCGCCGATGGCACGGCCGATGGCAAGGACGATGCCCGTGGCAATACGGCCAAAGGCAGAAGGAAGCACGATCTTGGAGACAACCTGCCACTTGGTGGCGCCCAGGCCGTACGCGCCCCAACGGATATAGCGCGGAACGGCGCGAATGGCCTCTTCGGTGGTGCGCATGACGATGGGGAGCATCAAGAGCGCGAGTGCCAGAGCGGCAGAGACCATCGAAAGGCCCAGGCCCATAGCCTCGACAAACAAGGCGTAGCCAAACAGGCCCATAACGATGGAGGGCACCGAGGCCAAAGCGTCAGCAGCGTAGCGAATGAGCTCGACGACCTTGCCCTGCTTGGCGTACTCGGCCAGATAGACGGCTGCCAGCACAGCGATCGGCGTGCAGATAAGCATGGCGAGCGCCGTCACGTAGACGGTCGAGACGATCGTGGGCCAAATTCCGCCCTCGGCGTTGACGCCCTGGGGCCAACCGAAGATAAAGTCGAGCGAGATGTGTGGCAGGCCGTTGATGACCACGTAGGCGATGATAGCGACCAGCACCAGCGTGGTGATGTAGGTAGCGGCACGAAACACGCCAAGCATGATCTTGTTGGACAGGTCCTTGTTGATGCGGCCCTTCTTGCCGTGGGAAAGGGCACGCTTGATGCGCTCGCGCGACGAGGTCGTATCGACCGTCGTGTCAACGGAATCGGACATAGCCTACCCCCTCTTCTTCTTGGAAATCAGACGGACGATGCCCACCAGCGTGGCGGAGATGATAAACAGGACCACACCCATGCCGAACAGCGCCGAGCGGTGCAGACCCGAGGAATAGCTCATGTCGAGCGCAATCTGGCTCGTGAGCGTCGAGATGGGGCTCGCAATGCTGTCGGGAATAACCGGGGCGTTACCTACGACCATGAGCACGGCCATGGTCTCGCCGATGGCACGGCCCATACCCAGCACGATGGCATCAACGATACCCAGCTTCGCGGCAGGTAGCACGACCTTATAGATGGTCTGCCACTTGGTGGCGCCCATGGCATACGATGCCTCGCGAATGCCCATGGGAATGGAATTGAGAGCATCGATGGTGAGCGTGGTGATGGTAGGGACGATCATGATGGCGAGCACAAACCACGCCGTCAGCGCACCAAAACCAAGGCCGCCGGTCAGTTGTGCGATAAACGGGCGGATGATGATCATGCCAAAGAAGCCGTAGATGATGGAGGGTATGCCCGCCAGCAGGTCAACGGCGGGGCTGATGAGCTTGCGCACGCGCTTGCTGGCAATCTCGACCAGGTAAACGGCCGTACCCACGCCCAGCGGCACGCCCATGGCGAGCGCACCGACGGTCACCAGACCCGAGCCGGCAAGCAGCGACAAGATGCCGTAGTGGCCCTCGGAAGGCGCCCACGTAAAGCTAAAGAAGTCCGCCAGACCGATGTCAGTAAAGACGGGCAGCGCCGAGTACGTGGTAAAGACAAAAATCAGGATGACGGTAACGACCGCCAAGAACGCGCAGGCAAAGAAAATCCACTGCAGCGCCTTCTCCTTGATATAGGTACTGCGCGATACGAGCGCCAGCTCGCGCTTCTTGGGCGTCTGAACATTCTGCTCAGTCTGGGAGTTTTCCTGTGCTTCCATGCTACTCACTCCCCTTCTCGTCGTTGGTGACGGGAATAAAGCCCGCCTCGCGAATCTGCTTGTCCATCTTTTCGGACGTCACATAGTCGATGTAATCCTGCGCCTGCTGCGAAGGCGCACCCTTCACAAAGAAGTAAAGGTCGCGCGAGATGGGATAGCCGCCACTCGCGACCGTCTTCTCGAACGCCTCAACATGATTGACCGAGACGGCCTTGACCGAGGTATTGGCGTTGAGGCTATCGACGAAGCCCAGTGAAATGTAGCCGATGGCCCCACGCGAACGAGATACCACGTCGCGCACCTGGCCCGTACCCGAAAGAACAGCCGAGCGGCGATCGAACGGCGTGTCATCCATCACGATGGTACGGAAGGCCTCGCGCGTACCGGACGCCTCGTCTCGGTTGATGACCTGAATCCTCAGGTCCTCGCCACCGACCTCTTTCCAATTGGTAATCTTGCCGGCGTAGATATCGCGGAGCTGCTCGGTCGAGAGGTTATCGACGGGGTTGTCGTCGTTCACGATGACCGCAATACCGTCGTGGGCAATGACGATGGGAGTCAGGCCCAGATCCTGTTCGTCGGCATTGAGCCCACGGGAGGAGCTGGCGATATCGGCCGTGCCGGCGCTGACGGCCTCGATCCCAGCGGAAGAACCCAAACCGGAAACGAGCACGTCGATGCCGGTCTCCTCCTTAAAGCCCTCGGCCGCAATCTCGGCGATAGGAAGGCAGGTCGTGGAGCCGGCCACGGTAATGGAAGAGGTAGAAGATCCCGAAGAACAGGCGCACAGCGTAAGCGTAAGCACAGCGGCGCTCAGGACCGATACGATCTTTCTCATAGCATCACGCCGATCGCAGCATGGCGCCCACAGGTGCCGTCCTCGTTACGGTAGGAATAAAAGCGGTCGTTCTGACGCACGGTCGAAAGCTGGGTATCCACGATATTATCCGCGTCGACACCGACATCTACCAGCGCCTCGCGAATGGCAGCGGAAAGATCGAGCATGCGAGAGGTATTCGCATCGATGCAAGAGAACTCGGCGGCAAAGCGATCCATGAGTTCCTGGGATACCTCATATTCGTCACCCGAGATATGGGGGCCGATATAGGCGGAAACGTCGCTCGCATCGCAACCGGCAGCATCGCAAAGCGCCTGGCACGCCTTGGCGGAAATACGTGCAATCGTGCCCTTCCAACCGGAGTGCACCACGGCAAATCCGCCGGGGGCCACCAGCACCACGGGAACGCAGTCGGCAAAGCAGAGCAGCACGGGCACGTTATGCGCCGTGCAGACGATGGCATCACAGCCCTCGGCAATCTGCTCGCGAACGTCCTCAAGGTCATCGGCGCCGTTCGAGGTCACCGCAACGATATGATCACCATGGACCTGATTGGGAACGAGCAGGTTGTGCTCGCACTCGGCGGCACCCATAGCCTCGAGCGCACGACGACGATTTTCTTGAACAGCAAAGGGGTCATCGCCAACATGCGAGCCCAAGTTGAGTGAGGAGTACGCATCTTCGGAAACACCACCGGCACGCTCGGTGAAGGCAAAGCGAACATCGGATGTCGCGCCCTCCACCAACGTAACTCCATCATGGTCGACACGCGAAACTTTGTCCGCACGTGCTGCCATACTAAAGCCTCCTAATAACACAAGTACCGCGGCATCGCCGCTACAGCCCGCGTTTATACGGCTGTCATACTTCTCTAAAAGGATACCTGCTGCGCTGGAGGCAATCGTAAAGGGAACGTAAAGAGATTGGAGGTTCTAGTTTACAAAGTCGAAATCAGAACCACCCTTAAAAAGGGTGGTTTGCTCTTAGGGTATAACCCACGGGCCCC
>NZ_JAQEKC010000012.1:0-63300 GCF_027679495.1 Collinsella aerofaciens
TGAAACGAGGCGGCATTGATCTTTTGATCATGCCGCCGAAGTTGAAAGGCAGATTGCCGTTCTGGCGGGTTTGCAGCGTCGAGCCGTTACGCGGTTTGGTAAAACCGCGTAGCTAAATACGTTCCGCGATCTCGTGGATGAGGTAGTCGGTCTTTTCCCAGCCCAGGCACGGGTCGGTGATCGACTTGCCAAAGACGCCGCCGTCGACCGGCTGGTTGCCGTCCTCCAGGTAGGACTCGATCATAAAGCCCTTGACCAGCTTGGAGATGGATTCGTTGCGGCGGCAGCTGTCGAGCACCTCCTTGCAAATGCGATACTGCTCCAGCGGACGCTTGCCCGAGTTGTCATGGTTGCAGTCGATGACCGCTGCCGGATTGGCATAGCCGGCATGCTCGGTATAGCGTTCGGCCAAGCGTTCCAGGTGTTCGTAGTGGTAGTTGGGGTAGGTGCGCCCATCGAGACCGATGTAGCCACGCATAACGGCGTGTGCGAGCGGATTGCCGTCGCACTCGACCTCCCAGTTGCGGAAGATGAAGCTCTGGTGCGCCTGGGCGGCGTAAATGGAGTTGAGCATAACGGTGGTAGAGCCGGCAGTGGGATTCTTCATGCCGACGGGTACCGAAATGCCGCTCGACACCAGGCGATGCTCTTGGTTCTCGACCGAGCGTGCGCCCACGGCAACATAGCTCAGCAGGTCAACGAGGTATTGGTAGTTGGACGGGTAGAGCATCTCATCGGCGGTAAAGAAGCCGGTCTCCTCGATGACGCGCAGGTGCATGTGGCGGATGGCCTTGACGCCCTCGAGCAGGTCGTCGGGAGCCTCGGGGTTGGGGTTGTGCAGAAGACCCTTGTAGCCGGTGCCCTTGGTGCGCGGCTTATTGGTGTAGACGCGCGGAATGATGATGAGCTTGTCCTTGACCTCCTCGGCGGTCTTGGCCAGTCGGTTCATGTACTCAAGCACCGAATCCTCGCGGTCGGCAGAGCACGGGCCGATGATGAGCACCTTGCGTGCGTCCTCGCCGGTAAAGACTTTGGCGACCTCGGCGTCAAATGCCTGCTTTTTGGCGGTAAGCTCGGCAGAAAGCGGCATTTCCTCGCGGATCTCCATGGGGATCGGCAGCCTGCGTTTGAATTCCATGGCCATAGGGGCCTCCTCAATCTATAGAAAGAGCAATAAGCGTATTGTCGAGTGTTCGGCATTATCCGCTGTCGCACGCTAAAGTGCAAGCCCTTGTCACCCCGAAACCGACCAAAAAGGGACAGGTTTATTTTGGTCGGTTTTATCTGGGCAAACGTCGGCGGATGCCGGGAGGGAGCGGCGCCGCGCGGGACCCTAAGGCTGTTGTCGGTTCCCTAGGAAATACCCTGTGGGCAAAAAATGCCAAATATGAGTACGGTTGCTATCTTAGTATCATATTGCCTTCGCAAAATAATAGACATAACAGCAAAATATGTTCATTAACGCAAACACATATAAGTCCGCTATGGTGTTGTTTGATCAATTTAGGGACGCGTGTAAGCCGTGGGAGCGGCATTTGAGGCGGTTTTGGCTGTTACTAAAAAGGTAACAGTACTCATATTTGCCCTTTTTTGCCCACGGGGTCTGGAAAGCGCCGTCAGTGAGGTCTCAGGGAAGGCGTTTCGAGGCTCGAAGGACACAAAACGGGGGTGCAGGTTGTCCTGCGCCCCCGTTTTCTTGGCATTGCGGTTGTTTGCCGCCGGTTGTTACGCCGCCTCGTCGAACTGCGAGTTATACAGGTCGGCGTAGAAGCCACCCTGGGCGAGTAGCTCGTCGTGTGTGCCCTTCTCGACGATGTCGCCGTCGCGAATTACCAAGATTACGTCGGCGTTGCGGATCGTGGACAGGCGGTGCGCGATGACAAAGCTGGTACGGCCCTGCATCAGCGCATCCATGGCGCGCTGAATAAGCTCCTCGGTGCGGGTGTCGACGTTGGAAGTCGCCTCGTCCAGAATCAGCGCCGGGCGGTCGGCCAAAATGGCACGGGCGATGGTCACGAGCTGGCGCTGACCCTGCGACAGGTTAGTGCCCTCCTCGTTAATCATAAAGTCATAACCGCCGGCAAGCGTATGGATAAAGTGGTCGCAACGTGCGGCGCGCGCGGCGGCTTCGACCTCGGCATCGCTCGCATCGGGGCGTCCGTAGCGGATGTTCTCGCGGATGGTGCCGTTAAACAGCCAGGTATCCTGCAGCACCATGGCAAACTCGCCGCGCAGCGCCGCGCGGTCCCAGTCGCGCACGTCGACGCCCTCGACACGCAGCGAACCGCCGTCCACATCGTAGAAGCGCTGCAGCAGCTTGATGAGCGTGGTCTTGCCGGCGCCGGTGGGGCCGACGATGGCGATGGTCTGGCCGGGCTGCGCCTCGCAGCTAAAGTCGTGGATGATGGTCTTGTCGGGCGTATAGCCAAACTTGACGTGATCAAACTCCACATGGCCGGGGCGCTTTTCGGGAATCTGCGCGTCGGCTTTCTGCTCCTCCTCGGGCGCGGCCAGGAACTCAAAGACGCGCTCGGTGGCGGCTGCCATCGACTGCATCGTGTTGCTCACGTTGCCCAGTTGCTGCACGGGCTGCGTAAAGTTGCGAACGTACTGGATAAAGCTCTGGATGTCGCCGGGCGTGGCGTTGCCGGTCAGTGCGAGCTGTGCGCCCACCACGACAACGCCCACGTAGCCCATGTTACCCACCAGGCTCATAAGCGGCATCATCAGGCCCGACAGGAACTGCGAGCGCCAGCCACTAATAAAGAGGCGGTCGTTTTGACGGTCGAACTCTTCGATCGAGGCCTCGGCGCGGTCGAACACCTGAATGACGTTCTGGCCGGCAAAGTCCTCCTCGATAATGCCGTTGACGGCGCCCAGAACCTGCTGCTGCTCGCGGAAGTACGGCTGCGAGAAGTGAATCATCACCATCAAGATAATTGCGGCTGCCGGTAGCGTGAGCACGGTGACGCCGGTGAGCGGCAGGCTGATCGAGAGCATCATGATGAGCACGCCGATAATCTGCGTGACCGACGTGATAAGCTGCGTCACGCTCTGGTTGAGCGACTGACCCAGCGTATCGACGTCGTTGGTGATGCGGCTGAGTACGTCTCCCTTGCTGTGGCCGTTGAAGTAACTCATCGGCACGACGGCAATCTTGGCGGCGATTTCCTTGCGCATGCGGTAGCAGATCTTTTGCGTGACGCCGGTCATGAGCCAGCCCTGGACCAGGCTGCAGACAGAGCTCGCCAGATACAGGCAGAGCAAAAAGCCGAGCGTCTTGGCGATCCAGTCAAAGTCAACGTCGCCGGTGCCGTTGACCTTGGCGACCAGGCCTTCGAACAGCTTGGTCGTAACCTGGCCGAGCACCTTGGGTCCCACAATGTTAAAGATGACCGAGCACACGGCAAAGGCGACGGCGGCAAACACGGCAATCTTGTGTTGGCCGATATAGCCGAGCAGCTGCCTCATGGTGCCCTTAAAGTCCTTGGCCTTTTCGCCACGACGCATGCCACCCATGCGGCCCATGGGACCACGCTGGCGGGTGGGCTTGGGAATCTGAGTCTCGGTCTCGTCTGCCATTAGCGCTCGCCTCCTTCCATGACGGCTGCAATTTCTTCTTGGGTAAGCCCCAGCTCCTCGGCGGAAAGCTGCGACTGTGCGATCTCCAGGTACGCCGGGCAGCTGCGCAGCAGCTCCTCGTGCGTGCCGGTGCCCACTACGTGGCCGTCGTCGAGCACGATGATCTGGTCGGCGTGCATGATGGTCGCGATGCGCTGGGCCACGACCACGAGTGCGGCGTCGGTAACGTTTTTGGCCAGCTCCTCGCGCAGGCGCGCGTCGGTCTTGTAGTCGAGGGCACTAAACGAGTCATCGAACACCACGACCTCGGGCTTTTTGGCCAATGCGCGGGCGATGGCCAGACGCTGGCGCTGACCACCCGAAACATTGGAGCCGCCCTGGCTGATGGGGGAGTCGTAACCGCCCTCACGCTCGGCGATAAAGTCCTCGGCCTGTGCGATGCGCGCGGCCTGGCGCATGTCATCATCGCTCACCATGTCGCCGGCAAACTTGAGGTTGCTCTCGACGGTGCCCGAGAACAGACGCCCCTGCTGCGGGATGTAACCAATGCGGCGGCGCAGCTCGGAAAGGGTCATGTCGCGCACGTCGATGCCGTCGAGCGAAATGCTGCCGCCCGTGACGTCGTACAGGCGCGGAATCAGCTGTACGAGCGTGGACTTGCCCGAGCCCGTGGAGCCAATGATGCCGAGCATCTGACCGGCATGCGTGGTGAAGTTCACACCGCTAATGACGTCGGCGCGGGCATCGGGGTACTGGAAGCTCACGTCGCGGAAGGTGAGCTCACCGCGCGGCGAGCTGGCCGCGGGCAGTTTGGGCGAGGCAGGGTCGTTGATGCTCGTGGGGCAGGTGATGACCTCATCTACGCGCTCGGCTGCGACCTCGGCACGGGGCAGGATGACCGAAACCATGGTGAGGATCATAAACGCCATGACGATCTGCATGGTGTAGGAGATAAACGCCATCATGTTGCCGACCTGCATCACGCCGTCGGACACGCCCTGCGCGCCAAACCAGACGATAAGCACGGTGATGCAGTTCATGACGAGCATCATGAGCGGCATCATAAAGCTCATGGCTCGGTTGGTGTAGAGCTGCGTGGTCATCAGGTCGAGCGACGCCTTGTCAAAACGTTCGAGCTCATGTTCCTCGCGGTTGAACGAGCGGATGGGCATAAGGCCGTCGAGCAGCTCGCGGGCGGTAAGGTTCACGCGGTCAACAAAGCTTTGCATCTTTTTGAACTTGGGCATGGTGAGGCCCATAAGCACGCCGACGACGGCCGAGACCGCGATGATGGCAACGGCGATGGTCCACTCCAGGCCGGTATGGTTGGCCAGGACGCGCATGACGGCGACGATGCCCATGACGGGGGCCATCAGACACATGCGGATAAACAGAGTTGCGGCCATCTGGATCTGCTGAATGTCGTTGGTGCAGCGGGTGATGAGCGAGGCCTGGCTAAACTTGCCCACCTCGGCCGGCGAGAAGTGCATAACCTTGTTGAAGGTCTCGCGGCGCAGGTCGCGGGCGATGGAGCAGGCGGTGCGCGAAGCCACGGCACCGGTCAGGATGGTGGCGACGAGCGACACGAGGCACAGTCCAAACATCGTGGTCGCCATGCGGCTCAGGTAGGCGTTCTGCACGTCGGCGGGGTCGATGCCCTGCGCCTTGTACTCGTCCTGTACATAGCTCACGGCGCGCTGGGTGACGATGGAGCCCGACATGGAGCCCATTTTGTCCGCCATTTGGTTGGCGCCCTCGACGAGCTTGCTTTGGTCTACCAGACCGCCCTCGACACCCAGGCGCAGGCTCTTCATAGTGATCTTACCGCCGTCGGCATCAATCTGCTTTTGCATGTTCTGCGCCGCCGCGGCCTTCTGCTGCATCTCGGCGAGCTGCTCGGGCGTCATCGCTGCCATTTGCTCGGGGGTGGGCATGGCCTGGGCAGCGTTGTCGTCTTTCTCGCTGGACGAGCCCATCATGTCGCCCATGGAGTTGGCGTCGATGCCCTGGTTGAGCGAAAGGACAACAGTCTCGGGCAGGCTCATAATGTCGGCAATCTTGCCTCCATCGGCACGCTCTTCCTCGGTGCCCTCGTACGTTCGAATGTCGTTTTTGTCAGCCTTGCTAAACACGGCCTCCACAGCCTTGGCGTCCTTGGCGCTCATAAAGAGTTCGAGGTCGTCGAGCGATTCGGCGCGGATGGTGTCGGGTACGGGCGACGCGATGCCGCCTTGCTGCACACCCACGTCGACGATGTCGCTCATATAGGTAGGCAGCGCCAGATCGGCGTTGCAGCTGATTACGATAAGTACGATAGCTGCGAACAGTGCCAGGATATGTTTTTTAAAGAGCTTGAGAATCCTCACTCGGCATCTCTCCTTTCTTGATTGCGGTCGATAATTTCGTTGGCACGTCTAAGAAGGCGCACCATCTCTTGGGTATCTGTTTCGCCGAGCTGCTCGAGGAAGGCCGCGGTGCGGTCCTCGAATTCCCGGCGTTTGATTTCGAGATCCTGGAATCCCTTGTCGGTCACTATGACGTGTACGCGACGACGGTCGGTCTTTGAGTGCTCACGCTCAACCCAACCCTTGGCTTCGAGAGCGCGTAGGATATTGGCGATGCGGGCGTTCGAGACCCAGGCGCGATCAGCGAGTTCGCTCGGCGTGAGCGAACCGCCAGCGAGCATAAGGGCGCGCATGACAGCCATCTCGCCGCTGAGAGCTTTGTCCACAAAGCGCGAAACGCGCTGGTGAATGCCGCCAAACTCGGTAAGGAGCTGACGCCCAAGCTCATGGAAGTCGGTATCTTCCACCGAAAACCCCTAACACTAGAAACTATTTTCGGTGAAAGATGATACCCCTGCACGCGCGCCCTATACGGTAGATTTTGAGACATGCCTAGAAAACAATCTTTAGGCGACCTCCGTACACCGTCGGTATCAGCAAAGTTAGGGGTAGATCTCTGGGCATGTCCCAAAAAAAATACCTGGTTGCTAGGTAATATAAAGAGCGTATAAAGAATTAAAATAATTCAATAATTGTAGCGTTTCAAAGAACTATTATGCACGCGGTTAGGCGAGGGGTTGTCACCACCATGACGACTGGGACTCATATAATCGCCACGTGCGATGCTCCAACTTCCCGCAAGGAGACACCTTACATAAAGGGGGATGGAGTCATGGCATTTGACTTCACGGGCAAGACCGCGATTGTCACGGGCGGCACTCAGGGCATTGGCCTCGAGATCGCCAAGGGCATCGTTGCGGGCGGCGGACATGTCGCGCTCATCGCAAGGAACGCTGCTAAGGGCGAGGCCGCTGTGGCCGAGCTTGGCGAGGGCAACAAGTTCTATCAGCTCGATGTCGCCGATGCGCCCAAGGCGCGCGAGACCGTCGAGCAGATTTTTACGGACCTGCCGCAAACCAACATCCTGATCAACTGCGCTGGCGTCATCAGCACCAAGAAGTTCGACGAGATCGATGACACCGAGTGGCGCCGCACCATCGACATCAACCTCAACGGTACCTTTACCATGATGAACGCCGTCTACCCGCACTTTAAGGCGGCCCATGCCGGTACTATCGTCAACGTGAGTTCCGTTGCGGGCAAGATCGGTGGCGGCCTGCTCGGCACCGCGGCTTACGCGAGCTCCAAAGCAGGCGTTAACGGTCTGACCAAGGCAGTCGCCAAGGAAGGCGGCAAGTTTGGCGTTCGCTGCAACGCCGTGTGCCCGTCGCTCACGTTGACCGATATGACCTCGATTCTCTCTGACGAGAACTCTCAGCGCATCATCAACGGTATTCCTCTGGGCCGCGCCGCCCAGGCCAGCGAGCCTGCGCAGATGGTGCTGTTCTTCGCTTCCGACCTCGCCAGCTTCGTGAACGGCGAGATTGGTGACTGCGACGGCGGCATCGTCCTGGACGGGTAATACCCCGCGGTGATCGTTTGGCGGCGACCCTGGCGACTCGGGGCTGTCGCCTTCTTTCTGACATAGGCGCGTGCGGCTACGATTCGCATGCATCCAAAGGAGATATATATGAGTGAATCGACTGCGGTGGAGGCGCCGGCGGCAAAGGAGCCGTTCTTTAAGATGTCCTCCATCCCGGGCGCCAATATCTTGGTGCCGCTTCTGTTGGGCTGCCTGCTCAACACGCTATTCCCCGACCTGTTTAAAACGCTCGGTAGCTTTACGCTTGGCATGACCCAGCAGGGTGCAGGCCCGCTCGTTGGCGCCTTTTTGCTCATCGTCGGTACGACGATTTCGTTTAAGAGTGCTCCCGCCGCCGCTGCACGCGGCGCCATCATCATCGCTGTCAAGCAGATCGTGGTCGTTGCCGTGTCGCTGCTCATCCTTTATGTGTTCAACGACAACCTGTTTGGCATCTCTGCCATGGTGATGCTGGCGGCTTGCACCGGCGCCAACAACGCTATGTACGCTGGTCTGATGGGCACCATGGGCAACGAGGCCGAGCGTGGCGCCGTCGCCATCACCACGCTCGTTGTCGGCCCTCCGGTCACGATGATCGTGCTCGGCGCTGCCGGTCAGGCTCCGATCGGCTGGTCGCTCGTGGGTGCCATTCTGCCGATCGTCATCGGCATTATTCTGGGTAACCTGTTCCCCAGCTTTAAGAAGATGATGGCACCGTCACTTTCCGCCATCATCGTGCTCGTCTTCTTTGCCATGGGCTCGACCATGACCTTTGGCCAGCTCATTAATGGCGGTCTCCCCGGTATTCTGCTCGGCGTGATCTGCTCGGTGGTCTTTGCAATTCCCGTCATCGCGGTCGATAAGCTCACGGGTGGTACGGGTGTCGCAGGTGCGGCCATTTCGAGCTGCGCCGGAGCCAATGTGGCCACGCCTGCTGCCATGGCAAGCGTCAACGGGGCCATGTACGGCGGCGCCGTGCTCGCGACGGCTACGGCACAGGTTGCTGCCTGCGCAATCGTGACGGCTATTTTGACCCCGCTGGTCACCAGCTGGTGCTACAAGCATTTTGAGGGCCAGGGCAACGGCGATAGCAAGGCAACGACCGACAAGGCCGCCGCAGCCGCCTAATGCCAAGCGGCAATCAAAGCTAAAAACTAGCTACGCCACAGGGCGGCCACGGGGGATCCCGTGGCCGCCCTGCAGTTTCTGTAGGGTCTCTGGGACACTTTACCCTGCTAAAGCTGGCATAACAGCTAGAGCGAACGTCGTACAAAGGCAAGGAAAAATAACATACAAATCGGTGAACGGTAGTTGTTCGCGCTCGCGTTTCCTGCGGATTTGTAAAAAACACCCTTATGATATAAAAAAAGAAACATATAACAGCCCAGATGGAGAGGGTCGCTATGTTATCCTTCTCAGACGGGTGAAATCTTGGGTTTTGGGTTGTAGTTCCAAGGTGGACAAACGTTTTCCCTGCACCAACGTGTGGTGAAGAACGGAAGAAGCCGGTAGTGCAAGCCGAAAATTCAAGAATTCAATAAGCAGCGGTGTGAGAGAGCGCCGCATTACACGTAACTAGGAGCGTGGTTACACAATGCAGGAGGCATGGGAAGGCTTCAAGGAAGGCATTTGGACGGGAGAGGTTGACGTCCGAGACTTCATCCAGAAGAACTACACCCCCTACGAGGGCGACGAGTCGTTCCTCGCCGGCCCGACCGAGCGTACCAAGGAGCTGTGGGGCGAGGTTCTCGACCTGCTGCTTAAGGAGCGCGAGCAGGGCGGTGTCCTCGATATGGACACCAAGACCGTTACGGGTATCGTGAGCCACCCCGCTGGCTACATCGATAACGCCCACCGCGAGAAGGAGACCATCGTCGGTCTCCAGACCGACAAGCCGCTCAAGCGCGCGCTGCACGTCAACGGCGGTATCCGCATCGCTTGCCAGGCTGCCAGCCAGCACGGCTATAAGGTCGACGAGAACGTTGTCGAGCGCTACACCTTCGAGCGTAAGACCCACAACGCTGGCGTCTTCGATGTTTACACCCCCGAGATGCGTGCTTGCCGCTCGGCTCACATCATCACCGGTCTGCCCGATGGCTATGGCCGCGGCCGTATCATCGGCGACTACCGTCGTGTTGCCCTGTACGGCGTCGACTACCTGATCAAGGACAAGGAGGCCCAGAAGGCTTCCACCCCGACGGTCATGACCGCCGACAACATCCGCGACCGCGAGGAGCTGCAGGAGCAGATCCGCGCCCTCGGCGAGCTCAAGATGATGGCCGAGACCTATGGTTTCGATATTTCCAACCCTGCTACCAACACGCAGGAGGCCATCCAGTGGATGTACTTCGCCTACCTCGCTGCCGTCAAGGAGCAGAACGGCGCCGCTATGTCCATCGGCCGTACCTCTACGTTCATCGACATCTACGCTGAGCGCGACCTTGCCAACGGTACCTTCACCGAGGAGCAGATTCAGGAGTTCGTGGATCACTTCATCATGAAGCTCCGTATGGTCAAGTTCGCCCGTACCCCCGAGTACCAGGCCCTGTTTACCGGCGATCCGCAGTGGGTCACCGAGTCCATCGGCGGCATGGGTGTTGACGGCCGTACGCTCGTTACCAAGATGAGCTACCGCTACCTGCACACGCTCGAGAACATGGGCACCAGCCCCGAGCCCAACATGACCGTTCTGTGGTCGACCCGTCTGCCCGAGAACTTCAAGAAGTTCTGCGCCAAGACTTCTGTCGCCAGCTCCTCGATCCAGTACGAGAACGACGACCTCATGCGCGTTTACCACGGCGACGACTACGGCATCGCCTGCTGCGTATCCTCCATGCGCATTGGCAAGGAGATGCAGTTCTTCGGCGCTCGCGCCAACCTGGCCAAGTGCCTGCTGTACGCACTCAACGGCGGTGTTGACGAGGTCTCCAAGAAGCAGGTCGGCCCCAAGTATCGCGCCGTCGAGGGCGATACGCTCGATTACGACGACGTTGTGGCCAAGTACAACGACATGATGAAGTGGCTCGCTGGCGTGTACGTCAACTCGCTGAACATCATTCACTACATGCACGACAAGTACTGCTACGAGCGCATCCAGATGGCTCTGCACGACAAGCACGTGCACCGCTGGTTCGCTACGGGCATCGCTGGCCTTTCCGTCGTGGCTGACTCCCTGTCCGCCATCAAGTACGCCAAGGTTCACCCCGTCCGCGACGAGAATGGCATCATCGTCGACTTCGAGACCGAGGGCGAGTTCCCCAAGTACGGTAACGACGACGACCGCGTCGACCAGATCGCTCACGACGTTGTGCACCAGTTCATGGAGTACATCCGCATGAACGATACCTACCGCAACTCCGTGCCTACGACCTCGGTTTTGACCATTACCTCCAACGTCGTGTACGGTAAGAAGACCGGCTCCACGCCCGACGGCCGCAAGGCTGGCCAGCCGTTCGCCCCGGGTGCTAACCCCATGCACAAGCGCGATAGCCATGGCGCCATCGCTTCGCTGTCTTCGGTTTCCAAGCTCCCGTTCCGCGATGCTCAGGACGGCATCTCCAACACCTTCTCCATCATCCCGAGTGCGCTCGGCAAGGAGGACCAGGTGTTCTTTGGCGATATCGACCTTGATCAGCTGGGCGAGTAACTATTGTTAGTGCTATACTAACAATAACGATTACTGATTAGCGCGCCGGTTTCGGCCGGCGCCTATTAATCGAAGGAGACACATTATGAAGGTTTCTGAAGTTTCCGAGACCCAGGCCGATAACCTGGTCCACATGCTCGACGCTTACGCCGAGAAGGGTGGCCACCACCTGAACATCAACGTCTTCAACCGTGAGACGTTGCTCGACGCTCAGGCTCACCCCGAGAAGTACCCGCAGCTGACCATCCGCGTTTCCGGCTATGCCGTGAACTTCCACACGCTCACCAAGGAGCAGCAGGACGAGGTCATTTCGCGTACCTTCCACGACAAGTTCTAAAGGGTTCAACTCCTGTAGGATTACTGGGGCCGGTTTTGGGTTATTTCCCAAAACGTCCTCGGACATGCAAAGAGGCTCCGCTGCGCGCGTTGCGCGGCGGAGCCTCTTTGCGTCCTGCGGGATGTTTTGGAAAATAACCCAAAACCGGCCATGTGGGGTCCTTTGGAGTCACCCTTTAGGCGGAACTCTCCTAATTATTTGGATGAGTCGTTTACTTACTTGTACTGTTACCGTCTTCCCGCTCTTGTTGGGGTATGCTTTGTTCGTATGTAAACGTATGACATGTTGATGGGGGAGGGTGCTATGGCTCGCGAGAGTGCTCGTTCTAAGGATACGGCTAAGCCTGGCATCAAGGAAGTTGCGGCGGTGGCGGGGGTTTCGCCTACTACGGTATCTCGCGTGCTTAATAATCGCGGCTATATTAGCCAAGAGACCCGCGATAAGGTCCATGCCGCGATGAAGCGCATCAACTATACGCCCAACGATATCGCCCGTGCCATGCTCAACGGTCGCCTGAATCTTATCGGTATGATCGTCCCCTATGTCAGCAGTCCGTTTCATGCCCAAGTGGTTCAAGTCATTGAGCATACCCTGGCCGAAAACGGTTTTAAGATGCTGCTGTGCAATAGCGCCAATCGACCCGAGCTTGAGCGCTCTTATATCGACATGCTTCGACGCAATATGGTTGATGGCGTCATCGTCAACTCGCTTAATATCGGTGCCGAGGCGTATGCCGAGATGGGTTTGAGTCTGGTTGGTATCGACTGCGACCTTGGCGAGGCCTCTGTTCAGATTGCGAGCGACAGCTATAGTATCGGCGAACTTGCCACGCGTCGCCTGATCGATGACGGGTGTTCGCGCATCCTGTGCCTGCGCAGCAATAGCCGCATGCGCATGCCTGCCAATAAGCGTACCGATGCCTACCTCGATGTTGTTGAGCAGGCCGGTTTGCCCGCGCTTGTCCGTGAGGTCGAGTTCGTTAAGCCCGACGACGAAAAGAGCGCGGTCGTTGCGAAGATCCTCGATGAGAACCCCGATATTGACGGCATCTTTGCGGGAGACGACACGATGGCGGCTATCTGTCTTAACGTGATGAAGCAGCGCGGCTTGAGCGCTCCGGGCGATATTAAGGTCGTGGGCGCGGATGGTGCCCGCCGCACTATGACGTTTATGCCTGACTTAACAACCGTTCGCCAAGATATCGATCGCATCGGAGAGCTCGCGGCGCAATCCATCATTGCTCTTATTAACGGCGAAAAGCCCGAATCGAATATCAAGCTCCCCGTTGAACTCATTGAGGGTAAAACCGCGTAGTTCATCCCGTGCCAAAAGAATTCCTCAAACACCTCTGATGACCGTTCGCCGGCATATATCAACCGTTTGCCGACGACTGGAACTGCGAAAAGACGTATTGGTGTGAAAACGTTTGACATATGAAAACGATTGACATATCTTGCAGTTGTACCGAGTTAGTATCTCGTGAGAAAGGAAGTCTCGGATGCACAAGGTGTATTACCAGCCTGAGGGAATTTGGGTAGGCGACATCATGCCGTACGGCGAGGACGGCACGTTCTATCTCTATCATCAGCGTGACACGCGAAACCCCGGACCTTTCGGAGAGCCGTTTGGCTGGGCACTCGCGACAACCAAGGACTTCGTCAATTACAAAGACTTTGGCGAGAGCCTTGAGCGTGGCGGCGACGAGGAAGTCGACCAGTATGTTTATGCCGGCACGGTGTTTAAGGTGGGCGACAAGTACCATGCGCTCTACACTGGTTGCAATCGCGATAAGGTCAAGGCACGCTTGATGAAGCAGGTTCTTCTTCACGCAACGAGTGACGACGCCGTCAAGTGGGAGAAGAACATCGCCGAGACGCTGCTTCCGCCCCAGGAGGGTTACGATGACCGCAACTGGCGCGATCCCTTTGTGCTTTGGGATGAGGAGAACGAAGAGTACATGCTCATCCTCGGCACGCGTGTGGGCGAGGACAAGCGTCTGATGACCGGTCGTCTGGTCAAGTTCACCTCCAAGGACCTGGATACCTGGGAGTTCCAGGGCGACTGGTGGAATCCGGGCCTGTACACCATGTTCGAGATGCCTGATCTCTTTAAGATGGGCGACTGGTGGTATCTGGTGTTCTCCGAGTACAGTGATGGCAACAAGACCCGTTACCGCATGTCTCGCTCTATCAACGGTCCTTGGATCACTCCTGCGGACGATTCCTTCGATGGCCGCGCGTACTATGCCGCGCGTACCGCATTTGATGGCGAGCGCCGCGTTCTCTTTGGTTGGGTTCCTACGCGTGACGAGGGCGGTGACCCCAGCTCTTACCTGTGGGGTGGCACCTTTATGCCTCTCGAGATCGTTCAGCGTGCTGACGGAACGCTCGGCACCAAGCTCCCCGACAGCATGCTTGGCGCCTTTGGCGAGGCTAAGGCAGTCGAGGCCTTTGAGCTTTCCTGCGAGTCGGGCAAGGTCGAGCAGGTGCTCGCCGCGGATGCCGGTTCCACCTATATGCTCGATGCCGACATCGAGCTCGCCGGTGACGCTGCCGGCTTCTCGGTGAAGCTTGCCGAGGACGCCGAGTCCGGTCTTGCCTATGAGTTCCGCGCCAACCTGCGTGAGGGCAAACTCGAGTTTACGGCGGCCCCCCAGTATCCGTGGTTCCAGGTCAACAACATGGGCCTCGAGCGTCCGTTGTTCTTTAAGGGCGAGGGCACTCACCATGTGCGTCTGGTCGTTGACGACGATATCGCGACCATCTTTGTCGATGATGTTGCGCTTAACGCGCGCTTCTGCAATAAGCAGGGCCAGGGTGTGGCACTGACGGTCACCGACGGTACGCTCAAGTGCGCAAATGCAACGATCGCGTCTCTGTAATGGCATCAAAACGTTTTATGATTTAGAAAAGGAATGGAGAGGAACATGGACTACAAGGCAGTGTCCCAGCAAGTCGTCGACAACGTCGGCGGACTGGAGAACATCGAGGGCGCCACGCATTGCGTGACCCGTCTGCGTCTGGTGCTCAAGGATACGAGCAAATACAACAAGGCCGAGCTCGAGAACATCGATGGCGTCAAGGGCGTGCTGTACAACAGCGGCCAGCTCATGATCATCTTCGGTACCGGTACCGTCAACAAGGTTTACGATGAGTTTATGGCTCTGACGGGCGTTAAGGAGATCAGTGCTTCCGAGGTCAAGGGCGCCGAGGCGGACAAGAAGGGCAAGTTCTTCTCGGTCCTCAAGGTATTCTCGGATATCTTTATCCCCATCATTCCTGCCTTCGTCGGCGCTGCAATCATCATCGGCCTTAAGTCGCTGATCGTTGCCAACGGCCTCTTTGGCATGGAGGGTAGCCTTGCCGACCACAGCGAGTTCCTCAAGAACCTCGCAAGCTTCTTTGCCATTATCGCCACCACGTTCGACTACCTGCCTGTCCTGGTTATGTACAGCGCGGTCAAGCGTTTTGGCGGTAACCCGATCCTGGGCATCCTCGTCGGTATCGTCATGGTTCACCCGAGCCTTATGAACCGCAACACGTTCGTTATGGACCCGACGGGTGCTGAGTACTGGAACTTTGGTCCGCTATCCATTCCCATGGTTGCTTTCCAGGGCGGCGTGTTCCCTGCAATCCTGACTGCCTGGTTTATGGCCAAGGTCGAAAAGATTGCCCAGAAGTACATCCCCGAGGTCGTCTCGTTTGTCTTTGTCCCGACCGTTACCCTGATTCTTGCTAACGTTGCCCTGTTCACCGTGTTCGGCCCGCTCGGCAACCTGATCGGCGACGTCCTCGGCGGCGTAATCGATATCCTGTACAACAGGATGGGCGTCTTTGGTGCCTTTGTCTTCGCCGCGTTCCTGCAGCCGCTTGTCGTTACCGGTACGCATCAGTTCATCCAGGGTATCGAGGCAAACCTCGTCGCCACGACTGGCTTCAACTACATCCAGGCCATCTGGTCGGTTTCCATTATCGCCCAGGGCGGCGGCGCCATCGGCATGTACCTCATTCATAAGAAGCATTCCAAAGAGCGCAACATCTGCATGTCGTCCTTTATCCCGACGCTGGTCGGAATCTCCGAGCCCGCTATCTTCGCTGCAAACATGCGCTACTCGATCATCCCGTTCATCTGCGCTTGCATCGGTGCAGGCTGCGGCGGTGCCTTCGTGAAGCTCTTTGAGGTGCGCGCCATCGGTCAGGGTCTGACCGGCGTGCTTGGCCTGCTCATCGTCACGCCCGAGACGCTCATGTGGTATGTGGCTGGCAATCTCATCGCCTTTATCGTGCCGATCGTCTTGATCTTTGCCTACAACAAGGCAAAGGGCGTGCCGACCACTGATGAAGAGGGCGCTGGCGCTGGCTTCGATGTCAGCTTCTAGTTGAGCCTTCAGCGTAATCTGAGGATAAGTCCATTTGAGGAAGGGCGTTCGGCTCGTGTGAGTCGAGCGTCCTTTCCCATAGACGAGAAGGTCAATGGCGATGTTTAATCAAAAAAACAAGGTGATGCGTGCGGACTATGAGCAGTGGCGAGCTGGACAGGATGAGACGGCGGCTCGCATCGCGTCCGACCCCGATAGGCTTTTGTTCCATGTGGAGCCTGAGCTTGGCTGGCTCAACGACCCCAACGGTTTGGTTCAGATTGGTGATACGTATCACATCTATCATCAATACGATCCGTTCGATGCTGCGCATGGCGGTCCAGTGCTTTGGAACCATCTGACGACAAAGGATTTTGTGACGTACGAGAATCGCGGCCCCGTGTTGTTCCCCGATTCCGATTTGGATTCGAGTGGAGCGTATTCTGGTTCTGCCTTTGTACGTGATGGCAAGATTCACTACTTCTATACCGGCAACGTTAAGCATTTTGACCGCGATGATTACGACTACGTGTTGACGGGCCGTGAGCAAAACCAGATTCATATGGTTGCCGAGAATCCCGACGAATTGGGCGAGAAGCGCATAGCTGTTGGGCCGGTCGATTACCCCGACGATATCGGTACGCACGTGCGCGACCCCAAGATCCTTGAACACGACGGTATCTACTACATGGTTCTCGGCGCTCGTACGAAAGACGATCGCGGGTGCGTGCTTGTCTATACCTCGCGCAATCTTGAGGACTGGAGCTATGCGACGCGCATTGAGTTGGACGAGAAGTTTGGCTTTATGTGGGAGTGCCCCGATCTGTTTGAGCTCGATGGCGAGCTTATTCTCGTTTGCTGTCCGCAGGGTGTGCCTGCCGATGGTTGGCATTACCGCAATCCGCATCAGTGCGTGTGGTTCTCCATCGAGGCCGATTGGGAGGCGCCGAGCTTTAAAATCGTCGGGCAGGGCATGCCCCCGATGGTCGATGCCGGTTTTGATTTCTATGCTCCGCAGTCCTTTGAGGATACTGCAGGCCGGCGTTTGATGATCGGATGGTCGGGTTGCCCCGACGCGACGGCAGAAAACCCGACGGTGGCGCGCGGGTGGCAGTGCGCGTTGACGGTGCCGCGAGAGCTGAGCATACGCGATGGTAAGCTCTGCCAGCGGCCGGCGCACGAGATTGAGAGGATGCGCGGTGACTGCGTTCGCGCGATAGGCGGTGAAACCGTTGAGGAGCCGGGCCGCCTGTTTGATCTTGTGGTTTCCTGCGAGGGCGCCAAGATGGTCGAGCTCGAAATCCGCAAGGGTGTCTTTGTGCGCTATGCAGACGGGATGCTTACCCTCGACATGGGTGACGAAGGCTATGGGCGCGACCAGAGGTCGATTGAGCTCAGCGAGCTTCGCGACCTGCGCGTGCTTTCGGACACTACGATGGTCGAGATTTTTGCAAATGGCGGCGAGGCGGCACTTACGAGCCGTACCTATTCGCCGGCGGTTCCGGCGATGGAGCTGCACGCCGAGGGCGCGGCATCGATGAATTTCTACCGCCTCGCGCATTAACCGTGTGTGGAGCACGATTGGACTTGCTGGGCGGAATGTGTCGCAGTTGCCGCAGCGAACTACCGTTTATCGCGTATAGCGACCGTTTGCGGAGTAAGTAACACTTAGTAATAAACCGTGTAGAATCTCAGATTAGCACGGAGTTTTTCCAGGGAGACGCTGTCCTTTGTTGTGTGCAAGGGGCGGCGTCTCTTTGGCGCTCTGCCGCCGTTGTGCAACAGTGCGGCGGCGCGTGCCATGTGTTGAAAAGCCAATGTTGAGATGGGTCGTGATGATAATGGGCAAGTACGTAATCGTGGTTGAGTCTGGTTCGGATGTGACGCCGGAGCTCTGCGAACGCTACGGTATCGTGCGCGTACCTATGCATGTCACGATTGGTGACGAGACCGTCGAGGACGGCTCGATCGATCCGCTCGAGATTTATTCGCGCTGCAACGAGTTTGGCGTGATGTCCAAGACCAGCGGCTGCGCGCCGGCAGATTTTGCGCACGTGTACGATCGCATCCATGCCGAGCAGCCCGATGCGACTATTCTGCACCTTGCGTATTCCGAGGCCACGACCTGCTCACACCAGTCTTCTAAGATTGCCGCCAAGGGTCGCGACTACGTCTACTCCATGGACACGCGTTTTGTCTCGGTGGGCCAGTCGCTTGTTGCCGTCGAGACCGCCAAATACATCGAGGCTCACCCCGATGCCACCGTCGACGAAATCTTTGCATTTACGAATTCCGTCATGGACCGTGTGCTGCTGGGCTTTGTTCCTACCGACCTAGCCTTCCTTAAGGCGGGCGGTCGTCTATCCAACGTGGCATTCCTCGGTGCCCATCTGCTCAAGATTAAGCCCTGCATTGAGGTAACGGGCGGCAAGTTCGTGGCAACCAAGAAGTTCCGCGGCTCTATGCTCAAGTGCGCCCGCGCCTTTATTGACCACATGGTTGCGAAGGGCGAGATTGACTACTCGCATATTGGCCTGGCGTATTCGGTAGGCCTTTCCCAGGAGCTGCGCGACGACATGGAAGTCTATGCGCACGACCTGGGCTTTAAGGACGTTACCTGGACTCAGGTCGGCGGTGTCATCTCGAGCCATTGCGGCCCGACCGCCTTCGGTGCGGTGCTCACGCTTAAGGCGTAAGGTCTGGCGTCTATCGATTTCTATTGCCTCAGCGGCGGGCGGGTTGCGATAACCTTCCCGCCGCTCTTGCGTAGGGCCAAATAGGACAACCCAATTGACCGCTAAACCGTTTCGCCATCATGCGTATGGGCTAGAATGATTCTGGCATTTATGTAGCTAAAACCAATGAGAGGCAAGGTAGCGGGAATGGCTGAGATGACGCTCGAGGGTGTGGACGCTCGTCCCGAGGACTCTGCGTTTGCCCTGGGCCGCGTACATTCGATTGAGACGATGGGAACGGTCGATGGACCCGGCATCCGCTTTGTGGTGTTTGTTCAGGGCTGCCCCATGCGCTGTGCGTATTGCCACAACCCCGATACCTGGTCGGTTAGCGGCGGCACCATGGTGACCGTCGAGCACCTGATGGACGAGTTCCAGAGCAACCATGAGTTTTACCGCAGCGGCGGTATTACGGTGTCCGGCGGCGAGCCGCTCTTGCAGCCCGCGTTTTTAGCCGACCTGTTCCGTGCAATGCACAACAACCCCGATGGCCGCGTGCATACCTGCCTCGACAGCTGCGGCTATGCGTTTGACCCCAACCATCCCGAGAAGTTCGATACTGTTCTCAACGAGACCGACATGGTGCTGCTCGACATCAAGCATGCCGATCCCGTTGAGCATAAAAAGCTGACCGGTTGCGATCCCGCACGCATTCTGGCGTTTGGTGATGAGCTTGCCCGTCGCAAGATTAAGGTCGTTATCCGCCACGTGGTGGTGCCCGGCATTACCGATACGGTTGAGGAGTGCGAGGCGCTCGGCCGCCTCATCGCTCCATGGCACAACGTGGTGGGCCTGGAAATGCTGCCGTATCACACGATGGGTGTCGTCAAGTACGAGCAATTGGGCATTCCCTATAAGCTCGAGGGCGTTCCACAGATGGATACCGCGCGCATGCCCGAGCTGCGCAACGCCGTCATGGACGGCATGAAAAAGCGCCGTGCGGAGCTCAAAAACGCTATCGGATAGCATGCCATAGCCCTCATATCCCCTCGTTCCCAGCTGAGTTGCGGTGGAATAGTTCTTGTTTTTAGGCCCATGTCGCCCAAACAGGAACCATTTCACCGCAACTTCGTTTTGGGTAGAGATGCGCAACAGAATCGTGCCATTTGGATAAATACGCTTGTGGTTTCTTTAAAGACACCTTAAACGCTGCTGAATATCTTTGGAAAGAAATGCCTGCTCGGTATCATGCTGCTCGTATATAAACGGTGGCAGTCAGGAGACCACGTGCGAAACATCGCATCGCGGGACGAGTATGTGCCGCAGCATGGCAGCAGATATAAGACGAAGGGCACGTCTTCGCGTGGCCTTGCCGGCGCTCGCATCCGCGTGAGGAAGATTGCCGCTATTGGGATGCTAACGTCGGCGGTTATTATCCTCGGAATTACCGTTAAAACCTACGCCTCGGAGCGAACGGGGCGCCCAGATGCGTCAACGGTACAGCTGCAAAACGAGAAGGTTTCAAAGTCCAAAGCGTCGGCAGATCAAGCTCTGTCGACGGCAGATCTCAAGACGAGACTTTCGAAGGCGGACTTCAACGATATCCCTTCGGGTGATACCGTTCGGACCTTCTCGTTGGTGGATAACAAGACTCCTGCCTTGGAGGATGAGAGCCTTGCCTCGCTCCAGGATCCCCTGTGTCGGGCGCAGGAGCTGGGCGACGTGGGTGTAGTGTTCTACGACCTATCGAGTGGTAGGGGCGTGACGTATAACGCCGATGTTGAGGTGTATGGAGCGAGCAGTTATAAGGCGCTGTATGCACTCTATATTTGCGAGATGTTGGTCGAATCGGGGCAGGTGTCGCTCGATGGGCCTTTAGCCACGTATGGTGGTTACAGCATGGGCTGGCAGACAGTGCGTGACCTTATCGAGGCCGCGGTCGTCAACTCGGACAACGATTCGTTTATCGCGTTACGCGCGGCGTTTGACCATGATGGCTATGAGGATTGGATTGCCAATCTGGGTGTTGATGACGAAACGGCACTGAATCCGATGAGTGATTTTCCGACCTACTGCCCGCGCACTTCTGCGAGGTTATGGCGTGAGATGAGCGAGTATCTGAGCATGGATACCGAGACTTCACAGTGGTTGTCGGGCCTTCTGGCATCAACATCGCGCTCGTTTATTCGCGATGGCATTGCGGACGAGCAGGTTTTGGTGCGCAACAAGGCAGGCTGGATTAGCGAGGATGGTTACTACTCGACATGCGATGCGGGCCTTATCGACATCGATGGCTGTACCTATGTCATGGGTATCATGACATCGATGCCGTGGAGCGACCGCTCGAGCGAGGTTACGGCCGCGATTGCAAAGGCTCTGTTTGATACGCGAGCTGCACTGGCTTAGCGTGTTCGTTTGACGAGGTCAAACAAAATGCTGGTACCATACCGTGGTTGAGAATTTCGAATAGGTTTGGGGAATGGCATGGCTACCATTGCGATTATCGGTGCGCTCGAAAAAGAGATCATGCAGATTAAGGAAGAGCTGAGCGACGTTTGCGAGGCACGGGAGGCAGGCTTGACCGTTGTGAGCGGTGAGCTCGACGGCCTGACAGTTGTCGCCACAACGGCGGGCATGGGCACGGTGAACGCCGCCGCTGCAACACAGCACCTCATTAGCAAGTATGCTCCGCAGGCTGTTGTGTTTTCGGGCATTGCGGGCGGTTTGAACCCCAAGCTCCATATCGACGACGTGGTCATTGGCAAACGCCTGCGCTATCTGGATACCGATACCGCGCTTATCGCCGAGTCCGCACCGGGGCTCGAGGAGTTTGGCTCGACGCCCGCGCTGGTCGATATTGCCGCCGAAGTGCTTGCTGAGCGTGGGTTTGTTGACGCTTCGACAAATGCAGTCGCTTCGAATGAGGGCACCAAGCAGTTCCTGGTCGGCACGATTGCCACGGGTAACCGCTTTGTGACGGGCGCCACCATGCGCAACGACGCTATCGAGGCGACGCATGCCGATTGTGTCGGCATGGAGGGCGCGGCAATTGCCCATGTCGCAACCAAAAATGGTGTCGATTGCCTGGTGTTGCGCGCTATCAGCGATAATTGTGACGAGGCGTACGATGCAATTTGCGAGCGCGAGTTCGATCTGGATGAGTACGCCCGTACCGCGAGCGGCATCACGCTTGACATCGTTCGTCGTATCGCCGCCGCGTAATAGCGCGCCCGTTTTGTAAAAACCTACGACCAAGGAGTGTCCATGGCCGATTCCATTAACTACCAGCTTGCCAAGTTCGTCGCCAGCTACGGCAAGGTTTCGCAGATCCCCGAGTCCACCTGCCCCGAGGTGAGCTTTGTCGGCCGCTCCAACGTGGGCAAGTCGTCCATCATGAACAAGCTCTTTGGCCGCAAGAACCTGGTCAAGGTTTCCAGTACGCCGGGCAAGACGAGCAACATCAACTTCTTTGAGGCCGATGACGTGCATTTCGTGGACCTGCCGGGTTACGGTTTCGCCCGTCGCTCCAAGGCCGAGCGCGACCGCTGGGCCGAGCTTATCGGCGACTTTTTCGACTCCGAGCGCAGCTTTAACTTGGTCGTCTCGTTGGTGGACATTCGTCACGACCCCAGCAAGCTCGACCACGACATGATCGACTACCTACAGGGCAACGAGTTCAACTTTATCGTCTGCCTCACCAAGGCCGACAAACTCAGCCGCACCCAGCAGGCCCGCCAAGCAGCAGCCATCAAAAAGCAGCTCAACGTCCCGGCCGAGAACGTGATCATCACAAGCTCCCAGACCGGTACCGGCATCGACGAACTCAAGCGCCGCATCGCCGAAGCCTGCCTCTAATAAGTGCCCCAGCCTAGCAAGAGCCCCTATCAATAAAAGGCCATGATTTCAGCCTGGCGCCCCTTCAAAGCGTGGGTCCCTGTAGACATCGCTAGCTACGTTGCCATAGGGCCACCCAGGGGCATCCCCTTAAAAACATTCCGCAGCACGAGGCCCGCTTATCCGCAGCTCCGAAGGAGCAGGATAAGTGGGCCTCAAGTGCGAGGACGTTTTTAAGGGGATGCCCCTGGGTGGCCCGGACAGACCGATCGGCGATGTCTACAGGTACTCGATTTGAGCGCCTTCTGTGTCGCACGTCAGAATATGCGTATCACACTTAGGGAACTGCTCGCGCAGCTTGACCTGCAGGAACTTTGCCACGATGGTGTCGTCAGTCACGGCCATGAGAGTCGAGCCCGAGCCGCTGATCCAGATGGTCTTGGCGCCGCCGTTAAGGCAGGTGTCGCGCACGGCGTTGTAGTCGGGAATCAGACGGCGACGATAGGGTTCCTGGATGCGGTCGTCATTGGCGGCGGCAATCAGGTCGAGGTCACCAGTCTCCAAGCCGCGCGTCATGCCGGCGATGCGGCCCATCTGCCACACGGCGGTGGAGAGTGGAATCTCCTGCGGCACAACCTTGCGCGCCTCGCTCGTATGCACCTCGTAGGGCGGAATCACGGTAATAAAACGCAGGCGATCGCTCACCTCGTAGCGCAGGCACTGGGGGAGCGAATCGGTCGGCGTAAAGGAACAGACGGCGCCGCCCAGGATAGCGGGGGCGACGTTATCGGGATGGCCCTCGACTTCGGTGGCAATGCGAACCAGCTCGGCGCGGTCGACGGTGTGGCCTGTCAGTGCGGCGGCGGCCATAATGCCGGCGACGACGCAGGTGGAGCTGGAGCCCAGGCCGCGGGCGACGGGCACGTCGGTCTGGATGTCGATGGCAACGGGAAAAGCCGGCTCGTCCCATGCAGCCAGTGCATCGACAAAGCTCACGTAGACCAGGTTGTTCTCGTTTTGGAATTCCTCGGGGCAGCCCGTGATGGTGAGTTTGTCGGCGCGCTCGAAGGTGAAGTGCGAGTAGAGGCTGACGGCCATGCCGAGGGTATCGTAGCCAATGCCCAAGTTGGCGCTTGTTGCTGGGACGGTGATCTTGATCATGTGAGTCCTCCTGGCGTGCCTGGCTGTTTAGTTCGCTGCTCGGGCAGTCCTGCGCAAGACGGAAAGCACATTAAGTGCTTTCCTTTGCGTGCGGAACTCGCGACGAACTAAACAGCCAGGCACGCTATGCACGTTCGTCATCATCCCGGTAGGTATCTGATAAAAGAAGGTGCGCCGGCTTTCGCCGGCGCCTTATAAGGGGTTTAGTTGGTTGCTATCTTTTTTGCAGCCTGCTCTACGTAGCTGGCCATCTCATCGACGTCGCAGACGTCTTCGAAGCGGACGGGCTTGGACTCGAGTTCGGCGAGCTGGGCTGGGGCGACCGTGTTGGTTGCCTGCTCGAGCACGCGCATGGCCTCAAAGTCGTCCTCGGGAACGTCGAGGCCCAGGGCATCGCAGCAGGCGCGCGGGAACTTGTAGGGGCTGGCGGTCGAAAGCAGCACGCGGGCCTTGGCGCCCTCGGTGGGGGCGACCTGCTCAAAGACGTGATAGCCGCAAGCGGTGTGCGGGTCGATCACGTAGCCGTTGACATCCCAGCAGCTCTTGATGGCGGCGCGAACCTCGTCCTCGCTGGCCCAGCCGCAGCCAAATACGCTCTGGATCTTGGCCAGCAGCTCGGCAGGCACCTCGTAGCGACCGGTCTGGGCAAGCTGCTCCATAAGGCCGGCAACGAGCTCGCAGTCGCCGTCGGACAGGAAGTAGAGCATGCGCTCCAGATTAGAGCTAATAAGGATGTCCATCGACGGCGAAATGGTCGTGAAGAACGGACGGTTGCGGTCGTAGACGCCGGTGGTCAGGAAGTCAGCGAGCACGTTGTTCTTGTCGCTGGCCACGACGAGTTTGGCGACGGGCAGACCCATGCGCTTGGCGTAGTAGCCGGCCAGGATATCGCCAAAGTTGCCGGTCGGTACGCAGAACTCCACGGCATCGCCGGCCTCGATGGCGCCGGCGCGCAGCAGCTGCGCATAGGCGGCAAAGTAGTAGACGACCTGCGGCACCAGGCGGCCGACGTTGATGGAGTTGGCGCTCGAAAGCACGGTGCCGGCGGCCTCCAGGCGCTCGGCCAGCTCCTTATCGGCAAAGATGCGCTTGACGGCACTCTGGGCGTCGTCGAAGTTGCCGCGGATGCCGCAGACGGCGACGTTGCCGCCCTCCTGCGTGGACATCTGCAGATTCTGCACGCGGCTGACCTTGCCCTCGGGATAAAAGACGGTGATGCCCGTGCCCGGGGCGTCGGCAAAGCCGGCGAGTGCTGCCTTGCCTGTGTCGCCCGACGTGGCGGTGACGATCATGATGCGCTCGGCGCCGCCGTCCTTGGCGGAAGTGCGGGCCATCAAGCGGGGGAGCATCTGCAGGGCGACGTCCTTGAAGGCGCTCGTGGGACCGCCAAAGAGCTCCATCACATAGGTCTGAGGGGCGTCAGCGCCCGGCGCAGCGTCGAGTTTGACGAGTGGCGTAACCTCTTCACTCGCGAACGTGCCGCGGTATGCCTCGTCGACACACGCCGAAATTTCTTCGGCCGTGTAATCATTCAGTAACATTCCCAACACATCTTGAGCGATTTCAAAGTACGATTTATCTGCAAGCGAGCTGATATCGACCTGCTGGGTGCCGAGCTCGTCCGAGACAAACAAACCCCCGTCGGGAGCGATGCCGGTACGGATTGCCACCTTACTTGAGCACGATAAAGTGCGTCCTCGTGTACTATGATAAGTTCCCATATAACACTGCTCCTCGGATGCCTTGGTCCCAATCGGTGAAACCATGGTATCAGAGCGCGCAAAATAGGTTCGCAGAGGCTTTTTAGAAAGGTAACCTCCAGCCCATGATTAAGATTGCCAAGTTTGGCGGCTCGTCGGTCGCCGACGCCGAACACTTCAAAAAGATCAAGGCCATCGTCGACGCCGACCCTGCCCGCCGTTTTGTGGTGGTTTCCGCCTGCGGCCGCCGCTTTAAGGGCGACACCAAGGTGACCGACCTGCTCTATCTGGTCAATGCGCACGTTAAGTACCACGTGTCGTGTGAGGAGCTGCTCGAGGACATCGGCCAGCGCTATTTTGATATCGCTGATGAGTTGGAGCTCACCTATCCCATCCGTGAGGAGTTCGCGGCCTTTGCCGAGCGCGCCCGCTCGGGCGGCTACTCCACCGAGGAGCTTGTGAGCCGTGGCGAGTACTTTACCGCTCGCCTGATGGCTGAGTACCTGGGCCTACCGTTCCTGGACGCCGCGACGGTTGTGGCGTTCCATCACGACGGTACGCTCAGCATGAATCGCACCTCCGAGCTGGTGCAGGAGTATGGCCAGCAGGGCGGCTTCGTTATGCCTGGCTTCTACGGCGCGACGCGCGAGGGCCAGATCAAGCTGCTCGATCGTGGCGGCGGCGATATCTCGGGCTCGATTTTGACTAAGTGCCTGGGCGCCGACCTATACGAGAACTGGACCGACGTCTCGGGTTTCTATTCTGCGGATCCGCGTATTGTTCCGGAGGCTCAGCCCATTGCGCGCGTTACCTACGAGGAGCTGCGCGAGCTTTCGTACATGGGCGCAAGCGTCCTGCACGAGGAAGCCGTGTTTCCCGTGCGCGAGGCAGGCATTCCGCTGGTCATCAAGAACACCAATGCGCCGCAGGACCCCGGCACCATCATTAGCGAGACGGCTGATGAAGGCGAGGCGGAGCCCATCATTACCGGCGTGACCGGCAAGCGCGGTTTTGTCGCCATCAACGTCGCCCGCGACCGCACCAAGCCCCGCGTCGGCTTTATGCGCCGTGCGCTTTCGGTGTTCGAGCGCTATGACGTTTCCGTCGAGCACATGCCCACCGGTGTCGACCGCTTTGGCGCCGTGGTGCAGGAGCAGGATGTGCACGATTCACTGTACTCACTCGTGGGCGACATCCAGCAGGAGGTCGAACCGCTCGAGATCGAGGTTGTCGAGGGCTTGGCGCTCATCGCTACCGTCGGCCGCAACCTGCGCGGTCGTGCAGGTATCTCGGGCCATCTGTTTGGCATGCTCGGCCAGGCCGGCGTGAGCGTGCGTATGATTTCGCAGAGCTGTGACGAGATCAACATCATTATCGGTGTCGAGGAGAAGGACTTCGACCTAGCGATTCGGACCATTTACCGTGCCTTCTCCGATGAGAACGGCATTGTGAAGGTCTCCGACCTGGAGGCTCCCGCGCCGGTCGATCCCGCTCTGGCCGCGCTCAAAAAGTAGCGACTGCTCGGTAGATTTTTGGGTCATGTCTCAAAAATCTACGGCGGGGCGTTTCGTTTCGGTTTCGTTTCGACGGGGCGGGTTTCATGCCCGCCCTGTTCTTGTATAAACTGGCAACAATAATCGGCCTGCTCGGCGTGCGGGCAAAAGCCACAACCTTTAAAGGGGGAAGCATGAAACAGTACACGGTTGCTATTTTGGGCGCGACGGGAGCCGTGGGCACCCAGATGCTCGAGTGCCTCAACGAGCAGGAGTTCCCGGTCGGCAAGCTCAAGCTGTTGGCAAGCGCACGCTCCGCGGGCAAGACCGTCGAGTTCCGCGGCGAGCAAATCGTGATCGAAGAGGCTTGCCCCGAGGCCTTTGAGGGCTGTGACATTGTGCTTGGCGCTGCCGGCGACGATATCGCCAAGGAATTGCTGCCCGAGGCCGTAAAGCGCGGCGCCGTCGTGGTCGACAACAGCCATGCCTTCCGCATGGATCCCGAGGTGCCGCTGGTCGTGCCCGAGATCAATGCCGACGACATCAAGTGGCATCACGGCCTTATCGCCAACCCCAACTGCGCGACCATCATCGGCCTGGTTCCCACGTGGCCGCTGCATCAGCTTGCCGGCGTGAAGCGCATGATCGTCTCGACGTATCAGGCGGCTTCTGGTGCCGGTGCTCCCGGTATGGCCGAGCTCGAAGCGCAGCTTGCTGCCCTGGGCCGTGGCGAGGAGATTCCCGAGCCGCGCGCATTTGCCGCCCAGCTGGCGAGCAACCTGATTCCGCAGATTGGCGGCGTCAAGGAGGAGGGCTTTACCTCTGAGGAGATGAAGCTACAAAACGAGGGCCGTAAGATCATGCACCTGCCCGAGCTGCGCGTGAACTGCACCTGCGTGCGCGTGCCTGTGCTGCGCTCGCACTCCGAGAGCATTACGCTCGAGTTCGAGCGTGACATTACGGTTGACGAGGCCCGTGTTGCGCTGGCTGCCGCTCCGGGCGTGAAGCTGGTTGACGACATGAGCGCCGAGGATGCGCACGACCGCTTCCCCATGCCGATGGATACGTCCGATCAGGACCTGATTTGGGTCGGTCGCGTGCGCCGCGACATCTCGAACCCGGAGGCCGCGCGTGGCATTACCTTCTGGTGCTGCGGTGACCAAATCCGTAAGGGCGCGGCAACCAACGCCGTCCAGATCGCTAAGCTGCTCTGCGAGTAGTGTGACCTGTCCGGCGGGGGCCGGGCTCAGTTTTCAGAACGTCCTCGACCATGTGTGGCGCCTTGTCCTGCTCCTTCGGAGCCGCGGACAAGGCGCCACACTGGTCTGCGGAGTGTTCTGAAAACTGAGCCCGGCCCCCGCCTGCGGTGACGCTGCTGCAAGCGGCCTGCGATGGGGTCGTTGTTGGTTGAGGCCGCTGGGCTGATGTGGGGGCGCGTGGCTGTTGCGGGCCCTGGTCCCGGCGGCGGCCTCGGCGCTGCGCGCCTGCTGCCTTGGGTGACTTTGGGGTCGATTGGGGTTGTCTGCACAATTCGCGGTATTATGTTGCGGAGTTTTGAAAGGAGCCGCTGGTGGTCACGACGACGTTTGCTTCGCCTTTGGGCGAAATCTTGCTTGCCGCTGATGGCCGCGGTCTGACGGGGCTTTGGTTTGAGGGACAGGAGCATTTTGGCTCCACGCTTCTCAAAGAAGATCCTGAACATGTTGAAGGCGCCGATGCAGTTTCTGGTGCTGGCGGCATGTCGTCGGTGAGTCCTGCAAATGGTGCGGCTTCTTCGGTGCTTGAGCGTTCGTGGGCTTGGCTGAATGCTTATTTTGCAGGGCAGGAACCTCGGTTTACGCCGCCGTTGCATTTGATTGGCACGGCGTTTCAGCGTGAAGTTTGGTACGAGCTGCTTTCTATTCCGCGTGGCGAGGTCGCTACGTATGGCGAGATCGCCCAGCGTGTTGCGGCTCGACATCGTGTGCCGGGAAATGAGACACCCGTTGTGTCTCCCCGTGCCGTGGGGGCCGCGGTCGCTCGCAACCCTGTTTCGATTATTGTGCCATGCCATCGCGTGGTGGCGGCCGACGGCTCGCTTAACGGATATGCCGGCGGGCTTGATCGCAAGGAGTGGCTGCTTCGGCTTGAGGGCGCGTACGAGGAGTAACACTCGAGCGCTTTGCATAGCCAAGATGCCGTGAAAGAACGGGACATGCTTTCCGAATGGAGGCTCAGACGGAAACTACGTCCCGGAATTCCGTTTTAAAGCGGGATGCGCTTTCCGAATGGCGTTCCAAGCGGAAACCGTGTCCCGGAATACAGCCTCAGAGTGGGACACCGTTTCCGGCTGAGACCACCTGCCTGGACATCGATCTACGCCCGCTCCTGCAGGGCGTAGATGGACTTATCCATGTTGAACAGGTAAGCCACAACGCAGACAATAATGAACATCGGCAAGTTACCAAAGCCGAAGACTTCGCAGCCAATAAGGATGGGTGCGAGCAGCGTATTGGTGGCGCTGCCAAAGACGGCTGCGTAGCCCAGTGCGGCGCAGAGCTCGACGGGCATGCCGAGTTGAGCCTCGTTATGGCGACATCTGGGTAACAGAAAGGCCCGCGTTCCTCAGAGGCAAGATAGGCAATTCTGCTTCTGAGGTAGATCTCAATTCTGCCGACCGCACTGCCGACCGCATCAAACATTAACTGCCGGAGGGCTCGGTCAAATTCATACGTGTAGATGATGGTTTCGAATGTTGTGCCTTCGCGAAAGATGGTAATCCCGGACTTGCATTTGGTTTTGTAGGGAAACCAGTAGGCCGACAGTCTGTAGTGGTTGGCTTCGACCAAAGCTCGCTCGAGTTCGCTTTGATCAGAGCACTTAAGACCCTTGTTTTCTGTCAATAGTGCTATTTGTTCGTTGATGGATATCCGCGACTTCTGGTATTTCATTAAGCCTCTTGATAGAAAAAGAGCTGGAGTTGCGCATCGTTGAGAGGCTTTCCAGCTTTAGCAAAACAAACTTATAAGATGCGACGGGCCGCGTCAAGATAATTACCGGACGGCCTAGGAGGCGGCTGGTTGGCTGGCTTAAAACCCAGCGCGTGAAATGACGCTCCACGCTATTCAGCGCGCTTGATAGGATGACGAACCACAGTCTTAAGTTTCTCCGGCGCACACTTGCGTGGATCGGAAAGATAGATTTCGTGATGTAAACGGGTGTCTGAGAAGTCGGGGACATAGCCCTGCTCGGTCGCATATTCATGCATGGCGTCTACGGTTGCCGGCTCGCTGTCGTAGGGTCCGGTATGCATGCATTGAACGCAGAGACCCTCGTCAACTTTAAGCAGCTCGACGGCAGAAAAGTCCAGTTTCTTTTTGGCCGTGGCTTCCGCGACCGCCCAGTCAAAGTCATCCTGAGTGACGAAATCGGGCAGGCGGATGCACGAGATAAAGTTGAAATCGTCCTTGCGTACATAATCGATGTCGCCGCTCGGGGAGTCTTGCCACCAGAAGCCCTCGAGCGGCGGTACCACAAAGTCGAAATAGCCCTCGATACTCCTTGAGCCTTTCTTTGACATCTTGACGGTATAGGCGATGCCGTAAAGCAGCGGCAGGGCATTTTGATACTCGCCACCTTCGGTATTTGGGTCGCCCTTTCCGCGAACGGCAACGTAGCTCATAGGCGGGACAGTTACGATACTCGGCTTGCTCGCAGGTCTGTAGAGCTCCTTGCATTCCTTCTTAAAGTCGAACGCCATGTTGGCCGCCTTTCTGCGTATTGGCCTACTTAGATAGCTGAATCATATCATAGAAACGAACAGCTGTTCGAATGATTTGGCTGACAGATTGAGATGCGTGCGTTGTGTTTGGCGGTCGGCCTGACCCCATCGATGATTTCTCTGCCTCCCCGGCGCCTCATCTATAGCTGCCGTTTCCCCATATAGAACCTGCCAAAATAAACCCGTCCCTTTTTAGTCGGTGCGAAATGGGTAATACTAAAGAGTTATCCGACCAGATGGGAACCGATCGATGGCTTATATCGAATTCAAAGACGTCATCAAGGCATACGGCGAGGGCGACGCCCGCATTCACGCACTCGACGGCGCGAGCTTTACGGTCGAGCGCGGCGAGCTCGCCATCATTTTGGGTGCTTCGGGTGCCGGCAAGACCACGGCGCTCAACATTCTGGGCGGCATGGATACGGCGACTTCCGGCACCGTGACGGTGGACGGGCGCGATGTGAGCTCCGCTAACGAGGCGCAGCTCGTGGAATACCGCCGCGCCGACGTCGGCTTTGTCTTCCAGTTCTACAATCTGGTCCCCAACCTGACGGCGCTCGAAAATGTTGAGCTTGCGGCGCAAATCTGCCCTGATTCGCTCGATGCCGAGCAAACGCTTTGCCAGGTTGGCTTGGGTGAGCGCCTCGCCAACTTCCCCGCGCAGCTTTCGGGCGGCGAGCAGCAGCGCGTGTCCATTGCCCGCGCACTGGCAAAGAACCCCAAGCTGCTTTTGTGCGACGAGCCCACGGGCGCACTTGACTATAAAACCGGCAAGCAGATCTTGCAGCTGCTGCAGGACACTTGCCGCAAGCAGGGCATTACGGTCATCATCATCACCCACAACTCCGCGCTGGCGCCCATGGCCGATCGCCTGATCCGCTTTAAGAACGGTCGCGTGGAGAGCGAGACGGTCCAGCAAAATCCCGTGCCTATCGAGACGATCGAGTGGTAGCGCCCATGGACCAAGACCGCCAAAACAGCCTACGCCGCGACGCGCAGAACACGGAGCGCGAGCAGGATTTTACGACCTACCGCACTGCCCAAAGCTCAAACGATATGGTGCCGACGGTTTTTCGCCGTGGCATCTACCGCACAATCCGAGGCAGTCTTAAGCGCTTTTTGTCAATCGTGGTCATCACCGCGCTTGGCGTGAGCGTGATGTGCGGCCTTAAGGCGGGTTGCGAGGACCTGTGTGATTCGGTTGATGCCTACTTCGACCAGCAAAATGTCTATGACATTAACGTGCAGTCGACCTATGGCCTGACTGACGATGATCTCGACGCCATACAAGAGGTCGATGGCGTCGAAACGGCCGAGGGCATCTACACCGAGACCGCCTACACCGCCGTGGGCACAACGCGCGAGCGCGTGGTCGTGCAGAGTCTCTCCAAGGAGAACATCGATCAGCCGGTGCTCGTGAACGGCGATTTGCCCGAGAGCGCCGATGAAGTCGCGGTGACTTCGAAGTTCCTGAAGGCATCGGGCAAGAAAATCGGCGATACGGTGAGTTTTGCCGCCAATGACGCGAGCTCGTCCAATCAAAGCGCCAAGGACCAGTTTGCCGCGGGCGATTACACCATTACGGCTGAGGTCCTCGACCCCACTGATGTAAGTTCTGACTCGACAGTCAACGCCTTTCGCGCTGCTTCGGCGGCGGACTATAAGTTCTATGTGAGCGAGGACGCCGCGACATCTTCTTCCTACTCCGCGGTCCACGTGATCGTCGAGGGAGCCAAGAGCCTCAACTCCTATTCGGATTCCTACGCGGCAAAGATCAATGAGGTCAAGGGCAATATCGAGAAGATCCGCGAGGAGCGTGAGAAGGCGCGCGCCCAGGAGCTGACGGTCGACACGCCGGCGAGCTTGGACGCGGCTGAGCGTCAGGCGAATATGCTCTTTGGGATTGAGCAGGACAACATCAATCGCATGGCAGAGGGCAGCGAGGAGCGCGTGCAAGCGCAGACCGACCTGGATCAGCGCCGCGCCGCCGCCGACCAGCAGTTTGCCGATGCCCGCGCCGAGCTTTCCGATCTGGGCGAATGCACCTGGTACATCCAGGACCGCGGCAATATCGCAAGCTACTCGAGCGTGGAGAGCGATAGCTCGTCAATTGAGGCTATCGCCACGGTGTTCCCGTTCATCTTCTTTATCGTCGCCGTGCTCATCAGCCTTACCACCGCCACGCGTATGGTCGAGGAGGAGCGCACGCTCATCGGCCTGTATAAGGCGCTCGGCTATTCGCGCGGGCGCATCCTGTCCAAATACGTGGACTATGCGCTGTGGGCTTGTCTGATCGGCGGCGTGCTCGGCAACATCATCGGATTTGTGGGCCTGCCGCTGTTCCTGTTTACGGTGTTCGACGACATGTACTCACTGCCCCAGATGCTACTTTCGTACGACATCGTGTCCTCGATCGTTTCGGTGGCGCTGTTTGCCGTGGGCGTGGTGGGCGCCACGATTATCGCCTGCCGCCACGAGATGGCCGAGACCCCTGCCTCGCTCATGCGCCCCAAGGCGCCGCGTGCCGGCTCACGCATTCTGCTCGAGCGTATCGGATTTATCTGGCGCCGCATGGGCTTTTTGAACAAGGTGGCAGCGCGTAACCTGTTCCGCTACAAAAAGCGCGCCTTTATGACCATCTTCGGCATCGCCGGCTGCACGGCGCTCGTGATCTGCGGCATGGGCATTCGTGATACGTCGGTCGCGCTTTCGCCCAAGCAGTACGGCCACATCACACGCTACGACCTGCTGGCGGTTGCCAATCCCGACGATTTTTCGCAGACGTGCGCGGCGCTCGACGAGCGAAGCGCGGTCAAGGATTCCGGTGTGACCGTAACTTCGACGCTGCCGATCATGACCGACAACGTCACCTTTACATTCGGCGGAAAGAGCGAGACCGTGCAGCTGATCGTGGTGCCCGATGACCGCACGAACGATCTGGACGACTATGTTCGCCTTGAGGATGAGTCCAAAGAGCCACTGTCTTTGCGTGACGGAGACGTGTATCTGAGTAAGAGTTCACAGCTGGTGCTGGGGATTCAACCGGGCGATACGGCGCACGTCCAGGATTCGTCACTCAACGTAGCCAAGGTCAAGGTCAGCGACATTTCGCTTAACTATCTGGGCAACACGCTTTACATGACGCAGAGCACCTATGAGCGCGCGTTTGGGCGCAGCGTTCGCCTCAATGGCATCTTTGCGCTGCTCAAGGGTTCGTCGGCCGACCAGATTGCGTTTAGCAAGAAGCTTAAGAGTGACGGCTGGCTTTCGATTTCGAGCACGGCCGAGCATTGGGAGAACTTTGAGGCGAACTTCACTATTATCAATTCCGTCGTGGTGCTCGTGACCTTTATGGCGGCGTGCCTGTCGTTTGTGGTGGTGTTTACGCTGTCCAACACGAATATCTCCGAGCGCGAGCGCGAGCTGGCGACCATCAAGGTGCTTGGTTTCCGCCGTGGCGAGGTGCACCATTACGTCAACAAGGAGACGTTGATCCTCACGGCAATTGGCGCCGCGCTGGGCGTGCCACTGGGCGGCTTGCTGGCCGAGAGTTTTACGTACATTTTGCAGATGCCGTCGCTGTACTTTGATGTTGAGGTCGAGCCGCTAAGCTACGTGCTCGCCGTGGTGCTTTCCTTTGGCTTTACGTTTATCGTCAACCTCGCCACCAATCGTACCCTCAACAAGATCGACATGGTCGGCGCCCTCAAAAGCGCCGAGTAACCTGCCCTGGGATTCAAGTTCTAGCGAGCTGCCGACGCGCCCGCAGCAGCATTTTTGCATAAACCGCCCCGCAAATGCATACTTTGACGGGGCGGTTGCTTTTTGCCCACAGGTACCCCAGGGGGCGCCGTGCAAATTCCGGAGTATTCAGCGTCCCGGGGTCCGCGGGCGCGGGGGCGGGGGTGCAAAACTGCGCTGAAAGCCCCGATTCTGAGTCCCAACGCCTCTAGAGCCGCTCGTTTTTTTACAGGATGCGGCCCATGGTGCCTGCCTTTCGCCCAAAATCCAGTATGCAGGCACCCTCGGCTGCTGAATACTCCCAAAAATGCACGCCGCATCCTACCCCAGGCACCCGCAGCAAGAAGACGAATAGTCTCGGCCTCCCCAGTCACCGCAGGAGGCCCTAGGGCTTACCTCCCAAATCTTTCCGCATGACGGAAGGATCCCGCCGCGCGAAGCGCACGGCGGGATCCTGACATGTCCGAGGACGATTTGGGAGGTAAGCCCTGGGGTCTCCGATGAGAGCAGTTTCGGCCGAGGCTATTCGTCGCCGAAGCTGATGCCCAACGCCTTGGCCTCGCGCACCAGATCGCTCTGGGGATCGACATACTTGAGCTTGCCGGCGACATCCTCGAGCGGCATGTGACACATCTTGCCGTCACGCAGGGCGATCATGTAGCCAAACTCGCCGCGTAGACAGCCCAGCGCCGCCTCGACGCCGCACTGGGTCGCAAAGATGCGGTCCTGGGCGTTGGGCTGGCCGCCGCGCTGCGTGTGGCCGGGGATGGCGACGCGGGTCTCGCGACCGGTCTTGGCCTCGATCTCCTTGGCGATGTCGTAGACGATCGACGGGCTCGTGCGCTCGGCGAGTTTCTTCTTGTACTCCTTCTTGGACAGCGCCGCGTCCTCCTTGGAGATAGCGCCCTCGGCGACGGCCACGATGGTAAAGCGGCTGCCGGTCTCCATGCGATGCTCGATGGTCTTGATGACGTTATCCATGTCGTAGGGGATCTCGGGAATCAAGATGACATCCGCGCCGCCCGCGACGCCGGCGTATAGCGGTATCCAGCCAACCTTGTGGCCCATGATCTCGATAACGAACACGCGGCCGTGGCTCGAAGCGGTGGTGTGAATGTCGTCGATGCACTTGGTGGCGACGTCGATGGCGCTCGTAAAGCCAAACGTCAGCTCGGTGCCCCAGGTGTCGTTATCGATGGTCTTAGGCAGGGCGATAACGTTGAGGCCCTCTTCGCGCAGACGGTTGGCGGTCTTGGTGGAGCCGTTGCCGCCCAGCATAAACAGGCAGTCGAGCTGCAGCTTATGATAGGTGTGGACCATTGCCGGCACCTTCTCGACGCCGTCGGCCTCGGGAATATCCAGGCGCTTGAACGGCGTACGGCTCGTGCCCAGGATGGTGCCGCCGCGGGTGAGGATACCGCTAAAATCGGCGGGCGTCATGACGCGGAACCTGCTGTAGATAAGGCCCTGGTAGCCGTCCTCAAAACCATAGATCTCGATAGGTTCTTTGCTATTGGTCATAAGCGTTTTGACGATGCCGCGCATGGTGGCGTTGAGCGCTTGGCAGTCGCCGCCACTGGTAAGAAGACCGATCCTAAGCATGATGAATCCTTCCGGGCAAGTTATAACATGCGCATAAGTTTACCCCCGCACACTGTTGATACGGGGGTAAAACGTGTTAGCTCAAGCGTATAGAAATGTAAACAACGTCAGGCGAGCGTAAGGTCGACGAGCCTGGGTCCTTACAGTGCGAAGGCGTCGACGTCGCCCCAGTGGCGGCGCAGCGTAATGGCGGCGGCGGGTTCGGTATTGTCAAAGACGACCGACCATTGCGTATTGCTGGTGATGTCTTTCGGATTGGGTTCTTGCGCTGCAGCGCGTAGGGCCTTCCAAGCGACTGCCTCGTCCTGGGCACCGACATGGGCGTCAAGGACATCGGCGATTGCGATGGCGCGCTCTTTACCATGGCCCAGCTCGCCATTCTTTTGGTTGGGCAGCACTTCGTCGCCATAGCAGGCGTAGAAGTTCGTAACCTGGCGTACAGGAGTCGCTTTGAAAGCACGGTCCGGATCGCGCGGATCCCACTCTACTACGCGCGCGTCACCGGCGGCGTCGTTGATAAAGAAGTGGTAATCGCGTCCTGCCATGGCGTGCATGTCGTAGGCGGAAAGCAGGTCGACAGCTTCTTGCGTGGTGGCGGCACGGTCGAGCACCAGACGGATGGCGAGCGAGGTATTGATGACGGGGCGTTGCGCGTCCTGGTCACAGGGCTTGGAATCCAGAGTGAGTACGGCAATGGACACGCCGCATTCGTTAACACCGTCGAGCTGGGCAAACGGGCCCATGAGTGCGGCGGCACGTCCGGCGACGGAGTCAAGCGGAGTGTTATCGCCCAGGTTGTTAAGGGCGGCAAACCCGATGGAGGCATAGCCGCCACGTGGGTGATTGCGCACCAGCAGCGCCGAGGTGTCGTCCTTAAAGTCGTAATTGCGACCGGTGCGCACGCGGCCTTCGGCATCTACGGCGACAAAAGCGCTGCAGGCAAACTGGGGCGCCTGGACATGTACCGGCACACCGGGCAGCACCTGCGCCACCACGGCATCGATGTAGCCCTGGTCGTCGCGCACGCCAGCGGCGATGATGCGATCAAGATCGTAGTCGTAGGCGATGTCGATTGCGTACAGGTCATAGCTATCCGCGTAGCCGGTCAAGCGTTTGAGCGACGCGGCGGACTTGATTTGCTTGCGGTAAACGATACCGGTGGCAGCGGCAAGGCCGACGGCGACTCCCGCGACACCGCAGGCGATGGCAATGTTACGCGGCTTCATGACGGCTCCTCTCGTCCTGTTAGCGTAATTGTCGCAAAAGGAGCGCGGGCATGATGGCTCAACTTGGTGAGCGGCGCGGGATTAAACATGGAATGAAGAGTGCGGCGCTGGCGTGGCGGGGTATGCTGGAGGGGACCATCAACCCAGCGAAAGGGGAGAGCATGACGGATCAGGAAACGCCCGAGCGCGCGCATGTGACGGCCGACGATATCGAGGCCGCCAACGACCTCATCGACTTTATCGAGGCATGTCCCAGCATGTTCCATACGGCGGCGACCATTATGGCCGAGCTCGACGAGGCGGGCTTTACCTACCTGCCCGAGAACGCGGCGTGGGACATCGAGCCGGGCGGGCGTTATTACACGCAGCGCAATACCTCGAGCGTTATTGCCTTTAAGGTGGGCGAGGACCTGACCGCGACGTGGGGCGAGGACGGCGTTGCCGGTGACTATCATTTTCAGCTCACGGCGTCGCACAGCGATTCGCCGACGTTTAAGGTCAAGGCCGTGCCCGAGCTCGACGGCGCAGGCGAGACGCTGCGCCTGAACACCGAGGCCTACGGCGGCATGATCGACTACACCTGGTTCGACCGCCCGCTGGCGCTCGCGGGCCGCGTGCTGGTACGCGAGGGCGACCGTATCGAGAGTCGTTTGCTCGCTACCGAGCGCGAAGTCGCCATCATCCCGAGCCTTGCCATCCACATGAACCGTGGCGTTAACGAGAGCTTTGCTCCCAACCGAGCCGTTGACCTGTGTCCGCTCATCAGCGCCGGTGACCTTAAGCAGGGCGACTTTGACGCCCTGATCGCCGACGAGCTGGACGTTGAGCCCGATCAGATTCTGGGCCGCGATCTGTTCCTGGTCAATCGTCAGGATGCGTGCATTTGGGGCTGGGCCGACGAGTTTATCTCGACGCCCAAGCTCGACGACCTGGCCTGCGCCTATACCTCGCTGCAGGCATTTTTGGGTGCCGAGAACGCGCACGACGTTTCGGTCTTTTGCTGCTTTGATAATGAGGAGGTTGGCTCCGAGACCAAGCAGGGCGCCATGTCGACGTTCTTGGCCGACGCGCTGCGCCGCATTAACGGATCGCTGGGCTTTGACGACGAGTCGTACCATCGCGCACTTGCTGCCTCGATGCTTGTAAGCTGCGACAACGCACATGCCGTGCACCCCAACCACGCCGAGAAGTGCGATGCCCGCAATCAGGTGGTGCTCAACGGCGGTATCGTCATCAAGGAAGCCGCCAACCAGCACTACTGCACCGATGCCTTTAGCCGCGCGGTGTTCCAGGCCATCTGCGATGACGCCGACGTGCCCACGCAGGCCTTCGCCAACAAGAGCGATATGGCCGGCGGCTCCACGCTCGGCAATCTGTCCAATATGCAGGCGAGCATGCATGCTGTGGACGTGGGCCTGCCGCAGCTTGCCATGCACTCGAGCTACGAGACCGGCGGCGTACGCGACGTGATGTACGCCATCCGCGCTCTCACCGCGTTCTACGAGCGCAACCTAACCATCAACGGCGCCGAAAGCGTGGAGCTCTAAATGCAAGCCGAAGACGAGAAGACCGAGGGCAGGTCTCAACTAATCGATCAGGGGTCGAAGCTGTTCGCCACCGCTTGCCATGAATCGGGAATCGACGTGTCCAACGCGTGGCCAGCGAGCGATGAAGAACTCAAGCGTAGCGCCTATTCGGACCATTATGGTAAGGAGATGGACTGGCTCTAATAGGCGAAACGTCGAAAACGCCAGATGAATGCCTGATATCACTTTGACAAAAGTATCGCAGGCAAAACCAACGTAATGGTGCAAACTAACCTGACCCCATTGCACCAAAAAGGGAGAATGCCGCAGGTCGGACAAAAGTCAGCGAGAGCCCGCCAGAGCGAGCAAGGTGACGTGAAAGAGGAGGGCATTGACCTTCTGGTCATGCCCGACGATTGAAAGGCAGATTGCCGCTCTGGCGGGCTCGCAGCGTCGAGGGGTTCCGGCGTTTGGCAAAACGCCGGAACAATCAGTGTTCGATCCAGCAGCGAAGCGTCTCGCCAGCTTGCAGGTGACGCAGATTCTCCGCGGCGATGTCGACCACGTTGTTGAGCGTGGCTGCCAGGTGGAACCAGCCCGAGACGTGCGGCGTGATGAGCATGTTGGGCGCATCCCACAGGGGGTTTGTCGCAGGCAGTGGCTCGGGATCGGTGACGTCGACCGCGGCGCCGGCGAGATGTCCCGACTCCAGAGCGGCAACCAAGTCGTCGGCGACCACAAAATCGCCGCGGCCGCCGTTGGCAAAGAAGGCGCCCGGCTTCATCGCGGCGAAGAACTCGGCGTTCGCCAGGCCGCGGGTCTCGGGTGTGCTCGGCATAAAGGATGCGACGACATCGGCCTCGGCCAGGCGCTCAGACAGGGCATCCATGCCGTCCATGTCCTCAAATACAATGGGGTAGACGAGCGGATGGCGCTTGATGCCGCGGACGTGCGCGCCCATGTCGCGGCAGAGCGTGGCGAAGTGGCCGCCGATATCGCCCGCGCCCAGCACCAGCACATTGGCGTTTTTGAGCGAGGTGACCGGTCCCAAATCCTCCCAGCGATGCTCGCGCTGCAAGTCGTGATAGCCGGGCAGGTGCTTCATCATGGAAAGGACCATGGCAAACATGTGCTCGCTTACGGCCTGACCGTAGGCGCCGATCGAGCAAGACAGCTTGACGTCAGCCGGCACGGTGCCGGCAGCAAGGTAGTCGTCATAGCCGGCGGTCTGCAATTGCAACAGCTGGAGATGCTCGCATGCCGTGAGCATGTCAGGGTCGATGTTGCCCAGGATCACGTCGGCATCGGCGACCTGCTCGCGCGTGGCGGCGTCGGCGCTCGTGTAGATAAAGTCCTCGCCCGGAGCGCTCGACTCAAGAATTACGCGATGACGGTCGTTGACGGGCAGCAAAACCAGGATGTTCACAAGCAGTCCTCTCCGCTCGACCTGCCAAAAAGGGACAGGTTTATTTTGGCAGGTTATATCAGGCAAAACGCTAAAAAACGCCGGATGCAAGACGAGCGTGCCCGTCAGCATCCGGCGCATCCACGGCTACCAGCTCAGCAGCTCGTAACCGTCCTCGGTCACCACGAGCTGTACCTCGCACTGGGCCGAATCGCTGCCGTCCTTGGTGCGCACACACCAACCGTCACCCTTGCTAATCTTGATGTCGGGCGCTCCGGCATTGACCATGGGCTCGATGGTAAAGACCATGCCCGGGGCCATGATGGTGTCCACATCGGGTGCCTCGGTGGTAAAGCCCACAAACGGGTCCTCGTGGAACTCCTTGCCAATGCCGTGTCCGCCGTACTCGCGCACCACGCTAAAGCCGGCGTCCTCGACGGTCTTTTGCACGGCCTCGGCCATAACGGACAGCGGTAGCCATGGCTTGACGGCCGCCAGACCCGCCTCCACGCTGGCGCGGGTGACGTCGACCAGGCGTTGGCGCTCGGCCGAGACCTCGCCGATGCAGAACATGCGGCTCGAGTCGCTAAAGTAGCCGTCCAAGATCGTGGAGCAATCCACGTTGATGATGTCGCCTTCGTGCAGCACATCCGTATCGCAGGGGATACCGTGACAGACCACGTCGTTGATTGAGGTGCACACGCTCTTGGGATAGCCCTCGTAGTTGAGATCGGCCGGCGTGCCACCGTGCTCGACGGTGTAGTCGTAGATCATCTGGTCGATCTGGTTGGTGGTCATGCCTGCGGCGATATGCTCGCCTACGTAGTCGAGCACGCCCACGTTGATGGCAGCGGAGCGCTTGATGCCCTCGATGTCGGCGGGCGTCTTGTAGAGTGTGCGGGGCAGAACCTCCCAGCCCTCTTCCCACAAGCGCTCGAGGCGCTCATCAAAGGCACTGTGGCATTTCTTGTATTTTTTGCCGCTGCCGCACCAGCAAGCGTCGTTGCGGCCAGGCACGGGTCCTTTGTCATACATGGCTAACTTCCTTTCATCCGCAGCTAGTATAGCCCACCCACGCGTCCATAAAAGTTGCGGTGATATAGTTCCGATCTAAGCGGTTTAACAGCATAAACAGGAACTATATCACCGCAACTGATGGAGTGGGATGGCGGACACTGGCTGCTGCGTGGCTTTGCTAGTAGCTCACCTGGCAGGGAATGCCGAGGGCTTGGACGCGCGCGGCAATGGCGTCAAGCACCTCGGGTGCTGCTTTGGCAAGGCCTGCGACCGGTGTCTCGCGCGCCACCGTGTAGATGGTCGCTTCTTGTGGGCGAATGCGCTCAAGCGCCGCGAGCCAGGGGGCGACGTACTCCTCGCCGGTGTTGTCGATGAGCTTGCCCTGATACTTGCCGTTCAAAAAGATCGTCTGGATAATAACGTGACCGTCAAAGCTTGCGAACGTCTCGATCTGGTGCTCGACGTCGTAGGGGCCAACAGGCTGGTCGAGCAGCTGGATAAACGCCGGGTCGACCGTATCGAGCTTGAGGATGTTGTCGTCGACCATCATGAGCGCATTGTGTACCTCGGGGCGGTCGGCGCGCGTGCCGTTGGAGAGCACGGCAATCTTGGAGTTTGGGGCCAGCTGGTCGCGAAGCGCGACGGCACCGGCGATGGCCTGCGGAAACTCCGGTGCGGCGGTGGGCTCGCCGTTGCCTGCGAAGGTGATCACATCGGGGAGCTCGCCCTCGGCTGCCATATCGCGCAGCTTTGCCTCGAGCGCGTCGAGTACCACGGCGGTTGTGTTGTACGGCTCGTGGCAGGGGCGCTCGGCGTTGAGGCCGTTTTCGCAGTAAATGCAGTCGAACGTGCAGATTTTGCCGCTGGCCGGCATCATGTTGACGCCGAGCGAGAGACCAAGGCGACGGCTGCGAACGGGCCCAAAGATGGGGCTGGCATTCAAAAACGTAGACATAGGCATATGCTCCTCAAGACAATTGTGCCTAAGCATAGCATCGGCTCCAAAGCAGGGTGCGGGCTCTTGCTTTACAAGTTTCGTTTTTTCACGTCGCTCATTATGCCGTGTCATGAAAAGCCTCGGGTCGGGTAAAGTTAATCTGTTAACAAGGCGTAAAGCAATGCGGGTCTATCCAGCCGTACTGACGCGCAACTGGATGGGCGTTGATGATGGGGGCACAACATGGATTTTACGGTCGAGAATGCGGGCACCACGATTGCCTGTCGCGAATATGCCGGCCCGGATGTGTCGCCTGATACTCCTGCCTTGGTGTGCGTGCACGGCGCTTGTGTCGACGGCACATTTTTCGACGGCATCGCATGTGAGCTCGGTCGCAACTACCGCGTAATTGCCTATGACCGCCGCGGCTGTGGCGGCAGCAGCGAAGCGGCAGACGGCAGCTATGATCTTGCCGCTCAGGCCGCCGACCTGCAGGCCGTGATCGAACACGTTGGCGCTCCGACAAATGTGCTTGCGCACAGCGCCGGTACGTTGGTGGCGCTGGAGCTTCTTCGCACCGAACCCCATCTCGTCGCCCGTGCGATTCTGCATGAGCCGGCTGTGTCGGCCGAAGGCGTCGGCATGGGCGCAGCTCCGATTTTGCTCGATATGATTGCGGCTGGAAAGGTTTCAAGGGCGCTTCGGCTTTTCTTGGGAGCTCTCGGCGACTTGGACCCCGAGGCTCCTGGGACGACCGAAGCGGAAGCCAAGCATGCCCTGCGCAATGGTCGTTGCTTTATGGCCAATGAATACGGAACAAATATGACATATGCTCCCGACTGGGAGCGCGCCCGCGAATCAAAGGCGGTGTCGGCTGTGTTTTTGGGCGAGCTTTCGGTCGGTACACCCCGCGAGGCTGGTACGCGAGCGGCTGCCGAATATCTCGATTGCCCCCTTGTGACGATCCCGGGCGCGCATAACGGTTTGCGCGATCGCCCCGTTACGGCGGCAAACGCCGTTCACGATGTCTTGGAGCGTTAGCACGCTCGATGACCTGCGGGGAGGGGGACTGTTGGCGTTTCGTCATTGTTAACGAATGCGCCAATAACCACGCGCCCGCGGTTCCATTACCACCGTTTGCCAGGTCATAAAAATGTAACAGCATTCACGTGCTTACCTGCATCGGCAAGGTGTTATCCTTGTAGCATTTGGAACCCACCGCTACCATGCGAAACTATCGAAGGGGCCCCATATGCTCAATAATCACGAGGTCAATCTAACCGACGAGGAGGCTGCCGCTGAGGTCGCCCGCGTCGCGAAGACCTACCCCGTGGTGCGTTTGCTGTCGGACGATCAGATTAAGAGCGAGCCTAACTGCCTGCTCGCCGGCGATCGCTGCCCTTGTCTGCGTCAGTCGAGTCTTGAGGCTTTGGCAGACTCCGATGAGTTGTCGGAGCAACTGCTCAACGATGGTGTTGAGTACCGCGCTCGCCTACGCCCTCTGAAGGTCGAGGGCGAGCCTCACGTCCTGCTGATGGTGCGTCCGATCGATGAACAAGAGACTGCAGAAGAGGACCTTGTCTACACCGACGTGCTGACGAGTGTGCGCAATCGCCGATATTACGAGGAAAAGCTCCGTAGCGCCCGCATGAATGCCGGCGTTGCGGTGATCGACCTTGATGATTTTAGGGTCTTCAACGATACGTGCGGCCGCCATGCCGGCGACCTTGCGCTCGGTGCCGTGGCGACAGCCATACGCAGCGGTATTCGTTCGACTGACGAACTTGTGCGCTATGGCTGCGACAAGTTTGTGGCCGTCATGCCCGATATTCCCTCCGATGACTTCGCCCGTCGCCTGCGTCAGGTATCCGATGCCGTTCGTTCCGCGATTATTCCGGGCCATGAGCACGTGAGCTTGACGGCATGTGTTGGTGGCGTTCGCATTCATGGCGAGACGGTTGATGAGGGCGTTGGCCGCGCTGTCCAGTTACTGAGCCGTGCTAAGGCAAAAGCCGGTACGGTCGTGACCGATGGCGATTTCATCGAGGTCTTCCAAAGCGAAAAGCCTTTGGTGCTTATCGTCGATGACTCCGAGATGAACCGAGCCATTCTCAACGAGATGCTCAAGGACGAGTATTGCATCCTCGAGGCCGAAAACGGTCGTACGGCGCTCGATATGGTCGACCGCTATGGCGATGAGTTGTCGCTCGTGCTGCTGGACATTGTCATGCCGGGCGTGAGCGGCTTTGAGGTGCTGGCCGATCTGTCGCGCCGATCGGTTGTTGACAATCTGCCTGTCATCATGATTTCGAGCGAAGAATCCGACGATGTGGTTCTGCGTGCGTACGAGCTGGGCGCCTCGGACTATATCAGCCGCCCGTTTGACGCCCGTGTCGTGCGCCGTCGTGTAAGCAACACTATCCGTCTGTACGCCAAACAGCGCCGCCTGACGAGCCTGCTGTCCCAGCAGTACAACGAGCGCGTCAAGAACAGTCGCATGCTCATCGACATCATGGCCGGTGTCATGGAACTTCGCAATGGCGAGAGCGGCAGGCACGTTACGAATATCGAAAAGCTGACCGAGCTGCTGCTTGGCTGTCTGGTCCAGCGTAGCGACACCATTTCCCTCGACAACGAGGAACGCTCCACGATTGCCCTGGCTTCGGCGCTGCACGATATCGGCAAGATGGCGATTGACGATGCGATTCTCAACAAACCCGGACGCCTTACGTCCGAGGAGTTCGAGATTATGAAGACGCATACTACGATTGGCGCCGACATGTTGCTTGAGCTGGGCCGACATCACGTCGGCAATGCGCTTATGGAATATGCGTACCAGATTGCGCGTTGGCACCACGAGCGCTGGGACGGCAAGGGTTATCCCGATGGCCTTAAGGGCGACGATATTCCCATTGCCGCACAGGTGGTTTCGGTGGCCGACGTGTACGATGCTCTGACGAGCGTGCGCGTGTACAAGGACGCTATCCCGCACAAGGAGGCGATCCAGATGATCTTGGACGGTAAGTGCGGTGAGTTTAACCCGCTGTTGCTCGACTGTCTGCTCGAGGTGCAAGACCGTATTGCCGAGACGTTGGCACGCCCCGCCGACGTCGTCGCATTTCCCACGATTTAGTTTGACCAAAGGAGTTTAACCCATGATTTCCATGCGTGAGGCGTATGAGAAGATCGGCGCTAATTATGAAGACGCGTGCGCTCGGCTGATGGGCGAGGAGATGCTTAGCCGCTTTGCCCTCAAGTTTTTGGATGACGAGAGCATGGACAAGCTGGAGGCCGCCATGGCGGCGGGAGACGCCGAAGGTGCGTTTATGGCAGCGCATACGCTCAAGGGCGTGAGCCAGAACCTGGGATTCGATAATCTGTACGAGCCGGCGGTCGTGGTGACCGAGGCGCTGCGCGGCGCCGATGCCGTTGACGGCGCTCGCGAGGGAATGCATGCGCTGCAGCAGCAATATGCGGCTACGATGTCGGCCCTGCGCGAGGCGGCCGAATAAGAGCTTGCGGGCCTTGGGCTGCGTGCAGGCAGCATATAGGTAAAAGGGCGCCCCGCCGGACCATGTGGCCGGCGGGGCGCCCTTATCTGTTTTGTGGTTCGCGTGCTAGCGGGCCTGCTTGACCTTGGCTGCCGCCTCGACAAACGACTTCCACAGGTTAAAGTCGGTCTCGAGCGTCTTCCACGTGTACTCAGGGTGCCATTGCACGCCCAGGCAGAACGGCTGGCCTTCGACCTCGATGCACTCAGGAACGCCGTCGGTTGCCTTGGCGACCAAGCGCGTGCTTTTACCCAGACAATCGACGCAGCAGTGGTGTGCGGAGTTGGTCTGGATAAGCTTGGCGCCACCAACCGCGCGGTCGAGCAACGAGCCCGGCACGACCTCGACGGGATGCACGGGGTCGTTGAGCACGTGGGCGTGGCGCCACTGCGTGCGGCCCTCGCGAGCGCCCAGGCTCGGCACGTCCATGCACAGGGTGCCGCCAGTGGCGACGTTGAGCAGCTGCGTGCCGCGGCAGGTGGTAAAGAGCGGCTTCTTGGCGCGAAGCACCTCGCCGACCAGCTTAAACTCAAAGCTATCGCGGATCTCGCAGCAGAGGGTGGGGTCGTAGGGTCGATCATCGCCCCAACGTTTGGGATTGACGTCGGGGCCGCCGGGGATGGCGATGCCGTCGGCGATATCAACGTAATGACGGATGACCTCAATGTCCTCGGTGATGGACATCTGCAGCGGCAGGCCGCCAGCGGCAAGGATGGCATCGACAAAGACACTTGCGATTTCCTCGTTGGGGGAGAGCATCTCGGTTAAAAACGGCTCTGCCTCTTCCCAGCGCGGTGCGACGAGGATGAGTGGGCGGTCGGCGGGGGCGACGTCGACGTGCGGGGTGTATGACGATGAAGTGCGAGTTCCGATCATAGGTGTAACTTTCGAGTTTGGATGGGCATGGCTGGCGGGTGGGCGGTCTGGTTAGTGGCCCTTGATGGAGTTGAGGAAGTCCTGGGCGCGCTTGGTCTGGGGGTGGTCGAAGAACTCGTCGGGCGTGCCGGTTTCCACGATCTGGCCGTCGGCCATAAAGACGACGCGGTCGGCCACACGGCGGGCAAAGTTCATCTCGTGCGTGATGACGATCATCGTCATGCCCTGCTGCGCCAAGCGCACCATGACCTCGAGCACCTCGTTGATCATCTCGGGATCAAGGGCGCTCGTGGGCTCGTCAAAAAGCATGGCCTTGGGCTGCATGGCAAGCGAGCGGGCGATGGCTACGCGCTGTTGCTGGCCGCCCGAGAGCTGTGCGGGCACCTTATCGGCCTGCTCGGCCACACCCACGCGGCCCAGCAGGTCCATGGCGCGCTCGCGGGCCTCGTCTTTGGAGACACCCAGCACATCGACCGGTCCCAGCATGACGTTCTGCAGCACCGTCATATGTGCAAACAGGTTGAACTGTTGGAACACCATGCCCAGTTCGGCGCGCATGCGGGCAAGGTCCTTGCCTTCTTGCGGCAGGGGCTCGCCTTCGATGAGGATCTCGCCCGAGTCGATGGTTTCCAGGCGGTTGATGGTGCGGCACATGGTCGACTTGCCCGAGCCCGAGGGGCCAATTACAACGACGACCTCGCCGCGGTCGACCGAGAGATTGATGTCGTTGAGGACGTGCAGGTCGCCATAGTGCTTATCGACGTGTTTGAGCTCGATCAGCGGCTGATTGCCGGTGGAAGAGGTGCTCTGTGCCATGGTGCTCGGCTCCTTATGACTCGAAATGGTAAAGCGTTAGCGGATGATGGTCGCGCCGGTCTTGTGCGAAACGTAGACGGCGGCCTTGTTGATCGCGACGTTGATGAGGATGTAGATGACCGCGATTACCAGGTAGACCGATACGAGTGCATCGTAGTTGGTAATGAGCACGCGGGCATTTTGCATGAGGTCGGGGTAGCTCACCACATAGGCGACGGTGGTGTCCTTGACCACGACTACAAGTTGTGAGATTAACGACGGAATAATAAACCGAATAGCCTGAGGCAACACGATTTTAAAGGTGATTTTAGCCTTGGAGAGACCGAGCGCCTGGGCGGCTTCGACCTGGCCGCGCGGCACGGCGTTGACGCCGGCACGGAAGATCTCGGCAAGTACGCCGGCTGCAGCGAGCGCGACAGGAAGCGTGAGCATCCAAAACGACGGCAGCGCGATCTTATACTGGGGCAGCACCAAAAAGAAGAAGTAGATGAACAGCAGACTCGGCACGCCGCGGAAGAAATCGGTGAACACGCGGCAGACCAGCTGCAGCGGCTTAATGTCGCTGGTGCGGCCGAGCATAAGGCCTAGGCCCAGCACCAGTGCGATGGCGCCAGCGGTGAGTGCGACTTTAACGGTGCCCTCAAAGCCGGCAAGCAAGAACTTCCAGGTGGTGAGGTGCGTGAAGAAATACCAATAGTGGACCGAAAGCTGGCCGGTCACATAAAAGCGCTGCAGTACCAGGACGGCGAGCGCGGCCACGGCAACGAGCGAAATGGCGGTGCCGATGCGAATCTTGGCGCGCATCTTGGGGCCGGGAGCCTCGTAGAGCGCATCGCGCATGGTGAGCGCGGAGGTGGAGTGCTTGCTCATCGGAGGATCCTCACCTTCTTATCGATGTAGTTGCCAATGTGGCTCACCACAAAGGCCGTGCCCAGGTAGCCGAGCGCCGAGATAAAGAACGCGGCGACGCCGCCGAGCGAGCGCGTGTTGATGTAACTCACCACGCCGGTGAGCTCTTGCGGCTTAAGCGGCACCTGGCTGCCCAAGGCGGTAGTGAGCATGACGGCGATAAAGAGGTTCGTCATGGGCAGCACGCTCGAGCGCAGCGCCTGCGGAATCACGATTTTGGCGAGGATACGGTTAAAGCTCATGCCCAGCGAGCGGGCGGCTTCCACCTGACCGACGCCGACGGTGTTGATGCCGCTCATAAAGTTTTCGGAACCAAAGGCCGAGCCCAAAAGGACCGTGGCGACGATAACGCAGGTGCGGTAGGGCAGGACGACTTTGAGCGGCGGCAGCGCGTAGACGACGATGATAAGCAGCGCGATGCCGGGGATGTTACGGAAGACCTGGACATACAGGTCGCCAAAGACGCGCAGCGGCTTGAGCGGCGACACGCGCATCACGGTGACGGCGACGGCCAGCACCATGGCGATGGCAAACGACTCAAGCGTCATGCCCCAGGTTGCGAGCAGCGCGTCGATATAGTTCTGGCCATAGAGCGACCAGAGCTCGGAAAGACTCATGCGGACCTCCCGCCGATAAGGAAAGGGGCTCCCGTGTGTACGGAAGCCCCGACAACTCAGTGAGAAAACAGTTTACCGCAATAAAGCGCATCATGCGTTTCCGTATGGTTTCGTTGCGGCCGTTACCAGGCACGCTGCCTAGGCGCCGATTTCGGGCAGCTCGGGAACATTGGTGTCGCCCGTACGGTCGCCGATGCAGATCTGCCACAGCTCGGTCCAGGTGCCGTCGTCCTCGATTTTCTTAAGGAAGTCGTTAACGAAGGCGACGCCGTCGGAATCGAGCGGCAGACCAATGCCATAGGGCTCCTTGTTGCCGAAGGACTTGCCGGCGATCTTGTACTTACCGGGCTCGCGGACCAGGGCGCTCTGCTGCATGTTGTTGTCGATGACGTAGGCGTCAACGCGGCCCTGCTGGAGTGCCTGGCGGGCCTCCTCGTCGGTCTTAAACTCCTGCTGGCTGGCCTTGGGAGCGAACTCCTCCAGGATGGCGGGGCCGTTGGAGCCGGACTGGACGGCGACGTTCTTGTCGGCCAAGTCGTCGACGCTCTTGATGTCGTCGTTATCGGCGAGCACCAGGATGGCCTGCTGCGTGTAGTAGTAGGGACCGGCGAAGGAGACGAGCTTCTTGCGCTCGTCAGTGATGGTGTAGGTGGCAAAGACGGCGTCGACCTGGCCGTTCTGCAGGACAGACTCGCGCGTGTCCGAGGTCACCTGGGTGATCTCGACCTTGTTCTCGCCCAGAATGTAGTTGGACAGGAGCTGTGCGATACCGGCATCGAAGCCGCGGGTCTGACCGTCTTTCTCGTTGAGGAGGGAGAAAAGCGTAGAGGTCTGAACGCCGCCAATCTTAAAGACGCCGGCGTCCTTGACGGCTGTGGCCCAGGTGCTGGCGGCGATGGCATCGTCGTCGGCTTTGGGGCCGTTGTCGACGAGCTTGTCGAATGCCTTGGCGTCGAGCGTGGTGGAAGCCTCGGTATCCTCGGAGCTCTTGGAAGAGCCGGCGGCGGAACCCTTGTCGGCCTCGGCGCTGGTGTCGGAGCAGCCGGCAAGACCAAGGCCGGCGACGGTTGCGAAGGTGGCGGCAACGAAGCCGCGGCGGTCGAGAACGACCTGCTGGGAGAGGTTCTTGCTCATGGTAGAACACCTTTCTCAATAAAATCCCTAGCGGTTGAGTAGAGTTATACCCTATCGCGCTCAAATGGGTCAACACGAAATAACTCAGAAACATACTTACCTTATGGGTTATTCTACCTACTAAAAAGGGACAGGCACCTTCGTGGTGGTTTTGGCCGATGCGGCGGCATGCCTTGTTGCTTTGTCTCGATCTGTAACATCTGCAGCCGTTTTTGCCGAGCGACTGTTACAGATCGAGATTTTCTCTTCAGGGGAATTCGAATGTCTCAATCTGTAACATCTGGACGGCCAAAAGGTCTCTATCTGTTATAGATTGAGACAAAGGTCTGGAACTAGGACGTCTTATCCAGATCTGTAACAGTTAGACGGAAATTCGGACCCTAGATGTTACAGATTGAGATAATCGCGTCGCGAAAATAAAAACCTCCGCAGGGGTGCTTTCCTTGCGGAGGTTTTCTTACTCGTTGAGTAGTCTTACGGCTTCGGCGGCCATGTTCTCGACCGTCATGCCGTTCTGAGCGAGCAGCTCGTTGGGGTCGTAGCGGTCGGGGAAGCCCTTGGCGATGCCGAAGGTGCGCGTGCGCACAGGCGTGCAGGCCAGATAGCACGCGACGCGCTCGCCCCAGCCACCGTCCAAGATGCCGTCCTCGAGGGTGACGACAACGCGATGCTCGGCGGCAAGACTGTCGAGGAACTCACGGTCAAGCTCGGTTGCAAAGCGCGGGTTGACGAGCGTGGCCTCGATACCGTACTCGGCAGCCAAGCGGTTTGCCACGCGCTCGCCCAGCTCAAAGAAATCGCCAAGCGCGAGCACGGCAACGTCGCGGCCCTGACGCACCACGTTGTAGCGAACGGCACTGTAGTCGGTGTCTTCGGCAGGCGCAAGGTCGGGACGGCTTACCAAGCCAATGCCCGGTACGCGGATCGCCGCGGGATGCTCGCGGTGGTCGAGCGACCAGCTCAGCATGGACAGATATTCCTCCATGCAGGCCGGCGCCAAGTAGTGCATGTTGGGAAGACCGCCCAACATGGAAATATCAAAGAACGAAAGGTGCGTCTCGGACGTGGTGCCAAAGATTGACGCACCAAACACCAAAATGGTTGCCGGGGCGTCGTTGAGGCACAGGTCGTGCCACAGCTCGTCGTAAGCGCGCTGCAAAAACGTGCCGTACACACCAAAGACTGGCTTGGCGCCCGAGCGCGCAAGCGCGGTGGCAAAGGTCACGGCGTGCTCCTCGGCAATGCCCACATCGACGAACTGTTTGCCGGCGGCAGCGCGAAGCTCGGGTGTAAAGCCCATGATGTAGGGCGTGGCGGCCGTGATGCCCACGACCTGCGAATCGCGCTCGATGGCGGCGCTGAGCGCCTCGCCCGTAATGTCGGCATAGGTGCGCGGCGCAGGCTCGCTCGGATGGCCCGGGCAGAGCTTGCGTCCAGTTGCCATGTCAAACGGACCCACGTGATGCCAGCGTTCGGGGTCGTTCTGGGCTGGCTCAAAGCCCTTGCCCTTGGCGGTGGAGACGTGCAGCACGATGGGATGATCGATATTGCGCAGTTCCTGCAACGCGTCGACGAGGGCCAACACGTCGTTACCGGCGTCCAGATAGCGGTAGTCGAGCCCCATCGCGCGGAAAACGTTGCGCTCACAGGTACCGTTGCTGGCTCGCAGCTCGGCCAGATTGCGATACAGGCCGCCATGGTTCTCGGCAATGGACTGGTCGTTATCGTTGACGATGATGATCAGGTTGCTATCGAGTTCGGCGGCATTGTTAAAGCCCTCAAACGCCAAGCCGCCCGAAAGCGAGCCGTCGCCAATAACGGTGATGACGTTGTGCGTATCGCCCGCCAGGTCACGAGCGTGCGCCAGGCCGCAGCCCAGGCTCACCGACGTGGAGGTATGGCCCATGGCGAACAGGTCGTGCTCGGACTCGTCGGGATTGGCAAAGCCAGAGGCCTCGCCAAAGCGCTTCGGATCGATATAAGTGTACGCGCGCCCAGTCAGCGCCTTGTGGGCGTAGGTCTGGTGCGAAACGTCAAAGAGAATCTTGTCGATAGGGGAGTTAAACACGCGATGGAGCGCGACCGTAAGCTCAACGACGCCCAGGTTGGGGGCAACGTGCCCGCCGACGGCGGCGGAGCTTTCGAGGATGGCGTGGCGAATCTCGTCGCAGAGCTGCGGGAGCTCGGCACGATTAAGAGCCTTGACGTCCTCGGGCGTTGTCGTTTGCGTAAGCAGCATCGTTGTGGGTTACTCCATGCGAATCGAGCGCCGGCGCTCCCTCGGCCGACACAATTGCACAAGACAGTCTCGCACATTTTGGCGTTTGATATGTGACGGCGGCGCGGTAATTCGCCAACTGGTGGGGCAAAACGTTTTGTCCGATGCCATACTGATATGTTCCATGATGTTTTTATCGATTGTGCACAGGCCGTGGCTTGTCGCCGTGAGTCGCTGGAAGGAGGCAGCATGTCCGATGCCGTTCGTGCCGAAAAAATCGCGCACGAGGTCGACTATGCCGCCCGCCAGCTGGCCCAGGCGGGCCGCTTGGACCTGACGCACGAGTTTATCCAGCATGGCGACGTGACGGTCTATGCACATGTGACTTCGGTAGCGCGGGCGAGCCTGTCCTTTGCCGAGCGCTTGGGCCGTGCCGGCATTTCGGTCGACCGTGCTTCGTTGTTGCGCGGGGCCCTGCTGCACGATTACTTTCTCTATGACTGGCACGATCCCGACCCAAGCCATCGGCTGCATGGCTTTCGCCACCCGTTTTTTGCCCTGGCACGTGCGGAGGAAGATTTTGAGCTGACGCCGCGCGAACGGAATATTATCGTGCGGCATATGTTTCCGCTGGTGCCAGTGCCGCCGACGTGTCGTGAGGCTTGGATTGTATGCCTGGCAGATAAATGGTGCGCTCTGCGCGAGACGGTCGCCGGTCGTCTGCGGCGCAAGGACGAGGCGGACGATGACGTGAGTGGCGAATCGAGCGAAAAGAGGAGAGGGTAGACGGTGGGGACCGCGATTGATATGGCGTTTGGCGGCGCGACGCTTGCCGTCTGCCCGCTTTCGGCACTGGTGCTCTCGTTTGCCTTTTACGGGTTTTGCGGCTGGGCGTGGGAGTCGACGGTCTGCGCCATGCTCAATCACGGACGATTTGCCAACAGCGGCTTTTTGCTGGGGCCGTGTTGTCCTATCTATGGTGTGGGCGGCATTGCCTGCTGGCTGCTGTTGCGCGGGATTCCGGATGCCTCAAGCCAGTTTGTCGCTGCAGCGCTCGTATGCAGCGTGATTGAGTACAGCGTAGGCGTACTGTTGGAAAAAACAACGGGCGCTCGCTTTTGGGATTACTCGCACCTGCCGTTTAACTTGCACGGACGCATTTGCCTGTACTGGGCCTGCGCGTTTGGCTTGGGTGCGTTGTGTATTTGCCGTTTAGTGGAGCCGGCATTGCTGGGGCTGCTTGGCCATCTGCCGGTGCTGATTGTGCGGCTGTCCGCCTTTATCGTCGCGGTCGCGATGATGGTCGACGCGTTGTGCTCGTTGGCGAGCTGGCGGCGTCTGTCCGATCAGCTGGAGCGCGTCCGGGCCGACCTTGCCGACCGCATCAATGAGTCGCTTGCCGATGCGTCCGACTCCATGCTCGAACGTATTCCCGATTCGGCGATCGACTCGGTGGCGCAGACGCACATCCGCGGCCGTGCCGTTAACTCGTGGCTGGTCGAGCTGGGCGACGCGGCGCTCGATGCCCTGCGCGAGAAGGCTTCGATGCCGACGTTTATCTCGGATGGTGCTCGCGGCCTGGCGCTTGCCGCCCGCCGCGTGGCCGATGCCGCACCGAGCATGCCGCGTCCGTCGCTCAGTCGTCGCCTTGCCGGCAAGGGCATAAGCCGTCCGGTGCCGAGCGTGTCACTCAGCCGCCGCGACCTACGCTTCTTTAACGCCTTCCCGCGCCTGCGCATCAATCGCTACGAAGGTGTCATTCGAGCAACTAATCTCCGCGACCGCGCCCACGAGCTGTTCCGCCGCTAGCCGGGACGGGCGCGCTCACGGCTTCCTTGCTCGCGTATTTCCCGTCCGTTTCGCGTCCGTTGCCGCGCCGTTTCCAAGATTGCGGCACCGTTTCCATTCGACAACGCCGCGTTTAACAACGCCGTATCTGGTCTACACCAGTTGCCCCTCGGCCGCATTATGGGCGCCGACAACGTTCATGCGACCAAGGGAGAGCGAATGTACGATACGGGATCGACAACGTTTATGCTCGTCTGCACCATGCTCGTGTTTTTAATGACACCGGGTCTGGCGTTTTTCTATGGAGGCCTTGACCAGCTGCTGTGCCTGCCGGTACTCAACCAGGTGCTGCAGGCGGCCGAGGGCAATGCCGCGGACGGTGCCGCCTACCCTCAGATCATCAACATTGCCTTCCAGATGGCATTTGCCATGATCACGGCTGCTATCGTCACGGGCAGCCTGGCCGGCCGCGTTAAGTTTGGTGCCATGACGGCCTTCCTGGGCATTTGGCTGCTTGTGGTCTATGCGCCGCTCGCCCACATGGTTTGGGGCGGCGATGGCTCCTTTATCGGCGACATCATCGGCGCACTCGACTTTGCCGGCGGCGACGTGGTACACATTTCGTCCGGTCTGACGGGCCTGATTCTCTGCTTAATGCTCGGCCGTCGTCGTGGTTTTGGCATGGTGAGCTACCGTCCGCATAACGTGCCGTTTGTGGCGCTGGGCGCCGGCCTGCTTTGGTTTGGCTGGTTTGGCTTTAACGGCGGCAGCGAGTTTAAGGCCGACGCCGTGGCGGCGCTTGCCATCCTCAACACCGTGACGGCCAGCGCGGCGGGCATGGTCTCGTGGCTTGCCGTCGAGCGCGTGCATACCGGTCGCCCCACGCTGGTGGGCGTCAGCACCGGTCTGGTTGCGGGCCTTGTGGTGGTCACGCCGGGTGCGGGCTTTGTCGAGCCGTGGGCGGCGCTGGTCATGGGCCTGATCGTCTCGCCTGTCTGCTACCTGGCCATCAGCCATCTTAAGACCAAGTTTGGCTACGACGATGCGCTCGACGCGTTCGGTTGCCACGGCATCGGCGGCATCTTGGGCGGCGTGCTCACGGGCCTGTTCTGTGTGCCGGAGCTCTCGTGGACCGGTAAGGGTGGCCTGTTCTACACGGGCGACGTGTCGCTGCTCGTCTCGCAGATTTTGGGCATTGTGGTGACGGTCGCTATTGTACTGGTGCTCGACTTGGTGACCGCCGCGGTGGTCAAGGCGCTGTTCCACGGCAGCCTGCACGTGGACGAGGCCGACGAGGCGCTGGGCCTGGACGCGAGTCAGCATGGCGAGAGCGCTTATCCCTCGTTCTCCGGACTCGATTAGCAGCTTCCCCAAGCACCGCACCTTGCCGTTCAATCGTCGCTCACGTACTTAAGTACGCTTCGCTCCTCTTTCACGGCAATCTGCGGCACTTGGGAAACCTGCTAAGACCAGTCAGTTGAACTTTTTGATTTCTGAGGTTGGTTTGCGGCACCTGGGAAACCCGCGTCTCATGTAAAGGGATACGTTAATTATTGAGAGGAATTCATTATGAAAAAGATCACGGCTATCGTGCGCCAGGAAAAGCTTGAGGTTCTTAAAGATGCGCTGTTTGCTGCCGATGTTCGCGGCATGACTATCAACCAGGTGCAGGGCTGCGGTGCACAGCATGGCTGGAAGGAATACGCGCGCGGCAACGAGTTGCTTGTCAACACGATCCCTAAGGTGCAGTTCACGCTCATTTGCGCCGATGAGCATGTCGACGGAATTGTCGAGATTATCTGCAATGCTGCTCGCACCGGTGCCGTTGGAGACGGCAAGATCTGGGTCGAGCCGGTCGAGGAAGTTATCCGCATCCGCACCGGCGAACACGGCCCCGCCGCGGTGTAGGACAATCTTTCGCCTAGCGGGCGCGTCTCTCTTGGGACGCGCCCGCTCTCGTCTACAATATCGTGCAGACGAAGGAGAGGCATGCCCATGATCAAGATGTTTGCGAGTGACTTAGACGGAACGCTGTTGAATGCCCTGCACGAGGCAGACGGGACCATTCGCCGTGTCATTCGCGAGCTGACCGAGGCTGGCCTGCATGTGGTTCCCGCGACCGGACGCTCGACGCTGCCGATCGGCGAGCATGGCTTTACGGGCCTGGCGCTTGACGCCTGCTGCTCTAACGGCTCCATTGTGCGCGACAGTCATGGCGAGGTGCTCAAGACCTGGACCATCGACCCGCAGATCACCGAGGAGCTGCTCAAGGAGTTTCCGGACATTTGCTTTGATTGCTCCACGCCCGATGGCATGTTTTCGAGCGGATCGTTCGAGATGCACCAGGCGGGCTTTAAAAAGGACAGACCCATCAAGCGTATCGTGATGCGCGGCATGCGCGCGCGTGGCGGCTATCACGAGGAACAGTATTTCGATCAGTCGATCGGCGACATCCTGCGCCACGATGTGTGCAAGATCAACTGCCGCGTGACCTCGCCCGAGCTGGAGCGTGACCTTAAGGCGTATCTGGCCGAGCGCTCGGACCGCGTGGTCAACGCGCCGTTCGATCCGGTGATGTTTGAGATCACGGATGTGGCATGCAACAAGGGCGAGAGCGTGGCCTGGCTGGCGGGCTACTACGGCATTGCCGAGGACGAGGTTGCGGTTTACGGAGACGGCGGCAACGACATTGCCATGCTCAAACGTTTCCGCCACAGCTACGCGACCAAAAACGCAAGCGATGCAGCTAAGACCGCCGCGAGCGCGACCATCGGTAGCTGCATGGTCCACGCCGTCCCCAAACACATGCTCGCCACCATGCGCAAGCAAAACTCCCGCACCGTCATCGAATAATGTGGCAAAGGGATAGTCCCTTTGTCACATGGGAGATGCCGGCTTTTGGCGTATAGGACTGTTACGCTTTCGCCACCAACAAATTTCGAGTTATTCGGCCTGTCGGAGGTCGTTAAATGGCTAAAGATGCCCTCGCAGGAACATTCATACCTCTAACGGTGTTTGATTCGGTGACGTAAGTGCGCAAATGGGCATGTATGCGCTCAAATAAGGACAAAAACTCTCAGATAATCCCGGTGGTGCATTTATGCAGAACCAGCAGCGTGGCCGAATAACTCGAAAAATGTAGGTAGCAGTTCGGCGACAAGCTCGGGTATGGCAAAGGAACTGCTCCTTCGCCATGCCCGAGTTCCGATCTTCTGATATGCGAACAAACATTCGCATATCTAACTGCGCTTTGATAGAATTGATACTGTTGGCGGCAGTTCCATGTGCCGGGCAGCGCCCTCCATCTGATGGGAGGTGATGCCCATGACCGATTTGATTGATTTCGTGAGACTTCTGACCGCTTTGGTCTCGTTCTTCACGGCACTTGTCGGCCTTTCCGAGGCACTCAAGCAGCGTTCGAAGCGCAACAGAAGGGGTCGCCGCCGCTAAGGCGTTGACCCCCTAATGCAAACAACGGCGCTGCCCAGCTTTCCAGAACTTGGGCTGCCGTCGACACTATTCTACCCACGAATGACATTTTGAACAATCGGCAATGCCGCTTCAAAAGCCAGGCACAACTGGCACAACCTAGGCGGTCGCTGAATGTGACAAAGGGACTGCCCTTTGTCACATTCCAAATATTGCCTTTACGTGTTGATACACACGGTGTGCAATAATACTCGCACTGTGCAATAGCGTACAGTCTGAGTAACAAGGAGGACGCTTGTCCCAGCTCGAGAAATGTGATCGCCGGTCCCTTCGCTCGCAGCGCGCCCTTCGCCAGGCGCTTGCCAGCGAGCTTGCCGAAAGCGGCGACCTTTCGCGCATTAACGTCGCGTCGCTCACCGAGCGCGCCGGTCTTACGCGTCGAACGTTCTATTCGCACTACCGCGATATCCCCGACTTTATCAGTCAGATCGAGGACGGCCTGCTTGCCGAGATTCGCGAGCGGGTGGAGCTTATCACCGCAGCTCAATTACCCGATCTTTACCGCAACATCGACGAGCTCGAGCCGGCACCCGGTTCGGTTGAGCTGCTTCGCTATCTTGCGGCTAATCGCGACCTTATCGGGGCCCTACTGGGTCCGGGCGGCGACCCCGCCTTTATTAAAAAGATCATCGATACCGCACGCGAGGCCGTGGTGCCGCGTGCACAGACGGGCATCTTGGGCCTGGCACTGGGCACCTTCTTTGACTACTACGTTACCTATGTCGTGAGTGCCGAGGTCGGCCTGATTCAGCGCTGGTTTGAGCGTGGGCTCACCGAATCGCCCGAGACCATGGCGCGCATTATGACGGTTATCGCCTTTGTGCGCCCCGGCGACCTGTATGGCCAACCCATCGATATCAACGTGCCGGAATACGGCATGAAGCTATTGAATCTGCAGCTCGAGGACGCGGTCGACACCACCGCAACCGTCGAGTCCAACAACTAAGAGGAGAGACAATGAGCAAACTCGTCGAGGGCATCAAGGACCGCATGGTCGCTGCCGCACGCGAGGCCGCGCCCGCCGTGGTGGACGCCGCGCAGAAGGCCGCGACCGCAGCTGCCGAGAAAGTTGCCGAGGCAGTTGCCGATGCCAAGAACGCGGCAGGGGAGACGTCCGTCGCTAGCGAGCTCGCCACTGCCGCTGAGCCCGTAGCCGCCGCCCACGCCCCCGAAGGCGCGATCTTCAACCCCGAGAACGCTCGCGGCAACCTGCACCTGGGCATCGACGTGGGCTCCACCACCGTTAAACTTGCCGTGCTCAACGACGACAACCAGATCGTCTACGCCAAGTACCAGCGCCACCACACCGACGTCCGTGCCTGCGCCCGCGACCTGTTCGAGGGCGCTGCGACCGTGCTGCCGACGGCCCAGATGACCTGCGCCATCACCGGCTCGGGCGGCCTTCTGCTGTCCCAGTGGCTCGACCTGGAGTTTGTCCAGGAGGTCATCGCCAGTAAGCGTGCCGTCGAGACCCTCATCCCGGCCACCGATGTCGCCATCGAGCTGGGCGGCGAGGACGCCAAGATCATCTACTTCGATAACGGCATCGAGCAGCGCATGAACGGCACCTGCGCCGGCGGTACGGGCGCCTTCATCGACCAGATGGCCACTCTGCTGCACACCGACGCCAGCGGCCTTAACGAACTCGCGGCCAACGCCACCACCATCTATCCCATCGCCAGTCGTTGCGGCGTTTTTGCCAAGACCGACGTGCAGCCGCTGCTCAACGAGGGTGCCCGCCCCGAAGACGTGGCCGCCTCCATCTTCCAGGCCGTCGTGACCCAGACCATCTCGGGCCTGGCGTGCGGCCGTCCCATCCGCGGCAACGTCGCCTTCCTGGGCGGCCCGCTGCAGTATCTCTCCGAGCTGCGTCACCGCTTCTACCTCACGCTCAACCTGGACGAGGAGCACCGTATCGTGCCCCAAAACGCTCACCTGTTTGTGGCGAGCGGCGCCGCCATGGCGCACGAGTCCAACAAGCTCAGCACGTTCCCGCAGCTCATCGAGGCCATCGATGCCCTGGGTGACACGCAGGGTGCCGAGGTCGAGCGTCTGGACCCGCTCTTTGCCACCGACGAGGACTTTGTCGAGTTCAAGACCCGCCACGACCAGGAAGTCGTTCCCAAGGGCAAGCTCGACGGCTACACCGGCCGCGTGTTCATCGGCATCGACGCCGGCTCCACCACCATGAAGGCCGCGCTCGTGGGCGAGGACGGTCAGCTGCTGCACACCTGGTACGGCAACAACAACGGCGACATCCTAGGCACGGCCAAGGTCATCATGGCCGATTTCTACAACCACATCCCTGCGGGCTGCACCATCGGCCACGTGACCACCACGGGCTACGGCGAGGCGCTGCTCATCGAGGCCCTCAAGGCCGATTCCGGCGAGATCGAGACCGTCGCGCACCTGCGCGGCGCCAAGGCGTTCCTGCCCGGCGTCGAGTTCATTCTGGACATTGGCGGCCAGGACATGAAGTGCCTGCGCGTCAAGGACGGCGTCATCGAGCACATCATGCTCAACGAGGCTTGCTCGTCGGGTTGCGGTAGCTTTATCGAGAGCTTCGCCGTGTCTATGAACATGGACGTGCGCGCGTTCGCCGATGCCGCCATCCATGCCAAGGCCCCCGTCGACCTGGGCAGCCGCTGCACGGTCTTTATGAACTCGCGCGTCAAGCAGGCGCAAAAGGAAGGCGCCACGGTGGGCGACATCGCGGCCGGCCTGTCCTATTCCGTCATCAAGAATGCCCTGTTCAAGGTCATTAAGCTGCGCGATCCCAAGGAGATCGGCAGCCAGGTAATCGTCCAGGGCGGCACCTTTATGTCCGATGCCACGCTGCGCGCGTTTGAGCAGCTCACCGGCGTTCATGCCGTGCGTCCCGACATCGCCGGCTGCATGGGCGCCTACGGTGCGGCCCTGCTCGCCCGCGATCGCGCCGGCGCCGACGGCACCTCGACCATTCTTTCGGCTGAGGACATCGCGCACCTCACCGTGACGCAAAAGCATGTCCGCTGCGGCCGTTGCTCCAACAACTGCCAGCTTACCGTCAACGACTTTGGCGGCGGTAGGCGCTTCATTACCGGCAACCGCTGCGAGAAGGGCGCCGGCCACAAAAAGCAGAAGACTGAGGCCCCCAACCTCTTCAAAAAGAAAAACGAGCTGCTCTTTGACCGCGAGGTCCTGAGCCCCGACGAGGCCCCGCGCGGCACCGTGGGTATCCCGCGCGCACTCAACATGTACGAGAACTACCCCTTCTGGCATGCGTTCTTTACGCGCCTGGGCTTTAGCGTGCAGCTGTCCGACCAGTCGAGCAAAAAGACCTACCAGGCGGGCATCGAGTCCATGCCGTCCGAGAGCGTGTGCTATCCGGCCAAGATGAGCCACGGCCACGTGATGAACCTCATTGACCGTGACGTCGACTTTATCTGGATGCCGTGCGTGCGCTGGGAGCGCAAGGAGGATCCGACCGCCGGCAACTGCTATAACTGCCCCATCGTCATGAGCTACCCCACGGCGCTGGCGCTCAACATCGACGAGATCCGTGAGCAGAACATCGAGTTCCTGTACCCGTTTGTGCCCTATCACGACAAGACCGAGCTCAAGCGCCGTCTATACCAGGTGCTCGCCGTCGACCGTGTGGCCGATGCTGAGGCCGGTCGCGGTCGCGTGCGCGGTCCCAAGATCACGCGCTCTGAGGTCGATGCCGCCGTCAACGCCGCCTACGAGGCCGACGCGCGTTTTCACGAGGACATCCAGACCATGGGCGAGGAGGCCCTTAAGTGGGTCGAGGACCACGGCGGCCACGGCATCGTACTCGCCGGTCGTCCCTACCATAACGACCCCGAGATCAACCATGCCCTGCCCGAGCTTATCTCGAGCTTTGGCTTTGCGGTCTTTACCGAGGATTCGCTCGCGCATCTGGTGAAGCCCGAGCGTCCGATTCGCGTCGTCGATCAGTGGATGTATCACAGCCGCCTGTACGCCGTCGCCCGTTTTGTGACGATGCGCAACGACCTGGACCTGATCCAGCTCAATTCCTTCGGCTGCGGCCTGGACGCTCTGACCACTGATCAGGTGCAGGAGATCCTGGAGGCCAGCGGCAAGATTTACACCGTGCTCAAGATTGACGAGGTGTCCAACTTGGGCGCCGCGCGTATCCGTATTCGCTCGCTCATGGCGGCGCTCAAGGACCAGGAGGCCGAGCGCTTGGCCGAGGCTACGGCCGCGGGCGAGACTTACGAGCAGGGCGATGCCGCGCCGGTGGCGCCCTCCACGGATGCCCCCGCGTTCGCGAGCCGTAAGTACACGTTCGAGGCGCAGCGCGAGAGTGCTTCGACCGCGTGGCCCAAGGTGCCCTTTACCGAGCAGATGCGCGAGGAGGGCTACACCATCCTGTGCCCGCAGATGGCGCCGATCCACTTTGACCTGGTCAAAGAGGTGTTCCGTGGTGCTGGCTACAACTTGGAGCTGCTGCCCTCGACCGATCACGATGCCGTCGAGGCCGGCCTGCGCTACGTGAACAACGACATCTGCTATCCGTCGATCCTGGTGACGGGCCAGATCATGGAGGCCATCGAGAGCGGTCGATACGACCTGTCCAAGACAGCCGTGGTTATCAGCCAGACCGGCGGCGGCTGCCGTGCCACCAACTACATCGCACTCATCCGCAAGGCCCTGCGCGAGAGCGGCCACCCCGAGATCCCGGTGATCTCGCTTTCGGCCGTGGCGCTGGGCGAGGACAACCCTGGCTTTAAGATTACGCCGGCGCTGCTTAAGCAGGCAGTCTACGCGGTGCTCTTTGGCGACGTGATGATGCAGATGCTCTATCGCTGCCGCCCGTACGAGGCTACGCCCGGTGCCGCCAACGCGCTCTACGAGGAGTACATGGCGCGCGCTCGCAAGCTGGCGCCCAAGTTTAACCGCCACAACTACACCAAGCTGTGCCGCGAGGCCATCCGCGCGTTCGACACCATGCCGCTCGTGGGCGAGGGTACCAAGCCGCGCGTGGGCGTGGTCGGCGAGATCCTGGTCAAGTTCCATCCCACAGCCAACAACCACGTGGTCGATGTCATCGAGCGCGAGGGCTGCGAGGCCGTGGTGCCGGGTCTGCTCGACTTTTTCCTGTACTCCATGAGCAACGCCGAGCTGCAGAAGGACGAGTTGGGAAGCTCCGCTACCACGCGCGCTGGTATGCAGGCGCTCATCAAGCTCGTGGACTGGATGCGCACGCCGGTGGAGGAGATGCTCGAGAAGTCCCGCCGCTTCGAGGCGCCCGAGCGCATCGGCACCATGGCCGACAAGGCCCGCACGGTGCTTTCGGTGTGCAACAACATGGGCGAGGGCTGGCTGCTCACGGCTGAGATGCTCGATCTGATTGACCACGGTGCGCCCAACATCATCTGCACGCAGCCCTTCGCGTGCCTGCCCAATCACGTGGTGGGCAAGGCCGTGATTAAGGAGCTGCGCCGCCAGCATCCCGAGAGCAACATCGTTGCGGTGGACTATGATCCTGGTGCGTCCGAGGTCAACCAGCTCAACCGTATTAAGCTCATGATCAGCGTGGCCAAGGAAAACATGCGCGCCGGCAAGGGCTTTAAGCTTGAGAAGGTGGCGCCGCTCGCGATGGACGAGGTCACCGGCCAGATGCGTGCCCACGACGGCTGCGTGAGCTGCGGTTCGGTCGATGAGAGCGCCGTGGCGTCGGTCGCTGAGCGCCTGGGACGCGGCATTAAGAAGTAGCTGGCCTGCTATGGGCTGGATATGAGACAAACGGGTGGTGGCCGTACCGGCTACCACCCGTTTTTGCTTGGACATATGTTGCGTAAACGCCCCGACTATCACCCTTTGCGAACTCAGATTTCGGAAGTATGCGGCAAAATCTGAATAGACCGAGCACACCGAATATGTCCAAGCCCTGTACCTGCACTGATAATTGTTCTCGGGGGAAGCGGGCACTGCGGGGCGCGGCAACGGCGC
>NZ_JAQEKC010000013.1:0-34281 GCF_027679495.1 Collinsella aerofaciens
GAACCTCCAGTCCGGACCGCCCCGCGGTCCAACTTTCTGTCCGCACCCCCCTTTGAGGCTGATTCCGTCCGAAAATCCACTCTCATTCGATAGGCGTCCAAGTTTCCACGCTCGCGCGGCGGTCACGCGGGGCCTTTGCCCAATCCGCCAGCATCGTCTTCAGTTCGCCGCAGAGCCGCGGCCCCATATGGGTATACTCTCGAGGATTCGACTCGATTCGCCCCCGCTGGGGCGTCAAAGGAGACTGCATATGCCCACCACCTCAACCGACCCGCGCGCTGCTGCTGCCGCGCTGCTGGTACCCGGCACTACCTGCCACGGCTTTGCCGTCGAGCGTTGCGAGACCGTGCCCGAGCTCGACTCGGACGCCTACGTGCTGCGCCACACCGCCTCGGGCGCTCGCCTGCTGTACCTGGCGTGCGACGACGAAAACAAGGCCTTTGCCATTGGCTTTAAGACGCCGCCGGCCGATTCCACCGGCGTGTTCCATATTCTTGAGCACTCGGTGCTGTGCGGATCGGCTAAGTTCCCCGTCAAGGAGCCGTTTGTCGACCTGATCAAGAGCTCCATGCAGACGTTCCTCAACGCCATGACCTACCCCGACAAAACCATCTACCCCGTTGCCACCACCAACGAGCAGGATCTGTACAACCTGATGGACGTGTACCTGGACGCGGTGTTTAACCCGGCTATCTATACCAAGCCCACCATTTTTGAACAGGAGGGCTGGCACTACGAGCTGGACCTGCCGGAGGGCGACGGCGACGGCAGCGCCGCGAGCCTGCACGAGGGCACGCTGCGTTATAACGGCGTGGTGTTCAACGAGATGAAGGGCGCGCTGTCCGATCCCATGAGCGTGCTGGACGATGCCGTCAACGCCGCGCTCTATCCCGACACCGCCTATGCGCACGAGAGCGGCGGCGACCCGCGCGCGATTCCCGCGCTCACCTACGAGCAGTTCCTGGACACGCACGCGCGACACTACAATCCCTCCAACTCCTACATCACGCTCTACGGCGACCTGGACGTGGACCGCGCACTGGCCTTTTTGGACGAGCGCTATCTGTCGCAGCCGAGTGCCGCGAGCCGCCGCATGGACGCTGCCGTTGCCGCCGGCGAGGACCCGTCCACGCTGGCGCCCAATCCGTTGGACGCGCAGGCGCCCGTGACCTGCGAGTACAAGCGCATCGAGATGGCCACCACACCCGAGAACGCCCTGGTGGGCCTGGGCCTTGTGCTGGGCAGCGCGCTCGACCGCAAGCGCACGATCGCGGCGGATATCCTGTTCGAGGCGCTGCTGGGCTCCAACGAAGCGCCGGTTAAGAAGGCCATTCTGGCCGCCGGCCTGGGCGGCAACGTGGTGAGCTACACCGCGGCCGAGAGCCTGCAGCCCTACGAGCTCATCATGCTGCAAAACGCACAGCCCGGTGTGGCGCGCGAGTTGCGTCGCGTGTTCCAGGACGCCTGCCGCGACCTGTGCGAGCACGGAGTTCCGCGCGAGCGTCTGGAAGCCATCATCAGCAGCAACGAGTACGACCTGCGCCAGCGTGACTATGGCATCGCCGACGGCGTGGCCATTGCGTGCGACGCGCTGAGCACCTGGCTCTACGATGACGACGCCGCGACGCTGGCGCTCAAGTACGGCCCGGTGTACGAGGAGCTGCGTAGCGAGCTGGACGGCAGCTATTTTGAGGACCTGCTGCGCGAGCTGGTGCTGGAAAACGACCACATGGCACTGGTCGAGCTGGTGCCGGTGGACGCCGCCGAGGGTTCGGAGGGTGCCGAGGCCGCCGAGCTGGCAGCCAAGCGCGATGCCATGACCGATGCCGAGCTGGCCGACGTGGTCGAGCGCACGGCCGCGCTGCGTGCCGCGCAGGAGGCGGAAGACACACCCGAGGCCAAGGCCACGCTGCCGCGCCTGCGCGTGTCCGACATTGGCGAGGCGCGCCCCGAGCCGCCACTGATCGTGGACACGACCGTGCCCATCCCCTGCCTGCGCCACGGCATCCCCACCAACCGTCTGGCCTACGCCATGCAGTATTTCGACCTGAACTGCGTCGCGTTTGAGGACCTGCCCTATGTGACACTGCTCTGCCGCCTGCTTAAGCAGCTGCCCACGCGCGAGCACTCGGCCGAGGAACTCGACAACTTGCTCGCTGGCAAGCTCGGCTTTTTGAGCTTTACGACCGAGGTCATGACGCAGCCCGAAGTGGACGGCGTGCGCCCCTACCTGCTGGTGAGCGCCGGCGCCCTGTCCGAGAAGGTCGATGCGCTGGCGAGTCTGCCGCGCGAGGTATGGTCGAGCACGCTTTTGGCAGATGCCGACGCCGACCGCGTGCGCGACGTGCTCACACAGATTCGCATTGGGCTTGAGCAGGGCTTTATCAACAACGGCCACTCGGCGGCGCTCGGTCGCGCGATGAGCTACAGCTCGCCTTCGGCCGTGGTGCGCGAGCAGCTTTCGGGCGTGGACTTCTATCTGTTCCTGCGCGACCTGCTCGACCACTTTGACGAGCGCGTGAACGGGTTGCGTACCAAGCTTGCCGAGCTGGCAGGCCGCATCTTTGTGGCCGATGGCTGCCTGGCGAGCTTTACCGGCAGCGACGAGGACTTTGACGCGTACTGGAATGCCGCGGGCGACCTGGAGCTGGGCGCTGGCGACGGCGCCGATGCCGGCCGCGACGCGCTCGTGGTGCCGACGCCGTGCGACCGCCACGAGGCCTTTGTCATCCCCAGCGACATCTGTTTTGCGGCAAGCGCGTGCGACCCGCGTCGCTTGGGCATCGACGTGACGGGCGCCTGGGCGGTTGCCGCCAACGCGCTCTCCTACGACTATCTGTGGAACGAGATCCGCGTTAAGGGCGGCGCGTACGGCTGCGGATTCCGCGCGGCCGGCGAGCGTCAGGCGGCGTTCTACACCTACCGCGACCCGGCAATCGACCCCTCGATTGAGCGCGTGGCGCGCGCGGGCGAATGGCTCGGCAGCTTTGATCCCGACGAGGCCGCCTTTGAGGGCTTTATCGTGAGCTGTGTGAGCGGCATGGACGCGCCGGTGAAGCCGTACGCGCTCACCAAGCGCCGCAACACGACCTACCTGGCCGGGCTCGATCCGCATGCACGCGAGGAGCGTCGCGCCCAGATGCTCGCCGCCACGCCCGGTGAGCTGCGCTCGCTCGGCGCCGACGTGACGCGCATCGCAGCCGAGTCGCCCACCTGCGTCTTTGGCGGCCGAGACGTCATCGCCAAGAGCAACGCCGGCTTTAACGTAGTCGACCTGCTGGGCTAAGGCACGGCAATCAAAACCACCACAAAGGAGACAGCACCTTCGTGGTGGTTTTGCCGTCTTTATCGCGTTTGCCCAGATAAAGCCTGCCAAAATAAACCTGTCCCTTTTTGGTAGGTTTGGGAGAGAGGGCCGGGATGGACAAGGCTGAGTTGCGACGGGCGGTGATTGCTCGGCGCGATGCTCTTGATTTGGATGTGCGGGCGGCAAAGTCTGCCGTTATCTGTGCGCGGCTGGTTGAGCTGTCGGATCGCTTGGATGCCGCGGTGTCGCGCACCGTTGCCGTCTATGCCGCGGTGGGTTCCGAGGCAGACCCTGCCGCGTTTGCCGCTGCGACCGCCGCGCGCGGCTGGCGCGTGGCCTATCCGTGCATGCTCTCGGCAACAGACACCGTGGCTTGTGGCCAGCGCATGTGTATGCGGGCAGTTGCCGCCGACGATGCGTCCGCGGCTCCGTTTATCGCCCACCCTACGCGGGCCTTTGCGGCCACGGACATCGACAGCAACCACTTCCCTATCGTGCCTGCCGAAGCTCTCGACATGATCGTCGTGCCGCTCGTGGCCTTCGACCAAACCGGCGCGCGCCTGGGCTACGGCGGCGGTTGCTACGACCGCTACCTGCCCATGCTCTCGCCCGCATGCCAAATCATCGGCATCGCCTTTGACGAGCAGCGTGTCGACCGCGTTCCCACCGACGCTCACGACCTGCCGCTACCCCACATCATCAGCGCTTAATCGCCGCCATATCAGCCACGGCTACAGCAGTACCATCGCAGCCTAGTGCTCCTCGCCGGCGCGGGCCAGGTCGTAGGGCGTGGTCTGGTAGACGTAGTAGTTGAGCCAGTTGGTGTAGAACAGCTGAGCCTGGCTGCGCCAGACGTTACGCGGCTCGGCGGTGGGGTCGTCCCCCGGGAAGTAATGCGCCGGCACCTGAGGATTGAGGCCGCGCTTCACGTCGCGCTCGTACTCCAGGCGCAACGTGTCGGTATCGTACTCGGGGTGGCCAAATACAAAGAAGCGGCGGCTGTCGGTCGACTTGACAATGTACAGGCCCACCTCGTCAGACACGGCCACGACCTCAAGCTGCGGCTCGGCCTCCACGTCCTCGCGGCGCACATCGGTGTTGCGCGAATGCACGGCATAGAAACGGTCGTCGAAGCCGCGGACCAGCGGGCTTTGCGGCTTCACCAGATAATGCTCGAACACACCGCTCGCCTTTGCCGGCAGGTCGTACTTCTGGATACCGTAATGATGGTACAGGCCAGCCTGCGCGCCCCAACAAATGTGCAGCGTAGAGTGCACGTGCGTGGTGGACCAATCCATGATCTGGCAGAGCTCGGGCCAGTAGTCGACCTCCTCGAACGGCATCTGCTCCACCGGCGCGCCCGTGATGATCAGGCCGTCGTAGTGGATGTCGCGGATGTCGTCGAACGTGCGGTAGAACGTCTCCAGGTGGCCGGCGCTCACGTGCGTGGCCTCGTGCGTCTTGGTGCGCAGCAGGTCCACTTCCACCTGCAGCGGCGTGTTGGAGAGTTTGCGCATGATCTGCGTCTCGGTGGCGATCTTGGTGGGCATGAGGTTGAGGATGAGCACGCGCAGCGGACGGATGTCCTGGTGCAGCGCGCGGTACTCGGTCATGACAAAGATGTTCTCGCTCTCGAGCTGCGCGGCGGCAGGGAGGGCGTCGGGGATGCGAATGGGCATGGATGCTCCTTACGAGTCAGTTGCAGCTATGGTACAACGAGCGGCCCCATCCGCGCGAGCACATCGCCCAGCGATGCCGTCAGCGGCCCAAATCACTCCAAAAGTAGAGATTAAGGCATGCCCAAAAATCTATGGCGCTTTAGCCTAGCAAAGTGGCAGCAGGACGCTACAATGGTTCGACGCGAAAAACTCGGCCGAAAGGATACATATATGTACCAGACGCGTAAGATCGGTGTGGTCGGCCAGGGCCACGTAGGAGCACATGTTGCCAACAGTCTGCTCATGCAGGGCATTGCCGATGAGCTGTACCTGTGCGATATCAACGAGGCCAAGGTGACGTCCGAGGTCCAGGACCTGCGCGACTCCCTTTCGTTTGTCCCGTACAACACCAAGATCGTCAACTGCTACGACCACTACGAGGAGCTGGCCTGCTGCGACGTCATCGTCAACGCCGCCGGCAAGGTTGCGCTGGCCGCCGGCAACCGCGACGGTGAGCTATTCTTTACCACCGACGCCGCCCGCACCTTTGCCAAGCGCATCGTCGACGCCGGCTTTGACGGCATCTTTGTAAGCATCTCCAACCCCTGCGACGTCGTGTGTACCGAGCTGTGGCACCTGACCGGCTACGATCCCAAGAAGATTATCGGCTCGGGCTGTGGCCTGGACTCCGCCCGCCTGCGCACCGAGATCTCCAAGAAGGTCGGCGTGAGTCCCAAGTCCATCGACGCCTACATGATCGGCGAGCACGGCTTTAGCCAGCTGGCCGCCTTTAAGGCCGCAACCATCGCCGGCAAGAGCCTTAACGAGCTTCAGGCCGAGAACCCCGACAAGTACGCCTTCGACCACATGGAGGTCGAGGAGCTCGCACGCAAGGGCGGCTATGTGACCTACCAGGGCAAGCAGTGCACCGAGTACGCCGTCGCCAACTCCGCCGCGCGCGTCTGCGCCGCCGTGCTGCATAACGAGCACGCCGTGCTTTCCGCCTCCACGCTCATGACCGGCCAGTATGGCGAGGAGGGCATCTTCACCTCCCTGCCGTGCGTGATCGGTGCCGAGGGCGTCGAGGAGGTCTACACGCTGGACCTGTCCGAGCACGAGCTCGAGGGCTTCCACAAGAGCTGCCAGCACATCCGCGACAACATCGTCCAGCTCGACTGGTGGGACGCCGAGGCCTACGACGCAAAGTAGGCCGCTGGCTACCGCAACCTTGCGAATCTATGCGCGATACTAAGCGGGCCGCGCCGGAAATCCCCGGCGCGGCCCGCTTTTTGACTCATGTGGCCCGCTTGCGAATCGAAGGTGAATGCTTTTCCCGTTACCTAGTACTGCTCGATGCCCATGTAGCGACGAACCTCGGGGCTGTGGTCGAACACCTTGCCGCGGGCGGCACGCAGCTCGCAGCTCATCGCGTAGAAGAAGATCGGCTCCAGGTACGAACGCACGCTGGCAGGCACTTCACCCACGCCGTACTCGAGCGCATCGAGCACCATGACTGTATCGGTGTGCGTGTTGAGGAACGCAAGAGCGCGCTCCTCCATGGGGCGGCACTCGCCCGATCCGAGCTGCACAAAGTAGAACACGCCGGGCTCGGTGGCTTCGAACGGGCCATGGAAGTACTCGCCGGAGTGGATGTAGCAACAGTGCTGCCACTGCATCTCCATGAGCGAGCAAATCGCCATGGCATAGGTCTGGCTAAAGTTGGGGCCGGAGCCCAGGATATAGAAGAACTTGTGCTGCTGGCAGAGCTCGGCAAAGCGGGCGCCCGGCTCGGCGTTGACCTTCTCACGGGCGGCGGGCAGCAGCGCATCCATCTGCTTGAGGCCCTCATACATGTCGGCGAGTGCCTCGTAGCCTTCCTGCTGGTCGAGCAACTCGGCGGCGATCAGAGCGCCGATGCCCTGCGGCACCTCGGCCTGCGACACGCCCTCACCCCACGGATAGACCCAGGTGGTCCACTTGCCGTTATCGATCTTGGAACCCTCGCAGTCGGTGAGGGCAACGACTTCGGCACCGGCGGCCAGCGCCATCTCGCAGCCGTCGACAACCTCTTGTGTGTTGCCGCTGTGGCTGCAGGCAATAACGAGCGACTTCTCGCCAAGGCTCTTGGGAGCCATCAGGCAAAACTCGCGCGCCGTGTAGACCGTCGAGGTAAACGTGGTGGCCTCGCGCTTGAGCAGTTCGTTGGCCGGCATCAGGTCGATCATCGAACCGCCGCAGGCGATCCAAAAGACATTCTCGATCTTGCCCTTGCGCTCGATAATTTCCTGAATCAGATCATGTGCGTTCATGCTGATGCCCCTCCTTGTGTGGCGGCTTTTGGCGACGGCTGCTCGTACCTGCTGTCGTTCTATGTTGTTCTATATATACCACGCATGCAGCCACGGTGGAAGCCATTGCGGTAAATTTGTTCCATGTTGTTCTATTCGTGGACGTTAGATGTCGAAGACGTAGCGCGAGCCCACGATCTTTTGGCGGCCGAGCAGTAGAGGGCGCCCGCCGGCGTCGGTAAAGTAGGCCTCCATATAGAAGAGAGGCTCGCCGACCGGCACCTCCAGCAGCGGGGCCGTCTGAGTATCGGCAAGCGCAATCTCCACGGTGCAGGGGTCGGACTTGAGCGGCGCGCGACCCGAATGCTCGGCAACGAGCGCAAAGATTGAGTTATCGGTGAGGTCCTCGTCGGCCAGCGTCTGCAGGTAGGGATGGTCGGCAAGCACAAAGGCGTTGTTCTCGAGCATGACGGGGATGCCGTCGGCCGTGCGCACGCGCTCGACCACGATAAGCTCGCAGCCGGGCTCCACGCCAAAGAACGCCGCATCCTCGTGCGTCGCCGCGACCACCGTGCGCGACACCAGACGCGCACCCGGCACCATGTCGTTGGCAGCACAACCCTCAGTAAAGCTCTGGACGTCACCCTTCTGGCGAATCTTGCGCTTGAGCTTGGGGGCGCACACAAACGTGCCCCTCCCCTGCTGGCGGTTGAGATACCCCGCGCGCGACAGCTCCTCGATGGCACGGCGCACGGTGATGCGCCCCACGCCGTAGGACTTCGCGAGCTCCATCTCGGCAGGGATGCGCGAGCCGGCGGGGTACACGCCGCGCGCGATCTCGCCCTTTAGGTCGTCCATGACCTGCTGGTACAGCGGCACGGCGGGCACGTCAGTGCGGTCGGTTTTATCGTCGAATGCCATCGTTACACTCCATCCCGCGCATGCTCGGACTCAAATTCTTCAATCGCCGCCATAAACTGCTCGCCAAAGGCGTCGGCTTTTTTCTCGCCAATGCCGTTGACCTGGATCAGCTCCTCGCGCGTCTGCGGACGCAGGCGGCACAGGCCGCGCAGGGCCTTGTCGGAAAAGACCATATACGGCGCCATCTCCAGCTCGGTCGAGATCTCCTTGCGGAGGGCACGCAGGCGCTCGAACAGCTCGGCATCGTCGCCCACGCGCGGGCGCTGATCCAGCTCGGCCTCCTCGCGCAGCAGATCGACGGCGCGGCGGGCACGGGCCGAGGCCTTGCGCTTGGACGCGCGACGCTTAACAGTAAAGGCGAACGCCTCGTCCTCGACCTCGCCGGCACGCGGACCCAGTCCCACGACCGGGTACTGCCCCTGCGAGGTGGCCAAATAACCGCGACCGCACAGCTGCCCGATGATGTCCTTGATGCGCCCGACCGATTCGCTCGACAGCTCACCATAGCCGCGGTCCTCGTCCAGATGCATCTGGCGAATGCGCTCGGTGTTGCCTCCGTGGAGCACATCGGCGATCAGCGACTTGCCAAAGCGCATGGGACGCGTGGCCACATAGCGCACAGCGGCGCGGGCCATATCGGTAACGTCCTCGACCTCGAACTGCGTGAGGCAGTTGCTACAGTTGCCGCAGCCCTCGGCGTCGTCTGTGGTGCCGCCCGCAGCAGCCGCAACCGCATGCTCGGCCGCGGCTTCGTCGCCAAAGTAGCGCAGCATGTATTCGCGCAGGCAGCCGGTGGTATTGCAGTAGCCCTCCATCTGGCTGAGCAGGCGATAACGGTTCTGGAGCGCCCACGCGCGCTGCTCATCGTCAAGCGCCTCGTCGGCCGCATCGCCGCGGTCGATCAAAAAGCGCCGCATGCGGAAATCGTTACCGTTCCACAGCAGATGGCAGCTGGCCGGATCGCCATCTCGGCCGGCGCGGCCCGCCTCTTGGTAGTAGGCCTCGATGCTCTCGGGCACGTTGTTGTGAATCACGTAACGCACGTTGGGCTTGTCGATGCCCATGCCAAAGGCGTTGGTGGCAACCATCACCTGGATGTCGTCGTCGATAAAGGCACGCTGGCTCTGGCGGCGGGCGTCGTTGCCCATGCCGGCATGGTAACGGCCCACGCGAATGCCGCTGGGTCCCAGCGCCTCGGCAAGCTCGCCCGCCAGCGCATCGACCGTCTTGCGAGTCGAGCAATACACGATGCCGCTCTCGCTCGAATGCGCAATCACGTAGTCGCGCACCCAGGCAGTCTTGGCCTTGTCGCCCATCTCCTCGCAACCAAAGTAGAGGTTCTTGCGATCGAAGCCCGTCACCACCGTCGCAGGATTTTGCAGGCCGAGCATCTGCTGAATGTCCGCACGCACGCGCTCGGTCGCCGTAGCGGTAAAGGCCGCCACGATAGGGCGCTGCGGCAGGGAATCGATGAACTCGCGAATCTGCAGGTAGGCGGGGCGGAAATCCTGACCCCATTGGCTTACGCAGTGGGCCTCGTCAATGGCCACGAGCGGCACGCCAATGCCACCGTCCGCCGCGGCCTCCTGCGCAAAGGCTAAAAAGCGTGGCTCGAGCAGGCGCTCGGGCGCCACGTACATAAGCTGGTAGCGACCCTCGCGCGCCCGTTTGAGCACGGTGTTTTGCTGGGCCGGGGTAAGGCTGGAGTTGAGATAGCTGGGTCGCGCACCCGCCGCGAGCAACGCACGGGTCTGGTCCTCCATCAGCGACAGCAGCGGGCTCACCACAAAGGTGATGCCGGGCAGCATGAGCGCGGGCACCTGGTAGCAAATGGACTTGCCGGCGCCTGTGGGCATAACACCCAGCGCATCGCGGCCTGCAAGAATCGCATCCACCATGCGGTCCTGCCCCGGGCGAAACGAGGTGTAGCCAAAATAGGCGCCGAGCGTGTCAAGCGCCATCTGCTGCATGCTATCGGTCATGGTTTCCTAACGTCCAAGTCATCTGCCGCCGATTATACGCCGCCACGCGGACCGGTGCCGCACGGCCGTCGGCCACGGGCAACGCAATCCAAAAGGAACGAGCGTGGGATTTTTGGACACTTTCCCAACGGCTAATCTCTTGACAAGCGCGCAAACGTCGCTGGTTGAGCATAAGTCAGAAAACGCCCCTAAGCGAGCAAGGTGACGTGAAAGAGGAGGGAAGCGTACTTCGGTACGCGACCGACGATTGAACGTCAGATTGCCGCTTAGGGGCGTTTGCAGCGTCGAGCCGTTACGCGGTTTGGTAAAACCGCGTAACTTACATGACCATAACGTAGCGCGATCCCACGTAGTACTGCTTACCCATCAAAACCGGCTCGTCATCGGGACCGGTAAAGCCGGCACGCAGGTTGAGCAGCGGATCGTGCGGAGCAATGCCCAGCTCGGCCGCCTGCTCGGCGTTAGCTCGAACGGCCTCGACCGTACGGTAGCCAACCGAGACAATCGGCGTTCCGCCAACACGCTCGACCTCGGCAAAAATCGACTTGTCCTCAAGATCGGCCGTCAACAGCTCACGGTAGGCGTCAAACGGCACAAAGATGTTCTCCTCAAAGATGGGCTCGCCGTCGGCCGTACGCACGCGCTTGATATGCAGCAGCAGCGCATCCTTCTGCAGGCCAAAGAACTCCATCTCGTTTTGGCGCGCCGGCACAATCTGGCGATCGACCACATGTGCACCGGCCTTCATGCCGTTGTTGGCACACAGCGCGGTAAACGTCTGCAGCGTCGAGGCGTGAAACTGGCGGTTGATGTGCGGCGTGGAGACAAAGGTGCCACGGCCCTGCTGCTTAACCAGGTAGCCATCGGAGCACAGCTCCTCGACGGCGCGGCGCACCGTAATGCGGCTCACGTCGTACTGCTCGGCTAGCTCAAGCTCGGACGGAATACGCTCCTTGGGTGCATAAACACCTTTCTCGATCGCATCCTTGATTTCGTCGTAAATCTGCTGGTAAAGCGGTGCATTTTTGGGCGCAGGCATATCTAATCACTCTTATCGAAATATCGAAATAACTAATACGTATATAACGTCTAGTTTCATATTACCTCATAATGATAAAACGATACACCCTCCCTACCAAAAAGCGACAGCTTCATTTTGGTAGGTTTTATCTGGGCAAACGAGAGCCTCTCGAAAGCAACGGGGCTTTCGGGGGGGCTCGTTCGGATGGGTTGCGCAGGACCGGCAAAATGCCAATACCCTACTTGCCGTCGTCCTGCTGCAGACTGTCCTGTTCGCTGAGGCGCGCCTGCCTGCTGGCCATGCGTGCGGGCTTGTCGGGATCGGGAACGGCCGTGGGCATGGGCTCGTCGACATGACCACCCCACCAGCCGCCCACAAAGTTGAGCGTGTGGAACACATTGATCACGGCGCCGGGATCAACGTCGCACACCAGCTTGATAATGTCCTGACTCTCGTAGGTCGAGACAACGGTGTTCAGCAGGTACATCTTTTCGCGGCTATATCCGCCGACGACCTCGGCGCAGCTAATGCCGTGCTGAAAATGGTTTACGTAGGCAGTCATGACCTCGTCTGCCTTACGCGTCGTGATCTGCAGCGTCACGCGATCGTAGCGACGATAGAAACTGTCGATGGTCTTGGTCGAAATAAACTGGAACACGATGGAATACGCCGCCTTGTCCCAGCCAAACATAAAGCCAAAGATCGCCAGGATAAAACAGTTAAAACCAAAGATGACGCCCCATATGGTCTTGCCCGTGTGGTTGGAGACCCACAGCGCGATAAAGTCGGTGCCGCCGGTGGATGCGCCGGACTTTAGCGCGATGGCAGCACCCAGACCCGAGACCACGCCGCCAAAAATGATGAGCATGATCTTGTCGCCCAAAAACGGGGAAAAGTGAAAGATGTTGAGGAACAGCGACGAGAGCACGACCTGCATCATCGAGAAGATGACGAAGCGCTTGCTAATGCCGCTCCAGCATAGGAGCGCCACAGGGATGTTGAGCGCGAGCATACCGAGCGAGATGTCGATGTGAACGCCGCCCAGCGAGGTAACGCGATCGAGCAGGACCGCGACGCCGGTAAGACCGCTCGGAAGCAGGTCGGCGGGCTGAATGAACGCCTGGATCAGGAATGTCTGGAGAACGGCGGAAATCGTGACCGCCACGGCAGTAATGGCGCGGCGGACGATGGTAAGGCGGCCGAGCACGAGCACGCGGTCCGTGAGCTGATCGATGGCGTTCGCCACGCGGGCTCCTTTCGAAGGCAAATCTGGTTGTGAGGCATGTCGGCGATTGTAGCACGGAGCATGCGGGGGCGCTTCAATTCACCCTCCCTCGACAACCAAAGCGGGACCAGCAACCCCACGACCAAAGGCCCAAATAACAAGTGAGTAGACTTTACGCGACCTGCAGAGCACACCCAAAACCGCCACCCCTGTGACCTGCGGTTTTACTAGAGCAGATGCGCTTTGTGCTCGTCTTGCACCAAAAAGTCTACTCACTTAGTCCGAATCGAAGCCAAACGGATCCAAATAGATGACAAATTAAGCCAATCCGCAGCAAAAGACGCGTGAATCAGTGCTTCTCGCGGCGGATTGACGCTACAAAGCGGCCAAAATGTCGGTCAGATTATCGATAACGGCATCGGCTCGCGATTGATCGAGGTTGACACCCTCGTGCGGACGCAGCGCCAGGACGCGGGCGCCGGAGCGCTTACCAGCCTCGATGCCCAAAGGCGAATCCTCGATAACCAGGCACTCGGCAGGCTCCACCCCCAGTGCCTCCATGGCACGCAGGTAGATCTCGGGGTCGGGCTTAAACGCACTGCACTCGTGACCGCTGATGGTGTAGTCCAGCACGTCGGGGATACCGGCAATCTCCACCAGCTCGTCGATCAACTCGCGATAGGACGAGCTCGCGATGGCACACTTCACGCCGCGCTCGTGCAGTGCGCGCATCACCGGCTCCGTCTGCTCGTTGAGCAGCTCGGCATACGGAACGGGATGGTCCGGGCTATAGACCTGCTTGTACTCCACGCGCAGACGCTCGCGCAGCTCAACATCGTCGGGCACCAGCGCCTCCCAAATGGCCGGCTCGTTAGACCCCGAAAGATCGGGGATCTCGTCAAAGTGGAACCCCTTCTCCTCCATAAACGCCACGCGACGACGGTTGTAGAACCACTCGGTATCGACCAGCACGCCGTCCATGTCAAACAGCACTGCTTTGATCATACGCATCTCCTCCCACCTGCCAAAAAGGGACAGGTTTATTTTGGTGGGTTTTATCTGGGGTTTTGTGGCGCGACGGATACGCCCTCCCCAGAGCAAAAAAGGGGACGGGGCGCAAACCCCATCCCCTCTCAATCAACCCGTAAGGTCTACTTACTTGTGATTAGTAGGAAAGCTTCCACATGTAGCGACGCATGGTCAGCGGGTGCTGACGGGCCTCGGCGATCTGGTTGCCGTACTCGCGCATAACGGCGAGGTGCAGCAGCGGGTTGAAGTAGGTGATGACGCTCGCGGGCACGGCGTCAGCCAGGCCGTAGTCCTTGGAGTCGATCAGAGCGACCTTGGCGCCCATGCGCTCAAGGAAGGTGAGGGCGCGGGCGTCCATCGGACGGGTGGCGCCATCGGACATGAAGAAGACGTAGGGCTTACCCTCGGTGGAAACCTCGAACGGGCCGTGGAAGTACTCGCCGGTGTTGTAGGCGGCGGCGTCGATCCACTGCATCTCGGTGAACAGGAAGGCGGCGTGAGAATAAGCCATCTTCTCGGAGGCACCGGAAGCCATGAAGTAGATCATCTTGTCGTCCTTGAAGTCCTCGGCGAACTTCTTGGCGAGCTTCTTGCAGTGCTGAGCGGCGTTCTCGCAGAGATCGAAGATGTTGGTGAGGCCGGTGATCATGTCCTCGTAGTGGTCATAACCCTCGGTCTGCTGAAGGATCTCGAGAGCAAGAGCGATGGCGTAGCCGGGCTTCTCGCACTTGGCAGCGTAGTTGGCGTGGAAGCCGTGGACGATGACGTGGTCGGCGTCGACGGTCAGAGCGGAGCCAGCCTTGTTGGTGAGGGAGACGACCGGGCAGTTGTGCTTCTTGGCGGTCTTGTTGGCCTCGACGGTCTCGGGCGTGGAGCCACCGAGGGAGCAGGTGATCACGAAGGTGTGCTCGTTGACCCAGGAGGGCGTGTCGTAGTTGAACTCGTTAGCAGTGAAGATCTGAACGTTCAGCTTGTCCGTGTTGTTGGCCAGGAAGTACTTGGCGGGGTACAGGTCGGACATGGAAGCGCCGCAGCCGACGAAGGCGACGCTGTGGATCTCGTGGTTGGACAGGACGTCAGCGACGATCTGCTTAGGGAGGTTAAGGTCGATCTCGTACATCTGACACATTCCTTTCGATTTTTGCGGCGCCACATTGCCGGGCGCACGCAGGGTTACCGTGATTTGGACCGAGTCGCCGGCCCGTTGAGGATGTGACAAAGGGACTGCCCTTTGTCACGTATAGGGATGGAAGCCTGCCTGGGGTATGGGATGCCAGGCAGGCCCCGGGGGAAAGCGGTTGGACGCTTGGTCGCGACTAGGCCAGGATGCCGGCCGCGGAGAGGGCGATGCCGCCCACGATGGCGATCACGAGAAGCCAACCGGTGTTGACGTTCTTCTTGATGAGCCAGTACATAAGGCCGGTGAGGCCAAGGGAGATCATCTGGGGCATCATGCCGTCCAGGATGTCCTGGATCACAACGGTGCCGTCAGCGAACTGCAGCGGGGTGGTGGCGCCGATCAGCGTGGCGATCATGCCGCCCACGGACATAAGACCCACGATGCCGCAGACATACATGAGCTTCTCCATGAGGTCGCCGCCCTGAAGCTTGCTCAGGTACTCGTGGCCGCCCTGATAGCCCATCTTGGCTGCGAACCAAGTGATCAGCACAGCGGGGACGATGGAGATGAGCATGGCCAGGATCGGGCCCATGATGGAGCCCTGCTGAGCCAGCTGAACGCCCAGACCAAAGGCGATAACGCGGATGGTGCCCTGGAAGAAGGAGTCACCGATGCCGGAAAGCGGACCCATGAGGGAGGTCTTGACCGCGTTGATCGAATCGGGATCGAAGTTCTCGGGATCCTTGGCGTACTCCTCCTCCATGGAGGCGGCGAGGCCCAGGATGAAAGCGCTCGTCTGCGGGGTGCAGTTGTAGAACGCCATGTGACGGTGGTAAGCCTCTTTCTTGGCCTCGAGCTGCTTGGGGTCAGACTCGTCGGGATAGAGGCGGTCGAGCGTGGGAACCATGCCGTAGAGGAAGCCCATGTTCATCTGACGCTCGTAGTTCCAAGAGGCCTGGATGGCCCAGGAGCGCCAGAAGAACTGGCTGACCTTCTTGTTCAGGGACACGTCCTTGGTTGCGGTTGCCATAGTGTGTTCCTCCTTAGTCTTCGTCGTCTTCGAGCGGATCGTAGTCGGAATCGACACCGGCGGCTGCATGGGAACCGTTGAACTTGAAGCCCATGAAGACGACAGCCAGGCACACACCGATCAGAGCGACCGCGATGACGGACAGGTTGAGGTAAGCGGCGAGCAGGAAACCGATGAACAGGAACGGAGTCATACCCTTCTTGATCATCATGGTGAGCAGCAGGGCCAAGCCGTAGGCGGTCATGATCTTGGTCGAAACGTTAAGACCAGTGGACAGCCACTCGGGAACCATGTTGACGATGGTCTGGACCAGGTCGGTGCCGACAAAGACGGCGAGGAAGATCGGCAGGAAGTACATGAGAGCGTACAGACCGGAGCCGGCGCAGATGTGCATACGGTAGGCGGTCTTGAACTTTCCGTTATCGATCGCGTTATCTGCCACATGGGTGAGGGCGGCGATGATGGAACGGAACACGATGCCGAGGAGCTGACCCAGGACGGCGACCGGGATGGCGATCGTCATGGCGGTCTCGGCGGAAGCATCGGTCAGGCACGCAAAGGCAGCGGCCACGATGCCGCCCAGGACCATATCGGGCGGAACGGCGGCGCCGACTTGCACCAGGCCCATGGACACGAGCTCGACGGCGGCACCGACGGCAAGGCCGGTGGGCACATCGCCCAGCAGCAGACCGACGAGCGTAGCGCCAACGAGGGGCTGCTCGAAGTTAAGACGACCGAGCAGGCGGGAGTCCCACATGCAGAACACGCCGACGAGGCCGACGAGCACCGCACTGATGAACGTATTCATACCCTTCTCCTTTCAGTCAGGCAAAAGCCTGGTTGATTACAGCTTGGCGTCGATGTCGACGCTCTGATACGTGGGGGTCTGCTGGACGTAGAGCTTGATGCCCATGTCGAGCAGCTGGTTGATATCGGCCTTCTGGGTGGCATCGAGGAAGACGGAGCTGTCCTTGCCGCCGACCTGATCGGCACCGTCGTGGTTGGCGGTGGCGCCCAGGTTGATGGCGTCGAGCTTGTAGCCCTGGCAGAACTGCAGCATCTCGGCAGTGTTGCCAAAGACGAACATAACGCGCTCGCCGAGGGTGTTGAGCTTGTCCATCTTGGCGAGGGCACGCTCGACGGTGAAGACGTTCAGGCGCACGGCCTGGGGCTTGGCCAGCTTAAGAGCACCCTTCTTGATGTCATCGTTGGCGGCAGCGTTGTCGACGACGATGATGCGCTCGGCCTGAACCTTGGTGGTCCAGGTAAAGACGACCTGGCCGTGCAGCAGACGGTAGTCAAGACGTGCGAGGACGATCTTGGCGGGACCGGAGCTGTGACGGGGCGCCTTAGCCTTCTTGGCGGGAGCCGCGGCAGCCTCGACCGGTGCGTTGGGGTTGGTCAGACCGGTGCGGGCCTCGTTGATGAGGGCCGCGAGCTCGGCGCCCTTGACGGGGACGGGGCTCATAGCGAGCGTCAGTGCCAGCGGAATGTTGAAACCGCTGACAACCGTGAACTTCGTGCCGTTCTTGGAAAGCTCGACCATGCTGTTGTTGACCGAGCTGCCGAGCATATCGGTCAGCACATAGACGGTGTCGTCCGCGTTGAACGTGGCGATCATGGCGTCCACCTTGTTGGTGATGGGCTCCTTGTCGTCGCGAGCAAGCGACACGACGTGGACGTTCGACACGTCGCCGAGAACCATCTCGAGCGTGTCTTTGGCGCCTGCGGCCAGGCCGCCATGAGATGCGAGAATGATCTGATTCATCTTGCCTCCTCCTTTTCATTATGGTCATTATAACGTCTTATACGTTGCTTATATTGCTAATTAGTATAAAGACCGTTCGCGGGTGAAAATCGACCGTTGACGGGTTTAACGTACTCGAAACGTTTGGCTAGGTAGGCCGGCGCTAGCTGGATAACCCCAGGTCAGACCCTGCGCGCAATCCCCTATCGCACGAAGTACCAGGGGCTTTCCTGTACGGTGGGTTCCAGCGCAATGCCGGTGCGTTCCTTAAACAGATCCATGTCCTGAGATTTTTCGGTCCACCACGCGTTGGGCTTAAAGGTCATGCTCTCAATGACATGACCGACAAACACACTGTTGCGCAGCTTGGAGAAGTCGGTGTTCATAATCAGGATGGACGCGAGCACCAGCACGATGCCCAGGACTTTAATCGCGCCGGCGGGCTCGGCGTAGACACCAATGCCCACCAGTACGGTGACGACCGTCTCGAATGACATTACGACGGGAACTTTCGACGTCTCGAGCCCCATGGACAGACCCTGCATATATAAGACATAGGCCACGGCTGTAGGGATGAGTCCAAAACCAAAGAACAGCAGCAGCAGCTGTGGCGACATTGCCGCGGCGACATCTGGCCACGGAGCCGCGATAGCCGCCATAACCGCACCGCCAAAAACAAGGCCCCAAAACGTGACAGCCAGCGGGTGGACCGTCTTGGTTGCTATCCGGCTAAACACCGCGAGCGACGCGCCACAAAAGCCCGCGATCACGCCCGACGTGACGCCCCAAACCGAAAAATGGAAACCGGAAAGGTCGCCATTGGTCACTGCAAGTACACAGCCACCGATATTAAAAGCGATGGCAACGAGCTTGTTGGGAGTCACATCCTCGCGATAAAGCACGCGGCCGAGCATGACGCCAAACACCGGCGAGGTGTAGAGCAGCACCGAGGCCGTGGACATGCCCACCTCGCCCATGCACTCGTAATAAAGCGTGTTAGCGGTGGCGAGGCCGATAATGCCAAGAAGCGCACAGGGAACAAGCTCTTTAGGACTTGCCTTGAACAGTGCCAGGGGACCCGATGCTTTTCCCTCACGATCGCCTCCCTGGCAACCCATGAACGCCAAGACCGGAGCCATTAAGACGGCACCCGACAACAGGCGAAAGGCCGCCATGCTCTGAGACGAAACGCCCATGGCCGAGATGCCGTTTACAAAGATTCCGATGCTGCCCCACATAAGCGCGGCGATCAGCACCAGCACATAGCCCAGATTGCTTTTCTTCAACGCAGCCTCCTCGGTATTGTTTCCAATATGTTTCATACTACGTTATAGTCGTTATATACATTTTTCAAGACACAAATCGGCGAGCGGAAAAATCTGCTCTACCGCTACAACCCATTGGTGCAAGGGGGTCAGGTTCATATGCGCCAACTTGGTGTAAAGTAACCTGTCCCCAATGACTAGGACTGTCCCCAAGTGTCGAACGTCTCCAAGTGCCGCATCTGGGCCAAGGCGACGCCGATGCTTTGGCAACGCCAGCGAAAACCCACCTGAGCGAGCAAGGTGCCTTGAAGCGAAGCGGCATTGACCTTCTGGTCATGCCGCTGAAGCTGAAAGGCAGATTGCCGCTCAGGTGGGTTTGCAGCGTCGAGCCGTTACGGCGTTTGGTAAAACGCCGTAACTAATAATCCAGCTTCCACATGTAGCGGCGCGTCATGTAGTCCTTGTGAGTAACGGCAGAGAGTGCACGCATATACACGTTGTTGAGGATCGGGGCAAAGATCAGGTGGTTGAAGTACTCGCTCACGCTGTCCTTGATGTCGTTGAGGCCGAGCTCCTTGGCGTCAAGCTGATAGACGCGCTCGCCACCGTACTGGTTGACGAAGCGGATGCCGCGCTCGTCGTTGCAGCGGCTGCGGCCGACGCTGATGAGCTGGAACAGCGAGGTACGCTTGTCCAGGATCTCGAAGGGACCGTGGAAGAAGTCGCAGGTGTTGATGGTGCAGGAGTCAATCTGCAGCATCTCCTGCACGTTGCAGATGCTAAAGACGTAGGCGGCACCAAAGAGCGGACCCTGAGCCATGACGTTGATGCAGGGCTTGTCGGCGTTCTGCTCGGCCCACTTGGCAGCAAGCGGACGGGTGTACTCGACGGCCTTGCGATAGATGGGGTCGACCAAGTCGAACGCGGCCATAGCGGTCTCGTACTCGGCATAGCCCTCGGTCTGCTGCGTAAGCTCCATGGCGATCATGGTCACGACGGCGGAGTTGGTGCGGCCCATGCAGGACTCGTCGACGGCCAAGCTGTCGTACTGGATCTTGTAGTCGCAGACCTCGGTGAGGCCGGACTCGTCAACATAGATGGCGATGGTGCTGGCGCCGTGGTCCTTGGCGACCTGGGCGGCGACGATGGTCTCCTTGGTGCCGCGCATGGACACGACGACGGCCAGGGTGTTCTCGTTGACGTAGGCCGGGGTTGCGTGCACGAATTCGTTGCTGGTGTAGCTGGAGCTCACGACCTGCGTGGCCTCGTGCTCCATAAAGTATTGAGCAGGGTAGTTGCCGCCATTGGATCCGCCGGCGCCAATCCACACGACGCGCTTGATACCGCCCTTGTCTGCCTTGTCAGCCAAAACCTGGGAGACGACATCCTTAACCTGTTCCTGAGTAGTCATCGTGCATCAGCCTTTCTTCTCGTTTGATGCTCTCGATGGCATACAAGTTACATACATGTTTTGGTTATGTCGACTAGTTGTATGCTATATTTGTCTTAGAAATTTTGCTGGTAAGGTTTTCGATTGTTCGTTACCAGCAGTTTTGTTCTTGTATTGAATACATGCTTGCTTAGTTAGGCATACAAGTTAGATATAGGTTGGCAATATGAGCGTCTCATCTAAAAAGAAACTGAGCCAATACGAGCGCTTGGCGGGCATGCTGCGCGACCGCATCGCCGCCGGCACCTACGCGCGCGGAGACAAGCTGCCGTCCGAGATGGAACTCATGGACGAATCGGGGCTGTCGCGCAGCACCGTGCGCCATGCCCTTAAGGTGCTCGTTGATGAGGGCCTGGTTCGCACCGAGCGCGGACGTGGTGCCTTTGTGGCCGACACGCCCGCGCTCCACGAGAACAACCTGGTGTTTTCGAGCTATACCAAGCAGGTCGAAGGCCAGGGCATGAAGCCCACCACGCGCACCGTGGACTCGGGCTTTACCAAGGCGGGCGGCAGCATAGCTAAGTTCTTTGATGCCGCCGTGGGCAGCAAGCTCGTCAAACTTGTCCGTCTGCGTTATCTGGACGATGCGCCGCTGTGCCTGGAGACCACCTATCTACCACCGAGCTTTGAGGCACTCATCGATCGCGATATCAACGGTTCGCTCTACGCCACGCTGCGACAGGAGTTCCATCGCGCACCGGCACAGGGGCATAAGACCTTTGAAGTGTGCTATGCCTCGCAAAACGAGGCGTTTTTGCTCAACGTTGAGCGCGGGCAGGCGCTGATCCTGATCACCGACTACGTCCACGACACCGACGGCCGCCCGCTCCATGTCTCCAAGCGCATCCAACGCACCGACCGCGCCAAATACACCGAGCCCATCGGCTAACCTGCCAAAATAGACCTGTCCCTAAATGGTAGGTTTGGGGAGGTCGGGGAACCAGGTTGGTTTGGGTTGGTTGGGCGTGCGCTCGGCTAGGACCAGCTCCATCCAACACATGTCGTACCAGCGACCGAACTTTTGGGCACAGCGGTCGAAGGCACCCACCAGGCGATATCCCATATGGGCATGGAAGTCCTGACTGTTGTGCGTCAGATACTCGTCGTCCTTGTCGTGCGGCACGGCAATGAGCGCGCACATATTGGTGATGCCCATCGCGATCAGACATTGCTTGAGCGTATCGTGCAACTTGCGGCCCAGCCCGCCGTGGCGCACGTCGCACGCCAGGTAGATCGACGTCTCGACCGACCAGTCGTATGCCTCGCGGCTGTTGAGCGGGCTCACATAGGCATAGCCTACCGGACGCCCGTCCAGCTCCATCACCAAATACGGATAGCGCTTGAGCGTACGCTCGATGCGCCCGGCGAACTCCTCAACGCTCGGCACCTCGTATTCGCAGGTAATCGCCGTCTGGCGCACATACGGCTCATAGATGGCAAGCAACGCCGGCGCGTCTTCGGGCGTCGCCAGGCGAATCGTCGGCTCGGACATCTCGGTCATACAACCCTTCTCCCCCAAAAGCAAAGGCCACCCTGCGCCAAACCCGGCGCAAGGCGGCCCCTCGTCATTACATCAGGCTACAGGACAGCCGCCAGCGCGTCGATGTCCTCCTGCGTCGTGGCCCAGCTGGTGCAAAAGCGCACCACCGTATGAGTATCGTCGTACTTTTCCCAGTACTCGATCGCCGCATGCTCGCGAATGCGGGCCATATCCTCGTTGGGCAGAATCACGAACTGCTGGTTCGTGGGCGTCTCCAAGAAGAACTGGTAGCCGCGCTCGTGCAGCACACGACGCAGCGCCCGAGCGGTCTCAATCGCCTGGCGACCAATCTCAAAATACAGGCCATCGGTAAAGAGCGCCTCAAACTGGACGCCCGTCAGGCGGCCCTTGGCCAACAGCGCGCCGTGCTGCTTAATGCGCGGAATAGGATGCGCCGGGGCGTGCATGCCACAGAACACCACAGCCTCGCCGCAAAGCGCACCACACTTGGTGCCGCCGATGTAGAACACGTCACACAGCTGCGCCAGCTCGGGCAGGGTAATGTCGCACTCATCGGCCGCCAGCGCATAGGCCAGGCGGGCGCCATCCACAAACAGCGGAATCTCGCGCTTCTGGCACACTGCGTGAATCGCCGCGAGCTCGGCCTTGGAGTACAGCGTGCCGTACTCGGTCGATAGGCTCACGTACACGGCACCCGGAAACACCGTGTGCTCGTAGCTCTCGTTTTCGTAGAACACCTGGATATAGTTCTCGAGGTCCTCGGCGTGCATCTTGCCCTCGTAGCCGGGGATGGTGAGCACCTTGTGGCCGCCAAACTCGATGGCGCCCGCCTCGTGGCAAGCGACGTGGCCAGTCTCGGCAGCAACGACGCCCTCGTACGGCGCAAGCAGCATGTCGATCACCGTCGCGTTAGCCTGCGTGCCGCCCACCAGGAAAAACACGTCGGCGTCAGGCGCCTGGCAGGCCTCGCGAATAAGTTGCTTGGCACGCTCGGTATGCGCATCGGTACCGTAGCCGGGCTGCGGCTCCATATTGGTGTCGACGAGCGCCTGCAGCACTGCCGGGTGTGCGCCGTGGGAATAATCGTTGTTGAACGCGAGCATGGCAATCCTCTCTTACCGGGTATCGGCCAGATGATTCAAACGGAGCTATTGTACGCCGTTGGGATAGGCAATGCGCGCGGCGAGACACTCAAGCGCCAGCACCAGGGCAAAGCCGCAGCTCACGTCGCTCAAAAAGTGTGCGCCGATCACGATGCGGCCAAACGCGACGAGCGCCGCGACCACAGCTGCCGCCCAAAAGATCACGCGGCGACGCGAAGGTTTTTCCTTAAAAGCCGCCGCGGGAAGCCCGGCGAGCATAAGGCCGATCGCCGCATGCGCCGTGTGTCCGCTCGCAAACGACTTGAACCCGTCCTTGATCACGCCGGCGGCGATATAGGTCCACTTGTCGGGATTGCCGATCACCCACCACGGCTGAAACTCGAGCCCCTGCGTCACCTCGATCACGCGCATGCGCGGGCGCGACCACAGCGGCTTGACGATCACGTTGAGGATAATGGCCTGAGCGACCCACACGGCAAGCACCATCAACGCCCAGCGCGTGAGCTCATCGGGCTCGGTCGTGCGCGTGAGGCGATAGATGATAAGGTTGGCAGCGATGACCAGCACAAACGTCAGCACCAGCTGAACGGCAATGAGCTTACCGCTAACCCGCAGGGACGAAACGATCTCGTAGCCGGCCAGGCCAACGTTGATCAGAACGCCCAGCACGGCGAGCCATTTGCTCCCCCTGGAGTCGGGACGCACCGCGCGTACGAGCATAACGCCCGCGACGCTCGCCGTCAGCTCGAACGGCAGCTCGCCGGCGGCCTCGATAAAGCGGCCGTACATGCTGCCGACGTTGAACAGCGCGCTCGAGATCTGATAATCGAAGAAACTGCCCACGCCCAGACAAAGGCACAGGACAACCGCGATAATGGCGACATCTTTCTTATAGATGTATCCGAACATGCTTTCCTTTCGGTCGGGCGAAGGGTCGACCCGCAACGTGGTGGGGCAAAGATAGCTTTGTCCCATAAATACCCTTACAGGTTGAGCATAAGTGAGCGAAAACGTTCCATTTGTGGCAAGGTGGCCCGAAGGAGGAGGGAAGCGTACTTGCGTACGCGACCGACGAGTGAGGGTCAGATTGCCCAAATGGAGCGTTTGCAGCGTCGACCCGTTAGTCGTCGTCGCTGGCACCCAGTTGTTGCAGCAGCATGAGTGCCGCGGCCACGGGGCCGGTGCCGTCGTTGGCGTCGAGACCGCGACCCAGGCCGCTGCCCGCACCGGCGCCTGCCTTGTAGGGTACCGACAGCTTGCGGCTCTTGGGGAAGTTCACCGCGCCATAGCGGGTCTTAAGCTCAAAGGCCACCTTCTTGGGCACGTCGACGCCCAAAAACGTGATGCGGCCGCCACTGAGCGTGACGCTCTCGAGCCCCAGGCGCTCGCCGCGAATGCGGATTCGTGCGCGATTGAACAGGTTGAGTCCCGCCAGCGGCAGCTCGCCATGCGCAGCCTCGGTCTCCTCCTGCACCTCATCGATGCTCTCTAGGTCCTCGGCCGCTGCGAGCTTACGGTACACGAGCACGCGCTGATCCACCGCCGGCAGGTACTCCTCGGACAAGAAGTAGTCGGCCGGCAGGTTAATACCCACGCTCGCCGCCTCCACGCCGGCGTCGTCATCGCCGCGCGCCTCAGCCACGGCCTGGCCCAGCATCTGCGTAAACAGGTCAAAGCCCACGCTCGACAGGTTGCCGTGCTGCTCGGCTCCCATAAGCGAGCCGGCACCGCGAATCTCCAGGTCGCGCATGGCGATGCGCATGCCGCTGCCCAGGTCCTGGAACTCGGAAAGTGCGGTCAGGCGCGCCGTCGCCTCCTCGGTGAGCGGCAGCTCGCCCGGGAACATAAAGTACGCGTAGGCCTGCGTGGCAGAGCGGCCCACACGGCCCTTGAGCTGGTAGAGCTGTGCCAGACCCAGGCGCTGCGAGTCCTCGATGATGAGCGTGTTGGCGGTCGCGTTGTCGATGCCGCTCTCCACGATGGTCGTGGCGATGAGCACGTCGATCTTTTTGGTCGCGAACTCGATCATCACGTCCTCGACCTCGCGCGGGCTCATCTTGCCGTGCGCTACGCCCACGCGCGCCTCGGGCGCGGCCTCGTGCACGCGCGCCACGGCGTCGTCGATGGTCTTGACGCGGTTGGACACGTAGTACACCTGACCGCCGCGACCCACCTCCAGGCGAATCGCCGCGCTCACCACGTCGGGGTCGTACTCTCCCACGTGCACGATTACGGGGCGGCGCCCGGTCGGCGGCGTCGTGATCAGGCTCATGTCGCGCACGCCGCTCGTGGCCATCTGCATGGTTCGCGGAATCGGCGTTGCCGAAAGCGTGAGCACGTCAATCTGCTCGCGCAGGTTCTTGAGCTGCTCCTTGTGCTGCACGCCAAAGCGCTGCTCCTCGTCAATGATCACCAGGCCCAGGTTCTTGGGGTTCACATCGGCCGAAAGCAGACGATGCGTGCCGATAAGCACATCAATCGTGCCCTCGGCAAACGCCTTGAGCGCGCGCTTCTGCTGCGCCGGGGTGCGGAAGCGGCTGAGCACTTCGACCTCGAGGCCAAACGGGGCAAAGCGCTCAAAGAACGTCTCGTAGTGCTGCTGGGCCAGAATGGTCGTGGGGCAGAGCACCATGACTTGGCGGCCGGAGTCCACGCACTTAAACGCCGCGCGCAGGGCAACCTCGGTCTTGCCGAAACCCACGTCGCCGCACAGCAGGCGATCCATGGGCTTGGGCGCCTCCATGTCGGCCTTGATGTCGGCGATGGCCTCCAGCTGGTCGCGCGTCTCGTCGTAAGGGAAGCTCTGCTCCATCTCGATCTGCTCGGGCGTGTCGGGCGGGCAGGCGATACCGGTAATCGACGAGCGGCGCGTATACAGATCGACCAAGTCAAACGCCAGCTTTTTGGCGTTCTTGCGCGCCTTGTTGGTGGCACGCGTCCAGTCGGCGGTGTTGAGCCTGGTCAGGCGCGGCTTGTCGCCGTCAGGACCGACGTATCGCGTGATGCGGTCGACCTGCTCCAACGGCACGTAGAGCTTGTCACCGTCGGCATATTCCAGCAAAAAGTAGTCGCGTTCCTTGCCGCCCACTTCCTGGCGCGCAATCTCGCTAAAGAGCGCGATGCCGTGGGTGGCATGCACCACGTAGTCGCCCGGCTTAAACGGGAACGTGATCTGCGTAATGTCAACCTTGCGGCGGCTGCGCGCGCGGTTGGCATCCATGCGGGCATTGAGGTCGGCGATCGAGAACACGGCCAGGTTGGCATCGGGCACCACCACGCCCTGCGGCAGAGCGGCATCGACAAAGGTCACGCGTCCGCGCGAGATAGTAGGCACGGCGGCGCCGGCGGCTGCCTGGGCGGCACCTGCCTCGAGCGAGCGGGCGTTGAGCGCATCGGCCTTGCGCTCGCGAATGGAAGCGTGGGCCTCCTGGCGGGCGGTGCGATCGGCAGAATCCGCCGCTGCCACGCGCACGCGGTCGCCGATAGCGCCGACATTTTCGGGCGCCGCGGTCAGCGACTCCTCAAAGGTAATGCCCTCGTCGCCAAAGGTGAGCTCCATCGACTCGCGCGCACCGCGGTCGGGAATGGCAAACACGCAGGCGTAGCGCTTGCCCACGACTTCCTGAATGCGCGTCATAAAGCGATTGTCCGAGCCCGCAATGGCCGGCTGCTCAATCTTGAGCTCCGCCGTCACCGCGCCGCCGGCACGGATCAGGCTCACGTAGTTCAGGCGCTGCTGGGCACCAAAATCGAGCTGCTGGGCACGTACATACAGGCCATCCAGCCGGTCAATCCCTGCCTCGCCAGCACGCGCCTCGATATCCTCGTAGGCACGCAGGCAATCGTCGAACAGCGAGCGCGGCTCGGACAGCACCACGAGCGCCTTGCCGCTCACGTGCGCCAGCGGGCTCACGGTCTGGCCGTACATTACCGGCAAAAAGCGGTCGAGCTCGGGTGTAACGATGCGCGCATCCACCATCTCGAGCAATGCGGCCAGCTTGCTGTCGTCCTGGCTGGCGCGATAGAGCGCCACATGCATGTTGTGGACGGCCTCGTCGGTAAGCGCCAGCTCACGGCAGGGGAAGATCTCGATACTGTCCTCGTTACCGATGGTCTGCCCCGTGGAGCTCACCATGCGGCGTATGCGATCGATCTCGTCGCCAAAGAACTCAATGCGCACGGGCGCTTTTTCCTGCGCGGGAAACACCTCGACGGTGTCGCCGTGCACGCGAAACAGACCGGGCGCGTCGGCGGCGCCGGCATTGGTGTAGCCCATGCCCACTAGGCGCTGCGGCACCTCATCAAAAGGAATCTCCTCGCCCACCGCAAAGGTCGTGGACTCCCAATAGCGGCTCTCGACCGGCGGCACGCAGCGCAGCAGCGCGCGGGCCGAGGCAACCATGATGCAGTTGTCCCCGCGCACGATGCGCCCCAGAGCCTCGCAGCGCTGCGCCACCACGGCATCGTCGGGCGCCTGCTCGCGCCACGGATAGTCCTTGCGCTCGGGAAAACGGCACACGTGCGCCAGCCCCACGTAGGCGGCAAGGCTGCGCGCGGCGCGATCGGCCGCATCCTCGCCACTCACAATGTAGACCGTCGGGCGCGGACGGCGCGCAAACTGGGCGGCCGCCATAAGCGTGCGGCCCGACTGCGACACGGCCAGCGTCACGTCCTCGCCGGCATCGAGTCCGGCCTCGACGGTCTGCAGCGCCTCGGCAGTGTAGAGCTGCGCGGCTATACGGTGAATGAGCATGCTGTTCCTCCGGCATCGCAACGCCAAAAGCCCGCCGGGGCAAGCTCGGCGGGTCGTACGTCAAATACATTGTCTGTCATGGTAGCGCATGGAGAGGACTCCGGCTCAAGGGCAAACCCAGCCCCGCAAAAAACGCCAGACGAAAATGCGTTCCGCCCTACCCCGCTACGCGCACGCTGGGGCACAAATCTGCCAGCGGACACTCGTCACACTTGGGTTTGCGGGCATCACAGATCTCGCGACCGAAGGTGATCCACTGATGGTTGACCGACTCCCAATACTCGTGCGGCAAAATCTTGAGCAAATCCTGCTCGGTCTTGAGCGGCTCCTTGGCATGCGTCTTGGGACTCAGCATCAGGCGGTGCGCAATGCGGTTGACGTGCGTGTCCACCGCAATGCCCTCCACGATGCCATACCCCACGTTGAGCACGATGTTCGCCGTCTTGCGTCCCACGCCCGGCAGCTTCACGAGTTCCTTCATGTCGGCCGGCACCTCGCCGCCATAGTCGGCGACGATCATCTGCGCGGCCTCGACGGCATGCTTGGCTTTGCTCTTGTAGAAGCCGAGTGACTTGATGGTGCCCGCCACGTCAGCCACGCTCGCCCCGGCCATGGCCTCGGGCGTGGGCCACTGGGCAAACAGCTTCGGCGTCACCTTGTTGACCTGCGCGTCGGTCGTTTGCGCCGAGAGCAGCACCGCAATCAGCAGGCGGAAGGGATTCTCGTGGTCCAAAAAGCACTCGACCGGGCCATAGCGACGGTTGAGGCGCTCACACACCTCAACGGCGCGCTCTCGTTTGGCGGCATTGGTCTCGCGTGGCATAACGACTCCTCGGCTCAACGGCACAATAAACTTATGGACACAATTGTCCCACGTCCGAGACGCTTACGCCTCCAAGAATGCGCCGGTCTGACGGCTCCACAGGCTCGCATACTCGCCACCCGCCTCGACGAGCTGCGCATGCGTGCCGTCCTCGACGATCTCGCCATCGGCCAGCACCACAATGCGGTCGAGCGCCGCCACGGTGGACAGGCGGTGCGCCACCACAATGGAGGTGCGTCCACGCATCAGGTTTTCGAGCGCCTCCTGCACCAGCGCCTCGGACTCGCTGTCGAGGGCAGAGGTCGCCTCGTCGAGCACTAGAATCGGCGCGTCGGTTAGGATGGCACGGGCGATGGCCACGCGCTGACGCTGGCCGCCCGAGAGCTTGACGCCGCGCTCGCCCACCATGGTGTCAAAGCCACGAGGCAAGCGGTCGATAAACTCCAGGGCGTTGGCCAGGCGCGCGGCCTCGCGAATCTGCTCATCAGTGGCGTCGGGACGACCGTAGGCAATGTTTTCGCGAATGGAGCGGTGGAACAGCAGCGCCTCCTGCGGCACGTAGGCAACCTGGCGGCGCAGGCTCTGCTGCGTGCAGCGCGAGACGTCCTGGCCGTCCACGAGCACGCGGCCGCCCTGTACATCGTCCAGGCGCAACAACAGCTTGGTGAGCGTCGTCTTGCCCGAGCCCGATTTGCCCACCAGGCCCACGCGCTGGCCCGCCGCCACATGAAGTGTCAGGTCATCGAACACGCTCTCGCCCGCCGCAGCGTCACGGTACGCAAAGCTCAGCTGCTCAAAATCAATCGCGCCCTCGGTCACTTTGAGCTCGGGGGCGTCCGGGTCATCTGCCACCAAACGTGGCTCGTCCAGCACGCGCGTCATCTCGGCCGCATCGCCGAGCGCGCGGTTGATGCGCTGCATCATGGAGCTTACGTAGTTCAGGCGCATGGTGAGGTTATAGGTGTAGGTAAAGATCATGACGAGCGAGCCGGCCGAGATGCCAAACCACGCGTTGCCGCCCGCCACGAATACGCTCACCACGGCCATGGTGATGACGATAAGACCCGAGGTCGTAAAGTTGCGCTGCATCATGGCGTGCATCGAGACCGTCTCGGCATCGCGCGCGGCACGATCAGCGGCGTCGAACAGATCACGTTCAAAGTCCTCGCGCCCGCAGGTCTTGACGGCCAAGATGTTCGTGACCGCGTCGGAGAGCACGCCCGAGAGCTTGTTCTGCGCGGCGGACGTCGCGGCCGAAAGCGGCATGATGCGCTTGTACATAAGCCAGACAAACGCGATGTAGACGGCCATGATGCACACCAGGATCACGGTAAACGTCGGCACCACCGGGGCGAGCGCCGCCACCGTGCAGATGACCGAGGTGATGGTGGGGACGAGCGAATACACCGTCACGTCGACCAGCCCCGTATAGCCGCTCATAAAACGGCTCGTCTGGCTCACGAGCGATCCGCCAAAGCGGCTGGTGTGAAATGTCATGGATTGATTGGAGAGCGTGTCGAAGCACAGGCGCGCCAGGTGATAGTTGCCCGCAATCTCGAGCTTGTAGACGGTGTAGTCCTGCAGCTTGGAGAGGATTTGGCCCACCAGGTTAACGAGTACGAGCGCCAGGATATAGGGGCCGAAGACCTCAAACACCTGATCACCCGCCACGGGACCGGCTTGAACGCGGTCGACAATGAGGGCCATCACATAGGTATTGGCAAACGTCAGCAAAAAGATGTAGCCCGCCGACGAGAACACCGAGAGAAAGACAATCAGCGGCTGCGTGCGCGTGACACCCCAAAACCGCTGCAGCGTGCGGCGCACGGTGGAGCGTTTCAGCGGACTGGTGTTTCTCTGAGACATGGGCTTCCTTTCGCGTCTGATAGGGCGAAACGCCATTGTTGCACACTAAAGCGCACTTCAGGCAAGCGCGATGTGAAAGGCAGCGGGGTGCCCGCGTTTGCGCCGGTGCCCCGCTGCCTTGTTGCAATTAGTCCTCGTCTTCTTGGTCTGTGGAAAGGCCCGCGGGCGTGAGTCCCAAGATCTCATCGGCTTGGTCGGCGTCTTCCAGCGCGTCGATATCCTTGAGTTTGCGCTCCATGACGTTGGTGCGCGTGGTGATAATGCCCTCGACCGTTTTACCCGCGGTCTCGATCTGCTGCTGGGCGCGGCGCAGCGCCTTTTGATAGCGCGGCAGCTCGGCCTTGACGGCGGAGAGCACTCGCAGTACATCGTCGGTGCGTTTTTGCAGCCTAAACGTCTGGTAGCTCATCTGCAGGCTGTTGAGAATGGCCGCCATGGTGCTGGGGCCGGCAACGTTGACGTGATAGTCGCGGCCCAGGGTCTCGATAAGCCCGGAGCGGCTGACGACCTCGGCGTACAGCCCTTCAAACGGCACGAACATGATGCCAAAGTTGGTCGTTGCCGGCACACTCAGGTACTTTTCGCAAATATCCTTTGCCTCGCGCTTGACCATGGTGTCGAGCGTCTTGCGCGCAGCCGCCACGGTCTCCGCATCGCCCGACTCCTGCGCGTCGAGCAAGTGCTCGTACGCGTCGCCCGGGAATTTGGAGTCGATCGGCAGCAGCACGGGATCGCCCTCGTCCACCGGCAGCTTGACGGCAAACTCAACGCGCTCCGAGGCGCCGGGCTTGGTGGCGACGTTTTCCAGATACTGGTCGGGCGTAAGGATGTCCGCCAGAATTGCACCCAGCTGCACCTCGCCCAAAATGCCACGCGCCTTCACGTTGCCCAGCACGCGCTTAAGGTCGCCCACGCCGGTGGCGATGGACTGCATGTCGCCCAGGCCCTTGTACACGGCCTCGAGCTGGTCGCTCACCTGCTTAAACGATGCCGACAGTCGGTCGTTGAGCGTGCGGGAGAGCTTCTCGTCCACCGTCGCACGCATTTGATCGAGCTGCACGTTGTTGTCTTTGCGGATGGCGCCCAGCTGAGCATCGACCGTTTCGCGCACCTTGTCCAGGCGATGCTCGATACCCTCGCGGTTGGCACCGAGCTGTTGGGCCGTCTCGCGGCGCAGGTCATCCATCCGGTCACCAGCTTGCGAAAACTCACGTGCGATGGTCAGGTAACGTTGCTGCTCCACGGCCGCATCTGTCGTCTGCTGCTGCGCGATGGCATTGGCCGTGCGGCGAGTTTCGGCCAGCGCGACGTTCAGGGCATCGAGCGCGTTGTTGGCCTGCTCGAGTGCTGCCAGCGTTTCCGCGCTACTGTCGCCACGCTCCCGCAACTCGGCACGCAGGCTCTTGAGCTGGAGGGCGCAAGCCACAGCAACCCCCACCGCCACCAAGGCGATCACAACAAGCACAATATCAATAGCAGACATAAACTCCGCCCAACAAACCCAATCGAGCACCAATCAAAACCGCGATCAATCTTACCCCGCCATACGCACCGGGCGCCCGGCCCCTTCTTGGGCGCCCCTCTCCTCCGCATATTCCATAATGCGGCGCGCCGTCTCCCTGCTCATCTTTGAGTCATCACCGGCTAAATATGCGTACACGTTTCCCTTATTCAGATTCAAATCGCGGCAGAGACCGTAGCGCGTTACACCCGATTCCTCTAGCGCTCCCAACGTTCTTTTTCGCATCAGGGCGTTGATTCTTCTGTCCGCCACTGGCTTTTCCTTCACCGCTCTATACGCACGCCAAACGTTGGCATAACGATTAGGAAGTTTGTCCTCGGCGCATAGAGATGCCAGGCTACCCGTTTGGGCGTACAAGGACAAAACGCCTCGGTAACCCTCTTCCATCCACGAACCCTCGGATAAGCCCAGAACGTATTCGGCTTTACCCTGTGCCAAAGCGAGCAAAAACAGGGGCTCCGCCACGCGCGGCGCAACCGTCGTCGCTTGCTTAACCAGTTTTCTAAAACTGAGCGACTGCTGTCCGGATAGCTCTCGGCAATAGCCTTTTAAGAATCCCTCAAAGGTCAGATTCAACCGAGCACCTCCTTTTTGTATTGCCTGTATGCACAGACCATCTCTTGATAACTCCGCTCCGAAGGCGACGACGCCAGATCCTCCAAGGATGTCGTTAAGTACCTTAACATGGCATTTTCTATTATTATTCATCATCAATAATACTATTCAGTCGCATGACAGGATTCCCAGGATGCGAGGATTCTACTCATGGCGATAATCCCTACACCCCAGAAGTCCTAACGTGACAAACGCTAACTCTCCCAGCCGGCGCGAATGGTTGCTACGACATCGCCTAGGCGCTGGCCCAGGGCCGCTAGATGCTGGAGCACCTCATTGGGCGAGGCACCGTTGAGAATGCACGTGAGGGCATATGAGGCCAAGAAGATTGCCGCAAGTCCTAGCGGAATGAGCACGATCATCGCCAATGTGCGCAGGCGCTGGCCCACGCGGCGACGACGCGCACGACGCTTGTCGAACGCGAGCTCCTGCGCATATGAATCTTGCTGTACGGAATAGGCCTCTGGTGCCGATTCGCACCCGGGCACGGCTGCAGGTACAGCAGCGGGCACGACGTTTTGCACGGGCGCCTGGTTGGCAACCCCTTGCATTTGCATCTCTATAAGCCGCCGCTGCTGCCGCAGCATACGCTCGGCTTGTTGCTGTGGGGTCTCAAGAAACAGGTCCATGTTGGCCTCCAAAATCGGAGCGTTCGACGCTTACGACCAGCATCCCGCACCGCCATGACCGCGACAACGCAATCGCCGGCAATAGCCACAAAGTTTCTTTTGCTCAAAAGCTGTCGAAAAGCTCAACAACTCCCCTACCAGCACTTTCTCTGAGCTTTTTTCGCCAGCAATCTTTTGGCCTTCCACCCTTACGCCAACTGACCAAAATCTAACCAAAAGCTTGACGAAAATTGTGGAGACCGGGACCCCACACAAAAAGTGCCGCCCCAAAGGGCGGCACACAAACTTATTATCAGCTTTTCTGTAACGAGCACGCGACGACTCAACGCCGGAGCGCAGGGCGGGATACCTTTGCCTCGCGCGACCCTGCGAAGCCGTGAGCGAGAGGGAAAGGTTTCCCCGCCCTGCGCTCCGTGGTCGGTGAGGACAGACTACATGCCTGCGAGACCTCGGGCGGCGGTGGCGCACATAAACGCCAAGGCTAGAATCACGAGCGAGCCCGCGATGTCTGCCAGCACGCCCATTGCACGGCGTTCAAACAACCAGCTCTCAAAGTGCGGGGCGACGTTGCGCCAAACACGCCACAGCAAGATGCCCATACCGATGACGCCCGGGATATTGAGCAGTAGGATCTCGGAGCACAAAAGACCGATCAGGTTACCGGCGGCAAAGCCCGCATCACCCTCGCAGTATTTGCGGTAGACCATATACAGCATGTACGCCACAAACGGCTGCAAGCACGCAGAAATAAACGAGACCACCATCGAGGGGTCCTGCGAAAAGACCTCGGTGAGTTTATCGACACTCGTGGCGTCCTTCGAAGCCAAGAATAAACCGATAACCACAAGGGGCACCACGCCCAAAATTACCTCGACCAGAGTAAACAACTTGGCAGTCAAATCCTCACTAGCCGAATTCAAATGAGGCGCCCACTCAGGATGAGCATGCGCGCCGACTTTCTTGTCCTTCTCGGCACGATCGGCCTTTTTACCCTCGGCAACCCGATGACCAGGATCCTTGCGAGTTCCCGCCGCAGCAACCCGAGCTCGAGACTTCTTGCCCATAAAAAACACCCCATCAGGTAGTAGATAAACTAAAAGTCGCTACCCAGTGTACCCCCTAAACAACGGCGCCGCCCCAACCCGGAGCAAGCCCCGTCAACCAAATGGCCGCAACCCAATCCCTATACAAAACGTGCCGCCCAAAAGGGGCGGCACACAAACTTCTAATCAGCTTTTCTGTAGCGAGCACGCGACGGCCCAAAGCGGGCCGGGAGGGCGGGATTACCTTCCCTCAACGCGACCCTGCGGAGCCGTGAGCGGGGAGGGAAGGTAATCCCGCCCTCCCGGCCCAGCTCATGCCAGCGCCAAGCGCTAGTAGTTCACCACCTGCTCCTCAAAGTACGCCTTGGGGTGGTTACACACCG
>NZ_JAQEKC010000013.1:34291-63208 GCF_027679495.1 Collinsella aerofaciens
CCTTGGGGTGGTTACACACCGGGCACACCTCGGGCGCCTCAGCACCAACGTGCAGGTGCCCGCAGTTCAGGCACTTCCACACCTTTACGCCCTCACGCTCAAACACCTCGCCCGACTCGATGCGCTCGACGAGTTTGTTGTAGCGCTCCTCGTGGGCCTTCTCGACGGCGGCGACGCCACGGAACTTCTCGGCGATCTCGGCAAAGCCCTCCTCCTCGGCGGTCTTGGCGAACTCGTCGTACATCGTGGTCCACTCGTAGTTCTCGCCCGCGGCGGCGTCGCGCAGGTTGTCCAGAGTGCCCGGAACGGCGCCGTCGTGCAGATACTTAAACCACAGCTTGGCGTGCTCGGACTCGTTGCCCGCCGTCTCGGCAAAGATATTCGAGATCTGAACGTAGCCATCCTTCTTGGCCTTAGATGCGTAGTAGCGATACTTGGTGTGTGCCTGGGACTCACCGGCAAAAGCGGTCTCGAGGTTCTTCTTGGTTTGGGAATTCTCAAAATCCATAGGTGTACTTCCCTTCAACACGTGCCGCCCATAGGCTTTGAGCGACCTTGTCTTTAGGATGCCCTCAAGCCGCGAATTTAAACCTTACAATCCCGTTCTTCAGATTTGAGCGGGCTACACACTCAACCAACGATCGTCCTCGGCTCGGCAAAAGCCCTCGCGCTCCAGGTCAGCTAGAATGCCCGCGATCAAGTCGCACTCGACCGGCCCGCGACCGGCTGCCGCTTCCATCTCGTTAACGCCCACCACGGCATCAGCAAGCGTAATCCCCGCCGGCTGCCCATCGCGCGCTGCCAACAACATACGCACGATATGCGCGCGCTTTTGGCGGCGCGAGCCCTCAAACTTGGACTGACGACTATAGCCCGCCGACCGCCTGGACGGATTGGGCAGCGTCTTTTTAAGATACGCGCCGTAATCCAGCAATGCGTAATACCACGCGCGCGGCGTGTCGGCATCGTCTTGAGGCGCGGCAAAGGGCGCGATCTCGTCCGCCGCCGCACCGGGGGCCGCCGGACAGGCAGCTTGGATCAGCGGCACCAGTTCGCGATCGGGAACGGCCGGCACATCGGGAAAGAAATGATGCAAAAAGACCGTGCGCACATTGGTCTCCAAATACACGCCCGGAAGATCAAACGCAAACGAACGGATGCCCTGCGCCGTTGCCGGGCCAATGCCGGGCAGAGCGACCAAGTCACGCGTCTCGCGCGGAAACTCCCCATCCCAGTCCTCTACAACGCACTGTGCAGCCCTGTGAAGCGCCAAGGCGCGGCGATTATAGCCCATCCCCTGCCACGCATCCAAGACATCGGAAGGGACAGCCTGAGCGAGCGCCTGAACAGTCGGAAAGCGATCGAGCCACGCCGGCATACGCGTCTCCACGCGCGGCACCTGTGTTTGCTGCAACATAACCTCAGAAAGCCAAATGATGTACGGATCGCGTGTACGGCGCCACGGAAGGTCGCGATAACGCAGGACCCCTTCCGAACGAATCATCGAACGAAAGGGGTCCTGAATCATGGCTATGCTCCTTATGCGGCGCTATTCCTCCCGGTAAGCGCACGCGCAGGTGGCGTACTCGGGAAACGCTTCGCGGTCGGCGAACTTGGGATCGACGGCTGGGAACTGGCGGTGAGCGACGATGTCGCCGAGCGAAACGGAATCGAGGTAGTCGCGCATCAACGCCTGGGCTCCGGCCCACAGGGGATGATAGCAGCACGCGCCCATGCGCGCACAGTCACCATCGGGCGCGGTGCAATCGTTCATAACCATAGGACCCTGAACGGCCTCGACGACCTGGCGGATAGTGACGTCGTCCGGACTGACCTTGAGACGCATGCCACCGTGGACGCCACGCAGGCTCTCCACAATACCGGCCTGGACCAAACCGTGCTGAATCGAGCGGGCAAACGAATACGGAACATTGACCTCTTCGGCAGCGGTGCGAACAGAAAGTAAGCACTCCGGATCCTCGGCAAGCATCGCCAGCATACGAAGGGCGTAATCAGTCTTCCTCGATATGTCCATTTTTCCCCTTTCAAGGAATACGAACAGCTCGAACGAGCTCCGGGGCCGAGCTTGTGTCGAGACGCTAAATGACCGCCAGGACATCCAAATGGTAAATCGGATATCCACTGAGTGCCGCGCTTGGAGCGAAATGCATCAGATGCGGCGCACAGTGCAATTTAGTATAACCTAACCCCCTGTCTCGTAGAACAGGTGTTGCGCAACAAAGCTGTTGTTCAGACAGATATACTTATTAGATTTTACTTGCGTTCCCGAAGGCGCGGGGATTCTGGGCGAAGATGCACCAGGGCGATCGTTCTATCGAAACAAAGTGCATCAAACGCAAAAAGCCACGTCCGAAGACGTGGCTTTAATTGCGTTGGCGGGAAGTACGGGGCTCGAACCCGCGACCTCCGACGTGACAGGCCGGCGCTCTAACCAAACTGAGCTAACTCCCCAGGCAGACGTTCGCGTTTGTTTCCGCTCGCGTGCGCTGCGGGGATTAGTATACACAGAAGTCTGTCCGGCGCGCAACAACTTTTTTGAAAAATTTTTTGGGGCCATCCGGGAGGGCTTCCGGGGCTGAGGGCGGGGGTTAAGTTTGCTGCTCTACAGTCCTGCGCAAGACGGAAAGCACATTAAGTGCTTTCCTTTGCGTGCGGAACTCGCGACAAACTTAACCCCCGCCCTCAGCCCCGGAAGCCCTCCCTGCCGTCACATTATTCAACCAGTTTTGCGGGCGTGCGCCGCTGCGCGGCTAGCCCGCGTTCTCCGCGGCGAGGTTGTCTAAGGTTCTTGTTGAAGCTCGGCCATTGGCTCAAATGGAAACGGGGGACGCATCTGCATCCCCCGTTTTTGTTGTGATTACTCTAGGTCAATAAACTTAGTGCTTATGATCTTGCCGTCTTTTACGAGCATTCTGGCCATGGTGGGGCCTCGGGTGCCTCTGGGGTAGCTGGCGCTGCCCGGGTTGAGGACTAAGCAACGGCCCACTTGGGCTTCTTTGGTTACGTGGGTGTGGCCGTTGATGGCTACGTCTACGGATCCCACCGGAAGGTCTTCGCGGTAGTGGGCTACGGCGAATTTAAGGCCTTCGTAGGTAAAGAGCGCAAGACGGTCTACATCGGGGCCGTAGTCGCGGTAGTAATCGTTGTTGCCCAGTACGGCCCGCACGGGGGCGATAGTGCATAGGTGCTCGTAGTCCATCTCCGACGTAAGGTCACCGGCATGGATAATCAGATCCGCGCCCTTAAGCTCGTCCAAGAGCGCAGGCGAAAGATAGCCGTGGGTGTCCGAGATGATGTCGATACGCTTGGCGCTTGCACTGTTCATGGGATCCCTTCCGCAAAAAACGATTCGGCAGATACATACAAAAAAGGCCCCACGGCTCCGCAGACGATGGGTCTACAGGGCTGCGGGGCCAGTGTGCTAGAGACTCAGAGCCTTCTTGAGCGGCACGACGCGGCGGCGCGAAACCGGCACGCGTTCGTCGACGCCCGTAATGCCCAGCTGGATGGCGCCCGAGGGCACCATCTCCACATCCGTGACGCACGCCAAGTTGACGATATAGCGGCGGTGAACACGGAAGAAGCCAAAGTCGCAGAGCTTGGCCTCAAACTGCGCCAGCGAGGTCGTCGACAAAAAACGATCATCGACGGTATAGATGCAGGAGTAATCGTCCTTGGCCATGATAAAGCGAATGTCGTCCACGGGAATGAGCACCTTGCGGCCGCCCTTTTCCACCGGGATACGCTCGATGGTCACCTTGCTGTCCGTAACCGGCTTGGTGCGTTGCATGACCTTCTCGATCGCGCGATCCAAGCGAGCTTCCTCGACCGGCTTCATCAGATAATCGACGGCATCCACGTCGAATGCCTCGACCGCATGGTCACTATACGCAGTCACAAACACGATCGCCGGCGGATTTTTGAGCTTATGCAGCGCCTCGGCAAGTTGCAAGCCCGAGGCACCGGGCATCGAGATATCGAGAAACACGACATCCACGCGACTTTCCATAAGCATCTCGATGGCGGAGCGGACGCTCGACGCCTCCGTGATCGTGCCGATCTTGCCCGTTTGCTCGAGCAGGAAGCGAAGCTCCGAGCGAGCCGGCGCCTCATCATCCACAATCATCGCACGCAGCATAGGGATAAAACCTTTCGTCAACTAACTACGCCGGGCATCCGTCGCATGACGTTGAGCCCGTAGCCTTTCATTTTACTCTTGAATGTCAAAGATGCTCTCTGACAAATCAAGATGAAGGAGCACTTTGGTGCCCTTGCCCGGCGCCGATTCGACACGCGTATAGGAGTGCGGCCCATAAAAGCGATGGATGCGCTCCGAAATATTGTGCATGGCCACACCGGCGCCGCCACCCTGGGGAGAGCTGGCGTCGGGACGGGCAGAACGCTCGTCAAACAGTCTGGCGGCGGTACCCTCATCCATGCCCACGCCATTATCGGCCACGGCAATCAAGATTGCATCCTCGCCGTCTTGGTGAACGGTCACGTCGATCCTCAGGGCGTCGTCATCGCCCATACCATGACGTACGGCGTTCTCGACAATCGGCTGGATCACGAACGCCGGCACCAGCGTATCTTCCACGTCCTCGGACACATCGAACGTCGCAAGCACGCGGTCCTCGCCAAAGCGGGCCTTCTCAAAGGTAAGGTAGCGCTTGGTCTGGGCAACCTCACGCGAGACCGGAATAAGCGATCCCGAGTTGTCGAGCGTGGCGCGATAGAACGATGAGAACTCACGAAGCAGTTCGCGGGCCCGCAGCGGATCGGTGCGCGTAAACGATGCAATGGTGTTCAGCGTGTTGAACAGGAAGTGCGGGTTAATCTGCGCCTGCAGCGCACGCACCTCGGCGCGCGCTGTGAGTTCCTTTTGCACCTCGAGCTCGTGGATGGCGAGCTGCGTGGACAAGATCTCGGCAAAGCCCGAGGCAAGCGCGTACTGGGTACGGTCGACGGCGCGCGGGGTCTTGTAGTAGAACTTGAGCGTGCCGACGGTACGATCGCCCACCTTGATGGGGGCGATAATGCCGGCGGGGACTTGGTTGTGTGAGCCGTCCGATCCCACGACATCCACCATACGGTTGAACGACTGCACGATGCCATGTTCGATAACGTAGCGCGTGGCAAGCGTGTGGATGGGAGAATCTGGCAGTAGTTTTTTCTCAAGCTCGCCCGCGCAGGCCAGCACGTTGCCCTCGTCGGTGATGGCCACCGTCATGGCACGCGTCTCGGGCAAAATGCGCTGGCACACCAAACGCGCCGACTCCTGCGTCAGACCGCCCTTAATGTCCTCGAGCATGGCCGAGGCCACCGAGAGCGTCTCCTCGGTGTACTGGGAGCGCACCGAATCGGGATTGAGCGTCAAAAAGATAAAGATGCACAGAAAGATGCACAGCAGCGCGCAGGCAATCACCGTGGCGATCGGCTCGATACCGGTCACCAAGGCAAAAATAAAGTACACCAGCACGCAAATGGCGCAGGCAACGGCAATGATGCGAAAGATTGATATTGAACTATCGCGCTGGGCGCGGCGGTCGATCATTCGGCCCCCTCCAGGATACTGATCAGTTGTGCGTCACGCCAAAGCCCGTCCATGATCTTGGGCCAAAAGCTCTGGAAACGCAGGTAGCTTGCAGCGTTTTGGCGCGCATAGGCCTTTGCCTCGCCGATACCATGGCGCCAGATGCGCAGGTAGCCCTCATGCTCGCGGGTAAACACGCTGCGGACCATAGCGGTCTTGCGCACGCGGTCGTCGAGCTCGCGCGAAATCCACGGGCCCGGGTAGGGCATGAGTGATGCCGCCGTAACGGGAATGAGCTCCTTTTGATGCGCGGCGAATGTCAACTTGGCCCGTTCGTAGTACCAACGGTATACATCCTGCATAAAGCGCGGTGAGCGCTTTTCGGACTCCGGAGGCAGATGGCGCACGGTCCACTCGTTATCGAACCACACGTCGTAGCCAAACATGCGCATGTTAAAGAGGTAATCCAAGTCCTCGCCGCGGGTGATAAACGGGTCAAAGGCCACACGCGTAAAGGCGCGGGCGTGCAGGGCCATCAGGCCGCCGCACACGTAGTTAGAGCGCGAGATGCGGGTGCCCGAGAGCGCCTTTTTCATCCAACGGTTGAACTCGATGCGCTTGGTCCACCAACGATGGCAGATGCCCGCCTTGTCCGTGGGAGCCAGCGGCGAGCCGTCGCGATCGTAGAAATAGCCGCTCTTGACCAAGATCGGCAAGCCCTGACGCGTCTGCTGCCCCAACGCATAGGTCGCGCGCTTCATAAAGTCGGCGTCGATGACAGTCTCATCGTCATCCAAAAAGATAACCGCGTCATGGCCCAGCACAGCGGCACAGGCTAGCCCCATGTTGCGGATGGCACCGTAGCCTCGCAGGCTCACGCACTCGCCCGAACCCTTGGGCGCGATCTGAGCAACCCGGTCTGCGATGCGCGAGGCCTGGGTGTTGGTGACAACGGTGACCTTGAGCGTGGGATGCGCGTCGACAATCTCGCGCACGCGCAGCGACACATCGGCTGTGGCAGAAACGGGACAGACCACCAAAAGGATGATGCGCGGGATGTCACGTACCTGTTCAAGCGAGGCCAGGCAGCGGTCGAGTTCGGGATTGTCGGCGTTGAGTCGCGTCGAATGGTCATAGGTGCCAGGGGCGTTTGCGCAAGCGTCATCGCCCGCCCAATACGTTGGAATCACGACTGTGGCGTTCATGCCTTACCCTCCCTGCAACACAAAAACGGGACGCCGCCAAACACAGGCGACGCCCCGCGACCTAGCTGATTCCATCATACCCACTTGGGCAAATCATTGCTCGCAAGTCGCAATGTTTATTGCGGATAACCCCAAAAGAGTACCGTGGACAGGCACAATAGCCGCTCGCTCCTATGCGGCATGCTCTGCCGCCCGAGTCATGCGGGACAGGCGGACCAGCAGCATAAAGCCAACAATCAGCAGCACGCCAATGGAAAGGACGCCCAGCGACGGGTTGCCGGTCAGCGAGGTGACGACCGACACCAGGAAGGTGCCCATAACGCTTGCATAACGACCAAAGATGTCAAAGAAGCCGTAGTACTCGTTGGACTTTTCCTTGGGGATAATGCGACCAAAGTAGCTACGGCTGAGCGCCTGCACGCCGCCCTGGAACAGGCCGACCATAATGGCAAGCACCCAGAATTCAAAGGCGGTCTTTAGGAAGAACGCGGCGAACAGCACAATGCCCATGTAGGCGGCGACCGCCACCAGGATCATGTTGAGCGTGCCCACGCGTCCGGCGAGCTTGCCGTAGATGATGGCGGACGGAAAGGCCACGAACTGCGTAACGAGCAGCGCCAGCACCAGCTGCGTCGAATCGATGCCCAAGGCCGATCCGTAACTGGTGGCCATGGAAATGACCGTGTGCACACCGTCGATATAGAAGAAGAACGCGATCATGTAGACCAGCACGGTCTTGTTGTGGGCGATCTCGCGCATGGTGTGTCCGACCTCGGAGAACACACCGCCCACGATGTGGCCGATAGTGTCCTCGGGACCGCGCTCGCGACCGTACTTTTGCTTATAGGTGCGAATGAGCGGCAGGGTAAAGATGAGCCACCAGGCACCAGTGATGATAAACGACAGACGCGTTGCCAGCATGGTGGGGACGCCAAGAGCGGGGCCACCCATGATGAGCGCCAGGCAGATGACGAACGGCACGGTGGAACCGATATAGCCCCAGGCATAGCCCGAGCTGGACACGGCGTCCATGCGCTCGTCGGTCGTAATGTCGGGCAGCATGGCGTCGTAGAACGTCATAGAAGAGTTAAGGCCGATGGTGCACAGCACGTACACGGTCAAAAATGCCATGGCGGACATTGGGATAGCCTGCGCCAGGCAAAGCACCAGGCCCGTGAGGAAGAAGCCCAAGAAGAACTTGATCTTGTTGCCTGCGTAGTCAGCAAGCGCGCCCAGAATGGGCATGAGCATGGCAATGACCAGCGAGGCGATCGTCTGCGCATTGCCCCAGGCGACCACCAGGTCGGCCGAGGAAGCGCCGGTATTGATGGCGTTAAAGTAAATGGGCACCACCGAGGTATTGAGCAGCACAAGGGCCGAATTGCCCACATCATACATAACCCAGTTACGCTCGAGCTTGGTGTATTTCATGGACAGGGACCCTTCGTATTCGCCCGATATGCAGTTAGTTCATCGTACCCCAATTGTCCAGAACCGCCGGTAAGGATTCGGCAAAGGGGCACGCACGGGCCCTATTCCTCGCGGTCGAACTCCTCATCGGCTTCGAGCACGCGACCGCTGTAGTTGACGTGACTGGTCACGGCATCCATGTCACCGGTCTCGATAAAACGTGCGACCGTGCACTCGTAATCGACCAGCGCGCGATCAAAGACCTCGGGGAAACTCTCGTTCGAGACCTCGTCGGTAAAGGGATTCTTCCATGTCAGATGGCCCAGGTTACCGGTGCGCTCGGGCAGCTCCGTCGTCACGCGATGGGCAAGGCCGTCGAGCAGCGAGTAGTCGTGCACCAAGCCCTCAACCAGCGAGATCGCGCGCGTCTTTGCGGAGCCGGCCGGCTCAATCGCGCGGTAAAGTCGCTGCATATTGGCAACGGCAGCACCGTACTCCCCCGCCGGAATGTCAATGCCGTACACGCGTCCGGCAACATAGCTCATCAGCACGCCGGCCACGCGATTGATGCGATCGGTGGTGACGATCTCGCCCGCCGGCGGGTAATCGTCGACCGTAGCGCCATCGCGTTTAAGCTGCAGCATCAGTACATCCAGGTCGCTCTCGATCACGGCATGGACCTGACTGCTCGAATCCTCAAGCTCTGAATCGGACTCCACGATGCCAAACTGCTGCTCATAGACAAAGGGATGGGCGTTGCGGTCGAGCACGTAATGAGACAGTAGGCCCAGCGCAAAGGCGCGACCCAAGCTGGCGTCGCGCGGCAGCAGATGTGACACGCCGTCGCGCAGGCACGCAAACTGACGAGACATGCGCGACCGATGCATGACCTGTGCCAGCAGCGTGCAGTCGGAAACACGCGGTGTCAGAATGTGAAAGAAGAACGGGTCGGGGCCTTGGTTGCCCAAGATAAAGGCAATGCGCTCTTCATCGGACGCGATGACGCCCTGCGGAAGACGGTCGATGCTTTCCTCGCCAAACAGATGATGGGTGATAAGCGCGGGCATAATGATCCTTTCGATTTCATTCGATGCCACCCATTATGCCCACCGCGCGCCCATGCCAAACCTGCGATGGTAAACGACGGCACGCAAGCCTCTTACGCAAGCCCCAGGTGCGACTTGACCTCGGCGGCACGACGACGGGACACCGGCACCGTCGAGTTCACGTGGTCGAGCCTGAGCTCCATAAGACCCGTGGAACCGATCTCAACATTGTGCACGTCTTCCAAATTGACCAGATAGCTGCGATGAACGCGAATAAAGCCCTCGGAGACCAAGCGACGCTCGAGCGAAGAGATCGACTCATTGATCAGGTACGTTCCCTCGGCGCAGATGGCATTGCAAAAATCGGCGCGCGCCTCAAAGTAGCAGACGTCTGCGGCGGGAATGAACACCTTTTTGCCCCCGCGGTCCACCGTCAGACGCAAAGGCTGGCGCGGAGCATGGATAACACGACGGGCACCCAAGGCTGCCTCGATCTTGTCGAGTGCCTTTGACAGGCGTGCGTCCTCGACCGGCTTGACGACATAGTCGACCGCATCGAGGTTATACGCATCGGCGGCAAATTCGGCAAACGCCGTCACAAACACAACCACCGGCGGCGTCTTTAGGTTCTGCAGCGTCTCGGCAAGCTCAATTCCCGAGCGACCGGGCATGGTAATGTCTAAAAACAGCACGTCGGGCTTGTTCGACAGAATCGACTCCACAGCTTCGGTGACATTGCCCGCCTCGGCAATCTGACCCACACGCGCATCCTTTTCCAACAGATAGCGTAGCTCAGCCCTAATGGGAGGCTCGTCATCAACTACCAGGATGTTCCAACCCTCGGACATGTGCGCTTCCCCTCTCTCCTCAATACACTCGAGTGCTACGCCGTCAACGGCGCGGGCTCATGCGGCTCGCCGTTCAGCTCGACGATGACCTGCGTTCCCACGCCCTCCTGGGACTTCACGCGCATGCCGGAATCTTCTCCGTAAAAGAAATGGATGCGCTGAAGCACGTTGAAGAGCGCCAGGCCGCAACCTCGCTTGACGGAGCCGTCGGCGGTAATGCTCTCGGGCTCCTCTCGGCGATGTTGCTCAAACAGATGCGCGCAGACCTCTTCGCTCATACCGATGCCATCGTCCTCGACGATGATCTCCAAACCGTCATCGGTCTCAAAAGCCCTAACATGAATAGAAAGCGGCTCGGTCTCGCGCTGCGCGTGCTTGATGCAGTTTTCGAGCAACGGCTGCAAGATAAACGGCGGCACCATGCAATCGCGCACCTCAAAGTCGATATCGACCGAGACGCGCAGACGGCCGTCGCCATAACGAGCCTGCATAAGATTGATATAGCGAGTGCCCTGCTCCACCTCGTGCTCGAGCGTTGTGAGGGTATCGGAATCAGAAAGCGTCTGACGGTAGTAATTGGAAAAGTCGATCAGCAGCGACCTGGCCTTGTCCGGCTCGGTACGTACGAGCGACACGATGGTGCTGATGGTATTGAATAGAAAATGAGGATCGACCTGCGATTGCAAGGCGCGCAGCTCCACGCGGGCCGTAAGCTCGTCCTGGCGCTCGAGCTCAAAGCTCGCAAGCTGCGTGGAAATGAGGTCGGCAAAGCCCGAGGCAAGCGCCGTCTGGCGCATATCGATGCTGCTCAGACGGGGATAATACAGCTCGAGCGTGCCCACGTAATGCCCGCGCACGGTAAGCGGTGCGACAATACCGGCGCGCAGGCGCGGAAAGTAGCCACCCGTCTCGGTCGAGGCATCGCGCGAGAACACGCTTTGCTCACCGCTGTTAATCACATTGAGCGTGGTCCGCAGCACCACCGGGGTGCCCGCGGGGCATTTTGCCGAGTCCTCGCCCCAGCTTGCCAACACCTGCTTGCCGTCGGTAAAGCAGATGGCAGAGGCGATAGTTTCGGACAGGATGATCTTAGAGGCGCCCAGGGCAGCTTCGGGCGTAAGGCCGCGCGACGTGTAGGCGAATATTTTCGACGCGATGGCGAGCGTGCGGTCGGTAGCGCTCGATGTGAGGTCGTCGGGAACGACAAAGACGTACGAGAAGAAGAAGCACAGCATGACCAAGCCGGCAATGACGACAACGGCCGGAACGGGATTGGGATTATCGGTTAGATCCCAGATGAGCAGCAGGATAAGCAGCGGAACGACAATACCGAGCAAGATGGCTTGAACCACATGCTGAGCGGTACGAAAGACCTTGGTAGAGTTGTAGCTCTTGCCCAGAATCAGCCTATTGAGATCCACCGTCATCTCCTTCTTACTGACGCACCCCATAGCAATAAAGAGGGCCGCAAGCGACCCTCTCCATTGCATTATGCAATCAAATACTGTGTTTTACATCAAGCCATCGATGAACGGTAGCTTAGGCGCTGTACTTGTTTGCCTCGCCGAAGGTGCCGGCCTCGACAATCCAGCCGTCCTTCATGATGACGTCCATGTTGTCGGTGTTGAGCACGTGAATGTCGGCGGCGACGTCACCGTTGACGACCAGCAGGTCGGCGCACTTGCCGGCCTCGATGGAACCGGTCTCGTCCTCGATGTGGCACATCTTGGCACCGTTGAGGGTGGCGCAGGTGATGGTCTCGACCGGAGTAAAGCCGATCTTGTCGACGAACTCGTACATCTCCTCGATGGAGCAGGTGCCGTACGGGGTGACGAAGGAGAAGGAGTCTGAGCCGATCGTCATGACGACGCCGCGCTTCTTGGCCTCGCGCAGGCAGTCGTAGTTGCGCTGCAGCTCCTTCTCGACCAGGGTGCCCTCGTACTTGTCGTGCAGCTCGGGGACGTAGACGGGCGGATAGGTGGCATACCAGGTGGGCAGGAAGGCGATCGTCGGAGTGAAGAAGGTGCCCTGCTCGGCCATGAGGTCCATGGTGCGCTCATCGATATCGAAGCCGTGAATCAGCTGCTCGCAGCCAAAGCGAACGGAATCGTAGGCAGCGGCGTGGTTGTTGTAGCAGTGGCTCCACACGGGGATGCCGACCATCTTTGCCTCTTCGACCACGGCCTGGATCTCCTCGGAGCAGTAGTGCTGGTCGCGGCCGGAGTCCCAGCGCCAGATGCCGCCACCGGTAGCCCAGATCTTGATGGCATCGGGGTTCTCACGCAGGCGACGACGGACGGCCTTGCGCAGATCCCAAGGACCGTCGACCTGATCGCCCCAGGGGTGCGATTCCTTGTTGAGCTCCTGGCTGCAGTGGTGGGAGTCGCCGTGGCCGGCAACGCGGCAGAAGCCAAGGCCGGTGGCCAGAACGCGCGGGCCCTTGAAGACGCCCTTGTCGATGCAGTCACGGATCTGGATACCAAAGCGGCCGATCTCGCAGACGGTGGTGAGGCCGTGGGTGAGGCAGTCGTAGGCCTGCTTGACGGCGACGGCCTGCTTCTCGAGGAGCGGCTGCATGACCCAATCGGTGTCATCGTCGGTCAGGTTGCCCGAGAAGTGCAGGTGGGTGTCGATCAGACCGGGAAGGACGGTCTTGCCGGCGGCGTCGATGACCTCAACGCCCTCGGGAAGGTCCTGCATGGCGCCGGCGTACTCGATCTTGCCGTTGTCGTCGACGAGAACGAGGGAGTTCTCGACCGGCTCGGCACCGGTACCGTCGATGAGCTTTCCGCCAACGATTGCATACTTAGTGGACATGGTTCCTCCTTATGGATCCATATAGTGGGCGAGACCGTGTTGGGTTAAGGCCTCACAAAGCTACCCAAGTGGTGCCGGGTTCGGTGCGCGGAAGAGAGGGTCCCGCGCACCTGATCCGCCCCGGCTAGGCGTTACTTTTTGCGGGAATTGGTGAAAGCCATGAGGGCCAGGCCAATAGCCAACCAGCCGATCACGATGCTCCACTCCACCATGTTGAGGGAGGCGGGAGAGAACGGAATCACGAGCAGGCCGATGATGATGGCGCAGGCAGCAATAGCGAGGGAGATGCCAAACTTGCCGCCGGGCACCTCGTAGGGACGGGGCAGGTCGGGCTCGGTGAAGCGCATGCGCAGGCAGGCGAGGGCGACCATGCCGCAGGAGAAGATGAAGGCGAGAGCCGACACGTTGGTCAGGGGGATGAGCATGTTCTTGCCCAGGAACGGACCGACGACGGTGATGACGCCCAGAACGACGCAGGCGAGCTTGGGAGCGCCGGACTTGGGGTCGACCTCGGCGAATTTCTCGGGCAGCTGGCCCTTGCGGCCCATGGCGAGCATGATGCGGCTCGTGGCGCCGTAGAAGGAGTTCATCGGGCCCATGGGTCCAAGCGTGGCGATGACAAGCATGGCCAGGTACAGGAGCATATTGATGCCCTTGAGGCAGGCAAGCGCGGGAACCGGGCTCTTAACAAACTCATGCCAGTCGAGGATAGTGCCGAACGAGTAAATGCAGACCATGTAGAAGCCGCCGGCGGCCAGCAGGGCCAGGGAGATGATCTTGCCGAACTTGTTCCAGTTAAGGCCCTCGGCTGCTTCCTCAGCCTGCTGGGGAATGGTGTCGAAACCGGCGTAGAAGAACGGGGTCAGTACCAGGACCGACACGATACCGGCGAACAGGCTGGTGCCCTCGGTGGCGGCCTTACCGCCGCCAGCGCCGGCGACCTGAGAGAACACAGGCATGGCGTTGCTCGGCGAGCCGGTGAACAGCGAGACACCCATGGCGAGCAGCATGCCGCAGAGCAGGGCCTTGGTCAGGAAGGCTTGGAGCTTGGCGGCCGAGCTGGCACCGCGGAAATTGAGGAAGATGACGTAGACTGCAAAGCCGAGCGCGATCAGCGTCGGGAACAGGTAAACGTCGGCGCCCAGGATGGTGTAGAGCTTGACGGCGCGCAGCCACTCAAGACCGGGCAGGCTACCGAACATCTCGGACACAAGGGTCGAAATGGCAATGGCCTCCCACGGGCACAGGATGCCGTTGCCCAGGGCCAAAAGCCAACCGGTGATGTAGCTCAGCGTACGGCCAAAGCTACGATCGACATACTCGACGATGCCGCCCGAGATGGGGATAGCAGCCGTGAGCTCACCGAAAACAGCTCCGACGGGCACGAGGAAGATTGCACCCAAGAGGAATGCGATCATAGCGGGAACGGGACCGCCGCCCACGACCATCCAGTCGCCGACCTGCAGAACCCAACCGGTACCGATGATGGCACCGAAACCGATGGTGAAGAAGTTCCAGAGCGAAAGCGTTTTCTTCATGCCGCCGTTATCCTCGACTGCAACTTCTGCATTCTTGTCCGCCATTGTTCCCCTCCTTTCCTTTTTGACGCCCCTTGGCGTCACCCCTTGCGCGGTCCGTTTTGCCGCGCGCTTTTATTCCATGGCTTTAAGATACGGCCTTGGCGCAGCAGCGCCGCTCGCAGCTCGACCGAAGGCAGAACTGCAAAACGAGCGGCACCGTTTTTGGGACGAACGGCGGGAGACGTCATTCGTCTTGGACGCTTTCATCTTGTCTGCTTTTGAATACCTGTTGCCGTGGCGCTTGGCGCGCGGCGCGGCAACGTTCATACCATTTGTCAGGCTTTTGGCGCACATGCCCATGTGTCGTGCATCTTTTTATGTAGGATAGACAAGTTACACATGAGGCAAGGTGATTCGAATGGCATACGGATACAATGACGGCGACCAACGGCCACAAAGCGTGCGCCTTGCCGGCCGCACCACGCCAACGCCCAGAAGCACCTCCGACAACGACAACCCGCAGCGCCCCCAAGAGCAGCCCGGGGCTTCTTCGCGGCAGCAAAGCCGTACCGTGCAGCAGTCAGACCGCGTGAGTACGAGCACATGCCAACGCCAGACCGACACATCGCAGCCACGCCGCTACGATCGCCGTACGACCGACTACTACGTTAAGCGCTCCTTTTCGCGACCTCAACGCGATCGCGGCAATTCCGCCCCTCACCCCGCGTCGCACGCCACAAGCCACGCGCTTCCAGCCCGCCGCCTACGCCTTACGCTTTGCTCCATCGCCGCCTGCCTCGTCTTTGTGTTTTTGGGATCCTGTATCTCCCACGGATCAGCCGGTCTTGAGCCCACTGCCGAGGACAGGCTGCTTAAAGCTCCCGTCGCGCCCGGTTACTCCTTTGCGTTCTCGACCCCACGCTCGCAATGGCAGGCCGGCACCATGCCCCACATCTACCAAATTGACCCCGCATGGTCGGAGCTGCCCTATGCCGGTGGCACTATTCGCGAAAACGCTTGCGGTCCTACCTGCCTCACCATGGTCTATATCTTTAAGACCGGCCATACCGATAAGACGCCGGTCGATATATGCGCACTGGCCGAAGCCGGCAACTACGCCCCCACCGGTGCCACCGAGTGGTCGTTTATGACAGGCGGTGCGTGGCAGCTGGGGCTCAACGGAACACAGCTCTATAACGATCGCGAATCTATTACCCAAGCACTTCGCTCGGGTACGCCCGTCATCGCCGCAGTGCGCCCCGGTACGTTTACCAACGTAGGCCACTACATCGTGCTCTACGGCATCGACGATGCCAACCAGATTGGCGTCTACGACCCCAACTCGGCCAGCCGCAGCGCCCGCCGCTGGGGCGTCGTAGAGGTCCTCAACGAAGTCGAAGCCATGTGGGCCTACTACTAGTCATTGGGCACTCATTGGGGACAGACTTAAATGAGTGGTCGTCGGGGACAGTCTTACGGACGCCGGCCGAGAGCAGACGAAAAGGGCCATCCCGAACTGCTTGGAACTGCCAGCACGGAAAGCGCATCCTGCTTTGGGGCCCAATAGCGGGATGCGCTTTCCGTTAGCGGCCCGTTTGGGAAACTAGGGACCGCTTTTCGACAAAAATCCGGGATGCATTTTCCGATTGAGGGCCTCAAGGGAAACCGCACCCCATGTTGGACGCTCATTCTGGGATGTGCTTTCCGCAGTTGATCGATGCGGCCTTTAAGGACTGTCCCAAGCTGCCGGCAGGAAAGGAACGTCCCCAAGTGCCGGGTTTCCGCAGCCTGCAATGCTCCTCATGAACAGCCGCCTCAATAACAAAAGCCCCCGCGGCCGAAGCGGACCGCGGGGGCAGCAGACTTGCAAGGGTTAACTCAAGTCCTCGCCATTTGATGCAATGACCTTTTGATACCAGCAGAAGCTGTCCTTTCGGTAGCGATCGAACGTGCCTTTGCCCGCATCATCGGCATCGACATAAACAAAGCCATAGCGCTTCTTCATCTGCCCCGTCGAGGCCGATACCAGATCGATACAGCCCCACGGCGTGTATCCCATCAGGTCAACACCGTCCTCGACAATTGCATCGCGCAGCGCAAGAATATGCCTGCGCAGGTAGTCGATATGATACGCATCGTGGACTTTGCCGTCTTCCAGCGCATCGAGTCCGCCCACACCGTTCTCGGCGATAAAGAGCGGAAGATGGTAACGATCGTGGTAGCCGGCAAGCGTCACGCGCAAACCCAGCGCATCGATCTGCCATTTCCAGGCAGTCTCTTTATCCTTGAGGTACGGATTGCGCAGCGTCGGGAACACGTTACCCTCCGCCTTCTCAGCGATCACCTGGTCATCGGCGCACACCAAGCGCGAGCAATAGTACGAGAACGAGATGAAGTCGACGGTATGCTCTGCCAGATACTCCGTATCGCCCGGCTCAAAGGGCACGTGAACACCCTCTTTCTCGAGTGCACGCAGCTTCCAAGCAGGATAGGCGCCCGCAGCCATCACGTCTGTGTAGAAGTAGCGGCCGCGGTCCTCCTCATACGCAAGCCATACGTCCTCGGGCGCACAACGGTACGGATAGGTCGCACCGGCAGCGACCATGCAACCCACCTTGTTTGCGGGATCGATCTTGTGCAGAATCTCGACAGCGCGAGCGCTCGCCATAAACATATGGTGCGAGAACGCCGCGGTCACGGCTGCACGGTCACGCTCATCCTCGAGCGTGACACCCGCGTTGAGATAGGACAGCGCCACGCTGTTGATCTCGTTGAACGTAAGCCAATAACGCACGAGGCCCTGGTACGCGCGTCCGACGGTCTCGACGTAGTGCGCATACCGCTCGATCATCTCTCGGCTTTGCCAGCCACCATAGCGCTCGACCAGAGCCAACGGATAGTCGTAGTGCGACAGCGTCACAAGCGGCTCGATTCCATGCTCGCGCAGCGCCTCGAATACCTGACGGTAAAACTCCAAGCCCTCGCCGTTGGGCTCGGTCTCCATCCCTGTGGGAAAAATACGGCTCCAGCAAATTGAAAGACGCAGGCACTTAAAGCCCATCTCGGCAAAGAGCTCGACATCCTCGTGCCAATGATGGAAGAAGTCGTTGCCCCAGCGGCATGGATACAGCCTGTCCGGATCGTCCACGGGCTTTTGCCTGCCAAACATTACATCCCAGCGGTCGGAACCCTGTGGGATCAGGTCGGAGTGCGACATGCCGCGGCCGCCCTCGTTCCAGCCCCCTTCGGCCTGGTTGGCGGCGAGGGCACCACCCCACAAAAAGCCCTCGGGCATACCGGCGGCAGACGTTCTGTCAAAGTAACTCATGCTACTCAGCATCCTCGGCAGAAGCTGCCGCGGCGTTCTCCTGCTCCTGAGCCAGGAGCTGGTTATCGTACACCTTAAAGAACGGGTACCAGACCACAGCCATGACCACGATCAAAACGATCGTAAACACCCAGATGCGCGGGTCGAGGCACTGGACAAAGCCCTGAACGAAGATGGGGAACGTGCCGCTCACCAAGATGTAGAAGTTAGAGACAAGACCCAGTGAGACCGCACCCCAATACAGCAGGGCCGAGATCATGCCGCCTAGCACAAACGGAATCATGAGGATCGGGTTGAAGATGATGGGCGCGCCGAAGATCGCGGGCTCGGAGATACGGAAGAAGCTCGGCACGATCGATGCCCTGCCAAATGCCTTGAGCTGCTGCGACTTTGCCCTAAACGCGCAGAGCGCCACAAAAGAGAACGTATTACCCGTGCCGCCGATGAGGTTGATGGCCAACGACATGAGCGCCGGGTGGAACTCAAGCGGCTGCCCGGCAGCATAGAGCGAGGCGTTGGCGGCAAAGGCGGCAAGCGTGACCGGGGCGGTGATGGGCATTACGATCATGTTGCCGTGGACGCCAAAGCACCAAAACAGCAGCGTCATGAAGCAGATAAGCAGTGCGCCGGGCACAGAGTCAACTGCGACGGAAAGCGGGGCAGCGAGCAGCTTCTCGATAACCGAGGGGATGGACAGCGCGGGATCGATCATCTGGATCAGCAGGTTGCCGCCAAAGAAGATGAGGATGTTGGCGAGCATAGGTACGATGGCGCCAAAGGTTTCGGACAAAAACGGCGGCACGCCATCGGGCATCTTGATGGTGATGCCCTTGGTCTGGCAGAAGCGCGTGACCTCGACGGAGACCAAGGCAACGATGATGGCGGTAAACAGGCCCTGCGCACCCAGATAGGTGCAGGGGACCGCCTGGAGCACGGACTCGTCAGCAAGCTGGTAGTAGGACGACGGCGCCGCGGCGATCAGGAACATCACCAGCGAGGTCATGCCGGCGTTAAGCTTGGGCATCTTGTAGGTGCCCGCCAGGTTATAGGCGATTGCGAACGTCACGATCACCGACAGTATGCCCATCGTCATGTTGAAGGGAATGAGGAGCGTGAGCTTATTGGCCGTGGCAAAATCGAGCCAAGGGCCAAAGACGGACCAGAACCCGCCCTGCGCCACCAGGTCGGCCGTGACCGGCGGGTTGGCGAGGATCATAAAGACGGCAGATACCAAGATGAAGCTGATCGCGCTCATAAAGCCCTTTTGCATGGAGGCAAAGTGGCGCTCGGTGCCGCAGAAATTGGCGATAGGGGTCAGTTTTTCCTGAAGCAGGGTCATGAACTTCTCCATGGTTGCCTCCTAACCCAACAGCGACTGGGCGAGTGCCAGCACGTTGGCGGCGTTGCCCATGCCGTAGTCCTGTGCGGGGATGACCGCGGTCGGCTTACCGCTCCCCTGCTTGACGGTGTTGAGCTGGTAGGACACCTGCGGCCCCAAGAGCAGCACGTCATAATTGGCGCACGTCTCCTGATACTCGCCGATACCCACCGCATCGATATCGAGCTCGATGCCGTTTTGCTCCGCATATTTCTCGAGTTTCTTCATCAGAATGCTTGTAGACAGACCAGCTGCGCAAACAAGAAGGATCTTCATAAGGGATTCCCTTCGCATTGATTGGTTGGATAGTCACCGCACGCCGCTAGGCGTTCTTGGTTGCAGTGCGCTCATACAGGCAGATCAGCTCCTGCACGAGCTCCTGAGCAAGCATGGAGCACATGAGGTGGTCCTGAGCATGGACCAGCAACACATCCACCGACAGATGCTCGCCCGCTGCCTCAGTCGAAAGCAGCTGCGTTTGGATGTGGTGAGCCTTGATTCCCGCATCCTTTGACTGCTTCATGAGTTTGGCGGCGGCGTCAAAATCCCCCGCCTTTGCCTTTTCAAGGGCTTCGAAGGCAAGGCTGCGTGCCTCTCCCGCTGCAGCGACCAGCTGAAACGAAACCATCTCGGTTCCCTGATCGTCCATAACGGTCTCCTCTCCCGTGATGTTTGGTTTGTACTTGAATATTCGAAACGCCTATCTCCCGCCCGCAATCCTCGAGGTTTATTGCAGGTAGACTGACAGGGTCATCGACAAAAGAAGTCTTAAGCCGTATGCGCTTGCACAAGCGCCATCAGCTCATGCCAGGACCGGCGCTCGCGTAGGCGCTCGACCCCCTGGCGGTCCATAAAGATCTCGGCGAGCAGTGAGCTCAAGATCCGCGCCTCATCGCCGCCCGACCGGGCAAACGACACCATAAAGACGATATCGACCTCATGGCCGTATTCGTCCCAAAGAATGGGATGTTCGAGCAGGCCCACGGTAACAAAGGCCTCGGCGCTCAAGGGATGCATCCCATGGGGCATGGCTACCCCATTGCCAAACGAGGTGGCGCTCGCGCTCTCGCGCTCGGCGACCTCTTGGGCAAACTGGGCATCGACACGGCCGCTCTCGACGGCGCGCTCGGAGAGATATCGGAGAACGGCCTGCTTCGACGACGCCTCAACGCGGTTGAAGAACAGGGCACGGCTAAAGAAAGAGCTCACGGAGTCCGATTGCGCAGTGTCGTCGCTCAGCACCTTGCGGATAGCGCTGACATCGCTCGTCTCCAAGAAGAAATCGGCCTCGCGGACGGGCACGGGCAACTTGACGTTGAGCGGCACCGTTGTGAACACGTAGTCGATATGCGAAAAATCGAACGTTCCCACGCGGGCGACATCGCATGTCTCAATCGAATCGATATACATGCCAAACTGCTTGCGGTACTGGTGCTCGAGCATACGGGCGCTTCCCGCTCCCGAGGCGCACACGATCAGGATGCGTTTGCGACGCGGCTGGTCGGCTTGCTGCTCGAGGGCCAGGGCAAATGCCATGGCGATGTAGCCGAGCTCTTCATCAGAGGGCTGGCTGCCAAAATGACGCTCGAGTACCTGCGAGGTGCCAGCTGCCATCGAATAGGCCAACGGAAACCTCGTCTTGATATCGGACAGCATGGGGTTATCCATATGCATGTGATATTCAAGGCGATAGCCCAGAGGGCCGATATGCCGAGCAAGGTTCATGCGAAGTTCAAGATCGCCGCTAAAGTCAAACCTAAACTCATCGTTGACCGCACGTACCATCTCGGAAGCAATCTCCCACATCTCGTCCGAGATAACGGCAGAGCCCTTCTCGGGCACGCCCGTGCCCCTGCCGAGCAAATGGATTGCGATAAAGGCAACCTCTTCTCGGGGCATGCTCACGCCCAGGGCATCCTTGATGTTTGCGGCAATCTGGAAAGCCGCGGCGTATTCGCGCGTTCCCTCCAGTTTTTGAACGTCCGATTCTGCAGCTGGGACATAGCAGCCCTGCTCGATGCGGCCAAGAGCAATGTAAAGATGCATGATGAGATTGCGGGATGCCAGCGAGCTCACCGTGACGGGCGAGGCCGTCAGAGCATCGTCCACACATGCGGCGATGGCCCGCAGGCGCTCGGCGAGCTTTGCATCGTCGGTGTCGGGCAACACGGGCCTCACCAGCGAGGCCAGGCACAGGCGCCGCTGCGACTCCCCGCCCGCAACGCGGATTCCGTAGCGTGGGCGCTTTTCGAGCGTTAAGTCAAATTGGGCGAGTTTCTGCTCTACCAGACGCATGTCATTGGACAGAGTTCGCGCCGAAACGTAGAGTAAATCCGCATACTCCTCAATCGTCACCCACTGGGACCGCATGAGGAGGTCGTTAAGAAGGAAGGACACACGGCCGTCGCGCGTATCAGGAATGCCCGGATGGGCCAGAGCCGCACCGTCTAGCAAGCGAGCAAGCTCATCTGCACGTGCAACATCGATACGATACTGCCCCTTGCTGCCAACGATGCGTGCAACCCCTGCAAGGTTGTCGTTTGCGCGATGGATATAGTTTCTCACGGCGCGCTCGCTTACCTCGAGACGCTTGGCAAGTACCGCGACAGCGACAGGCTGAGCGTCCTCGATCATATTTACAAGCTGCTTGACGCGAGCATCCATGTCCTCCTCCTTTCCCTGCGTCTAGTCTAACGCGGTAAAGAATGACACTCCACGTCGCGCTCGTTCCGCCAACTCGGAACAGGTTGCGGGGAGTCCAGCCGAACTTATAGGGAGCACGGAGAAAGGGCCCGAAAGCCATGTGCCGGTGTGAGATGCGCTTTCCGCAGTCATTGGGGACAGACTTAAATGAGTAGTCGTTGTGGACGTTCTTGTTTGACTAGTCGTTTAAGAACGTCCCCAATGACTAGGTGAATAGCAAAAGCCCCGCAGTCGGAGCGGACCGCGGGGCTCATGAGGAGAGGCTAGTTTGTGGGCGCTTTGCCTGGCGCCCACGGGAGAGGCAACGGAGTAGAGACTACTCGTGGATGCGGGTACCGGAGAGGCCGGCCATGGTCTCGGCAGCCTTGTCCAGAGCGCCGATGATGCAGGTGCGGCCCTTGCGGGAACGGGCGAACTTGATGGCAGCGCGGACCTTGGGCTCCATCGAACCCTTGCCGAACTGACCCTCGTCGGCCAGGCGCTCGGCCTCGTCGGCGGTGAGGTCCTCGAGCTCCTCCTGGTTGGGCTTGCCAAAGTTGATGGCGACATGCTCAACGGCGGTCAGCAGGAACAGAACGTCGGCGTCGCAGTCCTCGGCCAGCAGCTCGCCGCCCAGGTCCTTGTCGATGACGGCGGGAACGCCCTTGTAGCAGCCCTTGTTCTCGTAGTCGCGGACGACGGGGATGCCGCCGCCACCGCAGGCGATGACGATGAACTCGTTGTCGAGCAGGTTGAGGATGGAGTCAGCCTCGACGATCTTCTTGGGATCGGGGGAGGCGACGACGCGACGCCAGCCGCGGCCGGAGTCCTCGACGAAGACCTTGGAGGGATCCTCGGCCATGAACTCCTTGGCCTGCTCCTCGGTGTAGAAGGGGCCAATCGGCTTGGTCGGGTTCTTGAACGCGGGATCATCCGGGTCGCACTCGATCTGGGTGACGACGGTGGCGGCGTGCCAGCGCTTGTAGCGCTTGTGCATCTCGCGGCCGATGCCCTGCTGCAGGTGATAACCGATGTAGCCCTGGGACATGGCGCCGCACTCGGGCAGCGGCATCTCGGGGGTGCCGATGGCATCGTGGGCGGCGGCGAAGGCGTTCTGGATCATACCGACCTGCGGGCCGTTGCCGTGGGTGATGATGATCTCGTTGCCCTGCTCGATGAGGCCGAGGAGCGCGTGGGCGGTGTTGCTCACGGCCTCGATCTGCTCGACGGGATTGTTGCCGAGGGCGTTGCCGCCGAGGGCGACGACAATACGATCGGGCTTGCCAAGAGGCTTAGACATTGCTGGAATCCTTTCTGTAAAAGGCCTACAACCCATTAATAACCCGCGTCCGTGCGATACGCGAGTTTATTAAGGTTTATATTCTCTTTATCGCTCATTTTATTCATTTTGAAAATAGCGGAACGGTGAACGGTCGTTTTTATCCGCTCAGCGTACAGAACCCCAGCTCAGGCATATCTACGCCATTTACGTGCAACTTTATTTAAATGCAGCGAGGATTATGTCGGATTATGCAAACTACATCTCTGCTAAACACAAAACGGACAGCGTAAAATCTTACTCGCACTATACGAGATTCTATGCACTTATAAGTCGAGTATGCACCCCTGCAAAAACAAGGGGCTTTTCATCCAGCAAAAGGAATAAAGAAGCGCTCCGAAAAGGCGGCAACAGCCAAGTCCCCCATCCATCCCCAAAGTGGCGCGAGGTTTCGCGGCAAAGCCGCGAAACAGCGAAAGGAACGGGATACCCGGCCAACTACGTCCTTCATCCGCCCACACAATCCGAGGACATAGTCGTAGCAGGATCTGAGGGCTGACCTTCGCGGACACTCCGCAGGACGAAAGAACCCCCGCCGCACGTTGTGCGCAGCGGGGGTTCTTTCATGTCCGAGGACGTCCGCGAAGGTTAGCCCTCAGATCCTGCGGTGGGAGACCTAGGCCTCGTTGTACACCGTCTTGAGCTTCAGCAGGTGAGCGTAGCGGTCCATGGCGGCCTGCTCGTTCTCCTTGAAGAGCTCCTCGGCGCGCTCGGGGAAGGAACGCGTCAGCGAAGCGTAACGGGCCTCGTTCATCAGGAACTCCTGATAACCGCCCGCGGGCTCCTTGGAATCGAGCGAGAACTTCTTGCCGGCAGCAGCCTCGGGGTTGAAGCGGAAGAGGTTCCAGTAACCGCACTCGACAGCCTTCTTCATCTCGGCCTGGCAGTTCTGCATGCCGCCCTTCTTGATGGAGTGCATCTCGCAGGGGCTGTAGCCGATGATGAGGGACGGACCGTCGTAGGCCTCGGCCTCGTGGATGGCCTTGAGGGTCTGAGCCGGGTTGGCGCCCATGGCGACCTGCGCCACGTAAACGTAGCCGTAGCTCATGGCAATCTCGGCCAGGGACTTCTTCTTGGTCACCTTACCGGCAGCGGCGAACTGAGCGACCTGGCCCAGGTTCGAGGCCTTGGAGGCCTGACCACCGGTGTTGGAGTAGACCTCGGTGTCGAAGACGAAGACGTTGACATTGTGGCCGGAAGCCAGAACGTGGTCCAGGCCACCGAAGCCGATGTCGTAGGCCCAACCGTCGCCGCCGAAGATCCAGAAGGACTTCTTGGTGAGGTAAGCCTTGTCGGCAAGGATCGCCTTGGAGGCGTCGCAGCCGCACTTCTCGAGCTCGGCAACGTAGGCGGCGGCAGCGGTCTTGGAAGCCTCGACATCGTTGACGGAGTCGAGCCAAGCCTGGCCGGCGGCCTTGAGCTCATCGGACGGACCGTCAGCGGCGATGATCTCCTGCGTAGCAGCGATCAGCTTCTTCTGAACGGCCTCATAGCCAACGGCCATGCCCAGACCGTGCTCGGCATTGTCCTCGAACAGGGAGTTGTTCCATGCCGGACCGTGACCGTCCTTGTCCTTGCAGTAAGGAGCGGTGGCAGCGGGGTTGCCCCAAATGGAGGAGCAGCCGGTGGCGTTGGAAATGAACATACGGTCGCCGGCGACCTGGGTCACCAGACGTGCATAGGCGGTCTCGGCGCAGCCGGCGCAGGAGCCGGAGAACTCCAGGTAGGGCTGCTTAAACTGGCTGCCCTTGACGTTGGCCGCGATGAGCTCCTTCTTCTCGGAGACGTTCTCGACCATGTAGTCCCAAACGGGCTGCTGGTCCATCTCCTGCTCGGTGGGAACCATCTCGAGGGCGCCCTTGGGGCAGACCTTGACGCAGTTGGTGCAGCCCATGCAGTCGAGCGGGGACACAGCCATGGTGAACTTCATGCCCTTGGCCTTGGGGCCCATAGCGTCGAGCGTGCGGGTAGCCTCGGGCGCGGCGGCAGCCTCGTCCTCGGTCATCGCGAACGGACGGATAGTGGCATGCGGGCACACATAGGCGCACTGGTTGCACTGGATGCACTTGGTCTCGTCCCAGTGAGGAACGACCACGGCGACGCCGCGCTTCTCGTATGCGGAGGCACCCAGCTCAAACTGGCCGTCGGCGCAATCGACAAAGGCGGAAACGGGCAGGCTGTCGCCATCCATGCGATCGATGGGCTCGAGCAGGTTCTTGACCTGCTGGGCGATGGCGGACTTGGTCTCCTCGGAGAGCTCGACGGGGGCGGCATCCTCGGCAGTTGCCCAGTCGGCCGGAACCTCGAACTTGCGGAAGGCGGTAGCGCCGGCATCGATAGCCTTGTGGTTGGCGTCGACGATGGCCTGGCCCTTCTTCATGTAGGACTTGGTGGCCGCGTCCTTCATGTACTGCAGGGCGTCCTCGGCGGGCAGGACCTTGGCCAGTGCGAAGAAGGCGGACTGGAGCACCGTGTTGGTGCGCTTGCCCATGCCGACCTTTGCAGCCAGATCGATAGCGTCGATCAGGTAGACGTTGACGTTGTTGTTCGCGATGTAGCGCTTGGCCACGGCGGGCATGTGCTCGGCGAACTCCTCGTCGCTCCACTGGCAGTTGACCAGGAAGGTGCCGCCCGGCTTGACGTCGCGGACCATCTTGAAGCCCTTGACGATGTAGCTGGGGTTGTGGCAAGCGACAAAGTCGGCCTTGGTCACGTAGTACGGCGAACGGATCGGAGAATCACCAAAGCGCAGGTGCGAGACGGTGACGCCGCCGGTCTTCTTGGAGTCGTACTGGAAGTAGGCCTGAACGTACTTGTCGGTGTGGTCGCCGATGATCTTGATCGAGTTCTTGTTGGCGCCGACGGTACCGTCGCCACCCAGACCCCAGAACTTGCACTCGATGGTGCCGGGGGCTGCGGTGTTGGGCGCATCCTCGACCTCGGGCAGGCTCAGGTTGGTCACGTCATCGACAATGCCGATGGTGAACTCGCGCTTGGGCTCGTCCTTCTTAAGCTCCTCGAAGACAGCAAACGCGGACGCGGGAGGCGTGTCCTTGCTGCCCAGGCCGTAACGGCCGCCGACGACCTTGATGCCCGTCTTGCCGGCCTCGTAGAGAGCGGAGACGACGTCCTGGTAGAGCGGCTCGCCGATGGAACCCGGCTCCTTGGTGCGGTCCATGACGGCGATCTTCTGGACGGTCTCGGGGAGAACGTCGACGAAGTGCTTGATGGAGAACGGACGGAACAGGCGAACCTTGACCAGGCCGACCTTCTCGCCGTGAGCGTTGAGGTAGTCGATGACTTCCTCGAGCACGTCGCAGAAGGAGCCCATGCACACGACGACGCGATCGGCATCGGGAGCGCCGTAGTAGTTGAACAGGCCGTAATCGGTGCCGAGCTTCTCGTTGATCTTCTTCATGTAGCCCTCGACGACGGCAGGGAGCTCGTCGTAGACCTTGTTGCAGGCCTCGCGGTTCTGGAAGAAGATGTCGCCGTTCTCGTGGCTGCCGCGGGTGTGCGGGTGCTCAGGGTTGAGAGCGTGGTCGCGGAAAGCCTGGACGGCGTCCATGTCGCACATCTCGGCAAGATCCTTGTAGTCCCACATGGCGACCTTCTGGATCTCGTGGCTGGTGCGGAAGCCGTCGAAGAAGTTAAGGAACGGGGTCTTACCCTCGATGGCGGCAAGGTGAGCCACCGGCGAGAGGTCCATGACCTCCTGGACGTTGCCCTCGGCAAGCATGGCGAAACCGGTCTGGCGGCAGGCCATGACGTCGGAGTGATCGCCAAAGATGTTCAGGGCGTGGGAAGCGACGCAACGCGCGGAGACGTGGAAAACGCCCGGGAGCTGCTCGCCCGCGATCTTGTACATGTTCGGGATCATCAGGAGCAGGCCCTGAGAAGCCGTGTAGGTGGTGGTCAGAGCACCGGCGCCCAGCGAACCGTGAACGGTACCGGCTGCACCTGCCTCGGACTCCATCTCGACGACCTTGACCGGGGTGCCAAAGATGTTCTTGCGACCCTGGGCCGCCCACTGGTCGACATGGTCGGCCATCGGGCTGGACGGCGTAATGGGATAAATTCCCGCTACCTCGGTGTACGCATACGAAACATATGCGGCCGCCTCGTTGCCGTCCATAGACTTAAACTTACGCGCCATATACCCCTCTCCTCTCATATAGGTATACAGGCCCCGGCGATTGCCAGGATGTTGGCGTGATGGGATTTTCGCTGTTGCTTCCAATCATCCGGCAGGCAGACTGAGCAGCAGGTACATGGCATGGAGAGAAGGCGTTCCAAGGCGAGGGGCGATTAATGCGCTCCACAGGCCCAGCTACCCGTCTTGCACATGGCCGAGCGCCGCAAAGGCCGCATGCCGGACGCTCCCGGGCACGCCCCGGCGATGGGAAGCGCCCGCAACGGAAATCCGCATGCGGGCTTATTGTACCCCGCCGCCAAGCCATATTTCGGCAAATATAGGTGGGCGGTAAAGGTTTACCTCGGGTGACTATCACACGGCCGATGCCAGCGAACGCAATCCCCCGGGGACCACGCAGCAGTTGCGGTGGAATAGTTCTTGGATGCCCGCCTCAAGGGCCCCATCGGGAACTATTTCACCGCAACTTATTTAGGAGATGAGTTAGAGAGCGCCGAGGAGGATGGCGTAGGTGGTGGATTCGCCGAGCCTGAGCTCGTCACCGGGGTTGAGCTGAGCGGAGCGGCCGGGCTCGACCTGGGTGCAGACGTTCGTCGCGCCGTTTACCACCACGGTTCCGTTGGTGGACGACAGGTCCTCGACGTACCAGGTATTTTGGCCATCGCACCACACGTGGGCATGGCGAGCCGAAACGTCATCGCCCACATCGGTGATATCGCCTTCCCCCGTCGCCAGCGCACCGATCTCCACGCCCTGCTCACTCGGCTGAATCCAGCGCGGAGCGCTCACCACGTAGCCGTTTTGCACGCGAAGCAGGCCCAGCGGATGCGCCGGCGCCGCCTCGTGATCGCCCGTGACCGTCGAGGTGCTCAGCGAGCGCGGCGTCGACGTGGCGCCGCCACAGGTCGCATGAGCGTAGTCGATGGCATAGGTCACCGACGAACGGACATCTGCCGAGCAACCCACGGCGACAAACAGCACCAGGATGGCCTCGGCGCGCTCGGCGGGCATGAGTTCAGCCGCCTGCGACAGGCGCTCGAGCGCATTGCGATAGAGATTCGTGTCCTGGTGGCATTCCTCGAGTGCCCGCACCATGGGCTCGCCAGCGGGGCCGCACACCATATTGGTCACGGCCGCGGCGTCCATGGGGTTGCGACGGCGCAGGGCCAGCTGCGACATAATGCGCGCGGCCGAGGTGCCGTAATCGGCAAAATAGCGCTCCTGCAGCGTGCCGACCGGAGCGCGCACGATAAAGCGCGAGACCCAGGAGCGATCAGCGGCGCGGCCCTGGGGGCTGCGGCCATCGGCCAGCGGACGGCTCGAAAGCACCATGCCACATAGCTCGATATGGCTCAGGTGCGCTGCGCGTTTAAAGATGTCGAACATGGCTCCGCACGGGGTGAGCTTGATTTGAGATGCCATGGCCTAGACCTCCTTGGTCGTTGAACTCGTATCGGACGACGTCTCGGTCGTCCCGACAAAGGCGCGAACCGCCGCGGCACCACCGGCAAGCGGCGTCACCGTCTGGGTTTTTGCGCGCCGCGGCGCCGCGACGGGAAGCTCAAAGGCAAAACCCATCGACAGACACTATGACCCAATCCGAGGGCACTAAAAAGATAGGAGCCCCCGCTCGTGGC
>NZ_JAQEKC010000014.1:0-62763 GCF_027679495.1 Collinsella aerofaciens
GGAGGAAGGCGGGCGACGCGCTCGAGGAGAGCGTGCTGGCCTCGCTGCGGTCCGTCGCGACGGTCTGGAAGGAGGCCCGCAGCCAGGTCGAATCCCTCGACGCGCGCATCCGCGCGCTGCTGGAGGCGAACGCGCCCGCGCTGCTCGGCATCGAGGGCTGCGGCACGACGACCGCCGCCGCCCTGGTCGTGGCCGCCGGCGACAACCCCGGCAGGCTGAAGGGCGAGGCGGCGTTCTCGATGCTGTGCGGCGTCTCCCCGATCCCCGCGTCGAGCGGGAAGACGGAGCGGCACAGGCTCAACCGCGGCGGCAACCGGCAGGCGAACTGGGCGCTCTACGAGATCGCACTACGAGATCGCGATCAAGCGCATGGCGTACGACGAGAGGACGAGGAGGTACGTGGCGAAGCGAACCTCCGAGGGGAAGTCCCGGAGGGAGGCGGTCCGCTGCCTGAAGCGCTACATAGCGCGGGAGGTGTACCGCGTGCTCATGGACCCGAATCCCGACGGCGCCGCGCCGGAAGGCCCCGAGCTCGCGAAGATGCGCAAGGCGATGCGGGTGACCCAGAAGCAGGCCGCCGCGGGGCTCGGCATGTCCGCGGCCTCACTCGGTCACCTGGAACATGGGAGACGGCGGTCGACGAAACTGGAGAGGAGGTATTACGAGCTCCTGTGCGAATTGGAGAGAAAATTGGAGAGAACGCTCCCGCAAACTGCCTCTTGACAACTTATAGGAGCGTCGGTTTTAATTTCGCAATGTTCCGTGTGGTCGAGGGTAACCGGTCAAACGTAGTAGATAGGCCAATTTCGTGGCAAGCGAGTCAACTCGGGGCACAGGGCAGCTAAAAAAGCCCCGTCCCAAATTGGCTGCTTTTGAGTTGCGGTGATATACGGCCTGTTTGAGGCTTCTGGCTTGTAAAACAGTCCGTATTTCACCGCAACTGATGAGGGGATGGGTTAGCGGAGCAGGCCGGCTACTTCGCCGGCTAGGGTGATGGTGCCGGCGGCAACGAAGGACTCGCCCACGGCGTCAAAAGCCGCGAGAGCCTCGGGCACGCTAGGGTACACACCGGCAAGCTTGTTGGCGTCCACCAGGGCAGCAAGTTCCTCTGCCGGCAGGGCGCGATCGGAATCGGTCTGGGTTACGACCACACGCGGGAAGGCCGGAATCAGAACATCGACAATACCGGCCACATCCTTGTCGGCCAGTGCGGCGCACAGCAGCGTGGGGCGATTCTCGACGCACGGATCTATCTCGTCCAGCGCGCTCACAAAGTTCTCGCAGCTCTGAGGGTTATGGCAGGCATCGATCAGCTTGAGCGGATCGGTCCCCAGCACATCAAAACGACCCGGCGTGGGGCAGCCCATAAGCGATGCATCCAGCGCATCGTGGTCGAGCTCGCGGCCCAAATACCCCTCGCACAGCATAATCGCGCACGCAGCATTCTGCGGCTGGTAGGCCGGCTTAACCATGCTTGACGTATAGATCGCACGCGGCGTGGTGCAGCTAAACTCAACCGTGTCGCCCACGTGTGCCGGAACCTTGGTTGTGGCATGGTTCACCACGAGCGGCACCACACCGCACTCACGGCAACGGGCATCCATCACGCGCTGAACGCTCGCCTCATGCGTACCCTCGCCCAAAACAACCAAGCGCCCAGGCTTAATAACCGCAGCCTTCTCCCCCGCAATGGCCTCGAGCGTGTTGCCCAAAATACGTGTATGATCGAGTCCAATGCCCGTAATGGCGACGGCCACGGGATCGGTCGCACTCGTAGCATCCCAGCGTCCGCCCATGCCGACTTCAAGCACGGCCACGTCCACGCAAGCCTCGGCAAACATAGTCAAACCGGCCACGGACAAAAGATCGAAGGGCGTAATAGAACGAAGCTCCTCGCCCGCCGCCTCACGACGTGCGTTGAGACGACGACCTGCCTCATACGCCGCAGAGACACCATGGGCAAAGACCTCGTCTGAGACGACCTTTCCATCAATCTCCATACGCTCGGGATAACGCACCAGATGAGGAGACGTAAAGAGCGCCGTCTTAAGGCCCTCACCACGAAGAATGGCAGCCGAGAATCGCGTCGTCGAGGTCTTTCCATTGGTACCGGCTATCTGGACGCAATCATAGAACTCATCAGGACGACCAAGCTCATCGAGCATCTCGACAACAGTCTCGAGCAACGGCGTGGAATAACGTGCGATTTTGCCCGTATCGGCCGCAAGCGCAACAGCCTCATCAAAAGAAAGTTCCGGAACCCCAAACGGCACCGAATACAACCCAGAACGCTTCGCCATAACCAAAGTCCCCTCAACATAAAAAGAGGCCCGTAAGCAACAACGAGCCCCTCCCATTCAAAATATCAGCCAAACCCCGCTTGCAGCGAGATCAAGGCCACAACCCAGTGGCCCAAACGCGCCAGATGCAAACAACCACGTAACCGCACAAGGAGCGGCCCGACGCTTTGCTCGATACAAGTTCCGCACGCAAAGGACAGCACTTAATGTGCTGTCCGTCTTGCGCAGGACTGTCCGCAGTAGCGAGCAAAGCGTCGGGACGCGCCCCCGAGTAAACCTTACGAGAAGTCAGCAACCTGAGCAGTCAGCGCCGCCAGGATCTCCTTGAGCTCAGCTGCACGGTCCCTCTTCTTCTGCACTACCGCGGGCGCGGCCTTGGCCACAAAGCCCTCGTTGGCAAGCGTCTTCTCGCAGCCGGCGAGCTCCTTCTGCGCCGCGGCGATCTCCTTCTCCAGGCGTGCCTTCTCGGCCGAAAGATCGACCTTGCCCTCGAGCACCACAAAGACCTCGACGCCGCTATCGACCACGGCGATGCTCGCCGCCGGCTTCTCAACATCGGTGCCCATGACCAGCGAGGCAGTGTTTGCCAGCGGCTCGATGGTCGAACGCAGGCTCTCGAGCTTCTCGATGTCCTCGGCACCGGCGCGCACGACCACGTCGAGCTCGGCCTTGGGGCTCAAACGATAACGCGAACGCGTGGCGCGGGCGGCAGACACGACGGTACGGCACAGCTCAAACGCGCGCTCGGCGGGCTCGTCAACGTACTTGGCGTAGTCGGCGGGCTCGGGCCACTTGGCAATCATGAGCGCCTCGGCGCGGTTCACGTTACCCTCGGCGTCCAGATCGAGCACGCTCGCCGGCATGTTGTCCCAGATCTCCTCGGTGACAAACGGCATGAGCGGGTGCATCAGGCGAATGGAGGTGTCGAGCACAAAGATCAGGTTACGCTGCGCCTGCAGACGACCCTCGCCCTTCAGGCGGGCCTTGGTGACCTCGACGTACCAGTCGCAGACCTCGTTCCAGAAGAACTGCTGCACGCCGCGGGCCATGTCGCCAAAGGTGTAGTTCTCGATGCCCTCGGTGACCATCTTCACGGCCTTGGCCAAGCGGCTGAACATCCAGGCGTCGGCCGGCGTCTCCACGACGGGCTCGCCGGGCGTGTAGCCCTCCATGTTCATAAGCAGGAAGCGGCTGGCGTTCCAGATCTTGGTCACAAACGACTTGGCCTGGTCGGTGCGCGGGCTGTCGATGAGCTTCTTGGTCTTCTTATCGATGTTCGCGTCGAACTTGACGTCCTGGTTGTTGGTGCACAGTGTGAGCAGGTTGTAACGCATGGCATCGGCACCGTACATGCCAATGAGGTCCATGGGGTCAACGCCGTTGCCCTTGGACTTGGACATGCGGCTGCCGTCCTTGGCAAGGATCGTCGGGTAGATGACGACGTCCTTAAACGGCACCTCGTCCAGGAAGTACAGCGAGCTCATGACCATGCGGGCGACCCACAGCGCGATGATGTCGCGCGCGGTGACGAGCGCCGTCGTGGGGTGATGGCCCTCGAGCAGCTCCGGCTTTTGCGGCCAGCCCTGCGTGGCGAAGGTCCACAGCTGCGAGCTGAACCAGGTGTCCAGCACGTTCTCGTCCTGATGCACGTGATGGCCGCCGCACTTGGGGCACACGTCGGTGTCCTCGGTCAGGGCGTCCTCCCAGCCGCAGTCCTCGCAGTAGAACACGGGGATGCGGTGGCCCCACCACAGCTGGCGGCTGATGCACCAGTCCTTGAGGTTCTCCATCCAGGTGGTGTAGGTCTGCGTCCAGCGCGCGGGGTGGAAGGTAACCTTGCCAGAGTTGACGGCGTCGAGCGCCGGCCCCTTGAGCTTGTCGACGGCCACAAACCACTGCTCGGATAGCCACGGCTCCAGGGCGGAGTCGCAACGGTAGCAGTGCATGACGGAGTGGTCGAGCTCTTCGACATGGTCGAGCAGGCCGTGCTCGTCGAACCACTTGACAACGGCCTCGCGGCACTCGTCGCGATTCATGCCGGTGAACTCGCCATAGCCCTCGACGACCACCGCGTGCTCGTCGAAGATGTTGATCTGCGGCAGGTCGTGGGCCTGACCCATAGCGTAGTCGTTGGGGTCGTGAGCAGGGGTGACCTTGACGAAGCCGGAGCCGAAGTTGGCGTCGACGTGCCAATCCTCAAAGATGGGGATCTCACGGTCGACGATGGGGAGCTTGACGGTCTTACCCACAAAGGCGGCCTTCTCGGGATCCTTCGGGGAGACGGCGACGCCCGTGTCGCCGAGCATGGTCTCGGGGCGCGTAGTGGCGACGACGATATAGTCCTGGCCGTTGACCGGCTCGGTCAGCGGGTAGCGCAGGTGCCACAGGTGGCCCTTCTCGTCCTTGTACTCGGCCTCGTCATCCGAGATAGCGGTGGTGCAGTTGGGGCACCAGTTGACGATGCGCTTGCCACGGTAGATCAGGCCGTCGTGGTACCAGTCGCAAAAGACCTTGCGTACAGCCTGCGCATAGTCCTCGTCCATGGTGAAGCGCTCGTTATCGAAGTCGACGGAGCAGCCCATGCGCTTGATCTGCTCGACGATGATGCCGCCGTACTCGTGGGTCCAATCCCAGCAAGCGTCGACAAATTTGTCGCGACCGATCTCCAGGCGGCTGATGCCCTCGCTCTTGAGCTTCTTGTCGACCTTAGTCTGCGTGGCGATACCGGCGTGGTCGGTGCCGAGCACCCAGCGCGTGGACTTGCCGCGCATGCGAGCCATACGGATGATGGCGTCCTGGATGGAGTCGTCGGTGGCGTGACCCATGTGGAGCTTGCCGGTCACGTTGGGAGGCGGAATGGTGACGGTACAGTCGCCCACGCCCTCACGGCGTTTGTAGTAGCCACCGTCGAGCCACTTCTGCAGGATCGCCGGCTCGTTGGTCGACGGATCGTAGTTCTTGGGCATTTCTTCCATATATTTCTCCCTTGCCCGTCGGCGTGTCCGCCTGCTTGGTTTTCGCTCGGTCAGGTCCTGACTCGCGCGAAGAGCACATTAAGTGCTCTTCGGCTCGTGCGGAATCTACGAAAACCAAGCAGGCGGACACGCCTTAGGTATCGATTACTTCAGTCTGAAGGTACTAACTTGACAATCTCACAGAATAGCACAGGCATACCTGCCGAAAAGGGACAGGTTTATTTTGGTAGGTTTTATCAGGGGAAACGACATTTGCCCATATAAAACCGACCAAAATAAACCTGTCCCTAAATGGCAGGCCCCGCGGTGGTTGCCGCGGGGCATGGATTCAAGCTATTTAACCGTAGATGCGTTGGGGCTGCTCTTCGCCCTTTACGGAGGCTTCGGTCACGATGACCTTGGAAACGCCCTCCTCACTGGGCAGATCGAACATTGTCTGCTGCAGCACGTCCTCGCAGATGGAGCGCAGGCCGCGGGCGCCGGTCTTGCGGGCGAGCGCCATGCGGGCGATCTCGTGCAGGGCGGCGTCCTCAAACTCAAGCTCAACGTCCTCGAGCTGGAACATCTTACGGTATTGACGCACCACGGCGTTCTTGGGCTCGGTCAGGATCGACACCAGGTCATCCTCGTCGAGCGCCTGCGTCTGGGTGACGACGGGCGTACGGCCCACGAACTCGGGGATCATGCCAAAGGCGTTGAGGTCCTGCGGGAGCACCTGACGCAGCAGGTCGTTCTCGTCGACCGAGGTGGGGCCGGCGATCTCGGAGTTGAAGCCCACGCCCTTGTTGCCCACGCGATCGGCAATGATCTTGTCCAGGCCCACAAAGGCACCGCCGCAGATGAACAGGATGTTGGTCGTATCGATCTGCAGCAGCTCCTGCTGGGGATGCTTGCGGCCGCCGGTGGGCGGAACGCTTGCCACCGTGCCCTCAAGAATCTTAAGCAGCGCCTGCTGAACGCCCTCGCCCGAAACATCGCGGGTAATGGAGAGGTTCTCGGCCTTGCGGGCGATCTTATCGATCTCGTCCACGTAGATAATGCCCACCTGCGCGCGCTCAATGTCGCCATCGGCGGCGTTGATGAGCTTGAGCAGGATGTTCTCCACGTCCTCGCCCACGTAGCCGGCCTCGGTAAGCGCGGTAGCGTCGGCGATGGCAAACGGCACCTCGAGGATGCGCGCGAGCGTCTGGGCGAGCAGGGTCTTACCGGTACCGGTGGGACCGAGCAGCAGGATGTTAGACTTGGCGAGCTCTACCTCGTCCATATCGTCGTCGAACTGCGAGCCCATACCGTCGTCAAAGGCAGACACCGCGGCGCCGCCCTCGATCACGCGACGATAGTGGTTGTACACGGCCACCGACATGGCGCGCTTGGCGTCCTCCTGACCCATAACATAGGCCGAAAGCTCGTCATAGATCTCGTGCGGCGTCGGCACGTGTGTGATGACCTGGCGGTCATCCTCGAGCTCAAAGCCCTCGGCCTCGGGGTTAACGGCGGGCTGGGATGCAGCCTGGCCGTGATCGTTGAGGAAGCCCGGCAGCTTGCCGTTGCGGGCAGCGTCCATAAAGTCCGAAGCCAGCGACTCCTCCAGAATCTCGGAACAGGCGGCGACGCACTCGTCACAGATAAAGATGTTGGTCGGGCCCTTTACGAGGCGACGGACCTGGCCCTGCTCTTTTCCGCAGAAGGAGCAGCGGATGGGGTTGCCGTTCTCGTCAAAGTTGTCCTGCATGTTTCCTGCCATCCTAGGCGTCCTTCGCGGCGAGATCGCGCGAGGTGACGATACGGTCAATCAGGCCGTAGTCGAGGGCCTCGGCAGCGGTCAGGTAGTTGTCGCGCTCGGTGTCGGCCTGGACCTTCTCGATCGGCTGGCCCGAGGCATCGGACAGGATCTGGTTGAGCTCGCGGCGAGTCTTCTTGATCTCCTCGGCAACGATCTCGATCTCGGTCTGCTGACCCTGGGCACCGCCGCTGGGCTGGTGAATCATGACCTTGGAGTGCGGCAGGCAGAAGCGCTTGCCCTTAGCGCCGGCCGAAAGCAGCACGGCGGCCATGGACGCGGCCATACCGACGCAGATGGTGGAGACCTGCGGCTTGATAAAGTTCATGGTGTCCAGAATCGCCAGGCCGGAGTAGACCTCGCCGCCGGGCGAATTGATGTAGAGCGAGATATCCTTCTCGGCATCCTGGCTCTCAAGATGCAGCAGCTGGGCAACGACCAGGTTGGCGCTGACGGAGTTGATCTCCTCGCCCAAAAAGATGATGCGATCGTTGAGCAGGCGCGAATAGATATCGTAGCTGCGCTCGCCGCGCGGCGTCTGCTCGATAACGTATGGCACGAGGGCGGAATCGAACTTAGCGATCATACGCATCTCCATTTCTCTCTTGCGGACCAAATTGGTTCTAAATAAACGTACGGTGCCCGCATGCTATGCATTGGCTGGCACCGTACGAAGCAACCGGATAACCGGTGTATAACTTTACCCCATCACGGACGCACGCATGCGCTCGCGGGCAAGGTGGCGAGAATTACTCGGCGTCCTTGGCGGTCTCGTCGACCTCGGTCACCTTGGCGTTCTCGACCAGGTGGTCGACGGCCTTGGAGCGACGGATGGACTCGCGGACGGCAGGCATGCGGCCATCGGCGATGAACTCGGCCTTGGAAGCCTCGACGTCCTTGACGCCGGCCTTCTCGAACTCGGCGTTGACGTCGTCCTCGGTGACCTCAATCTTGAGCTCACGGGCGAGGGCGTCGAGAGCCAGGGACTCACGGGCAACGTCGTTGGCCTGCTTGTGCAGGTCGCCGATGAACTGCTCCATGGTCAGGCCGGAAGCGGGCAGCCAGGTATCCAGCGTCATGCCGCGGGCAGCGAGGTTGGACAGGAAGTTCTGGCCAAGCTCCTCAAAGACGGACTGCTCGTAGTCAGCATCCATCTCGTCGAGCTGCAGGCGCTCGGCGAGAGCGGAGACGCAACGGTTCTCCTTCTCGGCCGGCAGGCGGGAAGCCTTGTCCTGCTCGATCTCGATCTTGATGGCGTCGCGCATGGCGTCGATGCTGTCAAAGCCAAAGTCGGACTTGACGAGCTCATCGGTGAGCTCGGGGGTGTTGCGGACCTTGATGCCCTTGACGGTGACCTCGACGGTGTGGGTCTCGGCCTCCTCGCCCTCCTCGACCTCGTCGGTCCAGGTGACGGTCTTGACGTCGTCAACGTTAGCGCCGATCAGGGCCTCGTTGAACTCCTTGGGGTTGCTGTCGCTACCGGCGATGAGCATGCGGCCCTCGGCGGCGAAGTTGTCAGCGTTCTCAACGGCCTTGAGATCGACGGTGACGTAGTCCTCGGCCTCGACGGCGCGACCCTCGACGTCCTCAAAGGTGGCACGGTAGTTGAGGAGCATCTCAACCTGGTTGTTGATCTCGGACTCGGTGACCTCCGCAGGGGGCATCTCGATCTCGACAGCGTCGAAGGAGGAGAGCTCGGCAGCGGGACGCAGGGAGAACTCGACGGTGTAGGTGTAGTCCTCGTGATCCTTGGCGAGGTCGAGCTCCTTGTAGTCACCGTTCTTGGTGGGGACGATGTCCAGCTCGTTGAGGACGGCGGGCTCGTTGGCGGCGATCAGGTCGTTGGTGGCCTGAGCGAGGGTAGCCTCGGCGCCAAGTGCGGAGTCGATGACCGGACGGGGAGCCTTACCGGCACGGAAGCCCGGGAAGCGGTACTTCTTGGCGGTGTCCTTGTAGGCCTTCTTGATCGCGGCGTCGACGTCGGCGGCCGGGATGGTGACCGTAGCGGTGAGCTTGGCGTCCTTGACGTCAGAAGCGGTGATGTTCAACACGTTCCTCCTCATACTGCCCAGCTTATCTGAGGTGCTGGTACCTTTATGCAACAAAGAGTCGCGACGGCCGAAGCCGACGCAGATGCGTTGGTGCGGGCGAAAGGACTCGAACCTTCACGGGAATCCCACCAGAACCTAAATCTGGCGCGTCTACCAATTCCGCCACGCCCGCATGAGCGCACAGACTAGGAATGATAGCAGATACGAACGGCAAGCGCACGCACACCTTTTACAGGCTCACGACCTCACCACGAGCGCAAAAGGCGGGACGAGTTGCCCCGCCCCGCCAATTACGACTTGTTCACTGACCCGCTACTCCCCCAGCAGGGCCTTCTCGGGCGTGATGGGCAGTGAGCGAACCTGATGGCCGGTGGCGTGCGCCACGGCCGAGGCCACGGCGGCGAGCGGCGTGTTGATGACGACCTCGCCAATCGACTTGGCACCAAACGGGCCCGTCGGCTCGTAACTCGGCTCAAAGGCCACGCGGATGCTGCCGATATCCAGGCGCGTGGGCAGCTTGTAGCTCATAAAGTTGCCGGTACGCAGGCGGCCGCGGTCATCGTGCTCGACGATCTCGTAGAGTGCGTGACCGATGCCCTGGGCAATGCCGCCCTCGGCCTGGACGCGCGCGAGCGCCTCGTTGATCACGGTGCCGCAGTCCACAGCTGCCGCATAGTCCACCACAGTCACCTTGCCGGTGGCCTTGTCGACCTCGACCTCGGCAATACCGGCCATAAACGGCGGAGGCGAAACGGGCAGGCAGGCGGAGGCATGCGAGGTGAGCGCGTCGCCGCCCGCGATGTTCTTGACGCACAGGTTGGCAAAGTCGCGCAGCGTGAGGTAGCGGTTCTGCTCACGCGCGGCGCGCTCGTCGGACAGGCGCACGTACTGGCCATCGAAAACCACGTCGGCGGCGTCCACACCCCACATCTGGGCTGCCTTGGCGCAGATCTTCTCACGCAGCTCGGTCGCGGCGTTCTTGGCGGCAAGTCCCGTCACGTACGTACCCGAGCTCGCGTACGAGCCGGCATCAAACGGCGACACATCGGTGTCCACGCCGCGTACCACAATGAGCGAGCTCTCCACACCCAGCTCCTCGGCGGCAATCTGCGCCAGGATCGTGTCAACGCCCATGCCGTTGTCGGTGGCGCCGGTGCCGATGGTAATGAAGCCGTCCTCTTCCAGGCGCATGTCGATGCCGGCGATGTCCACGTTGGAAATGCCCGAGCCCTGCATGGTGAGCGCGCAGCCCAGGGCACGCACGCGGTCGCCCAGGTCCACAGCCAGCGGCTTGTCGCGCCAACCGATCATGTCCATCGCGCGCAGCAGGCAGCGGTCGAGCGCACAGGCGTTGAGCTTCTCGTTGTAGTACTGCGGCATGACCTCGCCCTCGCGCACGATGTTCTTAAGGCGCAGGTCGGCAGGGTCCACGTGCAGCATGTCGGCGAGCTCGTTGACGGCGCTCTCCACGGCAAACTGGCCCTGGGTGGCACCGTAACCGCGATACGCGCCGCCGCGGTTGGTATTGGTGTAGACGGCGTCCCAGCTAAAGCGGCTCGCCTTCACGTGGTTGTAGATGGGCAGGCTCTTGTGGCCCGAAAGGCCGATCGTCGTGGTGGCATGCTCGCCATAGGCGCCGGCGTTGGACAGCGTATGTAGGTCGATGGCCGTGATGGTGCCGTCGTTCATGGCGCCCAGCTTGACGGTCATCTGCATCTGATGTCGCGAGTTGCCCGCGGTGATGGTCTCCTCGCGGGTGTAGCAGCAGTAGCTCGGACGACCGGTCTGCTGGGTCACGAACGCCACGAAGATCTCGCAGCAGCCCGTCTGCTTGGAGCCAAAGCCGCCGCCGATGCGCGGCTTAATGACCTGCACCTGCGACTGCGGGATATCGAGCGACTGCGCGACCATGCGGCGCACGTGGAAGGGCACCTGCGTGGAGGTGGTCACCGAGATACGCCCAAACGCGTCGGTCGTCGCGAAGGCGCGGAAGGTCTCCATGGGCGCGGTCTGCGTGGCCTGGCTGGTGTAGGTGCGGGTGAACACGATGTCGCTCTGGGCGAACGCCTCGTCAAGGTTGCCAAAATCGCTGGTACCGCTGCACACCAGGTTGCGGGACACGTCGCCGCCCTGCGGGAACATAAAGGTCACGTCGCCCTCGGGGTGGACCACGATGTCGTTATCGAGCGCCTGGGTAAAGTCGAGCAGCGGCTCGAGCACCTCGTAGTCGACCTTGATGAGCTTGAGTGCCTTGTCGGCGGCCTCCTCGGTCTCGGCGGCGACAATCGCCACCTCCTCGTTTTGGTAGCGCACGAGGTTCTCGAGAATCAGGCGGTCGTAGGGACTCGGCTGCGGATAGCTCTGACCGGCGATGGTAAAGCGGCGCTGGGGCACGTCCTCGTAGGTGTAGACGCCCACCACGCCGGGCACCTTCAGGGCGCGCGACGTATCGATGGAGCGAATCTTGGCGCGGGCATAGGGGCTGCGCTTGAGTTTGACGATGAGCGCACCGGCAGGTACCAAGTCGCCCGTGTAGACGGGACGACCCTCGAGCAGTGCCTTCGAGTCCTTCTTGGGCTGCTTGTGGGTAATCTGCTTGTATGCGACACCATCGGAGCTGGTGTTATTGACCGGCAGTTCGGGCATCTCAAAGCCCACCTGCACGCCGGACTCATTGAGAAAGTGGACGATGGCGCGCAGCTGACTCTCGTAGCCGCTGCAACGGCAGAGGTTGCCGGAGAGCTGGCGAGAGAGCTCCTCGCGCGTGGCGACGAGGCTCGGGTCCTCCTTGGCGGCGCGGGCAAGCGCCAGCACGTTCATGATAAGGCCGGGGGCGCAAAAACCGCACTGCTCGGCACCTTCGGCAGCCATCGCGCGGGCCAGTGCCTCGGACTCGGCCTTAAGACCCTCAAGCGTGGTGATGGTGTGTCCCTCAACACGGGCGGCGGGAACCGAGCAGCTCAGCACCGGGTCACCGTCGAGCCACACCGTGCACAGACCGCAGTTGGTGGTCTCGCAGGCACAGCGCACCGACGCACAACCCTGCTCGCGCAGAAGCGAAAAGAGCATGGTGTCGGGGGCAATCTGAACCTTGACCTTGCGGCCGTTGAGCGTAAAGGAAAGATCGATGAGTTTGGCAGCCATTAGCGCACCTCGCTAGAATCGACGCCGGGCACGCGGCGGCAGGAATACTCGTCCGTGGCAAACTTAGGAATCTGCACGCCCTCGAGCTCGCGAGCAAGCGCGGCCGAAAGCTCGATGCCGGCGGCGCGGCGCACGGCCTGAATCGCCAACGGGGCCGAGATACGGCGGCGGTAGTCTGCCGAGCCCCACAGGTTGGTGCCGTAGCTCAGCGAGCGCACGGATGCGGCCAAGGCGCGCAGCTCGTCCTCGGAAGGCTGCTCGCTGGTAAGGCCGCATGCCTCGCCCTGCAGCAGGGTCGCGCGCAGCGGGCGGGCGCCCACGGTGACGTGCCAGGTGTTGTCCCACCAGGCGGCGGTGACGTTGAGCGAGGGGAAGTCGGTCGCAGCCTTGCGCACGGCCTCATAGCTCGCGCGGTAGTCGTGTTTAACGACCACGATGTGCTCGATCACGTCGCGCACGTAACCCATGTCGACGAACTCGGCGAGCGGCACGCGGCCGGCGCCCGTCAGCTCAACATAGGAATCGAGCGCGAGGAAGGCGGAGAGAACGTCCGAGAAACCAAAGCGGCCGTAGATGCTGCCGCCCACCGTGGCGGTATTGCGCAGCTGCACGCCCACGATGTCGTGGACGGCGAACTCAAAGACATTGTTGACAAGCGCGTTGAGCTCGGCATGGCGCTCGAGCTGGCGCAGGGTGCACATGGCGCCGATGCGAAACTCGGTCTCGGTCTCCTCGATCTGATCGAGTCCGCAGGCCGAAAGGTCAATCGCCGTCGCCACGCGACGCGAACCCAGGCGCATCCAGATGCCGCCGCCCACAATCTTGTTGTTGCGGTTCTTCTGTAAGAGCTCATAGGCTTCGGCCGCGTTTCCAACACGGACGTAGGTACCGAACTTGAGCACGTTCTCCCCCATCTCTTCACTTGTCCAGTACTTTTAAGTGTACCAAACGAGGGGCCGCACACCGTTTTAGGACAAAATCCACCCACCCATCCATAACTTGCGGTGATATACGGACTGATTAGCCGTTCTGGAACGCAAAACAGTCCGTATATCACCGCAAGTTATGAGGAGTCCTCCGGGATAGAAAAGGCTCCCGGCGTTGAGCCGAGAGCCTCATTACATGCTATATCGAGCGAAGATTTAGCAGACGCCCTGGGCGAGCATGGCGTCGGCGACCTTCAGGAAGCCGGCGATGTTGGCGCCCATGACGAAGTTGCCCTCCTGGCCGTACTCCTTGGCGGTGTCGTCCACGTTGTGGAACATGCCGCGCATGAGCTGCTCGAGCTTGCCGTCGACCTCCTCGAAGGTCCAGGACAGGTGCTCGGCGTTCTGGCTCATCTCCAAGCCGGACACGAGCACGCCACCGGCGTTGGCAGCCTTACCAGGCATAAAGGCGACGCCGTTCTCCTGGAAGTAGGTCGTGGCCTCGATGGTCGTGGGCATGTTCGCGCCCTCGCCGACCACCTTGCAGCCGTTGGCGACGAGCGCCTGGGCGTCCTCGAGCAGCAGCGTGTTCTCGCGAGCGCAGGGCAGCGCGATGTCGCAGGGCAGCTGCCACACGCCGCGGCCGTCGCCCTCGTGCCACACGGCGTTGGGCTTCTCGTCAACGTACATAGCGAGCGTAACGCCCTTGTCGTGGCCAGAGCGCTTCTTATTGTAGATGTGCTCGAGCACGGTGTAGTCGATGCCGTCGGGATCCTCGACCCAGCCGTGGGTATCGGAGCAGGCGAGCACCTTGCCGCCGAGCTGAGTGACCTTCTGGACCGCGTAGATAGCGACGTTGCCGGAGCCGTGAACGACGATGTTCTTGCCCTCGAAGGAGTCGCCGCGGCTCTTAAGGTACTCGTCCACAAAGTAGGCCAGACCGTAACCGGTGGCCTCTGTACGGGCGAGCGAGCCGCCAAAGGAGAGGCCCTTGCCGGTAAGAACGCCGGTCCACTCGTTGGTCAGGCGCTTGTACTGACCGAACAGGTAGGCAACCTCGCGGCCGCCAACGCCCAGGTCGCCGGCGGGAACGTCGGTGTTGGGGCCAATGTGGCGATAGAGCTCGGTCATGAAGGACTGGCAGAAGTGCATGATCTCGTTGTTGGACTTGCCCTTGGGGTCAAAGTCGGAGCCGCCCTTGCCGCCGCCCATGGGAAGGGTGGTCAGGCTGTTCTTGAGAATCTGCTCCAGGCCCAGGAACTTGAGCATGCCCAGGGTGACCGTCGGGTTAAAGCGCAGGCCGCCCTTGTAGGGTCCAATGGCAGAGTTGAACTCGACGCGGTAGCCGCGGTTGACCTGGACCTTGCCCTGGTCGTCGACCCAGGGGACACGGAACATAACGATGCGCTCGGGCTCGACGAGGCGCTCCAACAGGGCAGCCTCCTCGTACTCGGGGTGGGCGTCGAGCGCCGGCTGGATGGTGCCGAGGATCTCGGTCGCGGCCTGGATGAACTCAGGCTGCTCGGGATAGCGGGCCTTGAGCTCGTCGAGAACTTTCTGCGTGTAGCTCATGCTTCCTCCAATTGATGGAAAAGAAAGGTGTCGTTCGAGGCGCCCCATGCGCCGCGAGCTTTATCGAGTATGGATAATATCGCACTGTTGCAGCAAAGTTACGCATAAGCCGACGAGCAGATGTTTCGTTTTGATTACGATGCAGGTAGATGCGTTTTTGAGCACTCGACGTACAAATCGCGTGTTTCGAAGCTGTTTCGTCCACATGTTCCCAACCACCACATTGGGGACAGGCACCCTTGTGTTGGTGTTGGTGGTTAGAGAACGAGCTGATGGTAGTCGGCGGGGGTTATGCGGCCTTCGGTGGCAGTGCGGAAGGCGGAGAGTGCATCGCCCGAGAACGGCATGGCCCAACACAGGCCGCAACCTGCGGTAATGGAGCCGGGCAAAGGCATAATGCGCCCGGGCACGCCGGCATCCAGGCACAGCTGCTCGCATTCCATCACATCGAAGGTGCTGTCAAACGACACGATAATTTTGCGTTCGTGGTCGAGAGCATCACCGGACGGGCCTTCGCGGTGTGCATCACGATACGCCGCGGCGGCCGCTTCCTCTTCCGCAGTATGTCCACAGCTACCACAACCGCAGGTACAGGGTTCGGATCCGTCGCAAGTGCAAGGCTCTCCCGTGTCGGGACAAATATCGTGAGACATGGCAACTCCAATCGTCTAGGCGAGTAACTCGGCCGCCGCAAACTCCTCGGGCGTATTGACGTTTTCGAAGCAGAGCGTCGAGCCCGCGGCCTTAACGATCTGCGGTTCATCCATATAACCAGCCTGAACGCGATTGATCAGGCAGCGAATGCGCTGGCGGTCGCAGGCGAGCAGCTCATGGGCGGCCGGCGCACACGCGTCACGGCGCCAGACGGCGCAAAGCGGCTCAATCCCCCGCTCCTCGCATGGCACGCACACGTCGAGCGCCTCGGCCTCAACACGATCGGCGAGCGCGCCGATGAGTTCCGGCGAGACAAACGGCATATCGCAGGCGACGATCGCCACGAACGGCAATCGCGCCGCGGCCAACGAGCTCGCGATGCCGCGCATGGCACCCGCCGGCCCCTCAAGGTCCGACACTATTCGCGGCACCAGACCGCCAAACGTGCGCTCCTCAAGATAGGCAAGCTCGCTGGGGCGCGAAGTCGTCACGACCAACTCGCCGGCAACTGTCGCCAGCCGACCCAGCACGCGCTCGATGAGCGGTTCGCCGCAAAACGTCATGCGCGCCTTATCGCGGCCCATGCGTGAGGACAGCCCGCCCGCTTGGACGACGCAAGAAAGATCGACCCGTCTTACGGTAGTCATACGGCAAAACACCTCCATCGGCATGCTCGAAACCCGACACACGAAGCCAGATACCGTCGCCGATAAAGCGGGCGGCACGGCAAACCCATGCAAAAACAAAACAGCGCCTTTGCGGCACGCAGCAAGACCGCGAGCACAAAAGCGCTGGTAGCGTATGGCGGGAACGTATGTGAATCGAACACATCCAAGACGTTTTGCACGCCTCGCAACGGTTTTGAGGACCGCGGAGCCCACCGGAGCCCATCCGTTCCCAAGTGCGGTGGTATTTTACCAAACCGAGCAGGCCCCATCCCAAAAGACAAGCAAGAAGTTGCGGTGGAATAGTTCCGGGAAGAGGCATCTAAACCGGAAAACAGGAACTATTTCACCGCAACTGATAAGGGTAGGCTAGCGCAGGGAGCGCAGGCCGCCGGCATCCTTGTCGAGCACCGTAAAGCGCACGGCATCCAGGTGCTCCAAGATGCTGATGGCGCGTTTGCGCGACACGCCAAGGGCCTCGCGCAGCACGCTCGTGGTGGCTGCGCCGCCGGCTGCCTCAATGGCAGCGGCAACAAGCTCGCGTGCATGGGCCTCGGCGGCAGCGGACAGGGCAACGTCGCGCTCGACCTTAACGATCGAGCGGTTGAGCGAAAGCTCGCGCAGGGCACGCGTCATGGTGTCGCGACCGAGCTGCAGCTGTTCGCCCACCACGGGAAGCGCCGGTGCATCCAGGCCAGCCTCGTCAAGCAGCGCGACGATGCGCTCGCAAGCCTCTCGCACCACGCGTGCCGCCGCGGCGGCCGAATGCGGATCGAATACCTCGGCGCCCTCGGCGGCGCACACGCCACGCGAGCAGCCCTCGGCAATCAGGGCCGCGGCAACGCCTTCATCAGCGGCAGGCCACGCAGCATGGGCAACGGCGCCGGGCGTAAAGCCCGTCTCCTTGGGAGCCGCCGCGTGCATGGCTGACAGGGTCGCCGCCAGTGCATCCATCGCGGCGTCGAGCACCACGGCGTCCGCCAAGAGGCCCGCATCGCCCGCGGCAAGCTTGCGAACGGAGCCCTGCGCCACCAATCCGCGCAGTGCGGCATCGGCCTCGCCAACACGAAGATCCAAAGCCTCGGCAACATCAACCGTCGTAACCGGCAGCGTCTGCAGCGCCAGCCAAGCGCCCACACCGCCCGCGATATCGCCGGCCTCAAGCGCCACATACAGCGCACGCTCTCCTTCGGCAAGCTCGCGCGAACGACGGCAACGCGAAAGCAGCACACGCCCGCCGCCAATGAGCATAACGGGCGAATACGACAGCACCACGGCATGGTCTCCGGCGCGCAGCGGCAGCGGCTCCTCCAGGCGCACCTGTACGGTACGGGTCTCGCCCACCGCCATGGGGGCCTCGCCCTCCAAAAGCATGATGCGGCCGACAACCTCGGCTGTACCCGCCATCACATGCACGCGCGCGCCCGACTCAAGCACGCGCGGCTTGGCGCCCTCGCGGCCCAGGTAGGTGAACGTCATCATAAAACGCAGCGTCTGGCCAAAGCGGTCCGCCACGCCCAGCATCTCGCCACGGTCAAGCGCCGCGACACCGTCACCAACCAGGTTGAGCGCCACGCGTTGCCCAGGCAGCGCGCGCGGCGTATCGCCATGCACCTGAATCCCGCGGACACGGCAGACCGTACGCGACGGCAAAGCCATCAGCTCGTCGCCCACCGCAACCGGCGCATCGTGCAGCGTTCCCGTCACGACGGTGCCGGCGCCCTTGATCGTAAAGCAGCGGTCAATCGGCAGGCGCGGCGCGGCATCGCTCCGCTCGGCACGCTCGCGACAGGTATCCCAGCAGACACCCACCTGCTCGTCGAGCACCGCAAGCAGCCCGTCAATCCCCTCGCCCGTCTTAGACGACACGGGCACAATTGGCGCGCCCGCAAACACAGTACCCGACAAAAAGTCATCGACATCGAGCTCGGCAAGCTCGGTCATCTCGGCGTCGGCCAGATCACACATCGTCAGCGCGACCACCATATGCGTGACGCCCAAAAGCTCCAGCACATGCACGTGCTCGCGGGTCTGCGGCATCACGCCCTCGACGGCAGAGACCACCAACACGGCAACATCAATGCCCGTGGCACCCTGCACCATGGCGCGCAGGTAATGCGCGTGGCCCGGCACGTCGACCAGGCCGACGATCTTGCCGCTCGGCAGCGCCAGCTCGCCAAAGCCAAGCTCCACGGTCATACCGCGACGGCGCTCGACCTCCAGACGGTCGGGATTCTTGCCGGTCAGCGCCTCGATCAGTGCGGACTTACCGTGGTCAACGTGGCCCGCCGTGCCAACGATAACGGGGCACTCCACCAGCGTTTGAACCTCACTCATCGAGCAATCGCCTTCTCAACGCACGCGACGAGCGTCGATGCCGCCGTCTCGATATCGCGGTCGCCCACAAGCGTACGCACATCAAACAGAATGCGGTCGTGCGAGGCGCGCGTGACGACCGGCGTATCGAAGTCCTGGATGAGCGAGCGCTTGAGCGCATCGACCGTCAGGCGCGCGTCAACAAGACGCACGGCAACGCACATCGTGGGCAGCTCCACGGTAGGCAGCGAGCCGCCACCGGGAGTCGACGACTCCTCGACGATTTCCACCTGCACGGCACACGGGCAGCCAGCCTTATCGAGGCCCGCCACCATCAGCTCGCGCAGCTTGCGTGCGCGGCGCTTCAGATGAGCCTGCGGAAGCGTGAGCATGTTGAGCACCGGCACCTCGCGATGGGCCACATCCGCCCCATCCATGTAAATGCGCAGCGTAGCCTCGAGAGCCGCCAGTGCGAGCTTTCCCGGACGCAGGGCGCGCATAAGCGGATGCGACCCACAGGCCTGCACCAGATCGCGGCGACCCATGATAATGCCCGCCTGCGCGGCACCGAGCAGCTTATCGCCCGAGCACGACACCAGATCGAGCCCTGCCGAAACCGAAGCCGGCGTGGTTTCCTCGCCGCCGCGCACCAGGATGTCATCGGGCAAAAGCGCGCCCGACCCCTGGTCCTCGTAGAACAGCAGGCCATGCTTGTGAGCAAGCGCCGCAAGCTCCCGAGAACCCACCTCCTCGTGGAAACCCTCGATACGATAGTTGGAAGGATGGACCTTGAGGATCATCGCCGTATCGGGCGTGATGGCGCGCTCGTAGTCGCTCAAATGCGTGCGGTTGGTGGCCCCGACCTCAACGAGCTTAGCACCCGAGGCCTCCATAACATCGGGGATACGGAAGCTGCCGCCAATCTCGACAAGCTCGCCGCGGCTGACGATGACCTCCTTGCCCGCGGCATGGGTTGCCAACACCAACAGCACGGCGGCCGCGTTATTGTTGACGACCAGCGCATCCTCGGCACCGGTAAGCGAGCGGATGAGTTGCGCGGCATGCTCTTTGCGCGACCCGCGCGAGCAGGTGTCCACGCTGTACTCGAGCGTGCTGTAGCCGCGTGCGACCTCGGCCACGGCCTTGGCGGCCGACTCCGCGAGCGGGGCTCGACCCAGGTTGGTATGGATAACCACGCCCGTCGCGTTGACGGCGGGGCGCAGGCTCGGCAGCGCGGAGCGGTGCGCACGCCACTCAATAGCCGAAGCCAGGTCGCGCTTAGAGCGCGGGGCGGCACCGGCGCGAATGGCGGCGCGCTCCTCGTCGAGCTCGGCCGTCACGGCAGCATGGACCACCGCGTCGCAGGTCTCCCCCGCCGCCTTCACCACCGGCCACTCGGCAAGCAGCTCATTGACGGAAGGAATGGCGCGCAGGCGGGCGCGCACCTCATCGGACATGTTCTGGCTATCGCTCATGTGCGGCCTTTCAAAACCAAAGGTGAATCAATCGTTCGAACGTCAAACCATCAGCCAACTTGATCGGCTGAATCAATCAGTCGTTATTATCCTCGCGCGCCGCGATCTTTTCCACGCGAACGGCGTTTTCCTGAGTAAGCGCGGCGCCCGTCAACGGGTCCCAGCGCAGCGGTGTGTGGTCGAGCGGCCCGACGCCCAGGGCCTGAGCGCCACGAGCATCGGCGCCAAACGAACGCCCACCGGGGGCGGCCGAGGTGAAGATGCACGCCGGATGCAGATACGGCGTCGTCTCCACGCGCACGCGGTCGCGGCCCATATCGCTCACGAGTTCGACGATCTCGCCGTCGGCGATGCCCATATGCGCAGCAGCATCGGCATTCATCTGCACGGCATCCAGGTCCGACCCAGCCTCGGCGGCACCTTGGGCTGCAAGCCTTCGCGAGGTGTGCGACTCAAAGGGACGGTTGCCGCTAATGAGGCGAAACATCCCCGGGCCAGGCTCCACCATGGGAGCGATCCAGTCGGGTACACGACCCAGGCCGGCACGCTCCCATACGTCACTTGCCAGCGCAATTATGCCGCCATCCAAGGGAATCGCCGGCTCGCCCGTACGCGACGGCAACGCAACACCCGTGTCGGCCCAGCCGCGCTCCCTGAGCTCGTCCAGATCAATCCCAAACGGCGCCACCTGGGCAGCCGCCAGATCGTCAGACGTAAACTGGAAGTACTCGCCCACGCCACACGCCTGCGCCAGACCGGCAAAAATCTCCCGACCGGGACGTGTGTCGTCATGCTGCACAGGCAGCACGGCGTTGCGGTAGAACACGCGCGAATCGTTGGCGCCAACGACCGTTCCCACGCCGCGGTCAGCCTCCAGATACGTCACGTCGGGCAGCACGAAATCAGAAGCACGCGCCGTCTCGGACCAACGAATATCAATCGTCACGAGCAAGTCGAGCTGCTGCAAAATACTCAACCAAGCCTGTGCATTGCCATAGCCCGCACCGGGGTTACTGGCATAGACGATGAGCCCACGCAAATCGCCGGCAAGAATCGACTGACCGATTGTCGTGCACAGGCCGCGCACCGGATCGACCAGTGGATAGCGCTTGGACCCCAGCTTGGGCTCGCGCGGCACCGGCGGCATCGCAAAGCGCATGGGATCAAGGTCGCCCAATACAAGCGGTGTGGGCGGGTTGAGCGCACCGCCCGCGTGTCCGATGCAGCCCAGTAGCACATCGACCAAGCAGATAGCGCGCGCGGTCTGGGTGCTATTGGCATACGCGATGCCGATGCCACCATGAAAGCCTGCATCCACCACAGCGGCAGGCGCGGCGGCAGCTAGCTCGCGCGCCGTGGCGACAATCTCTGCGGCCGGCACGTCGCACATCGACTCGGCCCACTCGGGCGTCCAAGCACTGGCCGCCTGCGCCAGCTCGTCAAAGCCTGTGGCGTAGCGGTCCACGAACTCGTGATCGTACAGGTCCTCGGCTACCAGCACATGTGCGATACCCAGCAGCAACGCCAGATCGCATCCAGGACGTACGCGCAGCCAGCGGTCGGCAAGCGCGGCCGAGCCGCTGCGCCGGGGATCAACCACGACGATCTTCGCCCCGCGCCGGCGCGCATCGTTGAGCGCGTCAACGGCCCCCATCGTCGACGAATCGACAATGGAACGCCCCAGGTACATGATGCAGTCGGTATGCGCAAGGTCGGAGGCGGGGCTATAGCCCAGGCTGTGCTCCCAACCGGTAAGTCGGCTTACCTCGCAGGCACCGTCGGCACCGTATACGTTGGGCGAACCCAGCGCATGCATAAAACGATAGGCCCAGTAGCGGTCGAACGAGGGAACGCCGAGCGTCATACCCAGTGCACGAGGCCCGCACTCGTCAACAATCCCCAAAAGACGCTCGGCAATCTGAGCAAACACCTCGTCCCAGGTAATCGCATCAAACCCCGAGCCATCCCGGCGGCGTCGCATGGGGTGCACAATGCGGTCGCGCTCGTCAAACGGCATTGCCAGGCGATGCCGTCCGCGGGCGCACAGGGCACGCGCCGCGCACGGATGCCCCGGCACCGGCAACTCGGCCACCACGCGACCGTCCTCAACGCGTGCCGCAAAGGCGCAATCGGCATAGCATCCCCCGCATGTGGTCACCACGGTGCGACCGTCACGCTTCACAGCAGATGCCATCTCGATTACCCCTTTCACAAGCCAAACACAGCAGGCCAAAAGCCCGGCAACGAGCCCCAGGCCAAAAAAGCCTCCCGCACGGCAACGCCCCGCGGGAGGCCCAACGTCAAACAGGCGGTACCTTACGCCTCGGACTTCCTGGCGTAGATAAACCAGTAGCCGAGCGCGACCAGAACCGCGCCGCCCACGATGTTGCCCAGCGTGGCGGCGGACAGGTTAAACGCAATGCCCGCGGCGTTGAGTGCATCGGCGCCGGCGACGTCGGCACCGTAGCCGCACGCATGCATCACGGCGCCCATGGGCAAAAAGTACATGTTGGCGACGCAGTGCTCAAAACCGCAGGCCACAAAGGCGGCGATGGGCAGCAGAATGCCCATAACCTTATCGACTACGGTCTTGCCCGCAGTGCCAATCCACACGGCCAGGCACACAAAGATGTTGCACAGGATACCGCGGAAGAAGATCGTCACCCAGTCGACCGTCACCTTGCCGGCGGCGACGCTCACCATGGAGTTGGCGACCGCCTCGCCGTTGAGCTTATAGATGCCGGCCATGTACACCAAAAAGACGATGAACAGAGCACCGACAAAATTGCCGACCCACACAACGACCCAGGCCTTAAGCATCTGAACCAGCGTGATCTTTTTGCTCTTGAGCGCGCAGACCATAAGCGAATTGCCGGTAAACAGCTCGGCGCCGCACACCAGCACCAGCACCAGGCCCAGGCAAAAGCACAGGCCGCCCACGACGCGCTGGGCACCCCAGCCCAGCGTGCTGTCGCTCAAAAACACCGTAAAGAACAGGCCGCCGAAGGCGATAAACGCGCCGGCGAACATTGCCAACAGAAAGGCCTTAGCGACCGGCAGGTTAGCCTTGGTCACGCCGGCGGTCTCGGTCTTGGCCTCGATCGCGGCGGGCGCCAGGCAATCGGGAGCGGGATACTCCACCTTGGAATCTGCCATGTCAATCACTTCTTTCCTATTCAGCAGAGACAAGCGCTGCTATTGCTCCTGTCCCAAGCGGACAAAGTGGGAAAAGTCGTTGGCAGCCACGGCGTCGTACACGGCGTCGACGGCGTCAAAGACTTCCGGGGACATGGGGTTGTAGAACTCCGTGTCGCCCGGCTGAATCCCAACGAAGACGATATCATCACACGATTGTTCGATTTCCTCGATCAGAATCGACAAAGGAAGCGAATGCGTGGTGAACATCGACTTGCGGGCCACATCGCGCTTGTCGAGCAAGCGGATGGACCCGACGGGCAGCGCCATGTCGGCGGCATCGACCAAAACCAAACGCGGCGGACGCTCGCGCTTGACCTCGATAATGTCGTCCTCGGGCGTTTGGCCGCCGTCGATGGTGTACCAACCGGCGATGGGTGCGTCCTCCATCTTTTTGGAGAGCACGGGGCCGGCGGCATCGTCGGCACGCAGCACGCTTCCCGCCGTGAGCACGATACCCGCAAACGGGGCGCCGTTCACACGACCATCCACAACGCGACCCATTATTGCAACCTTCCCGTCAGATACACGCCCGACACATCGCGCACGCGCTCAACCAGATCGCGAAACTTCATTAAGAACGCGACCTGCTGGGCATGCAGGCCAAAGTCGTCATCGAACACCGAGATTCCGGCCTTGGCCGACCCGCGAAAACCGCGCTCGTCGAGCAGCGTGTCGCAGGCCTCGAGCAGCGACGGCACCGCCGCCTTGTCGAGCTGGCACTCGCCAAAGGAACGGATGGCCTCGAATTTGGTCTTGGCCTCCCCCTCCGGCAGCGCGTCGACGAGCGAATAGAACACATCCACCGGCACCGACAGGCGCGGCTCAAAGCAGTCGAGCACGCCGGTGTGGTGGCCCACGGCGAGCGTGTAGTACAGTACGTCGCAGGCCTCCTGGGGAACGTCTTCCTCGGTCTCCACAAACTTACGCGTGAGCTCGTAAAAGACCACCTGGTCGGGCGCATGACCCAGGCAGGGGTCGGCGACGCCCTCGGCGGCCTCGTCGCTTGCGCGCGAGGCATCGCCAAAGGAGCCGCCGAGCATGCCGGGACCCGCAAAGTAACCAGAGCGGTCCGTGAGCTCCATCTAGCGACCTCCGGCCAGCACCAGATCCTGCAGCGCCGAGTAGACCTCGACGCGGCGCGGATCGTCCTGCTTGTCGATGAGCAGCGCCATGGCACCGCGGATATCGCCCTTGGGCGCGCCCTCGAGCGTATCCATAAACTCGTTGGCCAGGTCGCGGCCGTAACGGTAGCCGCTCATGGCGCGAGCCTCGCGCTCGATGGCAACGCGCAGCTTGTACGGCACGCCGGGGTGCAGAATATCGGCCTGCTCGCCAGCGGCCTCCACCGTGGTCTCGGCATGGAGCTTTTGGTCCAGCAGACCGAGCGCCATGGCAAAGCCGTAGACGGTCTGCGCGGGGCTGGGCGGGCAGCCGGGAATGTAGACGTCGACCGGCAGGATCTTATCCGTGCCGCCCCAGACGCAGTAGTTGTCGTAGAAGATGCCACCGGTGCAGCCGCACGCGCCATAGGACACCACGATCTTGGGATCGGGTGCGGCCTCAAAGGCGCGCAGGGCCGGCATACGCATGGCACGCGTCACGGCGCCGGTGTACAGCAGCACATCGGCGTGACGGGGCGAAGGCACGACCTTGATGCCAAAGCGCTCGACGTCAAAGACGGGCGTGATGGAACCGAAGATCTCGATCTCGCAGCCGTTGCAGCCGCCGCAGTCAACACGGTAGACGTACACCGAGCGCTTGATCTTCTTAAGAAGGGTCGCCTTGGCCTTCTCGATGCTCTCGTCGAGCTCGATCTTGGTCGGGCGGTACTGAAGCCGCTCGGGCAAAAGCGTGGGTTCGGCCATGGTTACTCCTCCTTCATTTCATAATCCATGATGATGCCCTCGACCGGCGCCGGACCGGCGGGAATCTCGGGCGCATCGGGGTTGAGCTCGCGGTCGATATACTCCGGGTTCACGCCGTGGCCGCCCAGATACTCCATGCCGGGGCCCTGGGGCTCGCCGGACGCAAGCGTCTCGTTGGCTGCCATGCCGGCAGCGTTGCCGGTCTTTACGGCCGAGGCGGCGCGCAGGGCGTCGAGCTCGCGCTTGCACTCCTGGCACATACCGACAGTACGGGCAGCCTGGATGGCCTCCATGCCGCCGGCCTTTTGCAGCAGGCGCTTGGCGTAGTCGATCTCCTTGTGCGGGGCAAACGGCTTGCCGCAACGCGAGCAGTGCTCGAGCGTGTAGACGCTCTTGCTGGTGAGGTCGTCCTTGCTCATGACGGCCAGTTCAAACTCCTCGGTGAGCTTGATGGCCTCCATGGGGCAGGCTTCCTCGCAACGGCCGCAAAAGATGCAGCGACCGTAGTCGATCGACCAGGTGATGGTATCGGCCGCAAGGTCGGTGTCCATGCGAATGGCATCGGCCGGGCACGCCACGCCGCAGGCTCCGCAGGCGATGCAGAGCTCGGCATTGTGCTCGGGCTTGCCGCGCATGTCCTTGTTGGTGGGAAACGGCGCAAACGGGTACTTGACCGTCGCGTCGCCGGCCTTGGCGTTAACCTTCCAAAGCTTCAGCATATTAGAGCGCCTCCTCATCGAGCGGGGCGGCCATGGTGCCCTCGCCCGCAAGCGGCGACTTGTCGCGCCAGACGTTCTCGAACTGCTCCTTGTCGAGCACGTGGTCGCGCTTGGCGGCGACATCGGTCACCGTCACGCGGTCGGTGCAGGAGTAGCACGGGTCGAGCGAGCCGACGATCAGCGCCGCGTCGCCCACGGTGTTGCCGCGGAACATGTAGCGCAGGACCGGCCAGTTGCTGTACGTGGCGGCCTTGGCGCGCCAGCGGTAGCACTTCTGGTTATTGCCGAGCATGGCCCAGTGCACGTCCTCGCCGCGCGGCGCCTCGGTGGCGCCGATGGCGTACTTGTGCGGGGTGTACTCCCAATCCGTGGTGAGGATGGGACCCGACGGGCAGTTCTCGAGCATGGTCTCGATCATGTCGATCGAATCGTAGACCTCCTGGATGCGGACGGCGGTGCGGCCGAAGGCATCGCAGGTGTCTGCCGTAGCAGCATGCATCTTCTGAACATCCGGATCGGCGTAGCCGTCGAAGGGATGGTCAAAGCGCACGTCGCGGGCATAGCCCGAGCCACGCATGAGCGGGCCGACCGGAGAGAAGTCGCGTGCGATCTTGCGGTCCAGAATGCCGATGCCACTCGTACGCTCAATAAAGTTGGGCGTGGAGAGCAAGACGTCGACGAGCTCCTGAACCTCGGAGCGCAGCTGGTGGATGGTCGTGAGCGTGGAAAGCTTCTGCTCGGCCAAAATGTCGCGACGCACGCCGCCGATCACGTTGAGGCCGTAGGTCTTGCGATGACCGGAGAGTTTCTCGGCCAGGTCCATGGACTTCTCGCGGACGCGGAAGAACTGCTGGAAGCCGGAGTCGAAGCCCGTGTAGTGCGATGCGAGGCCAATATTGAGCAGGTGCGAGTGCAGACGCTCGACCTCGAGCATGATGGCGCGGATGTACTGGGCGCGCGGCGGGACATGAATACCCTGGGCGCGCTCGACGGCCTCGGCATAGGCCACAGAGTGAGCGCAGCCGCAGATGCCGCAGATACGGTCGGCGAGGAACGTCACGGCGTCATAGTTCAAGCGCGTCTCGGCAACTTTCTCCATGCCGCGGTGCACGTAGAACAGACGGTAGTCGGCGTCGACGATCGTCTCGCCCTCGACGAACAGGCGGAAGTGGCCAGGCTCGTCGGAGGTAATGTGCAGCGGGCCCATGGGGACGAGCGTGGTCTCCTTGCCCTTGGTGTCGGCCAAGAACTCGTAGTTTTCCATGTCGCTCGCGGGAGCGGGACGGAAGCGGTAGTCCATGGAGTCCTTGCGCAGCGGGTACAGGCCGCTGGGCCAGTCATCGGGCAGTACCAGGCGGCGACGGTCGGGCAGACCCTCGGGGATCAGGCCGAACATGTCGCGCAGCTCGCGCTCGCCCCACACGCAGGCGGGGACGAACGGCGTCACGGACGGGAACGTCATCTTGGCGGGATCGACCTCGGTGCGCACGGTCACCCAGCCGGGGTCCTCCCCCTCCATGGAGATGACGTAATACACGGCGTAACGGCCGCACAGGCTGCGCTCATCGTTGCCGATGATCACGGGAATCCAGCCGTAGCGCTCGTAGTACAGGTAGTGGACGGCCTCGGGCAGCTTGTCCTGCTTGACGGTAATCGTCAGCTGGTCCTCACACTGCCACTCGACCTTTTCGATGCAGCCCGGAACGGCGCGGCGCAGGGCCTCGACATGGCTCTCGCAGCGACGGGCATACACCTTGTTCTCAGTTTCAATCATTCGTTACTCCACCTCGCTCTGAGCGGTCTCGGTACCGAACACAGCGCGGTACATCGGCGTCGCGTGAAGTTCCTCGGTGCTCTGCTCGAGCACGATGCCGGTCGCGGTCTCCACACCGTGCACGAGGGGCAGCGGGGTGGCGATGCCAAACCACAAGATCATGACAGCCAGGATGATTTCGGGGATAAGCATGAGCGCCGGGGCCTCATGCTTGTCCATGCCCTGGGGCGCATGGCCGAATACCGACTTGAGTGCGATACGGGTGAGCGCGGAGATGGCCACGGTAAGACCGAGGGCGACCACGACGACCAGCCACATGGGACCGGCGGTAACACCGGCGACAAAAGTCAGGAACTCGGAGATAAACATGCCAAAGGGCGGGAAGGCACCAAGACCGAGCAGCGCCAGGACGGCGAGCGCGGCGGTTGCGGGGGCAACCTCGACGACGCCCTGGATCTTGGCCAGGCTACGCGTGCCAAAAGCGTGCTGGATGTTGCCGGACACGCAGAAGGCAAGCGTCTTGGTAAAGCCGTGGAACACGCAGTGCAGCAGGGCCGCGGCGATACCCAGCGGGCCACCGATACCCAGGCACAGGGCGATAACGCCCACGTTCTCCACAGACGAGTACGCAAAGCGGCGCTTGAGGTCGTCCTGGCGAAACATCGAGAGTGCCGCCACCAAAATGGACAGCGTGCCGACGATCAGCAGCAGAAGTTGCGGATACTCGGCACCCACGGCCTGGATGGTAAAGCCGTAGAAGCGCATGATCACAAGCATGGCGCACTTAAGCAGCACGCCCGAGAGCAGGGCCGAGACAGGGCTCGGAGCCTGGGAGTGGGCATCGGGCAGCCAAGTGTGCATGGGGAACAGGCCGGCTTTGGTGCCAAAGCCGATCACGATAAACGCAAAGGCGAGGCGCATGAGCGTCGGGTCGAACTGGTCGGCATACGGCAGCACGCACGACAGGAACGCGGCCTCGTGGGCGTTGGGAATCACGTCGGCGGCGTTGGCGTAGATCAGCAGCGTACCGAACAGGCCAAAGGCCACGCCGGCGGTGCAGACCATCGCATACTTCCAAGAAGCCTCGAGGGCCGTCTTGTTCTTGTAGATACCCACGAGGAACACGGTGGAAAGCGTGGTTGCCTCCACGGCGGCCCACGTGAGGATCATGTTGTTGGACAGGCACGCGAGCAGCATGGTGAACACAAACAGGCTAAACAGCGCAAAGTACTGCTTGGCGCGCTCGGCGGGCATGGAGCCCTCCTCGATATCGGCCTTTACATAGGGAAGCGAGAACAGCCCCGTAAGAAAACCGATAAAGCCGATGAGCAGCACAAAGATGGCGCCCAGCGAATCGAGGTGGAACCACAGGCCAAGAGCGCTCGCGGTTTCGCCGCTCATAAGGACGTCACCGGCCGTCATAATCGACAGCACCAGTACAGCTGCGACGGAGACCAGGTTGAGACCGGCAAATACGTTATAGGACGTATTCTTGGGCAAAAACGCCATGACCAGCGAGAACACCAAAGGAGTCGCGAGCAGGGCGAGAATCAACGTTTCCATGGACTACCCCCTCAGCTCGGACAGGTCGCGCGCATCGAGCGAGTGGGAGTCGTCCCAAATGCGACGCACGACGATGGACATGATGATGACGGCAAAGATGGCGTCGGTGGCGATACCGATCTCGATGATCTCGGGAGCGGTGGGAGCCAAAAGCGCGAGCGTCACGTGGCTGCCGTTTTCCATAAGGCAGTATCCGAAGATCTGCTTCATGATGTTGCGCTGCGAGATGATGCAGGTGAGGCCCACAAAGAAGTGAGCGAAGCTAATAGCGAGCGCAGGCGTTGCGACCTCGGCCGTGGGCAGGCTGATCTGCGTCACAACGGCAAAGCAGATCGCGACCTCGACGGCGATGATGCAGATGGCCCACGCGGGCTTAAGGCCGGCCTTGAGCGATGCGTCGCTCGGCTCGCCCATCTTCTTGTATGCGCGGTTGAGGATGTAAGGGACCAGGACGACCTTAGTGATAAAGGTAGATCCGGCCCACATAAGCAGCTCCTGCGCACCGGTGGTGGCACCGAGCGTAGCGAGCAGCCCCACGAGCACCAGCGACTGCACCGCATACCAGTTGATGGCATGTTTGATGTTCTTGGAGACGACCACCATGGTGGACGTGACGATCAGAAGGCCGCCAAGGATGTTGACGATCGAATAACCCATGTCGTTCTACCTCCTAACCGATCCAGCTGGCCGAAAGCGGGCCGCTGACGATAACCATGATGATGAGCACGATGAACACGAACGCCATCGCGCGGGGAAGCGGGGCTCCCGCAGCGACCTCGTCGCTCGGCTCGCCGGGCAGGCAATAGCCCATCCACTTGAGGAACCAGGCAAAGGTGGCGACGGTCTCGGCGACCATGATGCACACGAGCACCAGGATCGCGACGTTGCCGGCACCCACAGAAAAGCCGCCGGCGATGATCTGGAACTTCGAGAAGAACGTGTTCATGGGCGGCACGCCGGCAATGGCAAGAGCCGCGACACCAAAGCCCACGCCCGAGATCGGGTACTTCTTTACGATGCCGCGAAGCTTGGGCAGCATACGCGTGCCGAGCGTAAAGGAGAACGAACCGGCGATCAGGAAGAACAGGGTCTTGGCAAAAGCGTGGTTAAAGATGTGGCACACGGCGCCATCGAAGGCGAGCTGGCTGCCAAAGACCGAAAGGCCCAGACCAAAGAACACGTAGGAGAGCTGGGCGATCGTGGAAAAGGCCAGCAGGCGCTTCATGTCCTTTTGCGGCAGGTACATAAGGAAACCAAAGAGCATGGTGACCATGGCGTCGATAATGGCGACCCAGCCCACGATCTCGGGGATCTCGCCGGCAGAGACGAGTGCACGCGCGAACACGCACACGCCGACCTTAACCATCGAGGCGCCATGCAGGTAGGCCGAAACAGGCGTCGGCGCCTCCATGGCCGAAGGCAGCCACATGTACATGGGAACCTGTGCGGATTTGGCCCAGGCCGCAAACAGCACGAGCAAAAGGACGATAGCCTTGAGCTTGGCGTCGAGGCCGGCAATCGCGGTAATGGCGAAGGTGCCGGTATGGGCAAACACGATGGCGGCGCCCAGATACAGGCCAAGTGCGCCAATGTGCGTGATGATGAGGGCCTTCATGCCGGCCTTCTTGGCCGTAGGCGACATGTAGTAGCTAATGAGGCCCCAAGAGCACGCACCCGTGATCTCAAAGAACACGAGCTGGCCCAGGAGGGTCGAGCTGTACACAAGGCCGGCCATGGCGCCGATGAAGGTCGCGAGGTACGCGTAGAAGCGACGACGCGGCGCGTCGGGATGCTCACGGTTATTCTCGCTCATATAGGGGATCGAATAGATCACGACAAGCAGGCCGATACCCACAAAGGCGGGCGCGAGCAGCGTGCTCATGCGATCGAAGGTGAATCCCATGACGAGGGTCTGCCCAAACGAGATCAGGGGGACCCGCGTGTCGGGCATGCCGGCGCCAGCGAAATTCGCGGCGAGGGCGATGGTGCAGACCGTCGAGACGGCGGCACCCAAAACGCTGAACCACTTGGCGTACGGACGGGGGAACAGGGCGACAAGCACCGAGGCCACCATCGGGGCCGCGATAGCGACCAAGCCGAGAAGGGACAGACTGACTGCAAATGACATTGTTTCTCCCTTCTCCTACACGCCGACGACCACGAAGACAAACGCCAGAACGGCGATGCCCACGACGGCCCAGGTCTGATTGCCAAGAACCTTAAAACGCGAGCGCGAGCAGGAGTTCTCGATCACGCCGCATACGACAAAGTCGATAAGGCACTTCACCAGGAAGATGACTGCGCCCAGAACGGCGGCTGCGCCTACGGTTGCGGGCTCGCCCCAGGGGACGAAGATCGCGCAGAACCAGGCGACGACCAGGACCTGCTTCATGGACATGGCGAGCTTGGCCATCGCAAGCGACGGGCCGGAAAGCTCGGCGAGCGGACCCTCCTGAAGCTCCTGCTCGGCCTCGGCCTGATCAAACGGCAGCTTGCCGAGTTCCATGTAGCAGGCGATCGCAAAGGCGATGCCGGCGAGGATCACGGCGACCGGCGCATCGATGGCGCCCGTCATGATGTGCTGACCCATGGTAGCGATGTCGGTGGAGCCGCACACCAGGGCGGCGGCAAACAGCGCCAGCAGCATGGACGGCTCGATGAGCACGCTCATGAGCAGCTCGCGAACGCCGCCGATGCCGGCGTAGGCGTTGGACGAATCCACGCCGCAGAGGGCGAAGAAGAAGCGGGCGAGCGCCAAGCTGTACATGATGGTGATGGCGTCACCAAAGACCGGGATGGGGCTTTGTGCCGTAAAGAGCGGCAGGCCCATCGCGAGCATAAAGGCGACGGCGAAGAACAGCGGCGGCATAATGCGCAGCGCAAAGCTCGCGTCCTCGCTCTGGGACTCGGGGCGCGCAAAGAGCTTGGCCAGGTCGCGATAGTCCTGCATGATGCTGGGTCCGCGACGGTTGTGCATCTTGGCGCGGATCACGCGGCCGAGACCGGAGAAGAAAGGCGCGACGGCCATGACGACCACGCCCTGCAGAACGGCAAGTACGATGTTGTTCATGCTCTCCCCTCCTTAACCCATTTGCACGGCGAGCACGAGGAACACCACGAGTGCCGCGACGATGTAGCAGATATAGATGCTGTAGTTGCCGCCCTCGAGCTTAGTCGCGAGGTCGGCGAGCTTCTCGACACCCTTATGCGGGGCATCGACGAGAACCTTGTCGGGTACGGGCTCCACAGCCTCGGCCACACCGGTGAGCTTCTGGAAGAAGTGCGCGATGGACCAACAGACGGCCGTGCAGCGGTCACGCAACGTGTAGAGCGGCTGCATAAACCAGGACACCTCGGAGGCAAAGGTCGTGGCCACGACGGGCATATGCTCGTTGGGAGCATAGCCGCATGCCCACGGCTGGGACTTCTGCACCTTGCCGACGGTCTTGAGCTTGCGATAACCGCAGGCAAGGCCGACGAGCACCACGAGCGCAATAGCGATCGCGGGCGTGGAGGTGGCAGCGCCGGAGTACTGGTTCATGAGCTGCATGCCCTCGGTAGCAAACACGCCACCGTACGGATGCAGCACGGACGCGGCGACATCGACCAGCACGGGCGCGATCACGGGAGCGCCAATGCCCAGCACGACGCAGATGGCCGCGAGCAGGCCCTGCGCAAACACCATGGGGGCGGGAACCTCCTTGGCATTGGCCGCGGCCTCGGAGCGGGGCGCGGAGGCAAAGGAGACGCCATAGGCCTTGACGAAGCACGTGACGGCCAGCGCGCCGGTAATGGCAAGCGCGACGGCAGCGAACACGGCCACGATCATGACGGCCTTGTCGCCCTGCATGGCGGCGTTAAACAGCGACTGATAGGTAAACCACTCGGACACAAAGCCGTTGAAGGGCGGGATGGCCGAGATGGCAAGCGCGCCGACGAGGAAGCAGATGGCCGTTGCCGGCATACGACGGAACAGACCGCCCATCTTCTCCATATTGCGCGTACCCGTGGAGTACAGCAGCGCACCGGCGCCCAAGAACAGCTCGCCCTTAAACATCGCGTGGTTAAACGTGTGGTAGAGGGCGGCCATCAGAGCCAGGACGGCGATGCCGACCGAGTTGAGCGCCATGGCGGCCATGGAGGCGCCGACGCCGAGCAGAATGATGCCGATGTTCTCGACGGAGTGATAGGCCAGCAGGCGCTTGATGTCATGCTCCTGCAGGGCGAAGGCCACGCCGAGGACCGACGAGATCGCACCGAAGACCATGACCATAAGGCCCCACCAGACCTGAACGCCCGAGGCGGAGAGCAGGTCGAGACCAACCTTGAGGATGCCGAAGATACCGATCTTGATCATGCCGCCGGACATGAGGGCCGACACGTTGGACGGCGCCTCGGGATGTGCCTTGGGCAGCCAGCCGTGCAGCGGGATGATACCGGCCTTGGCGCCAAAGCCAAAGAAGGCGAGCACGAAGCACACGGATGCGACCGCGGGGCTAAACTGCGTAGCGCGGAAATCCGCAAAGGCAAACGAGCCACCGGCGAAGTTGGTCATGGTGAGGAAGCTCGCCATGATGAGCACAAAGCCCACGTGCGCGATCACAAAGTAGAGCCAACCGCCATGGATGGAGTTCTCGTTCTCCTCGATCACGACCAGGAAGTACGAGGTCAGCGACATGAGCTCAAAGGCGACCAGGAACCAAAACACGTTGTCGGCGGTGATGACGAGCATCATGGACGCCACGAAGGTGTTAAAGAAGAAGCCGGCGCGGCCCTTTTTGCCCGGGTACTCATCAAAGTAGTTGAGACCGTAGATCGAACCGGCAAACGCGAGCACCGAGATGAGCGCCACGAACAGGCCGGACAGCTGATTGAGCAGCAGCTGGAAATGAGCAAACGGGAAGAACACGATGGTGTCGACCGACGTGACATCGCCCAGCACGGCCTGGATACCGGCCACAAACGAAAGCACCGCGGCGACGGCGCCGATAAGGCAGCCGGCGGTCTTGGCGGCGTTATCGGCCTTGATCAGCAGAACCGAGGCGAGCGCACCGATGCACGAGACGGCAAGCGATGCGATAAACAGCGTCATGCTATCCATTGTTTACGCTCCCTTCTGCTTTCTCGGACAGGCCCTGGGCCACAGCGGTAACGTCGACGACCGGACCGTTTTCGATCGAGCGCAAGCGCTTGGCCTCGTCGAGCTCGCGATCGGCCGCGCCGCCCATGACGGTCAGCGCCTTGGTGGGGCACGCCGCCACACAATGCGGGCCGTCCGGATCGAAGGCGCACAGGTCGCACTTGACAGCGCAGGTGTACTGGCCGGGAGCCCACGTAAGCAGGCTGCTCAGGGACTTAGGATACGAAGGCGTCGGGTCGCACATGCCTGCGACACCGGCGATAGACGTGCCATCGGGATGGATGGCTCCGAAGGGGCACGCGATGGCACACAGCCTGCACCCGATGCACTCCTGCTCCTTGACGTGGATGCGGTCGCCATCGTGCTCGATGGCATTCACCGGGCAGACCTCGGCGCAGGGGGCACCCTCGCAATGGTGGCAGGCAAGGGCGGCCGAAATACCGCCGGTCTTCACGAGCGCCAGGCGCGGCGTATCCTGAAGACCCTGCATCCGGTGGGCGTCGGCACAGGCGGACTGGCATGTTCCGCAACCGATGCACCTCTCCGGGTTGATGTCGATGAAGCGGTTCATCCCCACTTCCTTTCAAAATAACGGGCCGGGCTCCCGAACGTACGGGACGCCCGGCCCAAAAAGCCAACGAGAACGGGACTACACGATTTGGTTCACGTGCGTCTCATCGTCGAACTTGGCGGCGCCGGGCTCAACGTCCTGGGGAGCGGCGGCGTCCACCAGAGCCTGCTTGAGCTCGGTGTACTGACGCTCCACCTCGCCCTCGGCCCAGACCTGGTCGGCGATAGCGTCGACCTGGCAAGCGGAGAACTTGTCCTCGGGCGTGTGCGAGACCGGGTCGACCTTGTGAATGGTCAGCTCGTTGCACTTGCCGATCCACCACTGGTAGGTCATGTAGACCGTGCCCTTGTTGATGCGATCGCTCACGTCGGCGCGGCTGTATACCTGGCCGCGGCGGCTGTGAATCGAGACGATGTCGCCGTTCTTGATGCCGCGCGCCTGGGCGTCCGCGGGATTCATGCGGACAAAGCCGGGCTCGTCGGCGAGCAGCGCCAGCGTCTTGCAGTTGCCGGTCATCGAGCGGCAGCTGTAGTGGCCGACCTCGCGGACGGTGCACAGGATGAGCGGGTACTCATCGTCGGGAAGCTCGGAGGGCGCCTCCCAGTCGTGCGCCATCAGGTTGGCGCGGCCGTCCTTGGTGGTGAACTTGCCACCAGCGAACATGTCAGGCGTACCGTGGTCGTTCACATCGGTGCTCTTGACCGGCCACTGGGCGTAGCCGCCCTCGGGAGCCATCTTCTCGTAAGTCGCGCCCACAAAGTTGGGGCACAGGCTAATGCACTCGTTCCAGATCTGCTCGGTGTTGTCGTAGTGCATGGGGTAACCCATACGCGTAGACAGGTCCGCGAAGATCTCCCAGTCGTGACGGCACTCGCCCTTGGGCGGAACGGCCGCGTCAAAGTGCTGGAAGCTACGGTCGGATGCGGTAAAGACACCCTCGTGCTCGCCCCAAGAGGTAGCGGGCAGGATGACGTCGGCGAGCATGGTCGTCTGCGTCATAAAGATGTCCTGGCAAATGAACAGATCCAGCTCGGAGAGCGTCTTGCGCATACCGGCCGAATCGGGCTCGGTCTGCACCGGGTCCTCGCCGTAGTTGTAGAAGCAGTGCACCTTGCCCTCGTCGACCAGGTGGCCCAGGTCGGTGAGCTTGTAGCCCTCCTCGAGCGGGAGCTTTTCCTCGGGCACGCCCCAAGCCTTGGCAAACTTGGCACGCACTGCCGGGTCGGTGACCTTCTGGTAGCCAGGGTACAGGTTGGGCAGCATGCCCATATCACAGGAGCCCTGGACGTTATTCTGGCCACGCACGGGCGCGAGACCGGAATTGGGTTTGCCGATCTGGCCGGCAACGCAGGCGATGGAGGCGATGGTGTGCACCGTCTTCAGGTTCTGCTTCTGCTGGCATACGCCCATACCCCAGCCAATGATGGCAGAGGGCTTCGCCGTGGCGTACATCTCGGCAGCTTGGTGGATCAACGCGGGCTCGACACCCGTGATGTCCTGTACGGATTCGGGAGTGTAGTTCTTGATGGTCTCCCACCACTCGTCAAAGCCGTTCGTATGCTCGGCGACGAATTCCTTGTCGTAGAGGCCATCGTTGACCAGACAGTTGGCAAAGGCGTTGAGGAACGCGACGTTGCAACCGTTCTTGATCGGAAGGTAGAGATCGGCGATACGCGCGGTTTCGATATGGCGCGGGTCGGCGACGATGATCTTGCAACCCTTTTCTTTGGCTCGCACGATACGCCTTGCGACGATGGGGTGCGAATCGGCAGGGTTATAGCCGAAGAGGAAAATGCAGCCCGCATCCTCCATACCGGGGATGGAGCATGACATGCAACCTGAACCAACCGTGTCCATCAGACCGAGGACAGTAGGGCCGTGTCAAGTACGGGCGCAGTTGTCCACGCTGTGGGTGCCGATGCACGCACGCGTAAACTTCTGCATGACGTAGTTCGCCTCATTGCCGCCGCCTCGCGAAGAGCCGGTGGTCATGACAGCGTTAGGACCATATTCGTCAATTATGGCCTGCATCTTAGATGCGGTGAAATCCAGTGCCTCGTCCCAGCTTACGCGCTCAAGATCCGCACCCTTAGTGCGACGGATCATCGGGTGCAGTACGCGAGGAGTCAAGATCTTGGTGTCGTTGATGAAGTCGTAGCCGCTCATGCCCTTAAGGCACAGCTCGCTCTGGTTGGTGATGCCGTTGAGCGGTTCGGTACCCACGACCTGGCCGTTTTGGACCAGGAGGTTAAACTGGCAACCGGCGCCGCAGTACGGGCAAATCACTTTATGCTTCTCCATGACACCCTCCTTCCTTTCTCTGCTACCGAATACTCGGTACGTATTTGACAATCGTTGGGCCTGTTTGGCCGTCCGCTTACGCCTCGTTTTCGATGGTGGCGCGGGCACGCTCGGCGGTCAGTTCTGCCAAGCGTTCCTCGTCTACCAAGGTGAGGCCCTTGGTCGGGCACGCCTCGGCACACGCCGGACCGCCGGGACGGTCCACGCACAGGTCGCACTTGAGCACGAAGCTCTTAGTCTGCGAACCCACGCGCACGTCGCCCATCAAGACGGGGACCTGCGTGGTCGCCACGCTCACGGCGCCAAAGGGGCATGCCATGACGCAGCTCTTGCAGCCGATGCAGTTGTCCTCGTTAACGCCGATGCGATGGTTCTTTGGATCAAAGAACAAGGCGCCCGTAGGACAAGCCTTCGCGCACGGAGCGTCCTCGCAGTGGTGACATGCCACCGGCGCGGAAATCTCGTAGGTGCGCGTCACGCGCAGGCGCGGCGCGGCGATGTTGCCGGGGATATCGTGTGCCTCGATGCACGCCGCCATACAGGTTTGGCACCCAATGCAGCGCGAGGAATCGGCTACGACTCGTTTATTGCCCATGTTGTTCACTCCCTCCTGAATCCCATGCCGGAGAGACCCTGTCGACGTTGCCCCAAGCCGCCCGTGGCCTGGCGTCGGCGTATCGAATGCATGCGGCGAAACAGGCACTCGGTAGAATTTCTCCAACGGTATACAGGTTGAATATACGCAGTTGCAGGGGGCAAACTTGAGCATAGGCCCTGCAATACGGGTGTATTGCAGGAGTTTTGGCAGGTTGGAATTATTCTCTAGAAGCTATAAAGGTGAGTGTATTACATGCGTACACCCAAGGGAGATTTCACGCTCGTTTCTGATGGATGTAGTACGTTTGTAATATTGCTCACACTCAATTACTCTAGTGCAATAAAGTAGTGCTTATAAGATTGGCTATTATTAGCTGATGCTGTATTTGACTATTCATATTGCACGCTCATTAAGGGAGGCCAGTGATGTCATCAACTCAAAAACGAGCCATCCTGCAGGTGCGCATACGCGAGGAAGACAAGCAGCATGCCGAGCATCTCTACGACGCCATGGGCACATCGCTCGCCGAGGCCGTCCGTCTTTTTGTCGCGCAGAGCATTTTGATGCGCAAGCTTCCCTTTCAGCCGGTCGCCGTACGCTCAAAGGACGGCACCGCCGCCTATGGATCGCTCAAAGCATATGGGGACCCCAATCGCCGCTCCGAGGAGCGCAATGCCTGGATTGAGTACCTTGCCACAGAAAGCGACGATTCGATTTTGGGTCCCGAGGAAGTAGATATCCATGAGTAGCACCATCATCGACGAGACCGTCATACTACGTTACCTGCTTGACGACGACGAAGTTCTGTCACCGCGCGCCGCCAAGGTCGTCGCCACGCGTACCGCTCGTGTCTACCCCGAAATCATCACGCGCGTCGTGGTCACGCTGCGCGACGTCTATAAGGTTCCCCGCGTTGAGATTGCCGCGGCCGTGAAAAGGCTGCTCGATGACGTCATGGTCGACGAGCCCACCGTTGTCGCCCTTGCCGTCAAACTCTTTGGCAAGACCCATATGGACTTTACCGACTGCCTCCTCGCAGCCCGAACCGCCATCTAAAACGATGATGTCGTGAGCTTTGGCAAGCCCATCATCCAAGGCATGATCGATTACCGCCACAAGCGCCAAACCGCCGCCGGTGCTCGCGACCGCGCCGCCGAAGCCCACAGCCGCAGCACCGACTCCACCATCGACAAGCTCCGCCACCAATCCCGCCACTAACCCCATCCCCACCTGAGTTGCGGTGAAATACGGACTGATTTATGCCTTTAAAGGCCACAACAGTCCGTATTTCACCGCAACTTATTGAAGGTGGACCGCGAACGATTTCGCTATCGGGAGTCTGCGTAGGGTTTTATTGTCGGAATGCCGTAACCGCGCATCATGGCACCGAACGATTCTACGTCGTAGGTGTCCGAGAGTTTGAAATGAATGACGTTGTGGCCCATGGCGCGAAGGTTCGCGTCGCGCATGAGGGCCGCTCGATACGTTTTTGCCGCCGCCCGCTCTGGATCATTTTGAGCCTCGTCTTCAAACTTGCCTAGCCCATGCAGCTCTGCCAGCGTCCATGAGCCGTCTGGCATCTGCCAGCCATAATCTGCTAGATAATAGCCAGCGTTTCCCGGTCGCGTTATCTCAACTTGAAGCTCGGGCGCGGCAACCCCAGCGAGAATCATCGCTGCTCTCGCCTCAGACTCGCCGCCATTGTCTGACCTGCCGTCCATATACTCAAAAACGTCAAAAGCACGCGCGATGCCATGCAGCCCTCGACAATTTGCCTGCGCATATGCTCGCAGCTCTTCGCGTTCGACATCGTACTCACGGGCCAAGCCATCGACATAACCCAGCGCATAGCGAAAGGCGCTCGATCGCGCGATATCAACAACCGTTCGACACGGATCCGTCAGTGTAAACAGACCAAGCCGCCACACTTCGCCCGGGCGCCAGCGCTTGTATTCAACGAACTCATACGTATCACGCCTTGTAGACCGTGGCAGCAGCACTTGCACTTTATCCAGAAGCGTATACGCCGAGCCGATGCCGTAGAGCAACGCTGCTGTCGCTCCGCAAAACACAGCATCCGGTTCAACGACCGCAATAGCGGATGCCAGCTGAAAGATACGATCTTCAACCCCAAGATTATTCCAATAGACCGGATCCGCATACACATGGTTGTAAAGACGAAGCATGAGCTCTTCCTGCATAAGCTCGCGCGCACGGCGTTCATCCCAAGGATCAATTGTTATAAGCAGCTGTCCATCTTGATGAATTCCAACGGCCGAGAATAGCATCCTTGCATAGGACTGCGGAAAATGTTTGCCTTTATCGAGCATGGCCAACCCCATAACCATCACGGCGGAGAGAATACCATTACGCTATCGCATGCTTCCGTCCGCAGGCCTTGCCAAAAGCTGACCAAAAGCTTGACGTCGCAGGTCAGAGCTTCAAAAAATATTTCCACTCTCGGTAGACGGTCGCTACGATCCTCCCAACGGCATCAAAATCCAACCTTACAAATAGTTGCGGTGAAATACGGACTACATGGGCCATAAAAGCCGGAAAATAGTCCGTATTTCACCGCAACTTAGAAGGGGATGTGGGGTCCCGGCATGTATATGAAAATGGCTCTGATTCCCAAAGGGACCAGAGCCATTCGTCTATCTTATGGAGCGGGCGACGGGAATCGAACCCGCGTCATCAGCTTGGAAGGCTGGGGTTCTACCATTGAACTACGCCCGCAAGATATGGTCGGGACGACAGGATTTGAACCTGCGACATCCTGCTCCCAAAGCAGGCGCGCTACCAAACTGCGCCACGTCCCGAAGGTGTTGAGCAGCTAAGGTCTAAACCTTGCGTGTCCCAAAGCGAAGGAAATTATAGGGGAGACTCCCCGCCTGTGCAAGCGCAGAAACCCTAGCTCCTCGAATGTGCGACAAACTTGCTGTGGAGCAGACCGATCACAAACGCCGCCACGGCAACCGGCGCCCACGCGGCACCGATATCCGCCAGCGGAAGAACATCAAACGGTAGCCACGCGCCCGCAAAGAACGCATCGCGGACCGAGGTGATCACACTCTGCACAGCAACCACGCCGCCGACCCACACCCACACCTGCGGATGAGCGTCGCAAAAGCCGTGCACCAGGCCCATCAGTACCAGTACGATGGCAACGGGATACAAGGCGTTGAGCATAGGCACCGAGAACATGAGGATCACGTCGAGGCCCACGTTGGAGAGCAGGCACGAAAACGCCGCGAACACAAAGGCGAGGATCGCGAAGGGGCGGCGCATGGCCTCCTCGGAGGCCTCCGCTCCCCCTTCAACCACGTACGTCTCACAGAAATAGCGCGCGCAGCAACTAATGAGGCCAATGCACACGTTCATGCAGGCGAGGAAGAAGATGGCGAAGACCACGACCGTGCCGGCAAGGCCAAAGTGCATGGAGGCCGAGCGAGCAAGGATTGCAGCGCCGTTGGTGGCGTCGGGCATCACGGTGCCGAGCTGCATACCGGCAAGGGCCAAGCCGCAATAGATAATGGCCATGAGCACGCCGGCGATCACACCGGAACGCGAAATCTCGAAGGCCACGCGCTTGTCATCGGTAACGCCCAGTTCGTGAATGGTCTCGGCGATGATAATGCCAAAGGCGAGCGATGCGAGCAGGTCCATGGTCTGATAGCCAGTCAGAAAGCCCTGCACGGCGGCGCCTGCATCGTAGGGAGCCTGAGGCGCGGCAGCCGGTCCCAGTGGCGAGATCACGGCAGCACCCACGACCAGTACGATGAGCGCAATGAGCGCGGGGCCCGTAATGCGACCGAGTACGCGTGTAATGACACCCGGGCGCAGCGTGAGCGCAAACGCGATGATGAAGAACCCGATGGCAAACGCCAGACGTGCCGTGCCGAGCGAAACGCCCTCGGGCAGCAGCGGCACCAGCATCTCGAAGGCCGTGGAGCTTGTGCGCGGAATAGCCAGGCACGGGCCGATGGCCAGGTAGACCGCCGCAACGAAGAATTCGCCAAACTTAGGATGCACGCGGCCGGCAAGCTCGCGCGCCGTTCCGGCAAGTGCCACGGCGATAAAACCCATGACGGGCAGGCCGATGGCGGCAATCAGAAAGCCGAGCATGGCGACCGGCGTGGCAGAACCAGCCTGCAGCGCCAGCAGCGGCGGAATAATGAGGTTGCCGGCGCCAAAGAGCATCGAGAACAGCGCAATGCCGACGGTAACGACATGGTCGGAGCGCAAACCGCGCGGAGCGGATGAGGCCATATGCACACCTTTCGGGTCGAAACAAAAACGGGACGGGCAAAAGACCCGTCCCGCAAGTATATACGCTCTAGCAGGCTAAATCGCGCAAAGCGTCAATCGCGGTGTCGACTTCCTCGTCCGTGTTGAAATACCCAAACGAGAAGCGGACGACGCCCTGGCGCTCGGTCCCCAGCGCGCGGTGCATGAGCGGAGCGCAATGGGCACCGGGGCGCGTCGCAATCCCCCACCCTTGCATGAGCGCGTCCGAAATCTCGGCAGAGTCGATATCGGCTACGTTGAGCGACACAATCGCAGAGCGCGCCTGCTGGTCAAAGGCACCGTAGAGCTTAATCCCCGGAATCTTGCGCACACCGGCAAGGAAGCGATCAGCGAGCGCACGCTCGTGGGCAGCAATCGCCTCGACCCCACCCTGGGCCTCGATAAAGTCGAGACCAGCGGAAAGTCCCGCGATGCCATGACCGTTGAGCGTGCCCGCCTCAAGGCGCGTGGGCCACTCAAGCGGCTGCAGCGCATCGAAGCTGTGCACGCCCGTGCCGCCCATGGCCCACGGAGCCACGTCAATGCCCTCCGCCACGGCCAGGCCGCCGGTGCCTTGAGGTCCCATGAGCCCCTTATGGCCGGTAAAGCACACAATGTCGAGCCCCATGGCCTGCATATCGATATGCATCGCGCCGGCAGACTGCGAGGCGTCGACAATCACAAGTGCGCCGGCCGCATGAGCCACAGCCGCCACACGCGCAACATCAACGGCGCTGCCGGTCACGTTGGAGGCATGCGTTACCACCACGGCACGCGTGCCCGGCGTGACCAGCTGCTCGAGCTCGTCGTAGTCGAGCACGCCGTTCGCGTCGCAGCCCGCACGCTCAACGGTCACGCCCCGCTCTGCCGTCAGGCGGTTGAGCGGACGCAGCACGGAGTTATGCTCGAGCACCGTCGTGACCACACGATCGCCGGGACGCACCACGCCATTGATGACGGTGTTGAGCGCCGCGGTGGAGTTGGGCGTAAAACAAACATGGTCCGCCCTCGGGCAGCCCAGCAAGCGCGCAAGCTTGGCACGGCAAGCATGAATCGTACGAGCGGCATCGAGGGCACCCGACGTGGCCCCGCGCCCGGCATTACCGAGCGAACACATCGCCTGCGTCACGGCATCGATCACCGTCTGCGGCTTATGCATGGTCGTCGCCGCGTTATCCAGGTAGATCATCGCACGACCTCCCACATGTCGATTACCGTAAAGCCCTCGGTGGGGACGCCCGCCGCGGCAAGCTCGCCGCGCAGCAGGTCCTCATCCGAAGGCAGCGCCTTCCACGCCAAGCCGCAGCCGGCAGCGACCTCCCCGGGCACGGGAATCGTGCGCCCGGGAAGGCCGCGCTCGACGCATAGGGTCTCGCACCCCATGGCGGCCGCCGTGGTAGGAAACGTGATGACAAGCGCCGGGCGCTTTTCTCTCATGGCAATCCCGCCCAAACGCTACGGGCGCACGACGCGCACGGCCTGCTCCATCTTCTCCACGATCACGTACATGTTGGTGACCTCGCCCACCGCAAGCTGGTCTTTAATGCCATAGTGATCGAGGCAGGTACCGCAGGTGAGAATCTCGACGCCCTGCTCGGCCAGTCCCTTCAGGTCGTCGAGCACCGGCGAGCCCTCGACGGTGAGCTTGGCGCCGCCGTTGTAGAACAACATGGTCGCGGGCAGCTCCTCCTGCTGCGTCACGGCAAAGATAAACGCCTTCATGAGCTTGTGGCCCAGTTCGTCGTCGCCGCGGCCCATGCAGTCGGTGTAGACGGAAATGACGAGCTTGCCCTTGCCGGCGCTGGCGTCGCAGAAAACGGCACCGTCCTGCTCGGGGTCCGCAACGGCCACGGCACCGGCGGTCGCGACGGTCACGTGCCACTCGGCGTCAGAAACCTTCTCGACCGAGGCCGTGCAGCCCTTCTCCTGCGCCATCTTGGAGATGTTCTTGACGGCGGTCTCGTTATCGACCGAGGTCACGACGGCGCCCTCGCCATCGAGCTGCTTCAGGGCTTTGAGCGTCTTGACGACGGGCAGCGGGCAGGCATCGCCCATGGCATTGACTTCAATTCTGGTAGACATAGTTACATCCTTTCAAAAGGGACCGCCCAGAACAGTAGGCGGTCGCATAAACGGTTTTCCTTAATGCACAACGTGGACGGCAGGACCGCCTGGCACCGGCTCGCACACGCGACCGACGACGGCGGCGATACGTCCTTCGGCATGTAGGCGGCGCGCAAGCTCATCCACATCGGCAGCAGGTGCCGCGATAAGCAGGCCGCCAGACGTCTGCGGATCGTACAGCGCGTCGAGCATGCCCGGCTCCAGGTCATCGTCAGCCGTCACGCGCGGGCCAAAGAAGTCCTGGTTGCGGTAGGAGCCCGCGGGGATAATGCCCAGACGCGCCATGTCGAGCACCTGGTCAAAGAGCGGCACCGCCCCCGACGCAAGCTCAACCTGCACGCCCGAGCCCTCGGCCATCTCGCACGCGTGCCCGATCAGGCCAAAGCCCGTAATGTCGGTGCAGCCGTGAAGCTCAAGCCCCTCGGCCAGACGAATCGGCGCCTCGTTGAGGGTGCGCATCGAGTCAAACATGGCTGCGGCCTCGTCCTGCTCGATGAGCTCGCCCTTAATGGCCGTGGTGATGATGCCCGAGCCGATCGCCTTGGTCAGCAGCAGAACATCGCCTGCGCGTGCGCCGCTGTTGGCGAGCATGCGGTCGAGCGCGACAAAACCGCTCACGGACAGCCCGTACTTGGGCTCGTCGTCGTTGATGGTGTGGCCGCCCGCGATGGAGCAACCCGCCTCGACGCACTTGTCGGCGCCGCCCGCCAGAATCTGACCGGCAACTTCAACGCCCAGACAACTGGGTATGCAGAGCAGGTTCATGGCATGGCTCGGCCGCCCGCCCATGGCGTAGATGTCCGACAGCGAGTTGGCTGCGGCAATCTGGCCAAACAGAAACGGGTCGTCGACCATCGGCGGAAAGAAGTCGATGGACTGCACGAGCCCCAGGTTCTCCCCTACGCGAAAGACGCTCGCATCGTCGGAGGTATCGAACCCCACGAGCAGGTTGTCGTTATGCACATTGGGCAAGTCGCCCAGGACCTGGGCGAGGGCTCCAGGAGCCAACTTAGCAGCTCAACCAGAGGCAGCGGTCATCTGCGTGAGCTTAATAACATCGTCAGCCATCGATTCCTCCTCTCATAGGTCAATCAGTTCCTCCCAGTATACGCATGGCGGCGCCGAGAGCGGACGGCGAATGACACCGCCCCTTACATGAGCGCCTGGACTCGAATGGCCGCGCCGATCGCTCCGGCAAAGCGAGCCTGGGGCGAGGTGGTCACGGGTGCGCCCAAAAGTTCGCCCAGACGCTCCACCACATAGGCGTTCTCGCACAGGCCACCGGTCAGATAGTACGGGGCGCCCGCTGCCTGCCCGGCCATAGTGGCCACGCGCGACACGACACTCTCGATCACGCCGCGCGCAATGTTCTCGCGCGGCTCGCCACGACCGATCAGGCTGATGACCTCGCTTTCGGCAAAGACCGTGCACATGCTGGATATCTTGGTGGGCTCACCGGAACGCGCAAGGTCGGCCATCTGCTGCTGGGAAATGCCTAGGCGGTCGGCCATGATCTCCAAAAAGCGCCCCGTGCCGGCGGCGCACTTGTCGTTCATGGCAAACTTGGCCACGCGGCCACTTTTAAGCTGAATGACCTTAGTGTCCTGACCGCCCACGTCGATCACCGTGCCGTGATCGCCGAACAGGCGCACGGCACCGGTGCCGTGGCAGGTAATCTCGGTCACGACCTTGTGCGCATAGGACACGGCGACACGACCGTAGCCAGTCGCGACCACGCGAACATCGTCGCCCGTCACGTCATAGCCAGCCGCTGCCAGTGCCTCGCGCAGCCGCTCGGAAGCATCGACCGAGGAAAACCCGGTTGGCTGCACGCACGTCCACGCCACCGAACCCTCCCCGTCGACCACAGCAGCCTTAGCCGCCGTAGACCCGATATCGATCCCGATCCCTATCATGGCTCTCTCCCAATCTAAACATCAAAGGTAGCGGCGCGTTCAGGCGCCTTAACTCTTGGTTTCTCAGGTGCCGGAGGTTGCCCCGAAAGAGGAGCGCAGCGTACTTTGGTACGCAAGCGACGGTTTGAGGGGCAAGATCCGGTGCCTGAGGAAGCTAGAGGGTTTCGATGAAGGCAGCGATGCGAGTCTCGATCTGACCCATGTCGCCATTGCTGTAATCGGTCTCAATCTTCATGTACGGAATGCCCGCACCCTCGACAGCCTCCTGCATGCGCGCGCTCTCAACGTTGAAGGTGTGGCAGGCCTGCAGCACGCTCTCTACCACGCCATCGACATGGTACTTCTCGCGCATAGCCAGCGTGTTTCCCATGCGGCCTTCGTTAGGCGTCATGACCGAGCAGTTGATGTCCAGGTAACGGTCGGCGATGGCGCGCAGGATATCGGGAGCCTCCGGGTCGATCATCATGGCCGCCGTGCGCTCACCCGAGCAGTCGTCCATGCACACGACCACACCGCCGTTGGACTCGATGGTGCGACCGATCTTGTTGATTACGCCACCCACTGGGCAGCCGGTGATCAGAATGCGCTTGGCATCCGCCGCGACCGGGCGCTCGCCCGCGTCGTAAGCCTCACGCAGCTTGGCAACCTTTTGCTCAAGCTGCTGCGTATAGGCCTCGATATCAAAGCTAAACGTACCGGCAAACATGGTGCTCATCAGGTCGACGCCGCTCATGGCCGCCGGCTGGTTCGCCTGCAGCGCAAACATGTCGAGCTGGGCCGCACGCAAGCGGTTGCGACGACGGACGGCAGCGCGCAGGTCATCGTCGGTAATCGTGATGCCGTAGAAGCCCTCGAGCTCCTCCTTGAGCAGGCGGCACTCCTCGTACCAGCCCTCACGCTCGTAGGCGCGATCGCGACCTTGCGGAAGATGCAGAATGTGCGTGCGCTTGAGCTCGTTGAGTAGCTTGTACATCTTCTTCTTGCCGTCGCAGGTGGTCTCACCGATGATCATGTCGCTAAAGTACGTAAACGGGCACTTTTGCGAGTAGGCAAAGCCGTACGTAGACTTGATGAGCGGGCACAGGTTTGCCGGCAGCACCTTCTCGGCCTCGGGAATCACCTCGTCGGACGTGCCGCACAGCGCCACGCTCGCAGCCCCCGCGGCATCGATAATCTCGAGCGGCGTATAGCTGCACAAAAAGCCGACCAGACGATTGCCCGCCTGCTTGTAATCCTTGACACGAATAAACGCCGCCTTGCGCTGCTCGTTGAACTCCTCAAACGTGGATGGCAACGGCTGCTCCATATTTTCCGACATATAACTCCTTAACAAACCTTTTGACCAACCAAGGAAACGGCTTTCCCAGGTGCCCGAGGTTGCCGTGAAAGAGAAGCGCCGCGTACTTTGGTACGCAAACGATGGTTTGAACGGCAAGATCGGGTGCCTGGGGAAGCCGCCGGGACGGATACCCCTAAATGGTTTCCAAGAAAGCCTCAATCCTGGTTTGCAGTTGGCCTGCATCCTCGCCGGCGTAGTCGGTCGTGATGTGCATAAACGGAATGCCGGCCTCCTCGGCAGCCTTCTCCACGGCAAACGACTCCATCTCGTAGAGCGTGCAGAACTGCAGGGCCACGTCGACGATGCCGTCGGCATGCAAGTCCTTGGCCATCTGGACAATGTCCTTCATACGCTGATCGTTGGGCGTAAAGACGGCGCAGTTAATCTTAAAGTAGCGCTCGGCGATGGCGTCGAGCATCTCGTCGACCGTCTCACCGGACTCGTCGACCAGGTCCTTGTAGTAGCGCGAGCCCGTGCAGGACTCCTCGCCTACCACAACGCCGCCGGCCTTCTCGATGAGGTTGAACAGCTTCCAGTTGGGCACGGCCATGGGCGTGCCGGTGTACAGGATGCGCTTGGTCCCCTTGGGCGCCACGCCCTCGCCGGCCTCAACGCGCTGCTCGCACTCGGCGGCCATCTCGTTGATGGCTCCGGTCAGACGCGGCGTGTCGTCCATAAAGGCGGCCTGAACGGTCAGCAGGCTGTCGAGACCGCTGATGGGCGCCGGATCGGCAGCGCGCGTGGCAGCCAGACGCTGCAGGGCGCGACGCTTCTCGTTGACGGCGTGGATGGCAGCCTTCAGGCGCTCGGGCGTAATCTTGACGCCGCACTCTTCCTCGATCTTGGCGGCAAGCTTTTTAACCTCGGCCTTCCAGGTCACGAGCGTCGACTCGTCGTGCACGTTGGGGATATCCATGACGTACATGTTCTTTTGCGTGGCAAAGAACTCGTAGGCCTTCTTCTTGCAATCGCAGGTGTTCTCGCCCACCACCAGATCACTCGACTCAATGTAGGGGCAGACCTCGCCCAGCTTAAAGCCGGCAAAGCTCTTGATGAGCGGGCAGGTGTTGCGCGGCAGATGCTCCTCGACCTTGTCGGTCGCCCAGTCGGCACCCGAGCACAGGCCAACGGGGATGCCATCGCAGGCAAGCACGATCTCCTCGGGCACGTACACACAGAACGAACCGACGATCTTGGTGGCCTCGCCGGCCTCCTTCTTGTCGAGCATCTCCTTAATACGGCCGCTGTGGATGTTGGTGGCGACAAAATCCAGGTAGGACGTGGACTTGGGGCGATTGTTCTGCGTCAGGAACATATCGCCGTACATCTGGCCCACGGCGCCCAGCAGCATATCGTGGTCGGCAAGATTCATGCCGAGGCTCTCCCACATCGGATGGAAATCAAATTCTTCAGCCATGACGGTTCCCCTCTCGAACCAAATACGGATAACTACGGTATTGCTGCACGGTGGGCGGCGAAAACCCAGCCGTGCCTAAACCCGGAATTTTGGGGAACCTGCTTTGCGGTCGATTATTTAGTTGTGCGTCGTCTCTCCCGGAGCCGTGAACATACCTGCTCATATGCGACTCCGAGCCATATACAGGGCGCGCGCGGCAACGCGGCGAATGTATGTCGTCTGCGGCATGTGCGCGTCCTCCTTTACAAGTTAAGGTCAACTATATCAACGGTCGTCGACCATGCGAACACCGTTGACATTCGTACGACAGCGTCGTGTGCCGCCGTTTAATAAATAATTATCTGTGTTGATAAGAGTTTGTCATCCTTCATTCGGCGAACGGCAAGACAAAGCCGCCGAGACTTATATCCCCGACGGCATTACCCGGCGCTACCGACAAACCAGATGGATCCTGCTGGCATCAAAATGCATACGCAGGGTCTCGCCTTCTTGCGGTAACCCATCCGCTGGTACGCTCAATTTGTTGACCTTCCACTGCAGACGCGTTGGCGCATCGGCCCGCGGCGCATCCAACAGCACCAGGCGCTCAAAACGCGAATCGCTCACGCGCGCCACGTGCAGGTCGTAGCTGTTGCGACCCCGCTCGGCACGGTTGTCCACATGGAAGTAGCTCGCGCGAATGCCCAGGTACGCCACATTATCGGGAACCTCGCGACCCACGTTAAAGGTCATGCCCCAATCGAGCGCCTCAACTTCTTCGTCGCCGATCTTGCGCGCCCGGCTTGTGTTCTTGCAGCCCGTCAGGCGCAGCGCCGCCAGCGTCTGCGGACGGCGGACCACGTCCTCGACGGAGCCGATCTCCTCAACATGCCCGTCGTGCATCACGCAGATGCGCTGGCACAGGCGGCACGCTTCGTCGATGTCGTGGCTCACATAGAGCACGGTGCGGTTGCATACATCGAACAGGTCGAGCATGTTCTGTTCGAGGGCGCTCTTAAGATAGGAATCGAGTGCGCTCATGGGCTCGTCGAACATAAAGATGCCCGGGTGAGCCGCCACCATACGGGCAAGCGCCACACGTTGCTGCTGACCGCCCGAGAGGCGCGCGGGATAGCGGTCGGCAAAATCGGCTAGGCCAAAGATGCCCAGGTAGCGCTCGGCAAGTTTTTTACGCGCCGCGGCGTCGCCCGCGTCCTTTACGCCGGCACATACGTTATCGGCCACCGTCATGTTGGGAAACAGCTGATAGTTTTGGAACAGCAGGGCGCATTTGCGCTCCTGGGGCGACAGGTTGATGCCCGCCGCCGAGTCAAAAAAGGTCACGCCGTTGACGACGATCTTGCCCTCGTCGGGCGTCTCCACACCGGCAATGCAGCGCAAGGTGCAGCTCTTGCCGCAACCCGAGGCACCGAGCAGCGCCACACGCTCCTCGCCGGCCTCAAGCTGCATGTCGAGCATAAACCCGGGATAGCGCTTTTTAATATCCAGAACGAGCGACATGGCCTATCGACCTCCCTTCGCAACCGCGTCATCGCGCATAAGCTCGGCCAGCGCCTCGCGATCGATTCGCAGGGCATCGCCGCCCGCCGGGTCGAGCGAATCACCCTGTCCGGCGAGGTCTTTGGCCTGCTTGCGCCCCGCATGGGAAAGGCCCCGCTCGCGATACTTTTGCGAATGGGCGGTGTACATGTTAATGAACAGGATGACCAGGAAGCTGAACGCAATTACGACCACGACCCAGAAGAGCGCGACCGACGTATTGCCGCCCATCCACTCAAAATAGATGGCGATGGGGATGGTCTGCGTAATGCCGGCGTAGTTGCCCGCAAAGAACAGCGTGCAGCCAAACTCTCCCATCGCGCGGGCAAAGGCGAGGACCGTACCAGCAGCAATAGAAGGCCACCCAAGCGGCATCATAAGCTTGGCAAAGATGCGACGCTCGGACCATCCCAGGGTTCGCGCGGCGTCAAGCATCTGCGTGTCGAGGCTCTCAAAGGCGCCGAGCGCCGTACGGTAGACCAGAGGGAACGATACCACCACGGCAGAGATCACCGCCGCCGGCCACGTAAAGACAATCGAGACGCCGTGCGCAATCAGCCACTGGCCCACCCCGGTCGAGCGACCAAACAGCATAAGCAGCAAAAAGCCGCAGACCGTGGGCGGCAACACCATGGGGATGGTAAAGACCGAGTCGAGCAGGCCCTTGATGCGACTCGAGGTACCCATAGTCTTCCACGCGGCGAACAGGCCCAGCGCAAGGGAGATCACCAGGGCAAGGCCGCTCGTTTTAATGGACACCCAAAACGGGCGATAGTCGATGTCGCCCAAAAAGGAGACCAGAGAGGTCAAGGGCCCTTGCTCATCCCGCAACATGACAGACGACGCCTCTACCATTTGAGCGCTATCAAGCCAACGCGCGCCGCCCTTGGCATCACCCGAGGCTGATGCAATCACCACATAGCGGTCCCCATCCGCACCGCGCTCATCAAAGCCATAGGTATACCCGCCGGCATCAAACGTTGTTTCCGCCGTGACATACCAAGGAAGATCCACGTCCCCCAGCCGCGCACCTCCCATGCAGTTTGCGCTGTCGAGGTCACAGACGAGGGCCTTGAGACCCGATACGCACTCGTTGTCCTGCGGATCCAATCTATACTTCTCGACCGCCTTGGGCGATATCCACGCCACAACGCGATCGGCAGCAGGCGCCACTACAAGGTCCACATCCTCGTCAACGGGAAACCGGTAGCCCTCAGGCTGGCCCTCCATGGCACGAGCGGTCCCCTTCGCCAACCGCTCAAAACCCTCGATTCCATAGGAAAGCCCATGAGCGGTCGCAGCAACCTGGGCCCCGTCCTCGGCGTCCCCGGCAAACGCAAATCCCGGCACCCAGCAAAGCGCGAAGGTCAAAGCACAGGCGACAAGCATGCGGAATCTATTAAGCACGAAAAGCTCCAAGCGAATACAAGGACGGAGTGAAACACAAAACGATGGAATTATCGCGCCAAGCCGCACTACTCGGAAAGCTCAAAGCCGTACTTGCCCCAAATCTTCTGGGCCTTCTTGTTGGTCAGGCAGAAGTCGATGAACGCCTTGGCCTCGTCGGCGTGCTCGGAGCTCTCGGCGACGGCACCGGGATACACGATGGGCTTGTGCGAGTCCTCGGGGCACACGAAGGCCTCCTCGATGCCGTCGTAGCGGAAGATATCGGAGCTGTAGACAAAACCCGCCACGCAGTCGCCTGTAGAGACGTAAGACGCAGCGGTGCCGACCTTGTCGGCCAGGGCTACCTTGTCGGCGAGCTCGGGCGCGTACTCGCCGTCGTCGCCCTCGGTACCGGTATAGAGGCCCACGGAAGCCAGCGCCTGGTTGGCGTACTTGCCGGCGGGGACGGTCTTGGCGTCGCCAATGGCAATCTTACCGTCCAGATTCGCGACGTCGGCGATGGCCTCGACCTTAGTATCGGAGCCCTCGGCGCGAATGATCACGAGGTCGTTGACGAACATGTCCTCACGCGTGTCGGCATCGACGAGCTCGGCGGCTTCGGCGTCGTCCATGGTGCCCTTGGAGGCCGTGATGAGCACGTCGACGGCGGCACCGGCGCGCATCTGCTCGACAAGGTCGCCAGACGCCTTAAACTGCGTGTCGGCAAACGTGGTGCCGGTCTGCTCGGTGTAGAGCTCCTGAACCTCGGGCAGAGCTTTCTCGAGCGAGTTAGCGGCAAAGACCTGCAGCTCGACAGCCTTCTTCTTAGAGGAAGACTTGACGGAGCCGGCATCGGATCCGGCCGGCTCGGACGTCTTGCTGCCCGAACAGCCGGCAAGACCAAGGCCGGCAGCGGCGACAGCAGAAAGCGAAACGAATCCGCGGCGAGAAACCATATCGAACATGTTCAACCCTTTCGAACGCTATGCCCGGGTACCCCACCGCGGGCTTTAATCTGCAATCAGATTATACTTCTGCGCGAATAATGATAGTGAGAAATTATTCTCGTCAGAGAATATAGTTCCGAATTACCGTGCATCTCGGCGTCGCTTCGGCGGAAAACAAAGGCGGAGCAGCCGTTCAGGTCGCCCCGCCGCAGGTAAACCGCTTAGTTGGTATGTCCGCCGCCAGCTGTCATCTGAGCCGCATGCTCCAGCTGGTCTGCTATGGCCTCCCAGCTTTCGCGGGCGGCCTTCGTAGAACCGGGAAAGTTTACGACAAGTGTATGACCTCGTTGCATGCAAATAGCGCGCGAGAGCATGGCGCGGCGCGTCTTGGTCATCGAATACGCGCGGATTGCCTCTGCAATACCCGGCACATCGCGGTCGCAGACGGCACGCGTCGCCTCGGGCGTCACATCTCGCATCGAAAGCCCCGTGCCGCCGCAGGTGAGCACGACATTGGCGTGGCACTCATCGGCAGCTTCCACAATGGCATCACCAATCTCGCTGACGTCGTCGCGCACGACCACATGTGAGGCGACCGTCCAGCCCTGTGCCTCGATAAGTTCCTCGAGTGCGGCTCCAGCCTCGTCCTGGGCAAGATCGCGCGTATCCGAGCACGTCACGATCGATGTCTTCAGCTCCATAGCATTCCTCCTACAACACGGCGCCCTCGGGCAGGTCGACGCGAACAACGTCCACGGCATCTCCCGCCTTGAGCTCGCACGGTCCTTCGTCAATACGCAACAGGCAGTTCGCACGCTGCATAGTTCCAAGCAACGCCGAATTCTGTGTCTTAGCCTCGGTCACCAACAACTCACCGGTCTCGGGGTCGCGCAAAACCGTGGCGCGATCGAAGAAGCGGCGATGCTGTCGCTTTTTCACGCCGTGCGTGAGCGTCGCCTGCTGCACGGGACGCGTACCCTCGGCAAAGCCGCGCATCTTGCGAATCGCCGGGCGGGCGAGCATCTCAAAGCCCACATACGCCGCGGCCGGATTGCCTGAAAGCCCTAGGTAGGGCTTGCCCCCGAGCAAGCCAAACGTGATGGCCTTGCCCGGACGCATCGAGATGCGATCGAACAGCACCACGCCCTCGCGCCGGACGAGCGCCGTCACGTAGTCGTAATCGCCCGCCGAGGCGCCGCCGCTCGTAATGACAAAATCGCACTCTCGCGTGGCGCGATGCACCAGCTCGCCAATCGCCTGCTCATCGTCGGGCGCAATACCGTAGAACACGGGCTCGGCGCCGGCATCGAGCGCCTCGGCCATCAGCGCCGAGGAGTTGGAGTCGCGAATCTGCCCGCGCGCCGGCAGCTCACCCGGCGCGACCAGCTCCGTGCCCAGCGAGATAATGCCCACGCGCGGAGCGGCATGGACCTTCACGCTCGCGTAACCGGCGCTTGCCAGCAGGCCGGCGCCGGCCGGAGTCACAACCTCGCCAGCACGCATCACGACTTCGCCGGCATGGGCCTCCTCGGCGGCAGAGCGAACGTTCTTCCCCACCTTGGCCGGCGCCAAAAACCTCACACGCGAGCCCTCGTTGCCGTCACCGTCGAGCACATCGACGATCTCGTACTTCACCACGGCATCGGCACCCTCGGGCACCGGCGCGCCCGTCATGATGCGGACCGTCTCGCCCGCGCCGATTGCGTCCCCAAACACATGACCCGCGGCCTCATGTCCGATAACATCGAGCGTCACCGGCGCCTCGCCAGATGCCTGCGCCAAGTCCGCCGAGCGCACGGCATACCCGTCCATGGCGCTGTTGGCAAACGGCGAGATGTCGATATCGGCCACCGCGTCCTCGGCCAAGGGAAGACCGGCGGCCTGCCACACGGGAATCTCGACGAGATCGGTCGGAGCAACGTGCGACAGGACAATCGACTGCGCGTCCTCCAGCGGAATGAGTTTCTCTGCCATATGCACCTCTTAATGCCACGGCGCACAACAGGGGCGCCGATTCTTTATGCTTGTCTCAGTATAATCCCCCGACGCACGACCGCGACTCGGCCTGCACCCGCAAATACACCTGTCAGTTGCAGGCCGCGAAACAGAACGGAAACCAACCCACCGGCTCGTCGCGTTTACCGCGTTTTATAATGCTTGCGTTGCAACCTAAAAGAGGAACGTATGGCTCATAACGACAAACCCGAAAGCGCAAACGAAGCGCAGGATCATTCCCAGCCGCTCGACGAAGGCGGTTTTTTCTCTCTGAACGACGTCATCGCGGCAGGCAGGCATCAGCTCACCCGCTCTGAGCATCTCTTGGCTGCCGACACGCGCCGCAACGCCCGCAACCTACTCGCGAGCGCCAAGTTGCTCGCACTCGTCGTCATCGTCTCGCTCGCCATGGGCGTTGCCGCTTGGGCGTTTTTGGCCTCGTTGAATATCGCGACCGACTATCGCGAGCAGCATGCGTGGATTTACGCGCTGCTTCCCGTTGTGGGCGTTGTCACCGCATGGGTGTACAAAAACCACGGTCTCGCCGCCAAACGCGGTAACAACCTGGTCATCGACTCCGCTCTGGGCACCCGCCTCATCCATATGCGCATGGCCGTCCTCACCTTCGTCTGCTCCACGCTCACGCACCTAACGGGCGGATCGGCCGGTCGCGAGGGAGCTGCGGTGCAGATTGGCGGCACCATCGCCAGCAACATCTCGAGCCTCGCCCACCTCAAAAAGCATGACCACCACGACCTCATGCTCGCCGGCATCTCGTCGGCCTTTGGCGCCGTATTCGGCTCGCCCCTTGCCGGGGCTTTCTTTGGCATGGAGATGTGCTTTATCGGCAAGATCGACTACACCGCGGGCATCTACTGCCTGGTCGCCTCGTTTACCGGCTACTTTACATCACTCGCCCTAGGTACCGAGTACGAGGCGAATGTCATCGCCAGCGTTCCCGCTATGACGCCCAAAACGGTCGTCATCGTTGTTATCAGCGCAATTATCTTCGGTCTGACGGCACGCCTCTTTGCCTGGTCGGTTCGAACCGTCAAGAGCCTCTACGGTCGCTTTATCACCAATTACCTCGTTCGCGCACTCATCGGCGCACTCGTGGTTTTGGCCGCCTATGCCCTCCTCGACGCCTGGAACTACGCCGGCCTTTCCACGTGGCTTTCCGGCGCCGGATTTGCCGGCAACACCACCCTGGCGGACGCAGCCATCAAGTTGGTCGTCACAGCGCTTACCCTGGGCGCGGGCTTCCAAGGCGGCGAGGTCACGCCCCTGTTTGGCATCGGTGCGGCGCTCGGCGGCTGGATAGGTTGCCTCGTCGGAATCGATCCCAGCTTTCTGGCAGCGCTGGGCATGCTCGGCGTGTTCTGCGCCGGCCTTAACGTGCCTATCACCACCTGTATGATGGCCATCGACCTGTTCCACGGCACGGCTGCCGGGTTCTTTGTCATCGTGGCCTTTATCAGCTACCTAACCGCCGGACACCGCGGCGTGTACCCCGCCCAGCGCATTATCTCGCCCAAGCGCCGTTCGCTTATTGTAGATGAGGGCGGTACGGTAGCGGATGCTATCGAGCGCCACAACGACCTGATAGAGTAGACGTAAGTATTCGACGTGCAGCCACAATCGGGGGCAATTCGACCTGAGCGCGACCGCACCGTCACGTCATACGCCGGGAGTCGCCCCATGCACGCAACTGATTTTGGCCTCACGCTCATCATCGCCAACCCAGCCGCCCAGTTGGGTGCGGCGCGCGAAGTTGCCGAGCGCCTGCAACGCTTTATGGACATGACTGCACGCGCATCCCAGTTTGACCTGGTGCTAACCGAGCGCATGGGACACGCCAAGGAGCTTGCCGCACAGGCTCAGGGCTATCGCACCGTTATCGCCCTTGGCGGCGACGGCGTGATTCACGAGGTCGTCAACGGGCTTATGACGCAGGATGAGGCGGTCCGCCCCGCTCTCGCCATCCTACCCGTGGGCTCCGGCAACGATTTTGCCCAAACACTCGGCATCGACGATTTCTCCGGTAAGGATTTTGGCGCGCTGCTCTCCTGCGAGCTGCAGCGTCAGGACATCGGGCGCATTCGCTCATGGAACCCCGCAAGCGGTAGCGGCGAGGCTTCCGTTGAGTACTACGACCAGACGCTTTCGATCGGCATCGATGCCGCCATCGGCCTGGGCACCACCGAGCTGCGCAAAAAGACGGGTCTCGCCGGCACTCCGCTCTACACTCTCTCGGGACTTGAGCAGTTTGGCCTACGCTATCGCAATTACCCCATGACAGCCAGCTTTGACGACGCGCCCGCCGAGCGCGTGAGGGCGATCATCATGGCGATTCAGCTGGGCCCCACGTATGGCTCGGGCTATCGTATCTGCCCCGATGCCGACCCCTGCGACGGCATGCTCGACGTCTGCTACGCCTGCGGCCCCGTCCCTCGCGCGGTTGCCCTGCCTATGTTTCTTTCGGCTAAGGACGGCCACCATACCAAGTTGCCACCGGTTCGCATGCGCCGATGCCGCCATGCCGCGCTCACCTTGGAGGAGCCCGACTACCCCATCCAGGCCGACGGCGAGCCCGTTGTCGCCTCACGCATCGAGGTCGACATCCTCGCCGGCGCCCTCGAGGTCTGGCACCCCACCCGCTAACCCCACCTAAGTTGCGGTGAAATAGGGACTGTCTTAGGGCTTTAGCTGCATAAACAGTCCCTATTTCACCGCAACTTACGAGGAGGCTATTCCTCCCCGCCCGGCTTGCGACGGTTGGCCTTTTTAATGGCGTTGAAGTGCTTGTCATTAAGCCTGCGCTGGCGAGAGCGCTGAGGCACCTTGGTCTTTACGCGTCGACGCGGTGGACGCCCGCGACGCTCAAGCTCAGCGCGCAGCTTACGCAGGCAGCTCGCGCGATTCTGAAACTGGCTGCGGCTCTCACGCGCCGTCACGACAATCCCCGTGGGCCCATGTTTCATGCGCACCGCAGAGTCCGTCGTGTTCACGCCCTGCCCACCCGGACCCGTCGCGCGAAACACCTGTACCTCGCAATCGCGCGCCAGCTCCTCAACCGACATCTCGGCAAAGCGCGCATACTCGCGCCAGCCCATCTTGTTCTCGTCCATATCAACACCTCCCCTCATACAAAAAATGTGACAAAGGGACAGTCCCTTTGTCACATCGCATACCAATCGCTTATGTTGCGCGCTTAGGCGAAGGTGATCTCGCCGTTCTCGCAGTCCATATCGGCGATACGGGCCAAGCTCTCAACGCGGAAGCCGCGCTTACGGAGCTTATCGCCGCCGCCCTGGAAGCCCTTCTCAACGGCAATGCCAATGCCGGCAACTTCGGCGCCCGCAGCCTCGCAGATCTTAATAAGGCCCTCAAGCGCGCAGCCGTTGGCCAGGAAGTCGTCGATAATCAGGACCTTATCGCCCTCGGACAGAAAGCGCTTGCCGACAATGACCGGGTACTCCTTCTGCTTGGTAAAGGAGTAGATGGTCGTGGCATACTGCTCGCCGTCAAGGTTGATGGACTGGGCCTTCTTTGCAAAGACCACCGGCACGCCGCCAAAATGCTGAGCTGCGATGCAGGCCATACCAATACCCGAAGCCTCAATCGTCAGGATCTTGTTGATCTCGACACCCTCGAACAGACGGGCCCATTCGGCGCCCATGTGGTCGAACAGCTCAACGTCGCACTGGTGGTTGAGGAAGGCATCAACCTTAAGGACGTTACCGGCCTTTACGATGCCGTCATGGCGAATACGATCCTCAAGCTCCTGCATGGCGCAACCCCTTCTCGCGGCAACGATACCGCGCGATTAATAAACGTTGTTCGATAGTCTACCACGGACCGACCCCCGCCCGCCCCACAAGCCACATCGCACCACAAACCAGTCTTTTTGGGACGGCGCGAATCGTGGCAGACAGCCTCCCAACATGCTAATGGCGGGCGCGCATCTTCACCAAACGCACCATGGCAAGCGCAAAGCCCACGGCGGCCACAGCCATGAGTACGTAGAACACCGAGCGAAAGCCGAATAGGAATACGTCCGGACGACCTGTAACAAAACTGGTCACGGCCTCGCCCATTGCCACGCTCATCTGCCCATACAGGATATGCGACGCCGCCGTAATGCCGAGCGCCATGCCGGCGTAGCGTGCCAAACTACCCAGGCTGCCCGCAAAGCCGAGCGCTTCGCGCGGAGCCGAGCCCATATACAGCGAGTTGTTGGGGCTCTGGAAAATCGACGTACCGCACGACATAAACGCGGCACAGCACACAATCACAGGGATGGAAGAGTGCTCGTCGAGCGTACTTACCGCAAAGAGCCCGCACACGTACACGCCCAGGCCGACCGCCGTGGGACCCTCGCAGCCAACACGGTCCGAAACCGCACCCGAAAGCGGGCCGATAAAGGCATTCACCATCGGCAGCGCCAAAAACAGCAATCCGGAAATGTCGGAACCAAAGCCGTGGGCGTCCTGAAAATAGAACGGCAGGATAAACTCGGATGCGCCAATACCAACGAACACGATGAGCATGCAGGCAAGGTTGATGGTGAAGGCCGAATTTGCAAAGCAGCGACGCGCGGCCTCCGCCAGCGACATGGGGCGCTCGCCGGCCTCCGGCTTTACATGCGGCAGCGTGTAGAGCCCCACGATAAACGAGATGACGCCAATGGGCAGGTTGATGAGGAAGATGCTCTCCCAAGGAAAGCTTGCCACCAGCATGCCGCCGAGCACGGGGCCACACATCATGCCGAGGGCCACAAAGGTCGCGAGAATACCCATAGCACGGCCTCGTTCGCGCGCCGGAAACGACTCGGTGATGATACCCATGTTGTTAGCCATGGCCGCCGCGCAACCGACGCCCTGAACAATGCGTGCCAGGATAAGAACCTCGAGCGAGGCCGAAAGGCCGCACAGCAGCGAACCGACCGAAAAGACGATGACACCCAGCTGGAACACATTCACCTTGCCGCGCACGTCACCCAGACGGCCAAACGGCAACATAGCCACGCATGTCGCAAGCAGGTACACCGAGCTCACCAGCTGAATGCGATCGAGGCCCACGCCCAGCTCCTTTTGCATCACGGGCAGCGCCACGGTCACGACGGTCGAATCCAAACACACCATAAAGGTCATGACGAGCACGGTGAACAGAATCGCCCATTTATTCTTACCGTGGGTGTCGCCCTCTAGGGCAATGTGTTCGCGGCGCAGCTGCTCGGCAGTTTTCTCCATGTATATCCTTTCTATCGTGCAACGCAAAAACGGGACCCCAATCGCCTACAAACGGACACGATCGGGGTCCCGCCTACGGAATCGGAACTATGAGGACGTCGTCAGCCGAAAAGCCGTCCCACGCCTCGCACGCACGCTAGCCTAGCACTGCTCGAGTGCCTGCTCAAGGTCGGCAATCAAATCGGCCGTATCCTCAAGGCCGCACGACAGGCGCACCATATCGGCGGAGATGCCGCAGGCGATGAGCTCCTCGTCGTTCATCTGGCGATGGGTGGCGTTTGCCGGGTGCAGGCAGCAGGTGCGGGCATCGGCCACGTGCGTGGCAATCTGGGCGAGCTTAAGACTCTTCATAAAGGTCTCGGCCGCCGCACGACCACCGGTAAAGCCAAAGCTCACGACGCCGCAGGTACCGTTGGGCATGTACTTCTGAGCCATGTCGTAGTACTTGTCGCCCTCTAGGCCCGGATAGCTCACGAAGCGCACTTTGGGGTGGCCCTGCAGGAACTTGGCGACCGCCAGACCGTTCTCGCAATGGCGCGGCATACGCACGTGCAGGCTCTCGAGCGAGCTGTTCAGGAAGAACGCCGCCTGCGGGTTCTGCATGGGGCCGAGGTCGCGCATGAGCTGCGCGGTAGCCTTGGTAATAAAGGCGCCCTCGCGGCCGAACTTCTCGGCATAGGTCACGCCGTGGTAGCTCTCGTCGGGCGTGGTGAGACCCGGGAACTTGTCCGCATGGGCCATCCAGTCAAACTGACCGTGATCAACGATCACGCCGCCCAGGTAGGCCGCGTGACCATCCATGTACTTGGTGGTGGAATGCGTGACGATGTCGGCGCCCCACTCAAAGGGACGGCACATCACGGGCGTCGGGAAGGTGTTGTCGACCATCAGCGGCACGCCGTGGTCGTGCGCGGCCTTGGCAAAGCGCTCAATATCGAGCACGGCAAGCGCGGGGTTAGCGATGGTCTCGCCAAAGACGAGCTTGGTGTTGGGCTGGAAAGCGGCCTCCAGCTCCTCATCGGTGCAGTCGGGTGCGACGAACGTGCAGGTCAGGCCCATGCGGCCCATAGTGTGAGCCAGCAGGTTGTAGGTGCCGCCGTAGATGGCAGAGCACGCAACCACGTGATCACCGGCACCGGCGACGTTAAAGATGGCGAGGAAGTTCGCAGCCATGCCCGAGCTCGTGAGCATCGCGGCGGTGCCGCCCTCCATCTCGCAGATCTTGGCAGCAACCAGATCGCACGTGGGGTTCTGCAGGCGGCTGTAGAAGTAACCGGACTCCTCCAGGTCAAACAGCTTGCCCATATGCTCGGACGTATCATACTTCCACGTGGTGGACTGGTAGATAGGCACCTGGCGCGGCTCCGCGTCACCCGGGCGGTAGCCGCCCTGAACACATGTGGTACCGATAGTCTGCTCGCTCATATCTTGCTCCCTTGCCTGGGTTTTAGTTTTATTCGGTTCACGATACCGCTACCCTGCACCCCTCTCAACCCATCCCAAAGGTAGGTTATGGGACTAATTAATCAAGGGTTTTATCTCAAGCCTTGGGCATTTGCTCGATAGATAAAAATGAGGCATACATGAAGCTCTCGATGATTACATGCACCGTCACGGGTACCATAGGCGAGTACACCGTAACCAAGGAGACAACGATGAAGCAAATCGATACGGCCCAGCTCGACATCAACGCCTGTCAGGCTCAGGCTGCCGAATACCACGCCCGCGGCTTTAACTGCGCCCAAGCCGTCGCCTGCACCCTCGCGCCTGCCGTCGGACTCGACCCCCAGATCGCCTTTACCCTCACCGAGGGCTTTGGTGCCGGCATGGGCGGCATGACCGAAACCTGCGGCGCCATCTCGGGCGCCGTGGCCATCATGGGCTTCGTGATGAGCGACGGCATGGAAAACCCCAAGACCAAGGGCCAGACCTACAAGCTGTCGCGCGAAATCGCCAAGCGTTTTGGCGAGAAGAACACGACGACCGTCTGCGGCACGCTCAAGGGCATCGGATCGGACAAGGGTCCGCTTCGCAGCTGCCCCGGCTGCATCGACGATGCCGTCGAAATCGCCTGTGATGTACTAAAGCAGCTCGCCGAGTAAACGGCAGCACAGAAAAACGACGGCCGGCGCGCTTGGGATCCATCCAAAAGCACGCCGGCCGTCGCCGTTAGAACTCGGCAAATACGGGAGCACCGACCTCGATCTCCTCGCGCCCCGCCATAAGCTCGCGCATCCTGGCGCAAAAAGACTCCTGCTCCCCCGCCTTAAACACCAAGTGAAGTGTCACGGCATCCGCGTAATCGGTATCCGAAACCTTGGCACCCGAATCCTGCGCCAAGCGAAGCACCTGCTCGTACTGCGGATAGGCCACATGCACGTCAACAGGCACGACGCTCGTCATCTCGACGATCTGCCCGGCCTCCCGAGCCGCGGCCACCGCCGCTTGCGTCGCCGCGGTATAGGCGCGTACCAAGCCACCAGGCCCCAACAGCGTGCCACCAAAATAGCGCGTCACTACGCAGCAAACATTTTTGAGCCCCGCGCCGCGCAACACCTCGAGCGTCGGCATACCGCTCGTGCGGCTCGGCTCACCGTCATCGCTTTGACGCTCGCGTCCATCGACCAAAATCCACGCGGGAACATTGTGTCGAGCGTCGTAATGACGTTTGCGAACGGTCTCGATAAAGGCATTCGCCTCATCCTCGGACTCAATATGGACCAGCTGGGCAATAAACCGGCTCTTGCGGTCCACAAATTCGCCCGAAACCTCAATATTCGATTGCAGAGTAAAATAGCTGTCCAACAAAGCCCCTCAACAAAATAAAGCGCAGCAACAAACAGCCTCAATAATACGGCAAAGACAGCACCGTTGACCTCGCCAACAAGAACGGAAACGCCAATGATACCGTCACCAACAGACACTATGACCCAATCCGAGGGCACTAAAAAGATAGGAGCCCCCGCTCGTGGCC
>NZ_JAQEKC010000015.1:0-53778 GCF_027679495.1 Collinsella aerofaciens
AGCTTTGCAATTTCAAAAAGATGATTGAGGCAGAATGTCAATTCTGGTCTAACAGAGCCAATCCCAATCATCATCCCAAGCAAGCTCAAGCGGCGTAATGCGATCCTCGAGCCCATAGTACTCAATACCAGCATCAAGCGTGCCCAACATGGCAGGCGAGAAGTCAGCCGCAATTACAGGATGCCCAGCCTGAGCAAGCGGAATAGCAATCGACCCAGCCCCACACCCCATATCAAGCACGGATTCACCAGGCTTTAACGCCAGCAGCTTCATAAAGTCCCGGGCATACGGAGCAGTCTCAAGCGGCCGAAAATGCCGAGCCCGCTTATCCCACTCAAAAGAATCATCAGCCCGTCGCCGATCAGCTTGCAGACGCATCCACTCGCCATTCCAATCCGCAGAAAGCAGCTCAGAACGAATCAAATCATCAGCCACGGGCCATCCCCCTCACAACAAAAAAGCGACTCCTCCCAAAAGAAGAGCCGCAACCAGCATATATCAGAAAGAACCGATCCAACGCCAAATCGCCATACCAGCAAAGTAGGGCAGAAGCGAAGCGACTGCCAAAGGGATAGAACCCAACCGAGGTCCCGTTGTGCGGGAGCCCCGGGGGAGGGCAAATATATAAGGTCGATCGCGAGTTCCGCACGAGCCGGAGAGCACTTAATGTGCTCTCCGTGCGAGTCAGGACTGTCCGAGCAGGCGACCTTATATATTTGCCCTCCCCCGGGGCTCCTCGCCCGAACCCCTCAGCTAGTTCTTCAGCGAGTTCAGCGGTGCCGGGAAGCGTCCACCACGGTGGGCAAGCACGGTGCCGGCGTTGGGGTTCACCGGCATGATGGGCGCACGGCCGAACAGGCCGCCGTACTCGACGCAGTCGCCCACGCCCTTGCCAATGGCGGGAATCACGCGGACGGCCGTGGTCTTGTTGTTGATGACGCCGATAGCCATCTCGTCGGCGATGATGCCGGCGATGGCCTCGACCGGGGTGTCACCGGGGATGGCGATCATGTCCAGGCCGACGGAGCACACGCAGGTCATGGCCTCGAGCTTCTCGAGCGAAAGCGCACCGGCCTCGACGGCGGCGATCATGCCGGCGTCCTCGGACACGGGGATGAAGGCGCCCGAGAGACCGCCGACGCTGGAGCTAGCCATGACGCCACCCTTCTTGACGGCATCGTTGAGCATGGCGAGTGCGCAGGTCGTGCCCGGGCCACCGCAGGTGCCAACGCCGATGATCTCGAGGATGCGGGCGACGGAGTCGCCGATGGCGGGCGTAGGTGCCAGCGACAGGTCGACGATGCCCTTCTCGACACCCAGACGATGGGCGGCCTCGCGGCTCATGAGCTCGCCGGCGCGGGTGATCTTAAAGGCGGTCTGCTTAATCTTCTCGGCGACCTCCATCATCGATGCGGAATCGGGCAGCGTCTCCAGGGCTGCGGCCATAACGCCGGGGCCCGAGACGCCTACGTTGATGACGGCGTCGGCCTCGCCACCGCCGTGGACGGCGCCCGCCATAAACGGGGAGTCCTCGACCATGTTGGCAAAGCAGACAAACTTGGAAGCGCCGACGGAATCCTGGTCGGCCGTGAGCTTGGCGGCGTCGATGATGGTCTGGGCGGCCATGAGCACGGCATCCATGTTGATGCCGGCGCGCAGGCTGGCGACGTTGACACTGGAGCAGACGCGGCTGGTGGTGGCAAGCGCCTGGGGGATGGACTGGATGACGCGGCGGTCGGCATCGCCGATGCCCTTCTGGACGAGCGCGGAGAAGCCGCCCAGGTAATCGATGCCGAGCGTCTCGGCCGCGCGGTCGAGGGCGTGCGCGATGGGGGTGAGGTCCTCATCCTTGCAGCACGCGGCGATCTGGGCCACCGGGGTGACGGAAACGCGCTTGTTGACGATGGGGATACCGTACTCGCGCTCGAGGTTCTCGGCGGTCTCGACCAGATGCTCAGCCGTGTGCGTCACGTGGTCGTAGATCTTCGTGCACATGCGGTCGAGGTTTTCGTCACCGCAACCCATGAGCGAAACACCCATGGTGATGGTCCTGATGTCGAGGTTCTGCTCCTCAACCATGCCGCGGGTTTCCGCGATTTCTGCGGGCGTGATCGCCATCCTTGCGCTCCTATCTGCCAAAACGAGCATAGTCTTTTCTATTCTAACGTGCCGCACGTGCCAAGTGGCGCATGCGGCACGTTTTGGTGCACGGTTGTTTCCGTTGTGTTACTGCCCAAAGACCTCTTCGGCGATGCGCGCGCTTTCGGCGGCATCCTTGGCGTAGTAGTCCGCGCCAATCTGCTTGGCGTATTCGGGGGTGAGCACGGCGCCACCTACGATGATCTTGACGCCTGGCACCTCGGCATGGAGCAGCTTGATGGTCTCCTCCATGGCGACGACCGTGGTGGTCATAAGCGCCGAGAGGCCGACGAGTTTGATATCGCGCTCCTTGACGGTCTTGAGTACCTCCTGCGGATCGACGTCGCGGCCCAGGTCAAAGACGGTGTAGCCGTAGTTGTCGAGCAACATTTTGACGATGTTCTTGCCAATATCGTGAATGTCGCCCTTGACGGTGGCCACGCAGATCTTGCCCTTGTCGGCGATCTCGCCGGCGGGCATCAGGCGCTTGATGGTGTCGAAGCCCACGCGTGCGGCTTCGGCCGAGGCCATGAGCTGCGGCAAGAAGAACTTTCCCTGGTCAAAGAGGACGCCAACCTCGTCGAGAGCGGGGATAAAGTGATTGTTGATGAGGTCCATAGCGTCGTGGTCTGTCAGCAGACGCTCGGTCTCGGCAGCGATCTCGCCTTTGCGGCCCGAGACGACCATTCGACGAATCGGGTCGTCGTTGCCGTCAGTGCCGGCGGTGCCAGCAGCAGGCGCGGCATCACTCGATGCGGCCTGAGCCGCTGCCGGGTTGGCGGCGATCTTGTACGGATCGGTCCAGCCGGCATAGCGCTCGATGTATCCGGTCGAGCCCTCGTCCTCAACGCTCAGGACACGATAGCTGTAGACGGTGTCCATAAAGCGCTTGGAGCCCGGGTTCATGATGGGGGCGTCCAGACCCGCGCCAAAGGCGGCGGCCAAAAAGACCGAACCCAGCAGCGGGCGAGCGGGCAGGCCAAAGCTGATGTTCGACACGCCGAGCGCGCATTTGACGCCCAGACGCTCCTTGCACAGGGACATGGCGCGTAGGATCTGCTCGGCCTGGCGTTGATTGGTCGAGGCGGTCATGACCAGGCAGTCGATGAGGATACGGTCCGGGCCGATGCCGTAGCGGGCGGCCTCGGCCACGATGCGTTCGGCGATGGCAAAGCGGGCCTCGGCGGTATCGGGGATGCCGCCTTCGTCGAGCGTAAGGCCGACGACGTTGGTTCCATAGTGGGCGACCAGCGGAAAGATCTCATCCATGATCTGCTGCTTGCCATTGACCGAGTTGATGATGGGCTTGCCGGCGTAGCGACGTACGGCGGCCTCGACGGCTGCGGGGTCGGTGGAGTCGATCTGCAGCGGCAGCAGCGTGGAGCCTTGGAGCTGCTCGGTCGCTTGCTGGATGACCTTGACCTCGTCGATCTCGGGCAGGCCCACGTTGACGTCCAAGATATCGGCGCCCTGTTCTTGCTGGCTGATGCCCTGGCTTACGACGTAGTCCAGATCGCCGTCGCGCAGGGCCTGCTGCAGGCGTTTTTTACCGGTGGGGTTGATGCGCTCGCCGATGACGGCGATTTTGTGGCCGTCGCAGGGGAGGTCCACCACGGTCTGGGCGCTTGTGACCGACATGCTGGGCTTGCGGTGGCGCGGACTGGGCGTGTGGTTATCGATAAGCGTGCGCAGCGCTGCCATGTGCGTGGGCGTGGTACCGCAGCAACCGCCCACGACGCTCACGCCGTCGGCGATCATGCCGGCGACGGCCTCGGCGTATTCGGGGGCCTGGATGTCAAAGACGGTGTTACCGTCGTCGTCCACGTGGGGGAGTCCCGCATTGGCCTGCACCATAACGGGCTTGTCCGTTACGGTGAGCATGCGAGCGGCGAGCCCTCGGAGCTCGGCCGGTCCCTGGCTGCAGTTGATGCCCAAAACGTCGGCGCCGATGGCATCGAGCGTGATGGCGGCAACCTCGGGACTCGTGCCCAGGAAGGTGCGACCGTCTTCCTCAAAAGTCATGGTGGCAAAGACGGGCAGGTTGGAGTTCTCGCGGCAGGCGAGGACCGCCGCCTTGATCTCGGCCAGGTCGGTCATGGTCTCGATAATAAAGAGGTCCACACCCGCGGCGACGCCAGAGCGCGCTTCCTCGGCAAAGAGATCGTAGGCCTCGTCGAAGCTCAGGGTACCCAGGGGGCGAAGCAGCGCGCCGATGGGGCCAATATCGCCGGCGACGTAGTGGGCGCCGGCCGCGCGGGCGCAGGCGACAGCGGCGGCAAAGACATCTGCCACGGTGGCGGCGCCGTCGAGCTTGTGGGCGTTGGCGCCAAAGGTGTTGGCGGTGATCACGTCGCAGCCGGCCTCGACATACTGACGCTGGATATCGGTGATAACCTCGGGCTCCTCAAAGTTGAGCAGCTCGGGCAGGGCGCCGGCCTTCATGCCGGCAGCCTGCAGCATGGTGCCCATGCCGCCGTCAAACAGCAGGTGCCCCGTGCCCTCGATGGCGGCGCGCAGGCGATCGTCCTTAATGCGCAGGTCGTCGATCGTGCGTGGCTTGTACACAGCGCCGTTGCAGCGTGCGGCATTGACGGGCGCCGCCAGCGCGGCACCATCCGAATTATGAGTAATAAGCGGGGTGAACATCGGGGGCTCCTAGTGGCTGGAATAGCAGGTGGTGTGGGCGGCGCGGAAGCGGCAGTGCTCGCGCATGCGGCAGATATTGCAGGTGGGGCGACTCTGGGCGTCGTGGACTTTGCCGTCGAACAGACCGATCACCGCGGTCACGCTCTTGGTGGGCATGAGCAGGCTGGTGGGCGTGACGGTAAGGCCGATGAGCCGCGTGGCGTTGAGCGCATCGACGATCGAGCGCTGGGCCGAGAGCGGGCAGTCGCCGTAGCCGGGGCTAAAGCGCCAGTTGCCGGCGAGCCCGTGTGCGGCGGCCGCAGCCTTGGCCTGCTGGTCCATCTGCTCAACGGCGGCTTCTACATAGGCAGAGCACGCGGCGTCGAGCACGGCTCCCTCCAGGGGCTGCTGGGCTCCCGTGGTGCGCAGACGACGCTCGGCGTCCATGCCGAGGGTGCATGCCATGAGTGCGGCAAAGCGGGCGTCTTTGAGGTGGCGATAGATATCGCGACCGCGCAGCTCAACGTTGGTGCCGACCAAGCGAATGCAAGGCTCACTTTGTTCGTCCACGCCCGTGGCATCGACGGCAAACACGCGGCGCACGCCACGGGGCTCAATGTCCAGTTCCAGACGTTCAACGACAAGCTCAATACGTCGTGACAGTTCGGGCTCAATCTGCTGGCCGCCGTAACCCAGATACCGCAGCATCTCGGCACGGTCGACACGGGGATGGTGCGCGGCATCGACACGGTAAAGCGCCGGCGACGCAAGGTCGGCCGGCACTTCGACAGCGGTTGTATCGATGTGCGGTTTTTCCATTACCCCAGGCGCTCCATAATGGTCGCGGCGATCGCAGGACGGTTCATAGTGTACAGGTGCAGGCCGTCGGCGCCGTGCTCCTTGAGGTCGCAAAGTTGGCGGGCGGCATAATCTACACCGGCTGCCTGCAGGCTCTCGGGGTCGTTCTCGTACTTGGCGAGAATCTTGATGACGGGGGAGGGCAGCGACGCGCCGCACATAAAGACCATGCGGCTGATCTGGGACTTGCCCATAAACGGCATGATGCCCGCGGTAATGGGCACGGTGATGCCGACCTTGTCGGCAAGCTCGCGGAAGCGGTAGAAGCACTCGTTATCAAAGAAGAGCTGCGTCACAAAGAAGCTTGCGCCGGCGTCCTGTTTTTGCTTGAGGTGTTCGACCGAGAGGTTGAGATCCTCACAGGCAATGTGGCCCTCGGGGTAGGCTGCGGCGCCCACGCAAAAGCCGGCGTCGACGAGCTCGGGGATGAGGTCGCGGGCGTAGGCGTAGTCGGAGGCGGGCTTGTCGTCCTCGGTCGCGCCGGCAGGGAGATCGCCACGCAGGGCCAGAATGTTTTCAACGCCGGCGGTGCGATACTCGTCGATCTTGGCGGCGATGTCGGCGTGGGTGCGGCCCACGCAGGTGAGGTGTGCCACCGAGGGCGTGTCGAATTCGCTCGAAATCATATGCGCGATGGGGGCGGTGGTGGCACCGTTGCCCGAGCCGCCGGCCGAGCAGGTGACCGAGACAAAGCTCGGCGAAAGCTTGCACAGATTGCCTGCCACTTCGCGAGCCGTGTCGAGGGTGAGCTCGCCCTTGGGCGGGAACATCTCAAACGAAACGGGCGCGGTGCCCTGGGATGCTGCCTGCTTAAAAACCTCGTCGACGCGCATATCGTGCTCCTCTAGATACGTAATAGTGTGATGTGTTGTAAGGATTCTACAGCACCACTGTGTCACGGTGGAGTTTCACTCGTTATTCGGGGATACCAATCAAAGATGCCTTGCTATCGGCTTTCTCTATAACAGAGCGGCTAATCTAGGCACGGACTATAAAGACTGGTATCTGATGCAAAATACCAGTTAATAGAGCTCCATCCCAAATTGACTACCCTTAAACCATGGGGAGAGGTCTGCAATTTATGCAGTTGATTGGCTGTTGAGGGTGGCAACGCCGCCTCGATAGGGTAACCTCATTGATTGGTTTCGCGACAGCAACATAACGGTAATGTCGCGGAAACACGGCGAGTCTAAGCTATGACTCGTTCGTTAGTAATCAACACCGCTTCTCACGCGGTGCCGATACGAAGGGAGTTCCGTATGGCCGAACTTACTGACCGCTTCGGGACCATGGTGTTCTCTGAGGAAGTCATGAAGGACTACCTCCCCAAGGACATTTGGAAGCGCCTTGCTGCAACCCTCGAGGGCGGTGAGCCGCTCGACCTGGATGTGGCCAACGCCGTTGCCCATGCCATGAAGGTCTGGGCCATCTCCAAGGGCGCGACGCACTACGCGCACTGGTTCCAGCCGCTTTCGGGCATTACTTCCGAGAAGCACGACAGCTTCCTGGAGCCCAACCACGACGGCACCGCCATTACCAAGTTTACGGGCAAGAACCTCATCCAGGGCGAGCCCGATGCCTCCAGCTTCCCCAACGGCGGCCTGCGCGCCACCTTCGAGGCCCGTGGCTACACCGCTTGGGATCCCACTAGCCCCGCCTTTATCAAGGACGATGTCCTGTGCATCCCCACGGCTTTCTGCTCCTACACGGGCGAGGCCCTGGACAAGAAGACCCCGCTGCTGCGTTCCATGACCGCGCTCTCGCGTGAGTCTAAGCGCGTTTTGGCGCTGTTCGGTAAGACCCCCAAGAAGGTCGTTCCTTCCGTGGGCGACGAGCAGGAGTACTTCCTGATCAAGAAGGACGCCTACCGCAAGCGCAAGGACCTGGTCATTACCGGCCGCACCCTCTTTGGTGCTGCTCCATGCAAGGGTCAGGAGCTCGAGGAGCACTACTTTGGCGCTATCCGCCCCACCGTCTCGGCCTACATGAAGGACTTGGACGATGAGCTGTGGGCGCTCGGCATTCCCGCCAAGACCAAGCACAACGAGGTTGCTCCCTGCCAGCATGAGCTCGCCCCCGTCTATGGCGAAGTCAACGAGGCCATCGACCAGAACCTGGTCATGATGGAGAAAATGAAGCTCATCGCCTCCCGCCACGACTTGGTTTGCCTGCTGCACGAGAAACCCTTCGAGGGCATCAACGGTTCGGGCAAGCACAACAACTGGTCGCTTGGCACCGAGTCCGAGAATCTGCTCGATCCGGGCGACACCCCGCTCGACAACCTGCAGTTCATCGTCTTCCTCACCGCGGTGATCGAGGCCGTCGATAACTATCAGGAGCTCCTGCGTGCCTCCGTTGCCTCGGCCGGCAACGACCATCGTCTGGGCGCCAACGAGGCTCCTCCGGCGATTATGTCCATCTTCCTGGGCGACCAGCTTACCGAGGTCGTCGAGAAGATCATCGATGGCAAGGCTTCCGTCCATGCCACGCGCGGCGTGCTCGACCTGGGCGCCGATACCCTGCCCAAGCTGATGCAGGACAACACCGACCGCAACCGCACCTCCCCGTTTGCCTTCACCGGCAATAAGTTCGAGTTCCGTGCCTGCGGCTCCGAGCAGAACGTCTCCGACTCCAACCTGGTGCTGGATGCCGCCGTGGCCAAGTCGCTCAAGTCCTTCGCCGACGCGCTTGAGGGTACGCCCGAGGATGAGTTCCAGGACGCTGCGCTCGAGTACTGCAAGAAGGTCCTGACCGACCACCAGCGCATCCTGTTCTCCGGTGACGGCTACTCCGACGAGTGGCCCGTTGAGGCCGAGAAGCGTGGTCTTGCCAACAACAAGACCACGGCCGACGCCCTGCCCGCCTTTGTTTCCGATAAGGCCATTGCGCTCTTTGAGGAGACGGGTGTCCTGACCAAGGCCGAGGCTCAGTGCCGCTACGACTGCAAGCTCGAGAAGTACAACAAGCTCATGAACATCGAGGCCACCACGATGGTTCGCGAGGCGCGTCGTACCTATCGCCCGGTCATTACCGCCTATGCCACCAAGGTCGCTAAGGGCCTTGAGACTATACGTGCCGCCGGTGCTGAGGCCGCCATGCAGTGCGAGCAGAACACGCTCAACAAGCTCTGCAACGGTATCACCACCATCAACGACTCCATCAAGGCGCTCGACGCCGTGCATCAGAAGGCCGAGGGCCTCGATGGTCAGGAGCAGGCCAACGTGTACGCGCACGAGGTCGTTCCCGCTATGGATGCGCTGCGTGCTGCCGTGGACGCAATGGAGGAGATCGTGGCCGCCGACTACTGGCCGGTCCCGACCTACGACGACATCCTGTTCTACGTATAGAGCGTAACTGACATATCGTCACGGTATTGAGCCGGGGTCCGCATCATGCTGGCCCCGGTTTTTGTTTGCGAAGGGCGCTTTGAAGCCCGTTTTGCCGCCGATTCGCCTAGGTATAAAGGGTTGTGGGCAAAAAACGTCAAATATGAGTACTGTCACAAGTCCTGTAGCATTATTTATTTGCAAAATATGCAGTGTTACGCAACATATGTCCAAGTACTTAGCCGATAAACGTCTGCAATTTTTCCGCCGTAGGACCCCTGGCGTCTAAATCGCCTTCTGATGGCATGAAATCGCTGTAACTAAAATGGTAGCAGTACTCATATTTGCCATTTTTTGCCCACGGGCCTTGCGATGATGCCGGGCTCCGCACCCTGCCGGGTTCGAATCCCGGCATATCGGTAGCAAAAAGCCCGCTACCGAATTGGTAACGGGCTTCACATCTCAAATGGTGCCCCCAGCGGGATGTCCGCGTGCGGCTGGCGCCGCCCGCTTTCGCTGCGTCGCTTCGCTCCTTGCGTGCTGCGCTGGAAAACGCTTCGCGTTTCCTCAGCTCCGCACCCTGTCGGGTTCGAATCCCGGCGCATGGGTAGCAAAAAGCCCGCTACCGCGAGGGTAACGGGCTCTTCAATTCAAATGGTGCCCCCAGCGGGATTCGAACCCGCGATATCCACCTTGAAAGGGTGGCGTCCTTGGCCGCTAGACGATGGGGACAGCGGGAAAGAGTATAGCAGACTTTTTTAGCCGTTCACATATCGTTGGCAAACTGAAAAACCACCACAAAGGTGCCTGTCCCCTTTGTGGTGGTGAGGTGCTAGGGGAGGAGCTTCATGGCGGCGTCGTGGGCGGCGTGCTCGTAGGTGTCGTCGAGGGGCTTGAGCGGCAGCAGGGCGGCAGCCTGTGCATCGCCACGGCGCTCGAGGGCATGGGCGATCAACCAGTCGGCGAGCTCGGGGTTCTTGGGCAGCGCCGGGCCATGCAGGTACGTGCCGATGACGCCCTTGTAGATCAGGCCCTCAAAGCCATCGTCGCCGTTGTTGCCGGTGCCCGTGACGACGGACGTTCCGAGCGGCGTGGCATCGGCGTCCAAAAGCGTGCAGCCGCCATGGTTCTCGAATCCCACAAAGGGCTCAGGTGCCAGGTCGGTTTTGACGGCTACGTTGCCGATCAGGCGGTCGGAGCCGCGTACGGTTTCGGCGGCAATGACCCCCAGACCCTCAATGCGATCCTCGCCCATATAGTACGAACGGCCGAGCAGCTGATAGCTGCCACAGATGGCGAGCAGCGAGCCGCCATCCTCAACATAGGATGCGACCTTGTCTTTTTGGGCGAGCAGCTCGTGTGCCACGGCTAGCTGGTCGCGGTCGGAGCCGCCACCCATCATGACGATATCGGCATCGGTGAGATCGAGTGACTCGCCCATACGGACCTCGTCCACGCGAACGGGGATGCCGCGCCAGGCGCAGCGACGCTCGAGGGCGATAACGTTGCCGCCGTCGCCGTAGAGGTTGAGGGCATCGGGGTACAGGTAGACGATGCGCAGCGGGCGCGAAAGCTCGACTGGCGCGATACCGACAGGAAGAGCGCTGCCGTCGGCACGGGCTACGGCGCGCCCAGCAACAGCGTCGGCGGTGGCGCCTTTCAGCCCGTCGAGCTCCTTGACCAGCGGCGGGAAGGCCGTGTAGTTGGCGACGGCGTAGAAGGTGTCATCGGCGGCCTCGTCTGCCACGGCGCCAATTGCCTGCGCGACGTCCGAGATAATCGCGGCATCGATGCCGGCGTACTTGAGGCGCACCTGCATGTCGTGCGCGCGCGTGCCTCCGGCAAAGGCGACAAGACCCGGCGTGTCGGCGATGCGCTCAAAGTCGACGTCGTAGATCCACGATACATCGTGGCCGTCGGCGTCGTTGTCGTTGAGGAAGAAAGCGCAGAGTCTGCCGCCTGCCGTCTTGATGGACTGGATTTGTCGATCGAAGCCTACGGGATTTTTGGCCAGGTTTGCCTCGACGGTACGGCCGGCGATCTCCCAGCGGCCCATGCGTCCGCCGGCGGGGACATAGGCATCGAGCGTGGGCTGCAGATGCGCCGCGTCTACGCCCAGCTCGCGCGCCGCAAAGAAGGCGGCGGCAACGTTGTAGACCATGTACAGGCCGTTGTAGCGCGTGGCGATGTGTACGGCAGCTGCGTCGGACGCAGATCCAAAGACCAGGTCAAAGCCGTAGCCGTCGCAGCCGAGCTCCACGCCCGTCACACGGCGGACCAGTGCGGGGCGTGCCCAACCGCACGAGGGGCAATGGTAGGCGCCGAGTTGACCATACTGCACATAGTCGTACTCCAACGGCGCGTTGCACTGCGAGCAAAAACGCGAGTCGCTAATGCGATCGGACTCGGTGCCCGTGGCGCCGTCGATGCCAAAGGCGATGCTCGTGTTAGGGACGCGCGCGGCAATCGAGGCGCACAGCGGGTCGTCGGCGTTGTAGATAAGCGTTGTTGTCGGCGAGAGCTCCAACGCATGGGCGATGACCTCCTGGGTGTGATCGATCTCGCCGTAGCGGTCTAGCTGGTCGCGGAACAGGTTGAGTAGCACAAAGTACGTCGGCTTGAGCTTGGGCAGAACGCGTACGGTGTAGAGCTCGTCACACTCAAAAACGCCCACGCGCTTGCCGCTGCTGGTGTGCCTAAGGCCGCCGCGGGCCTCGAGCAGAGCACCCACCACACCAGGTTCCATATTGTTGCCGGCACGGTTGCACACCACGGTAGCACCGCTGGCAGCAACGGCATCGGCGATGAGGTTGGAGGTGGTGGTCTTGCCATTAGTGCCGGTGATCACCACGCTGCGGTCGACCAGGCTCGCGAGGTCGCTTAGCAGCTCGGGGTCGATTTTCATGGCGATGCGGCCGGGAAGCACGCCACCCTGGCGTTTGAGGACAGAGCGCAGTCCCCAGCGAGCGATATCGCTCGAGGTGCAGGCAAGAGATGAGCGGAAGTTCATGAAGCCGTTCCTAACATAGATGACATGGTCGGGGCGATCGCGTCGCTAAAAGCCGTAGCGGCGCGCAAATTCCTGGGCAAGCTGCGATACGTCTTCGCAGGCATTGGCCCAGGGGGCAAAGTCGGGGGTATCCGAGATAATGCCGTCCGCTTCCCAAACGGCCTGGTGCGAAAGATCCCAGGGATCGCGTGGCTCGGGCCGGCAGGGAAGGTACGGCGTCTGGTACATGGGGTTCAGCAAGAAGAACGCGCCGCCCTCGCAGCGGTTAGCAAACTCGCGCAGCGCGCGTGTCGCCGGGCGCATCTTGTTCGTTTTGAACAGCAGAATCGTGCGGGCGAGCAGATACCAAGGAGAGTTCTCGAGTGCGTCTGCCCCGATCTCTTCCTCGAGCTGGTGGGCTAGGGCAAAAAAGCCGTCCTGATCTTCCAGACGAGCGAGGGCGAGCAACACGGTGCCTGCGGCTCGGGTGGGATAGCCTTCTGCCTTAAGGACGCGGCGGGCGTAGTTGGCGGCAGCGCGGTAGCGGGCGCTCGCCATGCACAGCTGCGAGATGGCCTCGAGCGTATGAAGCCACCCGATAAGAGCCGGCTCGCTCACGGTGAGATCGGCCGCCGTCACGCTGTCTGTCAGCACTTTGTTGGCCCAGTAGTGCGGGGCTTCCATGTCGAACCCGGGCACGCTTTGCTGCAGGTAATCGGCCGTGGTCGCCTCGAGCTTCATCAGGTCGCCCAGGCAGGCGTCAACGGGCATGTCGGCCAGGATGATGGCGAGCAGCTGGGCATCGAGGACATGCGCATCGACGCGGACGATCTTGAGCAGTTCATCACGCATATCGTCGAACAGGCGGTTGCGCGTCTGCTCAAACTCCTCGTCGCTGCCCATGTCCTCGATGCGATGGAGCTCGTCGAGCAGGTGGCGATGAACACCGGCATAGGACAGCAGCGCTTGGGCATGCTCGGACTGCGCATACTTTTGAGGATTCGCGCTAATGTCGTTATGGACAAGCTCGCGTGCTGCATCGGTGAGCTCGGGGTGCGACGCCAGATAGGTGCGCTCCAGGTAGGCGGGGATGTAGACGCTCGGATCCATTAGAGGTCCCCTCCCTTAAATGGAAGTCCCTGCTCGGCTGCGCGCAGGATGCGCTCGTCGATCTGGGAACGCACGATATCGTTGGTGGCGACCCAGGCGGCAAAGCTGGCGTTGTCGGGGGCGCCCAGGCCCTCCTGCAGCACCGGCGTCGCCTCGGACAGCGCGAGGACAAGCTCGTCGGTGGAGCCTACGCCTACGTTGACGCGGGCATAGACGCCATCGGGAAACTCGGTTTGGAAGTAGAGTGCCTCGGCTGCGTGCGGACACGAGCGCACAAGGATACGCAGGTAGTGCTCGGCGCCCTCGTAGTCCAGTTCGCGCCAAGCCGTGCTCATCAGCGCGATGAGCGTCCACGGGTCCAAGTCGCGCTCCGCATCTTTGGGGCGGCGGCGCAGTGGGGTATTCGCGAGGTACGGCACGGAGTGTGCGGAGCGAAAGCGCTTGAGCTCCTCGGCGGGGTATTCGAGCTTTGCCATGGCGAGCATCGCGGTGTGGCGGACACCAGCGGGGTCGTTGGGCGCAAAGTCCAAGCTGCGATTCGCGGCTTCGAGCGACATGCGATAGCGGCCGCTAATGAGGGCGCGCGATGCCAAGGCGGCAAGCCAGCGCAGATAGGGGCGGCGCGTAAGGTCGCCTGCGGCCTCGCGCTCGTAGGGGTCCTGGGCCGAGGCGATTTTGAGCGCTAGGTCGTGCTCGACCTCATCGCACTTGGACACCAGGTACTGTACGTATTCCTCGTTGGATTCGGCGGTGAGGGCGGTCAGCATGCGCTGAGCGTCCCAGTTGGCCGGATCGAGTGCGGCCGCCTCGCGGAGCATGTTCTCGGCAGCTGTCTCTTCTTGCTCTGCCTGGGTATCGTCAGGGATAAAGGGAATGCGGTAGTCGACAGCCTCGACCACCTTGGCAATGAGGTGCCCGGCGCGGTCGCGGTCGTGCACGATGAGCGGTGCGGGGTTGCGGGTGAATTGTTCCATCAGACGCTCTACGGCGGCAGCGTCGGTGAGCGGGATATTGTCGCGGCGCAAGGCCTCAAGAACGAGGCGATGGCAATCCTCTTGAATGGGATCGAATGCCATGGGGCCTCCTTTGCTGCGGTTAGGGTTCAAATGTTTCTATATAAGGTTCTAGTTTACCCGCATGTGGCACACCGGGGGTGCCGCACTTGGACTTGCACCTTTGCACCACGAAGACGGATGTCGCACAAATGTCGGCACCTTGGACGACCGAGTGGTATCACGGTGCCGCAAACGGTCGATTTTTGGCGGCGAACGGTGCATATTTTGGAGGGGCACCGTCCTGCCCAGGATATGTAGTCAACCTTGATAAAACGTTTGCCCAGCTTGGGAGTATGAATGCCGCACAAGGGTCTTCAGGGATAGAAAAAACGTTTCATCATTGGCGGCTTTAGGTGAATAACTGACCAACCAGAACGGTAAAATAGTGTTTGTCTGAGCGTTGAGACGTTTAGACATCGCGCATTGTCATCGCCGGCAACGCGCAAACCGGTCCTAACGGAGCCAATTGGGTGCTCCGTTATATACGCAAGTCTAAGAGGGGCTTGTTTAGGAGGCACAGTATGGGACGTTTTACCAATCCTCGCGATCTGTACTTTGGTGAGGGCGCTCGCCACGAGGTGAAGAACCTCAAGGGCAAGAAGGCCATCATCGTTTCTGGCGGCAGCTCTATGCGTCGCGGCGGGTTCCTGCAGGACGTCGAGGCCGACCTCAAAGAGGGCGGCTTCGAGGTCAAGCTGTTCGAGGGCGTCGAGTCCGATCCGTCCATCGAGACGGTCATGAAGGGCGCCGAGGCCATGCGCGAGTTCGAGCCCGACTGGATTATCGCCATCGGCGGCGGCTCGCCCATCGATGCCGCTAAGGCCATGTGGGTCTTCTACGAGTATCCCGAGGAGTCCTTCGATAACATCATCCAGCCGTTCAGCTTCCCCGAGCTGCGTCAGAAGGCTCACTTCTGCGCCATCTCCTCTACCTCCGGTACCGCTACCGAGGTCACTGCCTTCTCCGTCATCACCGACTACGCCAAGGGCATCAAGTACCCGCTGGCCGACTTCAACATCACCCCTGATGTCGCCATCGTCGACCCCGAGCTCACCTACACCATGCCCGCCAAGCTGTGCGCTCACACCGGCATGGACGCTCTGACCCACTGCATGGAGGCCTACGTTTCCACCTGCGCCTCTATGTTCACCGATGCCAACGCTCTGCACGGCATCCGCGAGATCGTCGAGTGGCTGCCCAAGTCCTATGCTGGCGACCATGAGGCCCGTCAGCACATGCACGAGGCTCAGTGCATCGCCGGTATCGCCTTCTCCTCGGGCCTGCTCGGCATCGTTCACTCCATGGCTCACAAGACCGGTGCTGCCTTCGAGAACGGCCACATCATCCACGGTGCTGCTAACGCCATGTACCTGGGCAAGGTCATCCAGTGGAACTCCAAGGATCCCCGTGCTGCCGAGCGTTACGCTTACGTGGCCAAGGAGATCCTGCACCTTCCCGGCGAGACCAACGAGGAGCTCATCGCTGCACTCGTCCAGAAGATTCGCGACCTCAACGACCAGCTCAACATTCCGCAGTCCATCAAGGATTACGCGAATGGTGGCGTGAAGGTCGACGCCGAGAACCCGCAGATGGTTTCCGAGGAGGAGTTCCTCGCCAAGCTGCCCGAGATCGCCGCGAACGCCGAGCAGGACGCTTGCACGCCCGAGAACCCGCGTGAGACCAAGGCTGCCGACTTCGAGAAGATCCTCAAGGCCTGCTACTACGACACCGACATCGATTTCTAATCGACTCTTGTTATCGTAACGAGGGGCTCCGCACGTATCTGTACGGAGCCCCTTTCTTTTTTCTTTTAGAGAATGGGATAGTTATGGCTGCAATTTTCAATAGCCCCAGCAAGTACATCCAGGGTCCGGACGAGCTCGCCAAGCTCGGCTCCTATGTCGAGCCGCTCGGCGCTAAGGCCCTCGTCATCGTGACGCCTTCGGGCAAGAAGCGCGTCGGTGCCAAGATCGAGGGCGGCTTTGCCGAGGCCAAGGCCGAGCTGCTGTTTGAGGACTTTAACGGCGAGTGCTCCAAGGGCGAGGTCGATCGCCTGGTTGCGCTCGCTCGCGACAACGGTTGCGACATCATCGTCGGCGTCGGTGGCGGCAAGATCCTCGACACCGCGAAGGCCGTCGCCTATTACCTGGAGTCCCCGGTTATCATTTGCCCCACCATTGCCTCGACCGATGCACCGTGCTCGGCGCTTTCGGTGCTTTACACCGATGACGGCCAGTTCGATAAGTACCTCTTCCTTAAGGCAAACCCCAATATCGTCCTGATGGATACGACGGTTATCGCGGCGAGCCCGGTGCGCCTGACGGTTTCCGGTATGGGCGATGCGCTCGCAACCTACTTCGAGGCCCAGGCGACGCACGATGCCGACGGCGGCACCTGCGCTGGCGGCAAGGGCAGCATGGCTGGTCTGGCGCTCGCCAAGCTCTGCTACGAGACGCTTATGGCCGATGGCGTCAAGGCCAAGGTTGCGCTGGAGAAGGGTGCGCTCACGCCTGCCGTCGAGCACATCATCGAGGCCAATACGCTGCTTTCGGGCATTGGCTTTGAGAGCTCGGGCCTTGCTGCCGCTCATGCCATCCACAATGGCCTGACGATGCTGCCCGAGTGCCACAGCATGTATCACGGCGAGAAGGTCGCCTTCGGCACTATCGTCCAGCTGGTACTCGAGGATGCCCCGACCGAGAAGCTCGAGGAAGTCTTGGGCTTCTGCATTGAGCTGGGCCTGCCGGTCACGATGAAGGAACTTGGCGTTGCCGAGCTTACGCGCGAGCAGGCCATGATTGTTGCCGAGGCCGCGTGCGCGCCCGAGGACACCATGTGCAATATGCCGTTTGAGGTGACGCCCGAGATGGTCGCAAACGCCATCCTGGGTGCCGACGCACTGGGCCACTACTATCTCATGGATGAGTAAATCAAGCTAAGGAAGGGGCAAAGCCAACAGATGGCTTTGCCCCTTTTTGCTATGGTGCAAAGGGGTCAGGGTACTTTGCACCCATCGTTGTTTGATGAAGGGTGGATTCTCGTATGGCGCTTCCTATGGTTTATGGCGGCCCCGGTCGGTATGTTCAGGGACCGGGGGAGCTTTCGCGCCAGGGCAGGTATTTGTCATGGTTGGGCTGCGCTGCCTATGTCTTGTTTGACCAGGGCACCGAGGATCGGCTGTGCAGGCAGATCGTCGATGGATTTCTGGATGAAGATCTAAGCGAGCCGTTCTTTAAGATTTACAACGGTCCGTGTACGGAAGATGCCGTTGTCGAAATGGCCAAGGAAGCCCGGGCCGAGTATTGCGACATGGTGGTGGGCATTGGCGGCGGCAAGATGCTCGATATCGCCAAGGCCGTTGCGTTTTATGCCGAGTTGCCGTTGTGTGTATGTCCCACGGCGGCGTCGATGGACGGTCCGTGCAGCGCGATTTCGGTGCTGTATCACGAGGATGGGTCGTTCGACCGCTACCTGATGCTCGAGAAGAATCCAGACTTGGTCGTGGTCGATACCAACGTGGTCGCGGCGGCCCCGCTGCGTATGACGGTCGCTGGTATGGGCGATGCGCTGGCAACGTATTTCGAGGCGCGTTCGTGCGCCGCGGCGCACGGCGCCAACGAGCACGGTGGCGCGCCGGGACACTTGGCCTTGGTTGCGGCTCGTGCCTGCTATGACACACTCATGGAGTGCGGCGTCGCTGCCAAGCGCGATCTCAAAAAGGGCCGTACATCGCCAGCGGTTGAGCGCCTGATCGAGTGCAATATTCTGCTCTCGGGTGTTGGCTTTGAGAGTGGTGGCTTAGCGCTTGCCCATGCCATAGCCAACGGCCTGACGATTCTGCCCGAGTGCAAGGCCATGCATGGTGAGGCCGTGGCATTTGGCCTGGTGGTGCAGCTGCGCCTGGAGCGTGCGCCCGAGCTTGATCAGGTGCTCGAGTTTTGCCAGCGCGTTGGTCTACCGACGACGCTCGCGGAGCTGGGACTTGGCGAGATTTCCGATACCGACCTGATGAGCGTTGCGGATGCGGTCTTTAGAAACGAGCGCAATATGGCCAACGAGCAGGCCAAGGTGACCAGACAAAAGCTCGTGCAGCTCATGTGCGAGGCATAGCTTGGCACTTGATTGACCTTGTGCAATCGAGGCGGCGATAGGCCATGGGCTATTTGCCGCAAAGATGCTCCGCGTGTAATTTGCCCGAGGCGTGGGCCGATAGCGTATCATTATCTCTTGCTTGTTTGCACTGCTCAGGGAGGGGCCGCGCATGGCGCAGGAACACGATCTGTTTGATGACATTATCGAGATCAGCAAGGGTTTCGACTTTCTTAAAAACCCGCTTGGCGGCGTGACCGATGCACTCGATCCATCGGCGCCGCAGTGGAATCCTGCCGACTACAAGGAGCGCCCGCGCGGCAACACCATTCCGTGCTTGACCTGCAAAAACGAAAAGAGCGGCTGCACCGCGTGCATGGACGTGTGCCCGGTCAACGCTATCGAGGTCGAGGAAGACTCCATCGAGATCCTCGACTCCTGTCGCAAGTGCGGCCTGTGCGCCGCTACTTGCCCGACGGAGGCGATCATCTCTCCGCGCCTTGCACCCAAAAACGTCTACGACGACATTGTCTCGGCGGCTACGAGCCACGAGACCGCCTACGTTACCTGCACGCGTGCCCTTAAGCGCATGCCGCGCGAAAACGAAGTCGTCGTTGCCTGCGTGGGCGATATTACGGCGGAGACCTGGTTCTCGGTACTGGCCGACTATCCCAACGTGAGTGTGTACCTGCCGTTGGGCGTGTGCGATAAATGCCGCAACACCGGCGGTGAGGACATTCTTGGCGAGGCGATTGCGAAGGCCGAAGAGTGGTCTGGCACGGGTATGGGCCTAGAGGTCGACCCCAAGAGCCTCAAGTGCCATAAGCGCCGCGAGTACGAGCGCAAGGAGTACATGGAAAAGATTGCCCGCACCACGGGCCTAACGGTGACCAAGCTCAATCCGGCGACGGCGGCGCTGGCCTCGGTGACGCAAAAGCTCAAGGCTCATCGCCATCAGATTACCCAGCTCGAGCGTACGCTCAACACCATGTGCGGCACCACGACGACCAAGCGTCGCCGTTCGCTCACGCACGGGCGGCAGCTGGTGCTCTCGACGCTGCAGAACCACCCCGAGCTTGCCCAGAATATGCAGGTGAGCACACCGGAATGCGATTTTGACAAGTGCACGTCATGCGGCGAGTGCGTCAACGTGTGCCCCACGTTTGCCTGCGATTTGGTGGGAAGCGGTCGCTTTGCACTGGAGTCCACGTATTGCCTAGGTTGCGGAGCCTGCGTCAAGGTGTGCCCCGAGCATGCGCTCAAGCTGGTCGAGCACGATGCGTCCAATCTGGTCGTTGTCGACCCCGAGGCCGAGGAAAAGGCCGCTCAGAAGGCCAAGGCCCACGAAGAGGCCCAGAAGGTCAAGGCCGAGGCAAAGGCCAAGCTGGACAAGATGCTCGACCAGGTGGAGAAGCTCGCGGACTAGTCAGCGAGCTCTATCTCTGCTTCATTTGCGCCGCCGCGGTGTCCGGATTCGCCCGGATGCTGCGGCGGCGCTATACTTATACGGTTTGAAGTACCTGTACCAAAAGGAGCTGTCGTGTCCCTTTCCATCGGTATCGTGGGCCTGCCCAACGTGGGCAAGTCGACGCTGTTCACCGCGCTTACCAAAAAGACCGGCCTTGCCGCCAACTACCCGTTTGCCACGATCGACCCCAACGTGGGTATCGTCGACGTGCCCGATAGCCGCTTGCAAAAGCTTGCCGACATCGTTAACCCGGGTCGCATTGTGCCGGCGACGGTCGAGTTCGTCGACATCGCAGGTCTGGTGAAGGGCGCTAACGAGGGCGAGGGCCTGGGCAACCAGTTCCTGGCCAACATTCGCGAGACCGACGCCATCTGCGAGGTCGTGCGCTACTTTAAGGACCCCAACGTCATGCGTGAGGTGGGCCGCACGGGCGAGTTCGTCGATCCCGCCGGCGATGCCGACACCATCATGACCGAGCTCATCCTGGCCGACATGGGCACGCTCGAGAAGCAGCTGCCTAAGCTCGAGAAGGAGGCCAAGCGCGACAAGGAGCTCATGCCCAAGTTCGAGGTTGCCAAGCGCCTGCTTGCCTGGCTCAACGAGGGCAAGCGCGCCGCATCCATGGAGATGACCGACGAGGAGCGTGCCGCCGCCAAGGGGCTGTTCCTGCTCACCATGAAGCCCATCCTGTATGTGGCCAACGTGGACGAGGATATGCTCAACGACGATCTGGCGCCCATCGACGGCGTCAAGCCGCTGCCGATCTGCGCCAAGATCGAGGCCGAGCTTTCCGAGCTCGATCCCGAGGACGCCGCCGACTACCTGGAAAGCCTGGGCCTGGAACAGCCCGGTCTGGACGTGCTCGCGCAGGCGGCCTATAAGCTGCTCGGTCTGCAGTCGTTCTTTACGGCCGGCGAGATGGAGGTCAAGGCCTGGACGGTTCGTCAGGGCGCGACCGCTCCGCAGGCCGCCGGTGTTATCCATACCGACTTTGAGCGCGGCTTTATTAAGGCCGAGGTCATTGGCTACGACGACTACATCGAGCTCGGCGGCGAGCAGGGCGCCAAGGCCGCCGGCAAGCTGCGTATTGAGGGCAAGGACTATGTCATGGCCGATGGCGACGTCGTGCACTTCCGCTTTAACGTGTAAGGGCGACGCATATGTTTAAATACGGCAAAAAAGCTGGGTACATGGGTATTGCGCTGCTCGTACTTGCGGTGATCCCGCTGGTGGTTGCAGCGTGTGTTATCCCCAACATTGGCCCCGAGGTGGCAACGAAGTTTAACGCCGCCGGCGAGGTGACGCGCTGGGGCAAGAGCTACGAGCTGTTGGCGCTGCCGGTACTCAATCTGCTGCTGAGCGTGGCGACGTACTTTACGGCGGGACGCCAGGCAAAAAATAATGATGACTCCGCCGCCATGGCGCGCATCGTGTGCGAGCGCTACCTGCGCAACGGTTGCATCACGGGTGTGTTCCTCAACGTGATCAACGTTTACTTTATGTACTCGGCGATTACTGGAACGGGCTTTGGCTTTGGTTTCTAGCTTGTCCTTTTAGGCAACGAGCCTGCACGCATATTCAATGGCTGCTGCGAGGCCGCCGCTCGATCGTGGTTTAAAGACCATGTCGGCGGCGGCCTCGTTTTCGTATCCGGCGCCGCGAAGGGCGAGTGCGATACCGGCTTCCAGGAGAAGGGGCAGACCGCGTTGGCTGGTTGCGATCACGGCAGCCTGATTGAGCGAGCAGCTGTGCGCTTGGCATTGGATGGCAAGTTCACCTTGCGCCGGGCAAGGGACCAGAATGGCGGCGACGCGACTTGATAGCAATGCAAATGCCGTGCGCTCATCGGGCGAAAGGGCTTCTGCTTCAACGACGACGAGCTTGGGCGGTGCGCTGTTTGTGCGAAGCGTGGCTCGGTACATGCGGACCGAAGAACCCGACATAGAAAACTCCTGTGTATTCGGCAAAACGTAAACTATAGTTTACGTTTATGTTCGGCTCCATTTCAAACTCGGCTGCATGGACGAACGTGCGAAACAGATTCTTGGCAGGCGGGTCGAAGAGACACGCAGGGACCTTGGTATCTCCAAGGTTGATTTTTGTGTGGCGACAGGAATCAGCCGACCCTACCTCGATCGAATCGAAGATGGGACGGCAAATTTCACGCTCAAGGTTCTATTTAAGATCGCGCCCGCACTCGGCATGACGGTGTCAGAGCTTCTCGAGGGCATCGAATAGGGGATACCCGTCGACAACTGAATTACGCCATCGGGATACGGTCGTGGTTGACTTGGCTGTAGAACAGGCGCTGGATCTCGGCGGCATCGCGTGACTGGCCGAGCGCCCACATGGTTTTGGCCACGAGCGTCTCGGTGGTCATATCGTCGCCGCGCAAAATACCCGGATGATCGGCGTAAGCTCGGCCGACCTCATAAACACCCAGGTCAAGGCCCTCCTCGGGGACCTGCGTGGTCATAACGACGGTGCGACCCGAATCGACCCAGCGGAAAATTGCCTCTTGGAACGAATCGCCGGACTCGCCAAACTCGGGAATACCGCCAATGCCAAAGGTCTCAAGAATTACAGCATCGTAGCTATCGGCTAGGGCGTCCAGGATACCCGGGTTCACGCCGGGCGTCAGCTTAAGGACAAATACGCGCGGATTGATACTGTCGTAGAAACGCACCGGGCTCTCATTCTGATGAGTGCCGTGAAGCCCGTTGCGCACAATGCGGTCGTTGCGGATGTAGGCAATGGGCGGATAGTTGACGCTAATGAACGCGTTAAAGCTCATGGTGCGCTGCTTGCGGGCGCGCGTGCCAGCAATGGCGACGCCGCCAAACACGATCGAAACGTCGTGCGAATGCTCGTCGAGCGCATAGAGCAGGCTCTGGTACAGGTTGAGCTTGGCGTCGGTAAAGGGATTGCCCATGGGCTTTTGCGAGCCGGTGAGCACGATAGGCTTAGGGCTGTCCTGAATCAGATAGGAAAGCGCCGCCGCGGTGTAGCTCATGGTGTCGGTGCCGTGTAGAATCACGAATCCGTCGTGGTCGGCATAGCCCTTGACGATGACGTCGCGGATACACATCCAGTCGCTGGGGCGCATGTTGGTGCTGTCGATGTTCATGGGCTGCACGACGTCGAGCTCGCAGAGGCCCGAGATCTCGGGGACGCTCTGGGCGAGCTCCTCACCGGTCAGGGCGGGGGAGAGGCCGTTGCCGTCCTCGGTCGATGCGATGGTGCCGCCCGTGGCGATGAGAAGGATGCGCTTCATGCTGGTATTCCTATCGTATTTGCCGCCGCAGAGGCGGAGTCGTTCGGCAGTATTGTGGCACAGGGCGTCCAATGTTCAAACGTATTACATCATCTGTAACGTTTGAAAACACTTCAATTGCCGTCAAACAGGGGCCCAGGTCGTGCGTTTGCCGTGCGCTGACGGCTGCGAGGGGCGAGAAACCCCATATAACGTGTACACTATGGAGGTTATTTTCGTTCATTCACGCGGGTGGGCACCGGCTCCCCGCCAACAAGAGGGGGAAACCATGGATCAAAAGGCTTCCGCAAAGGTCCTCGTACTCGACTTTGGTGCGCAGTACGGTCAGCTCATTGCCCGTCGCGTCCGCGACCTCAACGTGTATTCCGAGATTGTTCCCTGCGACATCTCGGCCGACGAGATTCGCGAGATGAACGCCTCTGCGCTCATCCTTTCCGGCGGCCCGGCTTCTGTGTATGCCGAGGACGCTCCGTCCATCGATCCTGCCATCTTTGACTTGGGCCTTCCTGTCCTGGGCTTTTGCTACGGCCATCAGATCACGGCCGTGACGCTCGGCGGCAAGGTCGGCCATTCCGAGGTGGGCGAGTACGGCCGCGCTACCATCACGCGCACGGCCGGCGCCAAGCTTTTTAACTCCACGCCCATGGAGCAGACCGTGTGGATGAGCCATCGCGACGCCGTTTCCGAGGTGCCCGAGGGCTTTACCGTTACCGCCAGCACCGACGTGTGCCCGGTTGCCGCCATGGAGTGCGTCGAGCGCAAGATCTTCACCACGCAGTTCCACCCCGAGGTCAAGCACTCCGAGTATGGTCAGCAGCTGCTGAGCAACTTCCTGTTTGAGATCTGCGGCCTGGAGCCCAACTGGAGCATGGACAACCTGGTCGAGACCATGACGGCCGAGTTCCGCGAGAAGGTCGGCAACGACCGCGTGATTCTGGCCCTGTCCGGCGGCGTCGACTCCTCCGTCGTGGCTGCTCTGGGCGCCCGCGCCGTGGGCAAGCAGATGACCTGCGTGTTCATCAACCACGGCCTGCTGCGCAAGGGCGAGCCCGAGCAGGTGGAGGAGGTCTTCACCAAGCAGTTTGACGTCGACTTTATTCACGTCCACGCCGAGGATCGCTATGCCGAGCTTTTGGCCGGCGTGACCGAGCCCGAGGAGAAGCGCCGCATCATCGGTACGCAGTTCTGGAAAGAGTTCTTCGCCGTGGCGCAGCAGCTCGAGACCGACGGCAAGCCGGTCAAGTACCTGGCCCAGGGCACCATCTACCCCGACATCATCGAGTCCGGCGCTCGCAAGACGGGCGGCAAGACGGCCACCATCAAGAGCCATCACAACCTGATCCCGTTCCCCGAGGGCGTGCACTTCGACCTCATCGAGCCGCTCGACCACTTCTTTAAGGACGAGGTCCGCGCGCTCGGTCTGGCGCTGGGCCTGCCGGGCCACATCGTGTTCCGTCAGCCTTTCCCGGGCCCGGGTCTTGCCATCCGCATCATCGGTGCGGTCGACAAGGAGAAGCTCGAGATCCTCAAGAACGCCGACGCTATCGTGCGCGAGGAGCTCGACGCCTACAACCAGCGTCTGTTTGAGCGGACCGGCGAGCGCAACTCCGAGCACAGCTGCTGGCAGTACTTTGCGGTCCTGCCCGACATCAAGTCCGTCGGCGTTATGGGTGATGAGCGCACCTACCAGCGCCCGATCATCCTGCGTGCCGTTGAGTCCAGCGATGCCATGACCGCCGACTGGGCCAAGCTGCCCTACGACGTGCTGGCCCGCATCTCTGGCCGCATCGTTGCCGAGGTCCCCGGCGCCAACCGCGTGTGCTACGACATCACGTCCAAGCCGCCCGCGACCATCGAGTGGGAGTAGTAAATAGCCCTTTGCGAGGGAGGTCGGAAACGGCCTCCCTCGTTTTTTATTTGCGTGCCATGGGTGCTTGTGCATTGTGGTGTATGTGGTACATACAAACCAGCCGCGCAATCTCTCAAGCTGTTTAGCTGGGATTATTGTTTGCTGGTATGTTTTAAAGTGCTTTCAATTACCGAAGCAACGCCATCAATTTATTTCTAATTAATGCTGACCGGCAGATTGCGTCCGCCCGCAAGAGGCCGCTCGGACTGGTACTCAAAATGTACTCACGACGTTTTGAGTATCGATTTGCTGGTACTCACAGACGGTAAAAACGGCTGTCTACCTCGATATATTCGTTATCCCCAACGGCTTGTCAACGAATACTGACTAGTGATTGAGTGCTGCATGGCTCAAATTAGCCTACGTAATTACGTAATTACGTATAAAATCAATTCAACTGAACAAAGGAGGCCCGCATGTCCGAAGCGCAACTCAAGGAGAACGCGAAGGAGCTGGATAAGTTCACGCTCTCGATAACCCGCGAGGATAAGCGGGCTCTTAAGTCCTATGCCGCGCGCCAGGATAAGACAGTGGCTAAGGTCCTGCGCGAATGGATTGACGAGAAGTGTAAGGGGGAGAAGTGATGTCTCAGACGGCGCAAGCAGTCGTTCAGAACCTTGTTGATCGTGCTGTCAAGCTGGGCGATCGTCAGCTCGCTGCCGACATCCGTGCCTTTGCGGCGCAGCGCCAGTTTGGGCTTGTATTTGAACACAACCGTCCAGAACGACTTCGCCTTTATGGCAAACCTATCATGAAGGGCGATGTCGTACAGGTGCTTCCCGAGCGTGGTAAAAAAGAGGATTCTAACTCCCAACTGCTATGGTTTGTAAATACCGTTCGGGGGGGGGTTGCTGATCTAAAGCCATACCAATCGCCCTCATATGACGAAAACGAATGTGAGCCCCGCTCCGTTGCTGTCGATGATGTCGTGCCTGTTGCTGAATATGACCAGCCGATTTATGCTGGCCTCAAAGAGACTGGGCGTGTCGAGCGCGGTGGCGATAAGCCCTATCAAGTAGTCATTAACGGCGAAAACTACCATGCTCTTGAAACCTTGGCCTTTGCCTATGCAGGCAAAGTGGACTGCATATATATTGACCCGCCCTATAACACTGGCGCCCGCGACTGGAAATATAACAACGATTACGTCGACGGCTCCGACGCTTATCGCCACTCCAAGTGGCTTGCCTTTATGGAGCGCCGCCTCAAGCTTGCCAAGCAGCTGCTCAACCCCAACGATTCCGTGCTCATCGTGACGATCGACGAGAAGGAGTATGCAAGGCTTGAGCTTCTTTTAGAGAGCGTTTTTCCCAACGCGACCGGTATCCAGACGGTTTCAATCACCATAAACAAGAACGGGGTTGCCCGCGGCAACCAGTTCAAGAGAGCTGACGAGTACGCTGTCTTTTGCTTTTTTGGTACCGCCGCGCCGTGCCAAGTGGACCGCAGACTCTATTCCGTTGAGTTCGGAGAACTTGAGGAAAAAGTGGCTGATGACGCGTCGAGCAGCCGCTCCCAACGTAAGGTACGTTGGGAGTGGCTGCTGAGGGGCGGTCCCAATGCCGCTCGCACCGCAAGGCCGAACCTCTTTTATCCCATCTATATCGATGAGGAGACCGCGACAATTAAGGAGCTCGGCGCTTCTCTCCCCCTTGAACAAGACTGGACAAAGATACCGACAAAAACGGGTCTCAGGGCAGTTTGGCCTATTAGGACCGATGGCCGAGAGGCGACTTGGAGGATCTCCCAGAATGCTCTACAGGCCAAGCTTGATCGCGGGTGCGCAAAAGTAGGTGAGTACAACAAAAAGAGTGATCGGTACTCCCTCCTTTACCTAGGAGATTCCCAAGAGGAGCGTCTCAAGAATGGAGAAATTAAACTCATCGGCAAGGCTGAGGATGGGTCCCTGCTTCTCGAAGAGCAGGGAGAACGCTCTGCCATTCCAACAACCGTTTGGAGTGGCACGCAGTTCTCTGCCGGTGAATACGGGAGCCGATATATCAAAAAGTTTATCGGCGATAGGCGCTTCACATTTCCAAAGTCCCTATATGCGACCGAGCTCTCAATCGCTTCCGTTGTCGCCGACAAGCCCGATGCCCTTATAGTCGACTTCTTCTCAGGGTCGGGCACCACGGCGCACGCCGTCATGCGTCTGAACCATCAGGACGGCGGGCGCAGGCGTTCCATCAGCGTAACGAACAACGAGGTCTCCGAGGACGAATCCAAAAAGCTCACCAAGCGCGGTCTTCGCCAGGGCGACCCCGAATGGGAGGCACTGGGCATCTGCCAGTACGTTACCAAACCTCGCGTCACGGCGGCCATCACGGGCAAGACGCCCGAGGGCGATCCCATCAAGGGTGACTACAAGTTCACCGACGAGTTTCCCATGGCCGACGGCTTCGAGGAAAACGCCGTCTTCTTTGACCTCACCTACGCAGACCCAGACGCCGTCGAGCTGGGCGTGGCCTTCGAGGAGATCGCGCCCCTGCTCTGGCTGCGCGCTGGTTCGCGTGGCAGCATCATCAAGCACGAGCAGCCGGGCTTTGCCATGGTCGACGCCTACGCCGTCCTTTTCGACTTTGCTTCGGTCGGCGCTTTCATAGACGCCGTCAAGCAGAATGCCAGCATAGGGTGCGCTTATGTGATCACGGACGACACGGCTCGATACGCCTCCGTCAAGGCACAGCTGCCCGGGGTCGACGTCGTCCGCCTGTACGAGAACTACCTGCAATCGTTCAAGATTGCCGCCGAGGATGCGGTGAGGTAAGCATGAGAGTCGAACTTAAGGATTTCCAAGCCGGGGCAGTCGCGACCCTGGCAAACAAGTTGCAGTCGATGCGCCGACGCTATGAGCAGGACGGCGAACTGTCTTCGGTGTGCCTCGCATCTCCCACGGGCTCGGGCAAGACGGTCATGTGCGCGGCGACGATCGAAGCACTCTTCTTCGGAGACGATGATCTGGGCCTCATGCCCGACGAGAATGCCGTTGTTCTTTGGCTCTCGGATTCCCCGAGCCTGAACGAGCAGACGAGCGTGCGTTTTTCCAACGTGGCGGACAAGCTGGCAGACAGCATCCTCGACAGGCGCCATCTGGTCACGATTACCAACGACTTCGGAGCCGCGCACGACATTCTCGAACCGCGCCATGTCTATTTCCTCAGCAAGGACCTGCTTAGCAAGAATGGCCTGCTCACCAAGGGTGGTGAGGCCAACTCCGGCCGCGTGTTCTGGGATATCCTTGACCGCACCATCAGGGACCCGGAGCGTAACCTCTATCTGTTCATAGACGAGGCCCACCGCGGCCTGGGGGCCAATGCATCAAGTGAGCGCGGCACCGCGACGATCTATGCTAACCTCATCGACGGCCTGGACGGCCGCGCGGCGATGCCCGTCGTCGTCGGGGTCTCTGCTACGCCGCAGAGGTTCGAGGCGGCCATGGACCAGCGCGCCGATCGCGTGCGTATGCCAAAGGTCGCTGTGACCCCTCGCGAGGTCCAGGAGTCAGGTCTGCTCAAGGACATCATCGAGTTGCGCGTGCCAGAGAAGGACGACCCAGTCGAGCACCAGTACCTCACTATGGCGTGCGAGCGCTATGCCCTGGCCTGCCGCGAGTGGGGCGAGTACTGTGCCCGTGAGGGCGAGAGTCCCGTCAACCCGCTGCTGCTCATCCAAGCGGCGGACAACGTGAGCAACTCGGCCCTGGCTGAGATGTGCGACCAGATCACGGGCCTGGTCCCCGGCCTTTCTGAGGCGATGTCGTTCGCCAACGTCTTCGGCGAGCATAAGGACATCGCGGCGGGAAAATACCTCATTCCCTATGTCGAGCCCGAGTTCGTTCAGGACACCTCGCGCATTCGCGTGCTCTTCGCCAAGGAAGCTGTCTCCAACGGATGGGACTGCCCGCGAGCGGAGGTTATCTTCTCGCAGCGCAGGCGTTCGGACTCGACCTATATCGCACAGCTCGTGGGACGTATGGTACGCACCCCGCTTGCGCGGCGCATCGAATCCGATGATCTTTTGAACTCCGTCGCCTGCTACCTGCCCCAGTTCAATCCCGAGAGCACTCAGGACGTGGTCGACTACCTCATGGGTCGCAAGGACGACATGGGTGAGAGCTCCATCGGCAAGCAGAACATCGTTCTCAACCCCGTGACCATCACGGCGGCTGCGCCCAAGTCCGAAGCCGACTACCAACAGGAGCTCAAGGCGTACGAGGAGAACGAGAAGGCCATCGAGGCGGCGCGGCAGGCACAACCCGGCTACCAGGCGCCGCTTGCCGGCATCGCGATTCAGGAGCCGTTGGACATGCAGGGAACGCAGCCCTCGCTTGCCTCGGCGGTCGGGCCCGTCGACGTCCCGGCGCCAGAAGCGGAGCCGGCGCCTCAGCCCGCAACGGGCAACTACGTTGCAGCGCCTGCCCCGCAGCAACCTGCGACCCCTGAGCCAAGTTCCACACAGACCGAGCCGACCCAGCCCGTCTCGGTCGTAAAACCCGTGCCCATGGCAAAGCCCAAGCCGCCCACCAAGCGCGAGCAGTCTTTCACGCACCAGGAGTGGCAGGGCATCCGCACAGCCTTCGATTCCATCCCCGTCCAGCGCATTCCGAAGAAGGCCAGAAACGAATTCCAGAGTCTGGTTAAGACGGCGACTCTGCTTGTCGAGACCGGCCTCGATGTCAATGCCGCAGCCGACGTGAAAAAACAGTTCGTCCAGAAGCTCAAGGGATACATCGTTGCTAACGAGGACGAGTACCGCGAAGCCAAACACGACGTAGAGGTTGCCGAGACCGTCAAGATCACGCTCGACAAGCTCAACGAGACCGAGGACCAGGAGCAGGAGGAGGCTCGCACGGACGCCGAGGGCCTCAGGAAGGCCGCCCGCGACGCCGACATGCATTTCACTAAGGAGTTTGCGAATGAGTATCGTCGCGCCAACTTCAAGGAGCTTGGGCGGCCCGAGTGCGACCTGCGCCTTGCCGCAGCGGTTCGCACGCAGGCCATCGTTGATGCGCTCGAGGGCTGGGCGGCTCAATGCCGAAAGGGATACTTCGATAAGGTCGATGGATCTGGCGATTATGACTACCTTAACGACGCGGCAAAGCAACGCTACGACGAGCTGGCCCGTGAAACCGAGGGCAAGCGTCTCACAAAGATAGAGTGGCCCACGTCTACCAGCACGTCGGACGACTTCGCTAAGTATCCGTGCCATATCGTGCAGAAAGAGGACGGCTTCTGCCCGCTCGACCTGAGCCCGGCGGAAGACTATATCGTTAGGAACGAATTGGCAAAGAATCGCACGGTTGCCTTCTATCGCAATCCGTCGGGCAGCATGTCTGCCAAGGCGTTTTCGATCCCGTACATGTCTTCGGTGGGACGCAAAGCCCTGCATCCAGATTTCCTCTTCTTCGTGAAGGATGCAGAGGGCGTCATCAGGCCGTCCATCGTCGACCCCCACGGCGAGTTCCTCGGCGACACACTGGCAAAGCTCAGAGGTTACGTGACCTACTTGCGCGAGTACCCTGATGTCTTCAAACAGGTGCTCTTTGTGGGGGATATGGGAAACGGTGAGTACAAGGTGCTCAACCTCCTGCGCCCCGAGGTCCAGGATGCCATCATGTCCTATAGCGATGTCGACTGTAAGGCGCTCTTCTACGGCTCCTTCGCAAACGACTATCACTAGTATCGTCGGGATTTGCCCAGCGGGCATCTCGGATCATATACCAGAACCGAATTAGTAAGGCTTGCTAAGGCGGCCGTCCGTTAGGGGCGGCCGCCTCTCTTCAGGCTTGACCCATGATTTCCAACGTTTCGGCGGCATTCGCCGGTCATGACCTTGTATCCGTTACGTGGGTGGCACCTCCGCTACGCCGCGTCAAGGGGCCCATGAGACCCCGCACAAACCTCCGCTCCGCTCCGGTTGGTGGAGGTCGTCATGGACCTCCCTTGACCCGCCTTCGCTCCGGTGCGGCTTTGCAGGGAGCAAAGCCGACGACGACGCGCGGCGTCGCCATTCGGCTTTGCCCGCAAGGGCGAGATGATCAGGGCAGCGTGCCCGGAAACGGAGGAAGACATGCAGGAGCTGATGACGAGGGAGATTGCGGAGGGGCTACCGAGGCTCTACGAGCAGGACGGGGCGGAGGACCCCTCGGTCTACGTCCACTACTTCTCGTGCGTGAACGGATGGGACTGGTGGCTGCTCGAGTTCGATGGGACGGACGAGGCGTTCGGCCTCGTCGAGGGCTACGACGACGAGCTCGGCTACTTCAGCATCAAGGAGATGGCCGAGCTGAACCGCCAGATGGGGTTCGCCGCCATCGAACGCGACGAGCACTTCGAGCCGAAGTTGCTTAGCGCCGTCAGGGGGAGGTAGCTCCATGGAGATGGACGAGTTTGACGCCGCGGGCAGATTCGGCAAGTCCCCGGGCGGAGCCGTCGGGCTGACTGTCGTCGTCGAGTTCGAGTCGCGCGGCGAGGGCGGGGCGTTCGAGATAGGCACCGCTCCGGAGGGGTCGCCAGAACTCGGGCGACTCGTCTCGGAAGCACGCGACGAGGCCGACGCCTTGGTGGAGGACGGGGGCGGATGGGCTGCCGTCCGCATCGGATTCGGCGACGTGGAGAGCATCGACTGCGGGAGCGGCCGGACCGCGTACGTTGCCGGAGAGGGGTGAGGCGCATACAGAGAACGCGGGTATGCCATCGGCGTGCCCGCGCCAGCTTTTTCGGGGATGCCTCGTGCCATCCCCGAACCTCTGCACGCCAAGGGGCGGCGCCCCTTGGAGCCTTGGCCAAGGCGACTCGGGAACATGGAGGATACTGAGACCCATGCACCCGGCGGCATCAATAGATCTCAACCTGATGCTTGACTGCTACGGCCTAGAATTCGGCGGCTTCCGCTACTTCGTGGCACCGCAGCCCGAGCACTTATACCCGGTGGTCACGGTCTCGTTCCATGCCGCGCTCAGCTGCACCTGCTCGTCATATGCCGCCTTGTCGGTTACGGTTTCATAGTAACCCTGCTTCACAGTCACATAGGAAGAATGATAACCACCGCAGTTGCCGCCGTTCAGAAGGGAGTTGTCAATGTGTCCCCAAGGGTCAGACGTGATATCCGCACCACACTGATTGCAGATATAGTGCTCCTCCGTCACCGGGTCATGCCACACCTGATGCGTCACCGCATCGTGGTGGACGGTCTTGTACTGAGCGTCGTGATGGACGGTTTTTGTCTGGGCAACCCAGTTGTGCTGATGCGCCGGGGTGTCATCCTTTTTCGATGAACTGCCTGAATTGGAGTTTGAGCTGGAGTTGCTGCTGTTGCCGCCACTCGGCTTGCTATCGGATTTTCCTTCGTCTTTCTTGGAGGATGAATTGCTCTTGTTTCCAGAATTATCGGAGCTGCCTGTGGTCTTCCCATTATCCTTCTTGGAGCCGTTGGATGAGCCTGAATCGCTCTTCTTGCTGTCGGAAGTTTCCGGGGTCTTCGCGTCGGACTTCTCTTCCTTGGCGGTCTCCTGAGCCTTCTCGGTCTCCTTCTCGACGGCATCGGTATCGGCGTTCGGGTTCTTCTTGATGTTGTCCTCGAACTTCTTCACGACCTCAGCGCCCTTGTCCCCGGTCAGGGTGGAATCGCCCTTCTTCACGGCTTCCGCAACGTCCTTGGCAATGGCTGTCAGGTCATCCTTCGTTACCTTGTCCGCATCTACCTTATCGAAAGTCACGCCTGTGGCAACTGTCTTGTCGGCTTTTCCGGCGGTAACCTTCTTCGATGGCACCTTATAGATGGAGCCGTCGGCGTTCACCGGTGAGATGAATGTGACGGTATAGGTACCGGACTCACCGACCTTCACGGTCACCTGCTTGTTCGCGGCGATGGCGGTGTAGAAGTCTACTTTCCCGTCCTCATCCTCAATATGGGCGATGACGGGCGTGGAGGTGTCCGCATCCCAGCCGTCAGCCTTCACTTCAAGGGTAAGTACCATGTTCTGCTTCTCATCGTCCTTCGACTGCGACACCGCAGGGGCATTGGAATCTCCCGTCCAACTGGCATGTGAGATAGCGTAAGCCCCGCAGCCGATGAGAAGCGCCGCGCAGAGGATTCCCGCACCAGCCGCGCAAACCTGCTTGCGGGAGAACTCGCGCCCGAAGAGCTTGATTCGACCGCTATTTTCCATTCGTGAACACCGGATCATACATTGTCTCTCCCAGCTTCAGAACCAGGCTGTCGCTACGTTTCTCGAGGGTGTAGGCCACCGACGCCCCATCGGCCGTCAGCTCGCCCTTGTAAACGAGCGGGCGCGGTGTAGAGTCGGTATCCTTCGCCCTCTGGTCTTTGACCGTGAGGCTGTACTTTCCCGAATGGTCCGATGCGGCCCATTCGTCATCACTGGGACCCTGGGTGAACAGATAGCCCTTTTGGTTATACGAGGCCTTCTTGAATGCGATCTTTCCGCTGTCGAAGTTGATCTCCTCGGGGCTCGCCATGGACTCCGGCCGGTTCGAGCGTTCCCATTCCTGCGATTCAAGCAGCTCTTTGACGCGGGCGACCGCCTTGCCGGTGTAGTCCTCGTAGTACTTCTTCGCATCGTCCTCGTTAAGGAAATAGCGCTCGCCGTACTCCTCGTCGCCAGAGGGGATATAGGCATCCGCATCGTCGGCCTTCTTGAGCGTCAGGGTCCCGAGCTCGCTTGAGCTCAATACGATGTTCTCGTCTTCCTGCCTCCACGTTCCCGAGGACTCGAACGACCCTGCGTAATGCCAGCCGTCCCCGTCGTCGAAGGTTATCGTCGTCTCGGAACCCAGCTTGTTATTCGTCATCTTCCCGAGGGCGACGTTGTCGCAGACCGATACGTAATAGAGCGTCATTCCCTTCACTCCCGTCATCCCGCATCCGCTCAAGCCGCTCAATCCGGCAATCGACATCAGTCCGACAGCGCCCAAAAAGCCGCGCCGGGATACATTCATCGCCATGGCAGTTCTCCTTTGATTCATAGATGGTACTTACGGCGATCCCTTCAACCGGGAAAAGGGCCACGTGAGCATTGTATTGCAAATTGTCACTCATATAGGTGTGACTTATATAGGTCCGCCTCAAATCATTGGCACCACCAGTCGGGAGGTACCAATGACTCAGCTAGATGCAAAAATGAAAGTCGGACTTCGCATTAAGGAACTGAGAAACGCTCTTGGATACAGCCAGGAAGCCCTTGCGTTCTCGATAGAGATGTCTCGAACCTATTTTGCCGAGGTCGAAACCGGGAAACGGAACATCTCGATCGAGAACATAGAGCGCATAGCAAGGGGCCTTGGTGTTTCTCTAAGGGAGTTTTTCGATTCCGACCTGTTTACGGGATGACTCGGTGACGGATTGCTGGAAAAATATCTGTGGATGCGCGGCGCTGCTTCTTTTTATGCTATTCGAATATCGCGAGACCTGTTGACTTCTATTTCCGCCGAGAATCGGCGGTGCAGGATAAGGCTCCACTACGTTTCGCCGGAGGCAAACGGCGCAACTCGGCGCGCCGAGTTCGAAAGCGCAGGTAGATGCCTGCACCTAAAACGAAAAACACCCGCACCCGCGTGTAGTACGCGGGTGCGGGTGCGTAGTTGATCGAGGCGTTTCCGCTGGATATGGGCGATTACGCGGCTAGAAGCCCTCGGGAACGTATCCTGCCGCCGTTTTCGGCTTCGTCGGTGCTGTCGCCGCGCCGCCGGGGTCGGTCGGGCCCTGCCAAATCTTCGGTACCGTCTCGTTCCTGATCTCGCGGCGAGCGGTCGATTGCTCCATAAGTGCCCGTTCGGCCTCGGGGGATGTCATCCCGAGCATGGGCCCGACGAAGGTCTCGGTGACGTCCCTGCTGGGGAAGGCCATAGGTACGCCGTCGTGGATCACGAGGGCTCCCGTCTCGCGGCCAGTCCAACGCTGGAGCTCGTCGGGCGTGATGAGCGGCCTGCGGACGAGTCCCTCGCTCGTGCCCGTCGAGCCGGTGTTCGTTCCCCTCGTTCGGTTCGTGGACTGAGCGACCGCCGTGTAGGAGCCCATCGACTCCGAGAGCTTGCGCGCGGTGTCGAGGTTGGAGCAGGAGAGAACGACCTTGTCCTTGAGGAGGTCGAGTATCGTCTCGGCTTCTTCTCGGCTGTAGCCGGAGACGGACTGGAGCTGGAGGAGCGACTGACAGAACCAGAGAACATGGACGCCTTCTGAGCGCATCTCTCCCAGGTCCTGGACGATCCTTTCGTTGCGGCCGAGGGACGCCGCCTCATCGAGGAGGAGGATGGTTTCGACGGGGCAGCGCCCGGCATGGCCTGCGGCGCAGGAACGCAGCGCCGAGAGCGCTTGGGAAACGAACGTCTGGACGAGTCTCTTGTAGTTGCCCGTTGCCGAGGACGATGAGATGAAGACCGCCGTGGGCTCCTCGCCGATGTCCCCGAGGCCGCACTCGTCGTCGTGAAGCATCCGGGCAACGTTGCCGTCGACGTACTCGGTGAGGCAGTTGCTCAGAGTCGAGACGATGCCAGGCCCGCCTCCGTGCTCACCGTTGAGTCCGCCGAGGAAGGGGAGGGCGGGGTCTCCTGCGGACAGAGATGCCGCCAGGGCGGCGATGCGGTCAAGCGGGCCCTGGTCGCCTGACGGCGAGATCGCGGCAGCGACGGACATGACGGTCTTCTTGTCTTCCGGGATGGACGCATCCTCGATGAGGGCGAGGGAGATGCCGACGAAGAGGTTCCGAGCGCCGTCGTAGAAGAACGGCTGGCCTTTCGACGGCGCGGGCACGACGCAGCGCGCGAGCTCACGCAGCTCCCGTGCGCAGCCGCCGGCCCCCTCCGCCTTAAAGGCCTCCTTTGCCCTCTCGAGCGGATCGAATCGAACCGAGGATACGGGCGCGTCGAACATCACGTCGACGATGCGATGAGTGCCCGTCTCCTCGAACACAGGCTCAAGGAAGGCCCTGAGCTCGCCCTTGATGTCGTTGATGATGAGGGAGCGGCCTTGCTCGAAGTTTGCCAAGGCTGACAAAATGGCGACTCGACGGCTTTTGCCCTCGCCACTCTCGGCAAGGATGCAGGCGTGGACAGAGTCGATGAGCCTGACGCTCTTCCCGATCTCGCCCACGACCAGTGTGCCGCCCGAGGGCTTGTCGCCCTTCTGCCACGATTCGCTCCGGCGCTTAAGCTCGCCGTGTGCCGAGATGAGCCTCGCGTCGCCGTGGATGGGCGCGCCGGGCGCGCGGCGCCCGCCGACCCAGGTCCCGTCGTGGAGCCAGCGCGACCAGTCGAAGTGGCTCCAGACGCCTGCTATCGTGGAGATGGCGAGGACCGCCGCGCATCCCGCGAGGAAGGCATCGTCCTGGACCAGCTCCGGTAGGACTTCGAGTGGGTTTTGGAACACGGTCCCGGGAAGCTCGGGTGCTGCGGCCGTCCCGAAGCTTCTGAGCGTTATGGCGATGCCGATGACCCATGCATCCAGCCAGCGCCATATCGCCGGCAGCAGAACGAGTGCGATCGCGGCCCCGGCTGCCGCGCCGGTGGCGACGCAGCGCCTGAGATGCGCGCCCTCGTCGGCGTTGAAGCTCTTCTGCTTGCTCACAGAATCATTCCCTTCACTATGGATTTTGCTGGTGCGAGCGCGATGCCCACCGCATCGCCCCTGATCGCGGCCGATGCGGCGGCCGCGAGAGCCCTAGCGAGCACGCGTTCGGCTTGCTGGCCGACATCGTCCGATAGGTCTCTTCTGCCTTTCCGGGATTCCGTTGCGGATGCGAGGACCCTAGCAAGGGCCTTTCCGGCGGCAATCGGGGCCTTGGCCATGGAGAGTGTGTAGGACGGACAACCTTGGAGGCATCGCTTCGGGATCGGACGATGTTCGCGCACCGCCCTGCACGCCGCGTCTAGGTTCTCAGGGGAGACGCAGGCGCGGACCTCACCCGCGAGCGCCCTCATATACCTACGTTCCGTCGCGGGGCCGCGCTCCGGTCTCCTAGTCCTTTCAAGGTCTTGCGTGGGGATCGCCGTTCGGTCGGGCGCGATGATTCTGAGTACGGCGTTGCACTGGCGTGCCCGCAGTTCCCTCATGGCATCGCTCACGTAACGGTCCCTCTCCACTCCTTTGAGGCCCCTGAGATCGGCGCATCGCTCTACGGACTCGCGATAGGCGACAACGGTCGCCTTGATTTCGGGATGGGCCGATTCGGCCCTCGCGACGGCGGAGTCAACCTCTTTTGCTACTTCCGGGTGCCAGCGACGGAGGTGCGCGTAGGAGATACGACCGTCCGGGGGCAGCGTGACGTTTGTCTCATTCACGGGGACGCCACGGACGGCGTCGACCGTTCGTGACCTCGCAAGGTCGCGGGCCTCGTGTTCAACCGCGAGCGCCGGGGCCAACGCCGCATCGGTGAGGTCGTTCCTTGCCCGGTCAAGCGCGTTGCGGGCCATGAGCGAATCGAATGAGCCGTCCGACGACCACGCTATGACGTGCACGTGCTTGGAGCTCGGGTGGTTCTCGTGCTCGGCAGCTACCCAGCGGACGCTTGACTCGGGGATGCCCATTGCCTCGGCAAGTGCCGGCGAGAGGTTTCGTCGGCAGAAGCGTTGCCAATCCTCCTTGCACGCGAGGTCGAGCTCGCACGCCTCGTCCCTGCGGACGCTGAGCACAACGGTAACAATCGCGCCGTCGGCCTTTTCGAGCTCCCTGCGGGCCGTGCGGAGCTGGACGGCCCCGTTCTGGTCGAAGAGCGCGGTCGATCCGGGCCTCTCGGCGCAGTAGCCGACGAGCCCCATCCTCTCTGCGAGCTCGGAGCGTCTGAGGTCGTCGACGGTGGCTGACTTGTCGGCCCCCTCGCGCGTGGCGACGTATTCGATGTTGTTGGTGATGACGGCGGAACGCCCGCGCGAACCGGGGAGGTGCACGCGGGCGTTCACGACGAGGCTGCTACGACTTGCCATCGGCTAGGCGCTCCCGGGCCTCGGCGAGGCTCATGCCGCTCTGCATGAGCCTGGCCTGCTTGTCGTAGGCGGCGTAGATGTCCGATGCGCTCACGCCGTCCAGGCCATCGAACGTGCCCTTCTCGATCTCGACCGCCGCGATGGCCGCGACGATAGAGGCACGGGTGGCGCGGTGGACGACGCGTGCGATGCGGTCCTCCTGTTCCGCGTTGCGCTCGCCGAGCGTGCGGTCGAGCTGCTCCAACAACGGCTGCATGACGCCGCGCAGATAGGTTCCGAGCTCGGTGGAGTAGAGCGCCAGGCCGTCGGAGGCGAGCCCGGCAGCGATGAGCTCACGTGCGGCGGCGCTGTCGCTGAGCCCCTTGGAAACCCCGTAGGCGTGGAGGCGGCGATAGGTCTTGTCGGGGAGGCGAAGGCTCATGACTTTCGACTTGTCTTTGCCGGTGGTCATCTTAGACCCCTTCGTTCGGGAGGGGTGCGCCGACGGCACGGAGGGCGGCGATGCTCTCGGGCGTGCGCTCGTAGGTCTTGGGCCAGAAGGTGATGGGTACCATGACGAGATCGTCGCGGGGGATTCCGTAGGCGAAGAGATAGGCCGCGATGGCATCGCTGTACTCTACGTCGTTGACGTTGAAAGTGTCGGTGAAGAAGATGCCGGTGGGGTCGTCGTTGCAGCCCTTGACGAAATAGACGCCGTTCCCGCCTTCCTTGAACGGGTTCAAGACCTTGCACTCCGGCTTCGCGTAGTAGGCGATTCCGGCGCGAACGACGCGCGTGAAACCCGGACGCTCGTTGACCCGCGCTGCTCGCGTGAAGTTCAGGCCGGGATCGGATTCCAGCAGATGGGAGAGCACGGAGCCGACAGCGTCGCCCTTGTGCTCGGGGATTGTCCCGAGGAGGTCGGCGAGGCGCGATTTCATTTTCTCAATCAGTTTCATCGTGTGTTTCCTTTCTGCCGGTGCCGCACGGGTGCCGGCAACTCGCTTAAATGTCTTGGTTAGCGATGGTTCTAGCTGCGGAGAGACTGCGTGGTGCCGAAGGTGCCGAGGAGCGGCCAAGAGTTTTGGAATCCATGGCACCTTCGGCACCGTCTGCCGGGTCTTGCAGGTGAAGGGCGGTGGACAGGGTGCCGCTGCGACATGCTGCGGCACCCAATCGGCCCTAATCCGTTTCCCGGAACACCCAACAGCGCTGCTTGCCGTATGGAGGGCAGAGACGCTTGTTGCCCGGAACCCATCCGGGGCACTGCGACGAGAGGATGCGGCTGACCATCTTGCAGTTGGCCTTGGTCTTCTCAAGGTGGAGGGCCTTGTCGAGGATTTCGAACGTGCATATGGGACGGTCGGTGTTGCCGGGAAGATATGCGAGGACCTTCTGCACACAGGGGTCCTCCTCGACAAAACGTCCGCGCTGTGCGGCCGCCTCGACCTCCATTTCGGGCGTGAGGACGGTCGAGAAACGGGGGTCGCCCGTCTTCATCCACGTGCGGGCCTCTGTCCATGCCTGCCGGATGGCGGTAGGAAAGCCCTCGTCGAAGACGGACTTCTCCGTGCACTCGATGCCGCAGAGCACCGGGAGGAAGCGCCTTGCGCCGCTCGTCCGCTCGCGGATGAAGTCGGCCTCGTTCGTGGTGCCGACGAAGACGACGCGCCGGGGGAAAGCTTCCGTCCGTCGACGGTAGGCTCCCCGGAACTCATCTACCTGACGTGTGATCCCGGCCTTCACGCTCTCGACGGAGCGCTCGGACATGCCGTTGAGCTCGGGGATCTCGACAATCCACTTGCCTCGGTTCTGCTCGCCTGTGAGCTTGACATCGCCGAGGTTGATCACGGAGTCGCTGAAGTACTCGTCTCGCATGGCGAGGCCCCTGACGAAGGAGGACTTGCCGATGCCCCCGGCACCGCACAGGATGGGCATGTAGTCGGCCTTGCAGCCCGGGTGGTAGACGCGGGCGATGCCCTCGCAGAACAGGATGCGCTCGACTTCCGAGACGTATGCACTCATCTCCGCGCCGAGATAGGCGTTGAGAAGCGTACCCACGCGCGGGATTCCGTCCCAGGCAGTGGCTTCGAGCATGGTGACGAGCGGGTCATAGGCGTTGTCCTCGCCGACGATGGTCAATGCGAGCAGCATGAACTTCTCCTTCTGGAGGGAGATGGTCTGCTGGAGTAGGGCGAAGAGCCGGGCGTCGTCGGAGTCGCGCCACCGGCGTTCCCTCACATTCGTGTCCCAGGGCAGAGGACCGGTCTTGAAGAGTTCATTCGCGAGCCGGTTATAGCCGACGTTCAGGGGGAGGGACTTGAGCTCCTCGACGATCTCGTTGACCGTCGGCGGAGAGCGGCGCTCCGGGGGCTGGGGGTTGGGAGCGTCGTCGCGCTTCTGCGTGTCCATCAGGCCACCCCGCGAGACTGGAGGCGGTGAGGGCCATTGACGGGGCAGGTTTTGCCGGAGACAAGCGCTTCGAGCCGGCTGAGGCGAAGCTCCGTATCGATAAGGAGCTCGACCAGCTCTTCCTCTGACAGTGGATGGTCGAGGCCGTGGTCGCGCAAGACGGCGCGGCGTCGGGCGGAATTCATCATGCTAAGATTCATCGACAGGGTCCTCCTTATGTGTGGGCTCATGTTTTTGGGCGACGGCCGAGCTTTGGTAGGGGAGGCCGTCGTCCATTCCAAGGTTTGCGATAAGGGCGTCTTCAAGCTCCACGGGGGAGCGCTCGGGCGCGAACGACCCGGCGAAGGCAGCGAGTGCCTCAAGCGACTCGACGAGCTCGTCGTCCATGTCCCCTGCGCGCCGGATGCGCCGAAGTTCCGCTACGACAGGCCCCACGCGCTCCTTGACCGCCTTGCGCATGCGGCTGGTCGCGACCACGGTGAAGGTGCCCTCAAGCAAGCAGCCCGTGATGTAGTCCTGCTTCGACAGGCCGCTCAAAGCGACGCGGAGGTCGAGCTGCTCCGCCTCTGCGGGCGACATGCGGAAGGCGATGGTCTTGCAGCGGCGGCGTCCCTTGGCGTCCACAATCGGCCTAGACATCCGTCATCACCTCGTCCAGCGCCTCCACGAGATCGTGCTGGGTCGAGGGAAAGAGATGCGAGTACATCTCCGTGACCTCTGCGGTCTCGTGCCCCATGCGGTCGGCGATCGCCGTGGGCGAGTAGCCGCTGTTGATGAGCGCGCTGACGTGCGAGTGGCGGATGTCGTGGATGCGGATGCGCTTGACGCCCGAGATTTCGCAGCCCCGCTTCATCTCATGGGACAGGGCATGCTTCGTGATGGGGAAGAGCCGGTCGGTAGGAGCGATCTCGGGATGCGTTGCCAGATAATCGCCCAACTCCTCACGGAGGAGGCTCGGCATGACGATGTCACGCTTTGAGGCTCGCGTCTTGGGCGGGCCGATAACGTCCTCGCCCTTGATGCGGGCGTAGGAACGACGGATGCGGATGACGTTGAGGTCGAAGTCGATATCCTCCGGACGAAGGGCGAGGAGCTCGCCCTCGCGGCAGCCCGAGAGGTAGAGCGTGAGAAACGCAAGGTAGATGAGCGGTTTTTCCTCGATGGCCTGGGAGAAGAGCTTGAACTCGGCAGGGGTCCAGTAGAGCATTTCCTTCTCGGGGCGCTTGGAGCCGACCTTTCCCGCCGCCAGCATGGGGTTCTGAGGCAGGCGGTAGAAACGAACTGCATGGTTGAAAATGGCTGAGAACTGGTTGCATATGGTGTGGAGGTAGCTCTGAGAGAGCCCCTGTTCCAAAAGCCAGTTTTCCCAGCGCACCACGTCTGCGGCCTTGACGTCGCAGAGGCGCATCTTGCCGAAGAACGGAAGGATGTACTTGTCGATAATGGCATCCTTGGTGAGCTTGGTGCCGACTCGCAGCCGAGGATATACGTCACGGGCGTACATAGTCTTAACGAAAGTCTCGACGGTGACCTCGACGCGCTCGTTGCAAGACGCGAGGAAGTCGCGCTCCCAAGCCACAGCCTCCTTCTTGGAGACGAACCCGCGCTTCGTTTTCTTGTGGCGCTCTCCCATGGAGTTGCGGTACCAAGCCTCGACCGTCCAGGTCCCGCGCTTCTTGTCGCGGCTAACCGACATTAGGCATCGCCGCCTTCTGCTTAGAAGGAGCGGAGAGAAGGCGTGCCTCGAAATACGAGCGCTGGACCTTTCCGGGGATAGTCATGATCCCCTGAGCTGCAAGCTCTGCATTCAAAGTCCTGATGAGCTTGAACGAATAAGACTTGCTCATGCCCGTGGCCCGTGCAACCTCCTCGGCGCTCATGAATTGATTGGACATTTGGAATGCTCCTTTCAGTCGGTTTATACCTCACGAATATGAGAGGTGCTTCGAAAATTAGAATAGCTCACAAAAACGAGAGGTCAAGTCAAAAAATGAATTATCATCACGAAAATGTGACGTACGTCGATTAACCTGATAGACGGTGAGAGACCGACCACAGGAGAAACTGAGATGCGTGATTCAGACAAACTACGTATGGGGATGAAAATCCGAGCGTTACGTGAACGACGGGGGATGACTCAGAAAGAGTTGGCGAAGGCCGCGGGTCTAGGGGAATCGGCTCTTAGAAGCTATGAGCTGGGCGCGCGCTATCCGAAGGAGAAACATCTCGAATCGTTGGCAAAAGCGCTTAAAGTACGTCCGGAGGCATTTGAAGTCTATGGAATCGAAAACGAGCTCCAATTCATTCACATGCTGTTTAACTTTGAGCAAGCATTCGAATTAGAGCCGAATAGAGAAGGTTCTCCCAGCTTGCGCGCTTATGGGTACGGAATGGTGCCGAAAGCGCTTATGGATTGGGGAAGGAAGCTCGCGCAACTTGAAAAAGGCGAGATTTCGCGCGAAGAATACGAAGACTGGAAGGATACTTATAACCCCACGATCCTGAATAACTGGCTGGGCGAGGAGATTCCTGATCCCTATACGGGAAAGACCCTTGCGGGTGAAGAGCGGGAAGGTGCCGTACATGCCGTAGAGATGATGCCGGAATCACTTCAGGATGAATTGACCCGTGCTCATCGAGCAGGAAAGATATAGCCTTCGCCTCGTTTTTGTTCTCGTGAGGATCAAATGAGTATCAAACGGCAACGGGAAAATGCCTGATTGAGTTGGCTGAGGCAAAACGAGCACCTTATTTACCTGCGGCGCTCGTTATCGAGTGGGAGTAAACGATATTCGTTGATTTCAAGCCTCTGACCTGCGAAAACAGGTCGGGGGCTTCTTATTTTGCAACCTCTGTGCAACCTTTGCGGTTTCGCGCCCCGTGAACAGGGGACGTAGCACTGTTCACGTCTGGGCCCATGTCGGCACCGATCAATGCCCGCGCTGCTTCTGCTTGCGCTTCAGCTTCCGCTGCTCGAAGCACGTCGCCCGGGATTCCTCGCCAGAGGAGAGCTGACCGTTCCTTGCGAAACCGCGAGACCAGCTATATCCGCTTGTTGCGGGCTTGCTTGAGCCAGTTCCTCTTGAAAGAGCCTATACCTCCGAAGAACTTGTTGTACGTCTCACCGTTCTCCTTGGCCTCGCACTTGACCAAGGCAAGTTCGATGGTGCAGAGGTAATCCGCCACTTGCTCGAGGCGGTAGTCGGTCATCGAGGTCTTGCGGCGTCGGACGACCCCTTTTGAGAGGACCTTGCCCACCGAGCCGTCTCGCCCACGGAACAGAAGGAGCGCATCCTCGCGACCTTCGGCGACCTGTGCTGCGAGATGGAGGGCTGCACCATCGCGCAGGGCCCTTGCCAAAGCGAAGTGTCGAGCCGAAGTGTTGAGCGTCGGCCCTGAATGTTCAATGGCCGTTGTTTTCTGCCCCTCAAGTGGTGAACTTCTCCTCGGGGCTGTTGATTCCCCCACGCGCCCCCTTCCGTTCTCTGTGTTCCCCTTATACTCCTTGTACAAGGAGGTAAGAAGTCATGGACAAGACCGCACAGGACAGCTTGGCAAAGAAACCCGTCGACATGAGGGACAGGATTCTCGAGCATCTCGAGGCCCTCACCTCTGCCGTCTCGCTCGACGACCTTGCCCGTCTGTCCACCTCCGACATCGCCGAGACGCTCATCATCTCCAGGAGCCTGGCGAGCCAGTACCTCAACGACCTTGTTCGCGCCGGCCTTGTGGTTAAGGTGGCGGGCAGGCCTGTCCGTTATTTTCATCGCCGCGCGTTCCAGAAGCGTTTTCAGGTAAAGCTCTCTGCAAGCGAGTACGCCTCGCTCGCCGACCTCATCCAGGCGACGGGAATCGCCGATCACCGCGACTTCGCGCGTGCCGTGGGCTTCGACCTGAGCCTCAGCTCCGTTGTCGAGCAGTGCAAGGCTGCGGTTCAGTACCCTCCGTTCGGCCTACCCATCCTCTTGAGCGGCGGCGTGGGTGTCGGCAAGTCTTTCCTTTCTCGCCTTGTGTACGAGTACGGCAAGAACCAGGGCTTGCTGTCCCGCGACTCCTCCTATGTGCGCATCGACTGCGCCGGGGTCCCGGACGCCGCCTCGTTCAACGGGCTTCTTGACGAGTCGATCGCGAAATCGCGCGGGGGTGTGGTTTTTGTCAACGGCATCGAGGCACTCTCTCCCTCTGCGATGGAGCACTGCCTTGCGACGGCCCTCGGGCTCGATGCCTCCCAGGATGCGCCGCGCGCTCGCCTCGTTCTTTCGACGACGCTTTCCGCCGATGACCTGAAGGTTTCCTCGGCCTACAGCAAAATGCCCATCTGTGCCCGCGTCCCCTCACTCAAGGAGCGGACCCCCGAGGAGCGCGAGGATCTCATCTTGAGCTTCCTGCGCAGCGAGGGGTGCCGAATCGGTTCTGATGTGAAGATCAGCCGCGGCGCATACCGTTGCCTCGTGAACGCGGACTTTTCCGATAACATCGCCGGCTTGCGCGCCTGCGTGACGAACTGCTGCGCCAAAGCGTTCCTCAATCGCGAGGGCGACTACGTCGTCGTTCGCCCGTATCTTCTTCCCAGCGGGCTCCTCTCCTCCGCGCATATCGATCAACAGCCCGACGATGGCGTTCTGATCGACGCGTCCCTGGATGCCGCCGAGAGCACAGGGCCGGTCGAGCAGGCGCTCGATGCCCTGTGCTCTCTCGATGAGCGATTCTGCGCCGGGGAGCTCTCTGTCTCCGAGCTCGTCTCGCAAGCTGTCTCCGCTGTGCGCGGCGTTGAGGATCACTTGATCTTCGGCCGCGGCGTTACCTCCTCGAGGTCGCGCGCCTTCGAGCGCATCGTGGGCGCGGTCCTTGCCGACGCAGGCTCTTCTTATGGCATCGAGCTTTCGAGGAAGGTCGCTTTTCTGCTGGCCCAGGAGATTTGCCTGCAGTTGTGGCCGGGCATCGGCCTGGCTAAGCGAAAGTCTGCCTGTGCGGAGCAAATCTCCCATCTCCTCGGTGCCGTGACCTCCGAATTACCGTTTGCCTCGAGCGTCTCCGATCAGGTCGCCGCAGACGTGGAAGGGGCGCTGGGAATCTCGCTCGATCACTTCACGAAGACGCTTCTGACGCTGTGCGTCGCATCGGAGTCTCGCGATGCGAAGGCCCTTCGAACGCTCTGCGTCATCTTGTCCCACGGCTACTCAACGGCGACGAGCATCGCCGACGCGGCGAACCGTATGCTCGGCATGCATGTGTACGAGGCTGTCGACATGCCCTACGACCAGCAGCTGAAGGACATCGTCGGTCCGCTCCAGCGCCTCGTCGACCGCCATTCCTACTGCACCGGGGTCGTGTTCCTCGTCGACATGGGCTCCTTGGAGGAGGCCTATAAGGCCCTCGAGAACGTTACCGACTCCACTATCGGCGTGGTGAACAACGTCTCTACCGGTCTTGCGCTCGAGATCGGGGTCGGGCTGCTCGGCGGCAAGTCCATCGCCGAGGTTCTTGGCGATGCGACCGCCGCGTGCGTGACGCACTGCAAGGTGATCGAGCGCGTCAACCGTGAGGACGCCATCGTCTTCTGCTCCGAGTCCGGGGTCGACGCCGCGGAGAGGATACGCCAGCTCGTCTCGCAGAGCCTCCCGCGCACCATAGGCGCGCGCCTGCTCACGAGGCCCTTCAAGCAGCTCGTCGCGAACGGGTCGAATGACGCCGTTTTCTCCGAGCACCGCGTCTGCGCCGTCATCGGCACGGGAGACCCCGGGGTCGCCTCCGTCCCCTTCGTCGCCCTCGAGGACATCATGTCGACGGCGTCCGCCTCTAAGGTTGATGCCGTGTTCGGCAGGTGGCTTGACGCTTCCGAGCTCTCTTCTTTCCACGAGAAGCTGCTCTCGAACATGACGCTGCAGAACGTCATCCGCTCCATCACCATCCTCGACCCGGAGCGGCTATTCCACGAGATCGAGAGCGCCGTGCACGAGCTTCAGCGCAGGACAGGCGAGAAGATCGGCAGCAACGCCATCATTGGGCTCTACGTCCACCTCTGCTGTCTCGTCGAGCGCCTTGTTACCAGAAACCCCATTGAGACCTACGTTGGCCAGGACCGCTTCGAGGAGGAGCGTGCCGATTTCATCGAGTCCTTCAGGCAGAGCTTCTCGAGCATCTCGACGCGCTATCGCGTAGAGGTTCCCGTAAGCGAGATCGCATATGTCTTCGACTACATAAGCGTGAGCGCCGCCCCGGCGCGAGAAGAGCGCCTCGGCTCCTCGGACCTCCTGCTCGACGAGTGACCTTCCCCGCGCCGCCGCAAGCTGACTGCGCGTCCTCAATAATCCGATAACCCCTTGCCCGGCGCGAATCCGGATAGCGCCGAGGCAGTACCGAACGTAAAACTTCATTTGATAGGAGCAAACATGAGTGTTGTTATGGCACGAATCGACAATCGCCTGCTTCACGGCATCATCGTGACGCAGTGGGCCCCGGTGTCGGGCGCGACCCGAGTCATGGTCATCGACGACAAGGTCGCCGGCGACGAGGTCCTGAAGTCCACTATGAGGATGGCGCGCCCCGCGGGCATGGCCGTCTCGATCATCTCCGAGCAGACCGCGCTCAAGAACTTCGCGGCGGGCAAGTACGACCGCGAGAAGGTCTTTGTCATCGCCAAGGAGCCCGAGACGATTCTTCACCTGGTCGAGTCGGGCATCGAGCTCCCGTCGCTGATCGTCGGCGGCTCTCTTGTCAAGGAGGGCGGCGTCCAGCTCACCCAGCGCGCCTATGCCTCCGCCGAGAACGTCCAGAGCTACAAGGCGCTCATCGCCCGCGGCGTCAAGGTGACGGCACAGTTCGTGCCCGCCGACAAGCCCGTCTCCGTCGCCGACCTCATCTAAGGAGGGATCATGGTCAACTTCACTATCCTGCAGGTCGTCCTTTTGACCCTGCTGGCCTTCATCAAGCACGTGGACTACTACGGCATCCCGATGATCTTCGTCAACTATGCCGTCTTCTGGGGCCTTATCACCGGCGTCGTCATGGGCGACTGGCAGACCGGCCTTGTCATCGGCGGCACCATCCAGCTCATGCAGCTCGGCGTCGCGGGCTTCGGCGGCTCGTCGATTCCCGACTACGGCACGATGGCCATCATCGCCACCGCCTACGGCGTGACCCTGGGCGCGGACACGGGCCTCGCCATCGGCCTGCCGGTCGGCATGCTCGGCATCCAGCTCGACGTCATCGTCAAGATCCTCAACGGCTTCGTCGTCGAGAAGTCCCAGAAGTTCTGCAACGAGGGTAAGTTCAATCAGATGAACGCCATCCTGTGGGTCTGCCCCGCGCTCTTCGGCCTGTGCGCCGCCCTGCCCGTCTTTGTCTCCGTGACGCTCGGCCAGCCCGCCGTCAACTGGCTCCTCGAGGTCATGCCTCAGTGGTTCCTCTCCGGTCTCACCCTCGCCGGCAAGATGCTCCCGGCCATCGGTATCGCCATGCTGCTCCGCTACATGCCCACCGGCAAGTACTTCCAGTACCTGCTCGTCGGCTTCTTCCTCTCGGCCTTCCTGAACGTGCCCATCATCGGCGCCGCCATCGTCGGCGTTGCCCTCGCGATCGCGTTCTACCAGCGTGCCGAGAGGGACACCGAGCTCGCCGCCCACGCTTCCGCAGACGCCTTCATCGGAGAGGATGAGTAACCATGGAAAACGAGAACATCACCGCCGTCGCCGAGGGCAAGCCCTCCGGCTACAAGGTCACCAAGAAGGATCTGCGCAACGCGAACTGGCGCTGGCTCATGAGCGTGTGCACCTTCAACTACCAGACCCAGCAGGGCGCCTCAGTCGCCTACGCCCTCTCGCCGGTCCTGAGGAAGATCTACACGAACGACGAGGACTATAAGCAAGCGCTCAACAACCACTTCCGCTACTACAATACCCAGCCTTGGCTCGCCGCCATCATCCTTGGCGCCTGCGTGGCCATGGAGGAACGCGACGGCCTAGCGGCGGCGGACGCCGTCCAAGACCTGAAGATCGGCACCATGGGACCGCTCGCCGGCGTCGGCGACTCCCTGCTCATGACCATGATCCCGACCATCATGGGCTCCATCGCCGCCTACATGGCCATCGAGGGCAACCCCGTGGGAGCCGGCATCTGGTTCGCGCTCATCCTGGCCATCTTCTGGGTCCGCATGCACGCCCTCGAGTTCGGCTACAAGCAGGGCGTGAAGCTCGTCACCGACTTCAGCGAGAAGCTTCCCAACCTCACTGCCGCCGCCTCCGTGCTCGGCCTCACCGTGGTCGGCTGCCTCATCGCCTCGGTCATCGGCGTCACCTGCCCGATTAGCTTCAGCTTCGGCGACGTCTCGATGGAGATTCAGCCGCTGCTCGACAAGATCCTGCCTGCCATGATCCCCGCCGCCATCACGGGAAGCGCGTATTACCTTCTTACCAAGAAGAACGCGAGCATGACGGCCCTCATCCTCGTGGTGATCGTCCTCGCGATGGTCGCCTCCGCCGTTGGCATCCTCGCCTAGCTTCGACCCAAGAGATTGGTGAATCAATGAGAAAGATAGTTGTGGCGAGCCATTCCCTTCTCGCCCAGGGCTTCAAGGACACCCTCGAGTTCCTTACGGGTAAGAGCGACGCCGTCAACGCCGTGTGCGCCTACGTGAACGACAACGGCGAGGGGCTCGACGCGGCGGTCGAGGCGGCTCTTTCGGGCACTGACGAGGTCGTCGTCCTCACCGACGCGCTCGGCGGCAGCGTGAACCAGCGCTTCTCCCGCTTCGCCTCCGACCGGATCCACGTGATCGCGGGTGTCAACCTCCCGCTCGCCATGACGGTCGCGCTCGCGCGCCCCGACGAGAAACTCGACTTCGACGCCCTCGTCGACGAGGCGCGCCAGCAGATCGTCTACGTGAACGGTGCCAGTTCCGCCGAGTGCGAAGACGACGAATAGAGGAGGTCGACGATGAGAGAGTTCCTTAAAGACGTGTGGATGCACGGCGGTGAGGAAAGCCGCGCCATCACCCCCGAGAACATCACGGGCGAGAAGGGCCGCGCCGCCATGTCGGCCAGCCACCTCGGCGTCGGCCGCAAGGGTTCGTGCTGCGTGCCCCTTGAGTCCGGCGAGACCATCACGCTCGCGGACATCGAGGGCCCCGGCATCATCCGCCACATCTGGATGACCGTCCCCGACAAGACCGCCGCCGGCAGCTTCGTCATGCGCGACCTCGTGCTGCGCTTCTACTGGGACGACGAGGAGACCCCCTCGGTCGAGTGCCCTGTCGGCGACTTCTTCTGCAACGGCTTCGGTGAGCGCGCCATCGTCAACTCGATGCCCATCTGCGTGAACCCGACGGGCGGCATGAACTGCTACTTCGAGATGCCCTTCAGGAAGCACGCCAAGGTCACGCTTACGAGCGAGCACCCCGGGTTCATTAAGTACATCTTCTACACGTTCAACTACGCGCTCACCGACGTGCCGGACGACGCCATGTACTTCCACGCCCGCTTTAACCGCGAGCGCAGCACTCGCAGGGGCGTCGACTACACCGTGCTCGACGGCGTGCGCGGCAAGGGCTACTACGTCGGCACCTACATGGCCCTGTGCGCCCTGGAGCGCTATTGGTGGGGCGAGGGCGAGATGAAGTTCTTCCTCGACGGCGACGAGGAGTTCCCCACGGTCACCTCGACGGGAGCCGAGGACTACTTCGGCGGTGCCTGGGCCTTCCTCGACAGGCCGCCCCACGCGCTGCCCGAGGCGCAGTGCTTCAACACGCTGTTCGCCGGCTACCCGTACCGCTCGACGCGCGACGCCACGCGCGACCGCTTCAGCGCGGGCAAGCCGAACCCGAACCCGATGCTCGCGACCAACGACGACGCGCTGCCCAGGCACGGCCTCTACAGGTGGCACCTTCCCGACCCGATCTCGTTCAAGGAGGACCTGCGCGTGACGTTCCAGGACCTCGGCAACGACGACATCAAGCTCTACGAGCGCGAGGACGACATCTCCACCGTCGCCTACTGGTACCAAAGCGAGCCGCACGCCGTGCTCGCCCCGTTTGCCGCAAGGCAGGACCGCGTGCCCAGGTAGGGTCGCCTCGAAACAAGCCAACGTTATGGGCGCCCGCGGTTGACCATGACTGCGGGCGTCCCTTTGTAAGGAGGATCACATGAGCGAAAAGCAAATGAGGCTCGGCGCCCTCGAGGCCGGCGGGACCAAGATGGTCTGTGCCGTGGTGTCCGGCGACGGCGAGGTCCTCGACCGTATGGAGACCCCGACGCTTACGCCCGCCGAGACCGTCCCACAAATGGTCGAGTGGTTCACCGCCCGCGATGTGAACGCGTTGGGCATCGGCGCCTTCGGCCCGACCTGCGTCGACCCCAACGATGAGCGCTACGGTTCCATCCTCCAGACGCCCAAGCTCGCGTGGCGAGGCTATGGTCTTCGCGCCGCGTTCGCCGACACCCTCGGGATTCCGGTGACCTACGACACGGACGTGAACGTTGCCTGCCTCGGCGAAGTAGTCTTCGGCTGCTGCAAGGGGCTCGAGGATGCCGTCTACGTGACCATCGGCACCGGCGTGGGCGCGGGCGTCATGTGCGCGGGCAGGCTCCTTCACGGCATGCTGCACCCCGAGGCCGGCCACATGCTGGTAAGGACCCGTCCCGCCGAGGAGGGACGCTGCGTCTGCCCGAGCCACGCGAGCTGTCTCGAGGGCCTCGCCTCCGGCCCCGCCATCGCCGCGCGCTGGGGAAAGCCCGCGGCCGAGCTCGCGGACAACGCTGAGGTGTGGGCGCTCGAGGGGGATTATCTGGGGCAGATGTGCGCGAACCTCGTGCTCATGTACTCGCCTCGCCGTATCGTCCTCGGCGGCGGCGTGATGCACCAGGAGCAGCTCTACGGCATCGTCCGCAAGAAGACCCTCGAATATCTGGGTGGCTACATCCAGACCGCCGAGCTTAAGGACATAGAGAGCTACATCTGCGCCCCGGGCTGCGGCGGCGACCAAGGAATCCTTGGCGCGGCCGAGCTGGCAAGAAGGGCGCTCGCGTAACTTGCGCTCTCTCCGCCATACAACGCGTTAAGGAAAGACGAGCGCTTCTTGCCAATTGGGCGGCAAGAAGCGCTCGTCTTTTGCATTTTTGCCTCTCAAAATCTTATTTTCACGATTTGCATTTTCATCCCATTGTCACCGACCCTTGCGAGAAACCGGAAAAAGCCGCTGACAGAAGGGTCTCTCAAATCGTTGTAACCCAGCATATAGCCGCGACTTGTGACCTGCAGACGGCTGTCCCACGTGCCGATTTCCTTGGCGGCATCCGAAACCGCAAAATATGCCCCCACATCCTTGATTTTTGCAGTCTTAAGCCATGTTTTTGCGATCATCTTTACTGCCATCCGATTGGCAGCATCAAAGACCAGCACACCGCCGGGGAAAGCGTCCGCCATCTCCCGCACCAGTTCCCGGACCTGCTGGGTCAGAAAGTAATAGAACACCCCGGAGGCAAAGAACACCGCCCCGCCGGAGGCATCGATTTTGCCAAACCATGCGGTGTCTTTCAGATCGCAGGGGATATTTTGTTCTCGATCCTCGGCGGGCAGCAGCTGCTGCCGCAAGGCAATCACATCCGGGAAGTCCAGATTGTAGATCTTGCATCTACCGTTGTCGCAGGTTCTGCCGGTGTTGTCCAGCCCACAGCCCAGATTGACCACCGCCGCATTGGGGTGGCCTTTCAGGTAATCCCGCACCTCGAAAGCAAGATCACCCTGCCGCATGGCCACCTCCAGCGCACCAAAGCGCTGCATCAGGCTGCGGGAGTTTTTCTCTGCCTCTGAAAAGTCGCAGTCGATCTGGTCGAGCAGGCGAACCGCTGTTTCATCCCTGTAAAGGTTCGGGTACAGCTCCGTACACAGCTTCCGGGAATACAGCGGGAGGATCAGCGTCTCCTGCACGGTGTTTTTCTCAATTTTACATTTCATAGGTTTCTTCCTCAGTGAATAAGAACTGTCATAATTGCCGCCAGCACAGCCGCTATGACCGTCATGCCTATCGCCATGTGCAGGATGGATGCAAAAATGCCCGTGCTTGTTACCCTTACTTCCGTGCCGTGACGCAGAGCCACCTTTTCTTTTTGCGTATCTGCACCTCGTGAAAACCCGCCTGCTCCAGACACGCCTTTAATTCAATGTCCTTGTAGATGGTCATGCCGCCGATGATCTGCGTCCACCTCTCGTCCTTGTCCGTATCGCCATTGCTCTCGTTGCAGATAAGAACTGTCGCGCCTGGCTTCAGCGTCCGCCAAACCTCACGGAAACATCGGGGCAAATCAGGCCAGAAATAGACGGTCTCAAAGGCCGCGGCAGCATCGAAACAGCTATTCTCAAACGCCATATCCGCCACACTGCCTTGCAGAACGGCGCAACGCCCCTCCTGAATTGCAGTTCGGTTGAGCTTTCTAGCCTTCTCCACGCTGACGGGCGAATAGTCGATGCCCTTGACGACGCCATGCGGGCATTTTTTCAGCAGTCGTTTTATGTTTGCCCCGCCGCCGCAGCCGCAATCTAGCACCTTGGCGTTTGGCGCAAGTCGTAGAAATCGAAGTCCCCACCGCGCCACAGGGCCGTGGCCCAGATTCATCATGGCAACCATAAGTTTTCCGCCGAGGCCCACGGGCTTGCGGGTGTTTTCAAAGAACGACATCTGGCCCCTCCGATTTCGTGCATTCCGTATAGGTCAACTGGAACGAGGCCTTCAGCACCGCGCTTTTCTGCACCGCCCAGCCGTTTTGACGCAGGAAACGCAGATATTCCTCGCTTGTCCACCTGCTGTGGAGGGGGAATCCCGCCATGCTCATGAAAAGGGCTTTTGCTTTGCCGGAAACCGAGTTCCCCGCGTGGGTGAAGGTTGGCGCGATGAGCACGCCGTCGTCCTTCAGCACCCGCCTGATTTCTTGCAGGGCCTTTTCCGGATGCGGCACTATGTGAAGCGCGTTGGACACGATCACCACTTCGAAGGACTTCTGTGCATAGGGCAGGCGGAACATATCTTGTACGGAAAAGTGCAGCTTTGCGGATTGATTGTCCCGTTTTGCTTCAAGGATCATCTTTGCAGAAGCGTCCGTAGCCTCGATGTGCGCCGCCGCATTCACGATGCTCTTTGCGATAAGCCCCGTGCCGGTGGCAACCTCCAGCACGGTTTTTGCTTTCACCACCGGCCGGATCAGCCCATACATCTTCTCATACGCCGCCCGGTCGTTTCGCATGAAGCGGTCGTACCGACCGGCATTCTTGTCCCAGAAGTCCTTGCGTTCGTGCATGGCTATCGCCCCCAAAAAGTTAGAGCCATCTAACCATAACACACGAATCATGCAGTAAAATAAGGCTAACCTTATTTTCTTGGCAAAGATGCATCTCTTCGGTTTTCGCTTATAACAGCGCGAGTCAGATACTAGGCTGGAGCTGAAGAAGGAGTTTGGCGGACAGGTAGGTCGATACCGGTTCCCGGAACGGTGATCCAGTCAATTACACCAGGGCTCTAGCCATTGAGTGGGAATAGAAAATTCCTTAGTTATGGGGGTATAAATTTGATTCCCTTTAGGATACACCCCCATAACTATATGAATTGACCTGCTGACTCC